>JAZLAG010000036.1:0-98759 GCA_045613085.1 Acutalibacteraceae bacterium | reverse complement strand
TATCGCTAACTTAGCTGCTCTTGAAAACAAGTTCGAAGATGGTGCTGTAATCGATATCGAAGCACTCAAAAATGCAGGCCTTGTAAATAAGACACTTGATGGTGTTAGGGTACTCGCTCACGGCGATATCACAAAGAAATTCACTGTTAAGGTAAATGCTTATTCTGATGCAGCAAAGGCAAAAATTGAAGCTGCTGGAGGAAAGGCAGAGGTGATTTGAGGTGTTTCAGACTCTTTCTAACGCATGGAAAATCCCTGATTTAAGAAAAAAACTTTTATTCACTGCATTCATCATCTTCTTATACAGAATAGGTTCAAACATTCCTGTTCCGTTTATAGATATGCCTGCAACTGGTCTTCTTGACCCAACAGCAGGAACAACATTCTTAAACTACTTAAGTATGATGACAGGTGATGCATTTAACTACGGTACAATTTTCGCACTTTCAATCACACCTTACATCAACAGTTCAATTATTATTCAATTATTAACTGTTGCTATCCCTTACCTTGAAAGACTTTCAAAGGAAGGCGAAGAAGGTAGAAAGAAAATTGCAAAAATTACCCGTTGGGGCACATTGATACTCGGTGTTCTTCAGAGTGTTGCTTACTTTATTTACCTTAATGCTAAAGATTATGTTCTTTACCAAGGTGATAACACTTGGATTAAAGTATTCCAGGGTGTTGTTATTGTTTCAGTTCTTACCGCTGGTACTGCACTCGTAATGTGGCTCGGTGAACAAATCAATGACAAGGGTATCGGTAATGGTATCTCAATAATCCTCTTCGCAGGTATTATTTCAAGAATTCCTACCGAGGCTTCAATGCTCTTCAGTACAAATCCACAAGTAGGTAGCTACTTTGCAAGAGGTGGTATTTACTACTTCCTTGCTCCGTTTGTTGTTGTTTGCTACATCCTTATGATTGCTTACATCGTATGGATGGATAATGCAGAAAGAAAAATTCCGGTTCAATACGCAAAAAGAGTTGTTGGTCGTAAAATGTATGGCGGTCAAAGCACACATATTCCGATTAAGGTTAATATGAGCGGTGTTATGCCAATCATTTTCGCTAGTTCAATTCTTTCATTGCCACCAACAATTGAACTTTTCGTTGCTAATAAGCTTTCAGACGATAGCTTCTGGCACACATTCTTCGGTTGGTTTAATCCTACATCAGTTGTTTATGGTGTTCTCTATTTCTTAATGATTATATTCTTTGCTTACTTCTATGCAGCAATTCAATATAATCCAGTTGAAATGGCTAACAACATCCGTAAAAATAGCGGTATGATTCCTGGTATCCGTCCAGGTAAACCAACATCCGATTATATCGGTAAAATTATTTCAAGAATTATACTTTTAGGAGCTTTACTTCTCAGCGTAGTTGCATTGTTCCCAACAGTATTCTCACAACTTACATCATTAGCTGGTGCTGAAATGAACATCACACTCGGTGGTACTTCAATCATTATTATGGTTGGTGTTGCTCTCGAAACAGTTCAACAGCTTGAAAGCCAGATGATGCTCCGTCATTACAAGGGATTCCTTGATTAATTAAGAAAGGAATAAATGCTATGAAACTTATATTTCTCGGCGCACCCGGTGCTGGTAAAGGTACTCAGGCGGAAGTTATTTCAGAAAAATTAAGTATCCCAACAATTTCTACTGGCAACATTATTCGTGCTGCTCTTAAGAATGGTACTGAAATGGGACTTAAAGCTAAAGAATTTATCGAAGCTGGTAAATTAGTTCCTGATGATGTTGTAATCGGCATCATCAAGGAAAGATTAGCTGAAAGTGATTGTGGCAACGGATTCATCCTTGATGGTTTCCCACGCACAATTCCTCAGGCTGAGGCTCTCGATAATATGGGAATCATTATCGACAAGGTTGTTGATATTGAAGTTCCTGATGAAGATGTTGTAAACAGAATGTCAGGCAGACGCACTTGTAAAGGTTGTGGTGCTTCTTATCACATCCAGAACAAACCATCAAAGGTTGAAGGCGTTTGTGACAGCTGTGGCGGTGAGCTTACTATCCGTAAGGATGATGCTCCTGAAACAGTTCTTGACAGATTAAATGTTTACCACGAACAAACCGAACCATTAAAGGATTACTACGAAAGATGCGGTAAGCTCCGCATAGTTGAGGGTACAAAGCCAATCAATGAAATTACAGCAGCAATCCTTAAGGTATTGGAGGATTAAGCATGATAGTGCTAAAGAATGAACGCGAAATCAAGCTGATGCTTGAGGCTTGCAGAATTTCTGCTGAGGCACTAAAGATTGCAGGTGAAGCGGTCCAGCCGGGAGTTTCAACTTTCGAAATAGACCGAATCGTTAAAAAGTTTATAGAAAGTAAGGGTGCAACCCCGACTTTCTTAAACTATAACGGGTTTCCTGCATCTGCATGCATTTCCATAAATGATGAGGTTATTCACGGTATTCCGAGTAAATCCCGCATTATAAAATCAGGCGATATAGTAAGTATCGACCTCGGAGCCTGTATCAATGGTTTTACCGGAGATACTGCCGCCACTTTCGGTGCAGGTGATATTTCACTTGAAGCGAAGCGGCTGATGGAAACTACTGAAGAAAGCCTTTATGTAGGCATTAAAAAAGCAGTTTCCGGCGGCAGATTAGGAGATGTGGGTTCTGCGATTCAAAACTATTGTGAAGAACGCGGTTACGGAGTGGTTAGAGAATATACCGGTCACGGTATTGGTGCTAATCTCCATGAAGAACCCTCTGTACCAAACTACGGCACAGCCGGAAGAGGAATTCGTTTGGTACCCGGCATGACAATTGCCATCGAGCCTATGATAAATGAAGGCAAAGCATCTGTAAAAAATATGTCTGACGGTTGGACTGTTAAAACATCTGACGGCAAGCTTTCCGCTCACTTTGAGCATACAATTGCCATTACAAGTGACGGGCCGTTAATTATGACGAGGCTTTAAGATGTTTGAGCGTGGCAACATAGTTCGTTCAATAAAAGGACGAAATAAGGACAAATTAGCAGTTGTTCTGAGTTTTCAGGATAACAAGGTTTATATAGCGGATGGTAAAGAGTATAAATTAACAAATCCAAAGTTAAAAAATCCGAAACATCTTGTTAAATTAAACCTAAACATTTCTGAAAGTTTCTTAATAGGAAATGAAAGACTCAGAAAAGAACTGAACAGATTGGAAAATGATATTTAATCAACGGAGGTTTTTGTTATGTCTAAAGACGATATGATTGAAGTTGAAGGTAAAGTTTTAGAAGCATTACCTAACACTACATTTCAAGTTGAACTTGAAAACGGTCATAAAATAATAGCTCACATTTCTGGTAAGCTTAGAATGAACTACATTCGTATTCTTCCAGGTGATAAGGTTACAGTCGAAATGTCGCCATATGACCTTACTCGTGGGCGTATCACATGGCGTTCAAAATGATTTTTAAAAGCGAAAGCTAAATTTTAGGAGGTATTCAAATGAAAGTCAGACCTTCTGTTAAGAAAATTTGCGAAAAATGCAAGGTAATTAAACGCAAGGGAAAAATCATGGTTATCTGTGAGAATCCTAAGCACAAACAGCGTCAAGGTTAATTTTGACGCAAACCATAATTGGAGGTGCAACTGACAAATGGCGCGTATTTCAGGTGTTGATTTACCAAGAGACAAAAGAATTGAAATCGGTCTTACTTATATCTATGGTATAGGTGCTAAGACTGCAAGCGACATTATTGCTGCTACAGGCATTAATCCTGACACAAGAGTTAAGGATCTTTCTGAAGATGATGTAGCAAAATTACGTGAATATATCGACCACAACGTAAAGGTTGAAGGTGACCTTCGTCGTGAGACAGCATTCGATATCAAAAGACTTGTTGAAATCGGTTGCTATCGTGGTGTTCGCCATCGTAAAGGTCTTCCTGTAAGAGGTCAGCGTTCAAAGACAAACGCTCGTACTCGTAAGGGTCCTAAGAAAACGATAGCTAACAAGAAGAAATAAGTCGGGGAGGTATTAGAATGGCTACAAAAGCTACAGGCAAAAAAGGTGCCGGAACACGCAAGCGTCGTGAACGCAAAAATATTGAACGTGGTGCGGCTCATATCCAATCCACTTTCAATAACACAATAGTTACAATTACTGATACTCAAGGTAACGCAGTTTCTTGGGCAAGTGCAGGCGAAATGGGCTTTAGAGGTTCTCGTAAATCTACTCCATTCGCAGCACAGACTGCTGCAGAAACAGCTGCAAAAGTTGCTGTTGATCACGGTATGAAAACTATTGAAGTTTATGTTAAAGGCCCAGGTGCGGGTCGAGAGGCTGCAATCAGAGCATTACAAGTTGCAGGACTTGAAGTTACTCTTATTAAAGACGTTACTCCTATTCCTCACAATGGTTGCCGTCCACCAAAAAGAAGACGTGTATAACATATAGGAGGAACGAATTATGGCAAGATATACAGGTGCCGTATGTAAACTCTGCCGCCGTGAAGGTCAAAAACTCTTCTTAAAGGGTAGCAGATGTTATACAGGCAAATGCGCATTAGAGCGTCGTTCTTACGCTCCTGGTCAACATGGTCAGGCTCGTAAAAAGATTTCTGGTTACGGTCTTCAACTTCGTGAAAAACAAAAAGCAAGACGTTACTACGGAATCCTTGAAGGACAATTCCACAAATATTTCCTTATGGCTGAAAAGAAGCCAGGTCAAGCAGGTGAAAACCTTCTTAGAATTTGTGAAAGCCGTTTAGATAACATTGTTTATCTTCTCGGTTGGGCAGATTCTCGTGCAGAAGCAAGACAGCTTGTTACTCACGGCCACTTCTGTGTAAACGGCAGTAAGGTTGACATCCCTTCTTACCTCTGTAAGCCTGGTGATGCTCTTTCAATCAAAGAAAAATCTGCTTCAACAGATTCATTCAAAAACATTCTCGAAGCAAATGGTTCTCGTCCAGTTCCAACATGGCTTGAGAGAAATGGTGATGCTAACACAGCAAAGGTTATCAACCTTCCTGATAGAGAGCAAATTGAAGCTCCTATCGAAGAGCACCTTATCGTTGAGTTCTACTCAAAATAATAAAGCTCTTTAGCCTTATCTTTTGCTTTAGCAAAAAACTAACAAAAACATAGTTAAACTGTGTAAATTTTAGGAGGGTTTGGTATGATCGGTATTGAGAAACCCAGAATTGAGTTCTCTGATTCAATGGAAGAATCAGCACATGGCGTGTTCGTTGTTGAACCACTCGAAAGAGGCTTTGGTACAACATTAGGTAACAGTCTTCGTCGTGTACTTCTTTCTTCATTACCAGGTTATGCAATTACATCTGTAAAAATTGATGGTATTCTTCACGAATTCTCAACAATTCCTAATGTTAAGGAAGATGTTACAGAGATAGTTCTTAACCTTAAGGGCGTTATTCTTAAAATTCACGGAGACGGTCCAAAGATTATGTATATCGAGGCTAACGGCTCTGGTGAAATCACTGCTGGTGATATTAAAACTGACTCTGAGGTTGAAATTCTTAACCCAGACCACCACATAGCTACACTTGACAATGGTGCTCATGTTGCTATGGAGCTTACAGCTGATAAGGGCAGAGGTTATGTTTCTTCAGACAGAAACAAGCAACTTCTTGCTCCAGAAATCGGCGTTATTGCTATTGACTCAATTTATTCACCAGTATTAAAAGTTAACTATACTGTTGACAATACTCGTGTTGGTCAGATTACAGACTATGACAAGCTTTCAATTGAAGTTTGGACAGATGGTACAATTTCTGCAAAAGAAGCTGTTTCATTTGCTGCTAAAATCATTACAGAACATCTTAATCTCTTTGTTGACCTTTCTGATGAAGTTTCAAATACAGAAATTATGGTTGTTAAAGATGATAGCGGTAAAGAAAAAGTTCTTGAAATGACAATTGAAGAACTCGATCTTTCAGTTCGTTCTTTCAACTGTCTCAAGAGAGCAGGAATCAATACTGTTGAAGATTTGATTAACAAAACAGAAGACGATATGATGAAAGTTAGAAACCTTGGTAGAAAATCTCTTGATGAGGTTGTAAACAAGTTAGCTTCTCTCGGATTTACTCTTCAAGACGAGGACGAATAAGTCCCTATTTTCGCAAAGGAGTGTTATAGATGCCCGGAACAAGAAAACTTGGCAGAGCAAGTGACCATAGAAATGCTATGCTTCGTAACATGGTTACATCTCTTATCGAAAATGGTAAGATGACAACTACTGTTACTCGTGCTAAAGAAGTACGTGCAATGGCAGAAAAAATGATTACTATTGCTAAGGAAGATAATCTTCACAATAGAAGACAAGTAGCATCTTATATTACTAAGAGTGATGTAGTTAAAAAGCTCTTTAACGAAGTAGCTCCAAAATATAAAGATGTAAACGGCGGTTACTGCCGTATTATCAAGACTGAAGCTCGCCGCGGTGACGCTGCAGAGATGTGCATTCTTGAATTAATCTAATTTTGTTTTAAAATCCCGTTCGTTTTTTGCGAATGGGATTTTTAAATTGAGGGATAGTAAATGCGGAAGAAAAAGATAAAAATTATTTTGATATTACTTGTTATTGTTACAATAATTTTTGGTGGCTTATATGTTGCTGATTTATTTTTAGGCTACGAAGCACCAGAAATTAAAAAATTAAGCGATAGTAATTTAGAAAATATTAAAGACGTTAAACTTACGGCTCATCGTGGGTTTTCTGGTGTTGCACCGGAGAATACGTTAGTTGCATTTGAAAAAGCGGGGGAATACGGCTTCTATGCGACAGAGTGTGACGTTCATTTAACAAAAGACGGTGTGTGGGTAATTTATCACGATGATAATATATTCAGACTTACAAATGGCTATAAAAATATTGAAGAAGCAACGTACGCTGAGTTGCAGGAATACGTAATAGATAACGGTGTTAACGTTGATAATTATCCTAATCAGAAAATACCAACTTTAGAAGAATATCTTGTTGTATGTAAAGATATGAAAATAATTCCGCAGATTGAAATAAAAAATGGAAGCACAGAAAAATTACAAGAGATTTTATACTTGTTAGATAAATATAATTTAAGGGAAAATGCAATAATTATTTCATTCAAAGCTGAAATGATAAAAAAAGTAAGAGATTTAGATAGGAATATCGAACTTTGGTACCTTGTGGAAGAAATAACACATGAAAATATACAAGAATGTAAGAAAAACAATTATAAATTAGCATTTAATCATAAAAAGAATGATGAAGATATTATAAAGAATGCATTAGAAAAAGAAATTGAACTTTGTGCATGGACAGTGGATGATTTGGTTATGTTAGAAAAGCTTTATAATATGGGTGTTAAATATATTACAACAAATACAATAATCCCCGAATAAAATTGCTTTTTGGAATAAAAATGAAAATTTTGTGTATTGATTACAAAAAAAGACTCGAATTTTAGAATATTTACTACTTTTAGATATCTAATTTCCCCTTTTATTTTGCACTTAAAAGTGTTATAATATTAGAAGTGAATTTGTGTGTTTTTTGCACATATTAATTTTGAATACTACTTAATTTTATATATAAAAAATAATGATTGGGGTGCCGCGTGTGGAAAGATTTGTAATCCGTGGTGGTAATAAGCTTCACGGCGAAATAAAAATCAGCGGTGCAAAGAATGCGGTTTTAGGTATTATGCCTGCTGCAATTCTTGCTGATGGTCCTTGTAGAATTGAAAATATTCCAGACATAAGCGATGTCAGGATGATGATAAAAATATTACGCCATATAGGTGCAGAGGTTGATACATCTGAAGAGGGCGTAGTTGTAATTGATGCTAAAAATGTCAATGCAAACGAAAATATACCAGATAAAATGACCCGTAAATTAAGAGCTTCTTATTATTTGTTAGGTGCTCTTTTAGGTAAGTATGGCAATGCAAGTGTTTCGATGCCTGGTGGTTGCTATTTTGGTGAGAGACCAATTGACCAGCATATTAAAGGTTTTGAAGCATTAGGTGCTACAGTCAGCACAGAGAGTGCCGTTGTAAATGCAACAGCGGATGAACTTATGGGTTCATCTGTTTATATGGATGTTGTTTCGGTTGGTGCTACAATAAATGTAATGCTTGCAGCGGTAAGAGCAAAAGGTATTACAGTTATTGAAAATGCTGCAAGAGAACCACACATTGTTGACCTTGCCAACTTCCTTAACTCAATGGGTGCAGATGTCCGTGGTGCTGGTACTGATGTTATTAAAATTCGTGGTACATCTAATATGCATGGTTGCACTTATTCTATAATTCCTGACCAGATTGAAGCGGGAACTTATATGGTAGCAGCAGCAGCTGTTGGTGGCGATGTTATTATTCAGGATGTTATTCCTAAGCATCTTGAGTCAATTACAAGTAAATTAGAAGAATGTGGAGTTACTATTATAGAGGGTGACGAAAGCATTCGCGTTGTGTCAAATATTGAAAGACCGAATGCTTGCAGAGTTAAAACAAGACCACATCCAGGTTTCCCTACAGATATGCAACCACAAATGGCAGTTTTACTTACAACGTGTAAAGGGACAAGCCATGTTGTAGAAAGTGTTTGGGATAATCGTTTTAAATATACCCAGCAATTAAAAAGAATGGGTGCTAATATAAGCGTTGAAGGTAAAACGGCAATTATTACTGGTGTTGAAAATCTTAATGGTGCACCAGTTGAAGCTGATGACTTAAGAGCTGGTGCCGCAATGGTTATTGCTGGTATGATGGCAAAAGGTACAACAACAGTTACAAATGTTAATTTAATTGACCGTGGTTATGAAAAGATTGTTGAAAAGCTTACCGCAGTCGGTGTAGATATTACCCGTGAAGTATTTGACGAGGAGTAATTTAATATGATAAGATTTTGCCCGCTATTTTCATCAAGTAGCGGCAATTCTGTTTACATAGGAGAAAATAATACAGGAATTTTAGTTGATGTAGGCAGAAGTGCTAAGCAAACAAGAGAAATGTTGAGTAAAATAGGTGTTGAAGAAAGTGCGGTAAAAGCAGTTTTTTTAACTCATGAGCACGCAGACCATATAAGCGGACTTTCTGTGTTTTTAAAAAGAAATAATATCCCTGTTTACGCTTCTTCGGGTACACTTTTAAGTTTAAGAAAAAAAGGTGTTTTAACAGATTGTCACACAGATTTTACGTTGAATGACGAAGGCGTAGAGGTTAACGGCTTGTTTATAAAGCCATTTAAAACATCTCATGACTGTGCAGATGGCAGGGGATATACTATAACAGGCAGTGACGGTAGTTCAAGTGTAGCTGTTGCTACAGATACTGGCATTGTAACACCAGAAATTATAAATTCAATTACAGGCTGTAATCTTGTTTACATTGAGTCAAATCACGATGTTAATATGCTTAAAAACGGCAGTTATCATTTTGAATTAAAAAAGAGAATCCTTTCAGATAAAGGGCATCTTTCAAATGATGCTTGTGCAGAAGTATTGAGAGCGTTGGTGAATAAGGGAACAACACAATTTGTTCTTGCACATTTAAGTGAAGAAAATAACACACCGCACTTGGCTTACGATGCATCAATAAATGCACTTTTAGATATGGGTGCGCTTGTTAACAGAGACTATCTTCTTAAAGTTGCGGAAGTGGAAAACACAGCAAAACCAATTTTGGTATAATTCAACTGGGAATATAATTTAATTATCGCTAAGAATAAATAAATTCTATCATTTTTAGTTTACTACAACTTAAAATGATAGAATTTTTGTTTCGTTTAAAATGTATTACAATTTATAAGCACAACAGCTAATGGCTAGCCACACTAGCCATACTAGCAACTCTTTATCTTCTCAAATTCTTCTGCAAGTTCTTTCGCAACAAGTCCGTGTCCTGCAGCGGTAGGGTGAACGCCGTCAGCAAGCCAGTATGTAGTTTCGGTATCTTTTGTTGCTTCGTTGAATTTATCTTGCAATGGTACAAAGCTTAAATTATATTCTTCTGCAACTTCTTTTACAGATTGTGCTCTTAGTTTTGTTTCTTTGTAAAATTCTTCCCAATTATCTGCTGTTGCAGGGCCTTTAAGTACAAATGGTTCGAGCATAATGATTTTGATATTAGGCAAGGCTTCCTTAACCTCTTCAATAAGCATTGAAAGAACCTTTTTAAATTTCTTGTTGTCCACACCATTTTGTGATTGAATTTCGTGCCATACATCATTAATACCGATTAAAATGCTCATATAGTCAGGTTTTAAATTTATAATATCACACTTTATTCTGGCATAAAGGTCAACGATTCTGTTTCCGCTTATGCCTTTATTTATAAATTGATATTCATTGTGATTTTCTTCAAGATATTTTGCAGCAACAATATTCGGGTATCCATATCCGTAATTAAAAATATTTTCACGCTGTCTGTCTGCATCTGTAATAGAGTCGCCCTGGAAAAGAAAAGTTTTCATAAAAACACTCCTTGGTTTTATTTATAATAAATAATATCATAATATTGAATTCTTTTAAAGAGTTTTATTATAAAAATTTATAATCTGTTGACATAGTTTTTCTTTTGTGATAACATCTTGGAAAGTATTTATTTGTGTGTGAAGGTGGTGGCAAAATTGTCAATAGCGTTAGCGGTTGTTTTGTTTGCAACAGGGCTTCTTTTAACAGTAAAGGGTAGCGACGTTTTTGTTGATTGTGCTACCCGTATTGCGACAAAAGCCAGAGTGCCTAAATTTATAATTGGTGCAACTCTTGTTAGCGTTGCAACCACATTACCTGAAATTTTTGTTTCGGTTATTGCTTCAATTCAACAAAAACCAGATATGGCATTTGGTACTTCAGTTGGTAGCGTAACAGCTAACTTCTGTGTTATGATTGCTATTTCATTTATTTATATGCCAACACTTTTTAAAAGGCTCGATTATCTTTTTGAAAGCGTGTTAATGGTGTTGTCAATAGGTGTTTTAACCTACTGTGGAATAAACAGACGAATAGATTTTATAAGTGCAATAATATTACTTATTATATTTGGTGCATTTATAATTCAGAATATAAAATCCGGTTATGAAAATCACGTTCCTGATGTTTTTAAATATAAATCACAGGAAGATGAAGACGAAGAGGCAAAAATTTTAAAAAGAAGAAATCACGAAAAAGACGTTTTGAAATTCCTTTTGAGTGCCATTTTTATGGTGTTAGGTTCACAGCTTTTAGTACATACCGGTTGCGAAATTGCAAGAATTTTTGGTGTGAGTGAAAGAGTTATTTCAACAACCGTTATAGCACTCGGTACATCATTACCAGAGTTTATAACTGCAATTTCAGCATTCTCAAAAAAGCAGTATTCAGTTTCATTCGGTAATATAGTTGGCGCTAATGTTATAAATCTTTCTTTGATTCTGCCAATTTCAACACTTATTTCAGGTGGTGAATTACCTTTAAGCTGGGAGCAGTCAGCTATAGATATTTCAATCTGTGTAGTTGTAACACTTTTAACACTCGTTCCATCTTTTATTACAAGAAAATTTATGCGTTGGCAGGGTGCACTACTTCTATGTATTTACTCCGCATATTTCTGTATTACATTTGGTTTAATTACAGTTTAACTGAAAATAATGTAAATTTTATAAAAAACTTGAAATACTATTATAAAAATGATAAACTTAGCAAGTGTTTTTATTAAAATGTTAGGAGTATTTTATGGATAACAAAAAAGATTTTAAGCCATACATTCCTGCTAACAAGGTTACACCTGAGCTTACAGTTACTTCAATAATTATGGGTGTACTTTTAGCAGTTGTGTTTGGTGCAGCAAATGCATATTTAGGTCTTAGAGTAGGTATGACTGTTTCTGCATCAATTCCTGCGGCGGTTATCGCTATGGGTGTAATAAGAGTTGTTTTAAGAAAGAACTCAATTCTTGAAAGCAACATTGTTCAGACAATAGGTTCAGCAGGTGAATCTGTTGCGGCTGGTGCAATATTTACATTACCAGCACTTTTCTTGTGGGCTAATGAAGGTAAAATGGACAAGCCTGATATGTTAGAAATAACAACTATTGCACTTTTAGGTGGTCTTTTAGGTGTATTTTTTATGATTCCATTAAGAAATGCACTCATTGTAAAAGAACACAATGTTTTACCATATCCAGAAGGAACTGCTTGTGCAGAGGTGCTTTTAGCAGGTGAAGAGGGTGGCTCTAATGCTTCTACCGTTTTTGCTGGTATGGGTTTTGCTGCTATGTTTAAATTTATAATTGACGGTTTAAAGGCAGTACCAGGCGAGATATCTTTGAAGTTCAAGGGATTTGCTGGTGAAATAGGTACTCAGATTTATCCTGCAGTTATGAGTGTAGGCTTTATTTGTGGACCTAAAATTTCATCATATATGTTTGCCGGCGGTATTTTAAGCTGGATGGTTTTAATTCCGCTTATTGTGCTCTTTGGTGAGAATATTGTAATGTATCCATCAGTTGATGCTACCATAGGCGAGATTTATGCTTCAAGTGGCGCTGCTGGTATATGGAGTTCATATATCCGTTACATTGGTGCTGGTGCTCTGGCGGCTGGTGGTATTATAAGCCTTATAAAATCATTACCACTTATTATAAATACCTTTAAGGGTGCATTAAAAAGTATGAAGGGTGCCTCTGCTTCAAGTAATCTTCGTACTGAACAAGATATCAATATGAAAATTGTTCTTATTGCTATTGTAATTTTAACATTACTTGTTTGGCTCGTTCCAGCTATTCCGATTTCTTTAATCGGTGCAGTTATTGTTGTTATATTCGGCTTTTTCTTTGCTACCGTTTCTTCAAGAATGGTAGGACTTGTTGGTAGCAGTAATAACCCTGTTTCTGGTATGGCTATTGCAACACTTCTTATTGCGACATTAACTCTTAAATTATCAGTTGATAATACTCCAGTAGGTATTGCAGGTGGTATGGAAAGCGCTATTGCAATTGGTTCTGTTATTTGCATTATTGCAGCTATTGCGGGCGATACTTCACAAGATTTAAAAACAGGCTATCTTTTAGGCTCAACACCTAAAAAACAACAAATCGGTGAAGTTTTTGGTGTTGTGGCATCTTCACTCGCAATCGGTGGTACACTCTATCTTTTAGACAGTGCATGGGGATTTGGTTCGGAAGAAATTGCAGCTCCACAAGCAACACTTATGAAGATGATTGTTGAGGGTGTAATGGGTGGCGAATTGCCTTGGATTCTTATTATTCTTGGTGCTCTTATTGCAGTAGTTATTGAGATTTTAGGTATTCCTGTTCTTCCTGTGGCTATAGGTATTTATCTTCCAGTTCATCTTAATGCTTGTATTATGATTGGTGGACTCATCCGTCTTGCATTTGATAAAATGAAAGATGAAAACAAGAAAGAGAAAGCAACAAGCGACGGTATTCTTTTCTGCTCAGGCATGATAGCGGGAGAAGGTTTAGTTGGTATAGTTCTTGCAGTTCTTGCAATATTTGGAGTAGATAAATTTATAAATATTTCTGGTGTATTAAATCTTTCAAGCGGGGTTTCACAAATTTTAAGCCTTGTTGTGTTTGCACTTGTAATTATTTCACTTTTAATGTTTACAATTTTCAAAAAAGAAAAGAAGGCAAGGAATGGCTAAGAAAAAAATAGTAAGTGAAAACTATCTTGAAAAAATACCAGTAAGAAATGAAGGTATTGTTTGGAAACAAGATGAAAACAATCAGGTTACACTTGAAATTGAGAACACAGGTTTCTTTAACACAGTTGCTCAGAAAATCTTTAAAAAACCAAAGATTTCGTATGTTCATCTTGATGAAAATGGTAGCTTTTTGTGGCCTTTATTAGATGGCGAAAAATCTATTATGGATTTAGGTGTTTTAGTAAAAGAGCACTTTGGAGAAGAAGCAGAACCACTTTACGAGCGACTTGCAAAGTATTTTAAAATATTAGAAAGTTATAATTTTATAGAATATAAAAAATAATGAATTTGATAAAATCAAATTCATTATTTTTTGCGAATTCCCTTGACTTTGTGTCGTTTTTTTTATACTATATCTATGTATAAAATTTTTAAGGATGTGTGTTTTGATGAATCAACAATACGATGCATTGTTTACCCCTTGGAAAATACGTGACGTTGAAATTAAAAACAGAATTGTTATGTGCCCAATGGGTGGTACATCACTTTTCGGTTGGTTTGAAATCGGCGGTTGCCATTTTGACAAGGAAGCGGCTAAACTCTTTATTGAAAGAGCAAATAACAATGTTGGTCTTATTATCCCTGGTATCGCACCACTTCGTGATACTATCAGAGGTAAATGGCTCTGGCAAAATCCAAAAATGTTTGAAGAACTCAAAGAGTTTATGGATGAAATCCATAAAACAGGTGCAAAATTATTCATTCAGCTTACTGCCGGTATGGGTCGTTCTTGGGCTATTACAGAGCTCGTTGCACCACTTCACAAAAATAAATTTACTCGTGCACTTGTAAAACCAATCATCGATACATCTCACGAGTTAGCTTCTCCATCTCCACAGCCATCACGTTGGGCTCACGATATCATCTGCCCTGAAATGACAGTTGAGCAAATTCACGAAATTATTGAAGCTTATGCTAAAACTGCAAAGCTTTGTAAAGATGCTGGTGTTGACGGTGTTGAAGTTCACGCTGTTCATGAAGGTTACCTTTTAGACCAGTTTGCTATTGAATTCTTTAACAAACGTACTGACGAATACGGCGGAAGCTTTGAAAATCGTTTCCGTTTCGCAACAGAAGTTGTTAAGGCTATTAAAGGCGCTTGTGGTGAAAACTTCCCTGTTTCACTTCGTTACTCAGTTGAGTCAAAAATGAAAGGTTTCTGCGAAGGTGCAATGCCTGACGAAGTTGAAGGTAAGGATTACACAGAAGCAGGTCGTAATATGGCTGAATCTGAAAAGGCTGCAAAGTATCTTCAGGACGTTGGTTACGATATGCTCAACGCTGACAATGGTACATATGACTCTTGGTACTGGGCACATCCACCAATGTATATGCCTGAAAACTGTAACCTTGAAGACGTTGCTCACATCAAAAAGTTTGTAGATATTCCAGTTGTTTGTGCTGGTAGAATGGACCCTGCAGTTGCTGCAGATGCTATTAAAGAAGGCAAAATTGATGGTCTTGGCGTTGCTCGTCAATTCCTTACAGACCCAGAATGGATTACAAAAATTATTGAAGACAGAATTGAAGATATCAAACCTTGTATTTGTTGTCACAGCGCTTGCTTCAACTTCTCATCATCAAAAGGTCACGCTAATACACAAGACCTTTTCGACACAATGGGACTTTCTCGTTGTGCTCTTAACCCAAAAACAATGCAGTCTAAAAAATATAAAATTGAACCTGCTAAGAAAGCAAAGAAAGTTGCTATTATTGGTGGCGGTATCGGTGGTATGGAAGCAGCAATCGTTCTTGCACAACGTGGCCACAAAGTTGACCTTTATGAAAAGACAGACAAATTAGGTGGCGTATTTATTGCTGCAGCTGCTACAACATTTAAAGAAAAAGACCGTGACCTTATTGCTTGGTATAATCGTGAAGTTAAGAAATATGGTGCAATTACAATTCATATGAATACAGAAGTTAAAGACGTTGCTTCTCTTAACGCTGACGAAGTTATCGTTGCAACTGGTGCTACTGCAAAGAGAATTCCTATTCCTGGTGCAGAAAGAGCAGTTGAAGCAGTTGACTTCCTTTTAAGTGATATGTCAAAAGCAGGTGACAACGTAGTTGTTATCGGTGGTGGTCTTACAGGTTGCGAAATCGCACTTGAACTCCACAGAACATACGGCAAAAACGTTGCTATTGTTGAAATGCAAGATGACCTTATTACAACTCCTGGTATTGCTCTTGCTAACACAAGTTATCTTCGTGATTACTTCAAAGCAAAGAAAGTTCCTGTTTACCTTGAGTCAAAAACAAGCGCTATCAACGAAAATAGCGTAACTGTTATGACAAAAGACGGTAAAACAGTTGACGTTCCAGCAGATACAGTAGTTCTTTCAGTTGGTTACAATTCTGCTCCTGTTGCAGAAAAGAGCAAGCACGTTCACGTTATCGGTGACGCATTTAAAGTTGGTAGTCTTAGAACTGTTATATGGCAAGCTTGGGACGTTGCTATGAAAATATAATAAATCGCTGATTTTGGCGCAGAACAAAAAGCACTATTGGTTTTCAATAGTGCTTTTTAGTCATTTTTTCACCCACTCGTAGTATCTGTATACAACTTCGGGGATGAAAAAATGACTTCTGCATCCAAACTTAGCGATTTATTGCATTTTCAGTTGATAGTGTTATAGAAAGAAAAATATCCTAACATTTTTAGTTGATAAAAATGTTAGGATATTTTAATTTCATCTGATTTCTGTTCCCTAGTTCTTAGTTCCTAGTTCCTGAACAAATTCTTCAATCCTCTTAAGTGCCTTAATAATATGCTCAACTGAGTAGCAATAAGATGCTCTTATAAATCCTTCGCCACCTTGACCGAATGCAGTGCCAGGGACAACAGCAACTTTCTTTTCTCTTAAAAGTCTTTCACAGAATTCTTCACTTGTAAGACCGGTGCTTTTAATACAAGGGAATGAGTAAAATGCACCTTTAGGCTCACGGCAGGTGAGACCAATTTTGTTAAAGCCGTTAACAATAAGTCGTCTTCTTCTGTCATACTCCTCGTGCATTCTTTCAACGTCTTCGTCACAGTTTCTTAATGCTTCAATAGCGGCATACTGTGAAGTAGTCGGAGCACACATAATATTGAACTGATGAATTTTTGTAATCTGGTCTAAAATCTCTTTTGGACCACAACAGTAACCAAGACGCCAGCCAGTCATTGAAAATGCTTTTGAAAAACCATTTATAGTAATGGTTCTTTCATATAAGCAGTCTAAAGATGCAACTGGTGTGTGTGGATTTTCACCGTAAGTGAGTTCAGAGTAAATTTCATCAGAAATAATAATTATATTTGTATCTTTAATTACATCATAAAGTGCTTCTAAATCCTTTTTCTCCATAACTGCACCGGTAGGGTTACAAGGGTAGGGGAGAATCAAAGCTTTTGTTTTAGGTGTAATTGCATTTTTTAATTCTTCGGGTGTAACTTTAAAGTCGTTTTCTGCCTTTGTTTCAATTATAACAGGCACACCACCAGCAAGACGTGTAATTGGCTCGTAGCACACATAGCTAGGCTGAGGGATAATAACCTCATCACCAAAATTTACAATAGCTCTTATAGCGCCATCTATTGCTTCACTACCACCGACAGTAACAAGAACTTCTGTATCTGGGTTATATTTAAGATTGTATTTTCTATCTAAATAACGTGAAATCTCAGCACGGAGAACATTTAAACCTTTATTGGCACTATATTTTGTTTTGCCTCGTTCAAGAGAGTTTATACCAGCTTTTCTTACTCTCCAGGGAGTCTGAAAGTCGGGTTCACCAACACCTAAAGATATAACATCTTCCATAGTTTCGGCAATATCAAAAAACTTTCTTATGCCAGAAGGCTTAATTTCTGTTACGGTGGTGTTTAAAATTTTACCGTAATCTATCATAATAAAAATTGCCCCCTGTCATCGTGCTCCATATCACACAAATGAACGTCCATTTCTTTATATCTTCTCATAACAAAGTGAGTTGTTGTAGATGTAACAGAGTCAATTGTAGCAAGCTCTCTTGCAACAAAACGTGCAACATCCTGAAGAGTTTTACCTTTAACAACAACGTTAAGGTCATAAGAACCAGACATTAAATAAACAGATTCAACCTCGTGGTAAGACATAACTTTTTCTGCAACCTCTTCAAAGCCTAAGTCTGCTTTAGGAACAACGTTTAATTCAACAATAGCAGAAACATAAGCATCGTCAAAGCTATCCCAGTCAATAACCGCCTTGTAACCTCTTATAATACCTTCTTTTTCTAATTCTTCAATTGTATTTGCAACAGTTTTTTCATCACTGCCAAGCATTACCGCTAATTCTTCATTAGTGTATCTTGCATTTCGGCATAAAAGCTTTAAAAGTTCAGATTTCATAATGAACCTCCTGTGAAAAATTATAAAACCGCCTAATATAATACTAAATTAGGCTTTGTTTGTCAATTATTGGCTTTACAAAGTTTTCTTAAAATGGTAGAATAGTTTTATAATTTTCTACAGGAGGAATTTTTTATGAAAATTACTCGTTACCACGAAGATTTAACTAATCTTCACATTAACACTTTACCACCAAGAGCATATTTTATTCCTTATGCTTCACTTGAAACAGCTCTTTCTGGTGATAGAAATAAATCAGAATATATGTTAAATCTTTCAGGCGACTGGGATTTTAAGTATTTCGGTAGCTTTGAAGATTTATATAATATAGAAATAGACGATAAATCTCTTTATGAAGATAATATGAAGGTAGAAGTGCCAAAGTGCTTCCAACTTTATGATATTGGCGTGTTTGATAAGCCTCTTTATTCCAATCTTTACTATCCATTTCAGGTTGACCCACCATTTGTACCTGATGAAAACCCTTGTGGTCTTTACACTAAAAAATTCACAGTTACAGAAGAAATGAGTAAGAGAAAGAGCATTATAACATTTGAAGGGGTTGCTTCTTGTTTCTATCTTTTTATTAATAATAAATTTGTGGGTTACAGTCAGGTAAGCCACGCTACAAGTGAATTTGATATTTCAAAATATCTTAATTTGGGCGAGAATGAAATTAAAGTTCTTGTTTTAAAATGGTGTGATGGCTCTTATTTAGAGGATCAGGACCACTTCCGTCTTTCTGGTATTTTCAGAGAAGTTTATATTTTATCAAGAAATGAAAATTATCTTAAAGATATTGAAATCCGCCAGAGCTTCAATGAAGATTTCACGAAATGTACACTTAATATCAAATGCGATATTGATAATGCCGATAGCATTGTTTACGGCTTGGTGCATCCGTTAGGAGACGTAATTGACGAGGGTGAAGTGAACAGCAAAGAATTCACCTTACCAATTGAAAATCCCGTTATGTGGAATGACGAAGCACCATTTGTTTACACACTCTTTATTACTGTTGATGATGAAATTATTCCTTTCCAGCTTGCATTAAGAGAAGTGAAAATTGAAGATAAAAAGCTTCTTATAAACGGCAAACCTGTAAAGCTTCGTGGTATTAACCGTCACGATAACTCACCAACTGGTGGTTACACAGTTTCAATGGAAGATATGGTTAGAGATTTATTCTTACTCAAAAGAGCGAATGTAAATGCTATAAGAACCTCTCACTATCCTAATGACCCACGCTTTTATGATTTGGCAGAGGCTTTAGGCTTCTACATTATAAACGAAGCAGATATTGAAACTCACGGTATGGGCTTTAATACAGAAAGTGACTGGGACTGGACTCGCTGGTCATTCCTTTCAACTTCGCCTGATTGGAAGCTCTCTTACGTTGACAGAGCAAAAACTCTTTATGAAAGAGATAAAAACCACGCTTGTGTAATTATGTGGTCACTCGGCAACGAAAGTGGTTGTGGTGTAAACCACCGAGCAATGAGAGAGTTTATAAAATCCCGTGACGAGAACGCTTTAGTTCATTATGAAAACTCTCACCTTGAATTTAAAGCAGTTCCGGAAGGTGAAAACTTCAGCGATATTTCTGACGTAGAAAGCAGAATGTATGCGGGCGTTACGTATATTGATAAATATTTAAACGATGAGCAATATAATAAACCGTTCTATATGTGCGAATACGTTTGCTCAATGTCAACTGGTGACGTTTACGATTATTGGGAATTAGTTGACAAATACGACAACTTCTGCGGCGGTTGTATCTGGGAATTCGCAGACCACTCAATTTCAATGTTAGGTGATGACGGCAAACCACGTTATTATTACGGTGGTGACTTTGGCGATTTCCCACACAACAGCATTTGTTGTATAGATGGTCTTGTATTTGCAGACCGTTCTTTAAGACCTGGCTATTTCGATATGAAAAAGGTGTATGAGCCTTTCAGAATGTCATTCGAGAATGGCGTATTAAAAGTAAAGAGCGTTTTATATTACACTTCACTTTCAACTTGTTTCTTAAAATGGCAGGTTACTAATGGCAAGCAATTAGTAAAGCAGGGTGTAGTTGAATCTTTAGATGTTGAAGCACAGCAAGAAAAAGAATTCCAACTCTTTGATTTATCTGAATTGACTTTAACAGAAAATGCTTTCTTGACTGTTACAGTTCATCAGAATGTTGATACACCTTGGGCTCCACAAGGCTATGAAATAGGTTTCTCGCAGTTTGAATTACCTGTAAAGGAAGTTGACTTTACACGAGAAAAATATCAAATTTCCGTTAACGAGAATGAACGCTTTGTAGAAATCAAAACTGGTAATAATGAATATGTTTTCGATATGAGCTACGGTAGAATTAAATCTATTAAACGTAACGGCACAGAGCTTTTAGATGAGCCAACCCGTTTACAAATCTGGCACGCTCCTTGCTACAACCGTGGTTCTGCAGACGCGTGGTACGATAATAATTTACATAAAGCATACCAGAAAACTTATTACAGTAAAGTAACTAAAAAAGATGATGCAGTAGAAATTGAAACATCTATTGCTTTTGGTGGTCCTGCAAGTCCATCTACAATTAAAGGTGTATTTACTTATATCTTTAATAATGATGGTACTTTTAAGGTTACTGCAGATGGTACTGTAAAAGACGTTGCACCACTTCTTCCTCGTTTCGGTCTTGAGTTTATATTAAAAGAAGAAAACGAAAAGTTAAGATACTTCGGTTTAGGCTTTACAGAAACTTACCCTGACCGTTATAAATCTGCTCGTTTCGGTGAATATGATTTAACTGTTACCGATAACTTTGTTCACTACGTAAGACCACAAGAAAACTCTTCTCACTATAAAACAAGAAGAGTTGATGTTGGTGAAATGGGTGGGGTAGGCTTAAGAGTTACACCAGCAGACGAAACAAAAGACTTCTCATTTAACGCTTCACATTATTCAGCTGAGCAATTAACCGAAACTGCTCACGATTTTGAATTAAGACCAGAGCCAAGAACAATTCTTAACATTGACTGGCGTTTTAATGCAATAAGTGAAAACGAAGAGCTCAATAGCGAAGAAAATAAACGTCTTCTTAATGATAAAGAATTTAAGTTCTCATTTATGTTTGAACCAATAGATATGTGATTCAGGGACTAGGGATTAGGAAACAGGAAACAGATATTTTTTATGATTCTTTAATTTGAGTTTATTGTTTTAACAAAAAATATATAGAAAAAGACTTATCATTTAAAGTTTTAATTGAACTGAAAATGATAAGTCCTTTTTTACTTTGAAGTATTTATTTTATTAGTGGAATAAATGTATTATTATGTCTAGTTAAAGAGGTACTGTTTCCTGTTTTCTGATTCCTGAATTTACGGTAAAATATATGTTTGTGAAGTTCCTCTTTCTGGATAATAAACCAAGAGCAGATTGCCACCAACACCTGAGTAATATTTAAAGTGTGCTTTCTCAAAATATTCTTTTGCAGTTTCTTCTGAGAGCTTTGTAGCATACCCTTTTTCTACTACCTCGTTTAAATGTTTTTCTACAGGGATTTCCGCTGTTAATTCATCACCAGAAATATCAGTGTATCTGTTGAATTCAGTTGTGAATAATGTATCGTGTGAGAGAGGATAGTTCATATTAATCGGCATTCTGTTATATAAAGTAAGCTCGCTTTTTTCAACTTCCGTTATACCAAAATGCTGATATTGACTCTTCCAGTAATCAGAAGCCTCAACATCATAAAGGTAAGCAACAAAATTTGTTTCAGTAGTTTCTAAGTATTTGAATAAATCATATTTCTTTAAAAATTCTACTGTGTTTGTCATTTCGTTTGTAACAGGGAAGAGTACCTGATGTAAAAATGCGAGAGGTGGCACTGTGTCTGGGTCTTCATTTAATTCTTCGTCTGTAAAGTGCAACATTCCGTAAGTAGTTTCAGGTTTGAACCACTGTTCTGAGGTCATTGAAGCAATGTCTTTGAAAATCGCTTTTCTCAATTCAGTTAATTTATCGTAAGATACGCTATTAGTGACGCTGGTTCTATAACCATCTTTAGATGTAAGGTATATGAACTTGTAGTTCTGGTAACTAAAATTATTACCATTTTCTTCCTTGATATCATCAAGTAAAAATGCTTTATAATTAGCCTTAACTTCTTTAGTATCCCAAAGTGTCAACACTTGCTGGGATGTTTTTTCACTTATATAGAAGAAGTTTCTTCTTATTCTTTTTCCATCCTTTAAACGATATTCAATTTTAATACCATCATTGGTTTCTTTTTCTCTTTCTTCTATTGCAGTTAAATGAAGTTCTTGTAAAAGTTCAAAATCTTCTTTTTCTGATAAATATATATCAGGGCTTATACATTTTAAATTCTGCTCGCTATAATAGTTAAAACCTAAAAATTCGTTTTCGGTTGGAGCAATATTGAAAGGTGCATTAACAGATATTGAAACAATCTCGTCTAATTTTGGTATTCTTTTGGTATAGCCGAAGCAACCGGTAGCTGAAACGAGTGCACTTAGTAAAAATACACCACAAATTGCAATAAGTGAAGGTAGTTGCGCTTTTATATTTTTGATTTTTCTTGTTAAAGCAAGATTTAAAATAAAGCTTAATACTAATGAAATACCCAGGAATATAAAGAATAACCAATTTATATTGTATTTTTGGAAATGATCAAATTTGTAGTCAACCGCTGATTCTGCCCACACATAAACAACATCGTAATATGAGAAGCAAAAATAACTGATAACCTTAACCGCATAATAACTTGAAAGAACGGAACAGCTAAAGCAGGTAACTGATGTTAAAAGCTTATTAGCATTTGTAAAACCGATTTTTTCAAATTTATAGCTTTTGCAGAAGAATTTTTTTAATGCAATTAAAATTACTATAGAGGCAATAATCCAGAAAATTGAATGAATAATTGAATTAACAGGTGTTCCTGAACCAATATAAACATCTGAATAATCTCTAGTAGTTTCTAAAAGCTGTCTTGTAGGGTCAATAAATGTTGGTATTTCATCACGCGTTCCATAAAATGATGAATACCCGTGTAAAAATCTTGAAGCAGTAACATCTGCAATTCTTAAAATTGCTTTAGGTAAAGCTATAATCCCGACACCACCCAAAATTGCTTCAAAAATTGTGCCACTTAAGACAGTGCTAACCGCACCAGCGGTAAAGCCAAAAAAGCCATGAACTACACTTATAAGAGTATTAGCAAGAAGATTTGTATAAAGAGCAGTAGAGCTACCAGTAATCTTTAAATTCTCGGCTAAAACAATTGCTTTAATAATTAAAACGATAAGTGTGAGTGCTATAATTGGTAAAATTACTTTTTTATTAAAAATATTCTCTCTTTTTTCACCCTTAACTAAAATGACTCTTGCGTAGTCTTTGTTTTGTAAAAATATAAATTGATAAGTACCAATTATAAACCCGAAAGCAAGCATTATATAATGGTCGATACAATTATAAGAAAATCTGTAGTGTTCATCAGTAAAATTACCAATAGCATGTCTTAAATGGTCTTGGCTATCTGGCATTATAAATGCACCTAAGGTACATATTGCTAAAACTACAAGTGTTAAAGAGAGTAACGCGTAAAGCGGTACATTTGAAACGCTTAAATTAGCAATATCTAATTCTTTATTTAATTTTTTATTCATCTTTTTATTCATAAAACCCACCTCAATCTTTTGGGATTATATACTCTTCAGTAGTAGAATCGTTGAAGCATACTAAAAACAGTTCACTATCATCTCTGCAATAATATCGCTGATGTGATTTATTAAAAAGTTCTTCTGCCTCTTTACCCGAAATCTCTTTTGCAAGAGGAATTAAAGATTTACTACCCTCAATTTTATTTGAAAGAGAGGTAATATTAATTCTTGAATATTGAAGTGCAGAATTAAAAAATACTGAGTGATAAAAGTTAAGTGTTTCATTTGTAAATGAATTCTGTAAGGCAAGGGTTTTACATGCATCCTCACTATCAAGAACATATGCTTTAGTGATTGTTTTTGTAGTTTTAAACGATTCAAAACAATTTAATTCCTTTAACACTCTTATTGTCTGAGTCATCTCAGAAGTTACAGGAATTTTTAACATAAAACTCTCAGTACCCCAATCCTCTAAAACACCATTTATAATTTGTTTTTGCTCATGAGAATTTTTAAATGCTAAAAATCCATAAGTTGTAACTGGTTTAAACCACTCTTCCCAGGTAAGAGAATAGATATCATTATAAATAGCGGTTTTTAATGTAAGAAATTCTGTCGGAGTCAACTCAGATAACTCTTTTAAAGTGCTATCCTTAGCAATAGTATAAATCTTTGCACCATCTGACAATGCTATTTTGTGTTTGTCATAATTAAAATGCATTAGAAGTTCATCTTCATGATAAATGTTTTCGTTACTGTGTAAAAGGATATCCTTATACCAGTTTTTGACTGTATCAGTTTCCCAGAGAGATAAGCTGTAGTCACAGGCATCAAACGGGATATAATAATAAGTTCTCTCCATTGTGCTACCATTTTTCAAAAGATAGAGAACAGTTATCATTTCGGCAGTTTCATTAGTTTTATCTGTAGTAAGAATTCTATGCAAACCCAAAGCCTTTGCTAAATCCTTTCTATCAGAAAAACTGATATTCGTATAACCAGAGCTAACCCCGTACCTTTCAAAAGCACTTCCTCTATTAGATGAAACCACGCTTTCAGGGTTATCATAAGCATTATCTACATACTCAATAATATCAAAAGAAAAACTGATATTCATAGTTTCAATATCATCTATTTCAGGAATTCTTTTTTCGTACCCTAAACCACCAGTTATTGCAATAACTGATGCAAATAAAAATGATAAAGCACCAACAGAAGCTATAATTACTCTCTCTTTGTTAAATCTCACTTTTCTTGTAAATATGCTATTAATAATTAAAGCTGCAACTACAACTGCTGCTATTGACATTGTTACTGTAATCCATTTCCCGTATGTAAGTAAATCGATGCCATACCATTCTTCAAGAATGATTGAAGCAATTAATGTTGGAATAGTGAGTGCATTTAACAGATTTATAATTTTTCTTCTGCCCATAAAACCAACAGTTTCAAACTTTGTATTCTTAATAAAGTAATACCTTAGAGCAATTAAAGATAATACTAATATTACATTCCAGAAAAGTGCTGCAAAAATTGAATGATAGGGGATAGGCAAATTTGTAGCAACGTTATTATAAACCTCACTGAGTGATAAAATATGCTTTAATGGATCTAAAAATAGTGCTGTTTCATTTGCACCATAAACGATGCTGGTATATCCATGAAGGAAAAATGAACTGGTGCATGAAATTAAAAAGTAAATTGCTTTTGGTAAAAACATAATTGAAGCGGATGTCAAAACACCTTCAAAAATTCTACCTGCAAACAATCTTCCAAAAATACCAGCTACAAAACCTACAAGCACGTATTGAAGTGTAATTAATGTATTGGCAATAAAAACGCCAAATAAATTACTTGTGAATCCCCAATATTCTGCATTAAGGTAAAGTGCTACTGATTTATTAATTATCACTGTTAAAGTAATAATTACAAGCGGTATAATTACCTTTTTTCTGAACATAGTGCTTCTACTGACAGGAAATGATAATGTAGTTAAAGCCAGCGATTTTCTATGAAGAAATTTAAATGATGTGAAACTACACAAAAACGATATAAATAACAAAATCACGATTTGTGGCAGGTTGGCCCCGAATATTTGAAGCAAGAAATATTCATCACCAAATATAAACATTTCGCCGTACATATAAGGGTCGTAATTATTAAAGATTTTAAATATGTTTTCATACACACTATAATTACCAGAATAACCAATAGTTGAAGCTGTCACTATTAAAACGGTTATAACAACAAGCAATTGTGAAAGTGTCATCTGTTTATTTTTTAAAGATTGACTTAATTTTTTCATTTTTACTCTCTGCCTCCGTTTCTTCAATGAATACTTCTTCTAAAGTAAGTCGTTCACTGTCGAGTGAAGTGATTTCCATATTATTCAATTTTTCTATTTCTTTTTCTACATTTCCACACACAATTATCATAGCAGTTTTACCGCTTAATTTAATTCTGTGGTAGTTTATATTTTCCAAATCTTTTTCTGTAACAGCGTTTTTAAAAGTAACTAAAACTTTTCTAAAGTTTTCACTAACATCTTCAATAGCGCTATTAAGCACAACGCTTTTGCCGTTTATAATTGCAACGTGGTCGCAAATATCCGACACTTCTGTAAGGTTGTGAGAAGCGATAATTATTGAAGCATTTGTCTCATTTATGTACTCTAAAATGAGTTTTTTAAGCAATTCTTTTTTCTGTGGGTCGAGTCCATCAAAGGTTTCATCAATTAAAAGATATTTTGGCTTTGCGGCAAAGCCAATTGCTAATTGCACTTGTTTTTTCATTCCTTTTGAAAGACTGCGTATAGGTTTTTTACCATTGATTTCAAAAATCTCGAGTATTGAGTTGAAAATTTCGTAGCTGAAATCAGGATAATTTTCTGCGTAGAACTTTGCACCGCTTTTTACTGTTGCTGTTGGTGGAAAAAACATTGAGTCTGAAATGTAAAAAAGCTTTTTTCTTTCTTTGTCATTATCGAAAGCATCGTTTCCATCTAATAAAACAGCACCACTGTCTGCTTTAACAACACCAGCACAAATATTAAGAAGTGTAGTTTTACCGCTACCATTAAAGCCTGTAAGAGCAAAAACAGAAGTGTCAGCGACTTCAATATTAATATTTTCTATTGCTGTAAAATCACCATATTTTTTAGTAACAGAATTTATTTTAATCATTTTTAATCTCTCTTTTCATAAATATTTTTTGCCAAAGTAATTACATTCTCTAAAGGAACTCCCCGAGCCTTAGACGAAAGTAAAACACGCTTTAATTCAATTTCTGCATTTTCAATTACAAGCTCGTTTTTTATTGCTTTTTCACTTACAAAAACGCCTTTACCTGCAACGGAGTAGGTAACACGTTCTGTTTCAAGCTCCTGAAATGCTCGTTTAACTGTGTTTACATTAAGGTCTAAGTCTGACGCTAATTGCCTTATAGATGGTAACTTGTCATCAGGCTTTAATTCCCCGAGATTAATTTTATTAATTATTTGCTCCTTTATTTGTTCAAATATAGGAGTTCTGCTTCTCGGGTTAATGATAATCATATTAAACACCCCCAAAAATAAATTGAGTTACTGTGATGTCAACTGTGCTATCACACATATCACAGTTTGAATATAACATAGAAAAAACTCTTTGTCAAGAGTTTTTAGGAAATAGGAATTAAGAAGTAGGAAATAGGGCTTCGCAAATAAATAAATATATCCTATCATTTAAAGTTTAGTTTTTACACCGAACTATAAATGATAGGATAATTTTATTACTTATATACTGACCACTGACTTACTGACTACTGACTACTAAAAATCTAATTCACACGTGAATTAGATTTTTGTATCCCACATCCCACAGAAACTATCAATCGGGTCTTGACCTGTGAAAGCATCTGCACCAGTGAGAAGTTTATCTATTAAAGCGTCGAGCGTGTTTGACTTTGAGTCGTAAGCATTAATATAAGTTCTTACTTGTGGAATATCTGCGAGCATTGTCGGGGCATTAACGCTTATTGCAACAACAGGAGTTTCAAAAACATACCACGGGATTTCACCGCCACCTTTAGACATACCAAACGAAGGTCTGCCAGACATAACGTCACAGAGTGTAATAATTAAATCTTGTTCAGATACAAAATCTTTAATTGCATTTTTACCAGCAAAATAAAGGTTAAGGCTTGGTTTTTCACCAGCAGCAATTTGTGCATTCATTTTATCAAGTGGACTTTCGTAAATAAATGCATCAAAGCCTTTTTCAATAAGTCTGTCACGTAATTCTTCTGCAGGGTTCTTTTTGCCGCCACCCATCATCATTTTCATAAGCGCATCCATAGGGCCCGCCGCACCTTTAATATAAACAATCATAACTCGTTTATATTTTGAAGGGGAGAGTGGTAAAACGTCTTTATCTTTATATTTAACAAGTGTAATAGCATCCTTACTGATTGCTTCACTTGCTTTTTTGTATTCCTCCTTACCCATAACTTCATTAGCTGGAGTTTTTGGAACAAGCTCATCTTTAGCTTTTTTGTTAAGACCCATTTTTGCTTTGAGACCTAAAATTCTTGTGAGAGCTTCAACGATTCTGTCTTTACTGATAGTACCAGTTTTATATGCATTAAGCATTGTTTCAAAATCTTCGTCAGGGTCGTTGAAGAATAAGAACATATCACAACCAGCGTTAATTGCGGCTGGGAGCATATCTTTTCTTGTCATTCTGTCTGTCATAGCAACCATGTGACTTGCATCTGTAACAACCATACCATTAAAGCCTAATTTTTCTCTTAAAAGACCAGTCATAATCTCAGGGCAGAGAGTTGCTGGGAGCATTTCGTCATCTGTAATACCAGGCTTAACCTCTCGCATATATGTTGGCATCATAATATGACCGCCCATAATTGCATCAAGGTCGTTGTCAATTAATTCCTTATAAACATAGCCGTATGTTTCCATCCATTTCTGTTCGCTGAAATCGTTGATGTTATTAGCAATATGAGCATCTCTGAAGTCAATACCATTACCAGGGAAGTGCTTAGCGGCACAAGCGAAGCCTTCTACTGTATGAGCACCTTTTAAGTATTCAACACTCATTTCGGCAACACGTTTTGGGTCGTTACCAAATGCACGGGAAACAATTTCTGTATTCTGCCAGTTATAATGAATATCACAAACAGGAGCAAAAGCCATATTACAACCCATAGCAGCAGCTTCTTCGTTTGCATATTTACCTAAATTATAAGCGTGTTCATTTTTTCTTGTTGCACCGATTTTAATTCCATTACCAATAAAAGTACCGTCAGAGCAACCACCGTCGCCACCAGCTTCTGTATTACAAGCAATAATAAGTGGAATTTTAGCGTATTTCTGTAAAATAGCATTTTGATTTTGAACAGCGACTGCGGGCATATTATTATAACGGCAACCGCCTAAGTGATATTTTTCCATAAGATTTTTTAAGTATTCTTCATCAACACCAGCTGTGAGTTGGAAGAATAACTGACCAACCTTTTCTTCATCGGTCATAGAAGAAATTGTGTCATTTACCCATTTTATATCTTCATCTGAAAGATAAAAAGGTTTTGCTTTTAAATTAACCATATTAAAATACCTGCCTTTTTTATTATTTTTAAAAATTTATTCTGCACCGAGATTTTTATAAAATTCTCGTTTTTTTATTGTTTCGTATTCATCGTAAGAACCAGCTAAAAGATGTGAAAAGCCTTGATTTATAAAGTCTTGCCACGATTTTTCTTCGTTTTTTACTAAAATAGGGAAGTAGTAAACGTTGTTGCTTTCTGCCGCCTTTAAATCACCTGGTGCATCGCCACACATTACGACGTTTTTATTATTATATCCCTTTTTTAAAAGCTCAGAAATACAAAATGCTTTACTTCCTGCGTTTTGTGCTAATACAATATCAGTATGCTCTAAAAGTCCGTGTTTTTCCCATTCATCTAAAACTGCACCAAGGTTTGCACTTGAAACAATAGCTACGTCCGCTTTTTCGTGTGCAAATTTTAAAGCTTCTTTTACAAGCGGGAATGGTTTAATTTCGCTTTCAGGGAGTGTTTTTATAGATGAATTTACATTTTCACTCCATTTTAAAGCAAGAGAAAAAATCTTTTTTTGAGGAGCTTTTTCAATCTCTTTTTTCAAAGCATCGTTTGAGAGCTCGTCGGCATTTTTCGACCAATAAACTAAATCGTCAATGCCGTCAATCGCTTGATATTGCTCGTTTATTTCGCTTAAAGCTAAACTTAAGCCTTTAAAACGATTTATGCCACGTGTCAATGTGTAAAGATTTATTTCGTTCCATCTTTTTAAGATTTCTGCTTCCCATTTTTGTAGTTGCCAGACTTCTACCATACACGGACCAAAACAACGTATGTGTTTAATATCCATTGTATCCATAGCACAGCCATCGCTGTCAACACAAACGAGAAAATCCTTCGTTTTTTTGAATTCAGAAAGTGTAACCATAAATACCACCTTTCATTTATTATTACTATTATATAAAAATATTGCACATAATTCAAGTGGATATTTTTGAAATTTTGGTTAAATGGTGCAAAAGTCTCGTGTTTCTTTATTGACAAGGGGTAGTTAATGTGCTAATTTTAAAAAGAAAAATACACATTAAAAAAGCTGTGGCTTCCGGTGAACTTATTACACAGAGAAATATAGATAGATTTAATAATTGACTTAATTTGGCACAAAACGAAAGCGAAAGACTTCCTGTGATTTTTGATGACATTATTATAACCACACGGAAAAATCTTGATCAAAAGATAAAATGCAATTTATTAAAGAAATCGAATGTTTTATAGAAATTATAATATAAAGTAAATCAATTTAAAATTTGCTCTTGATTTTTGCTTGTGAGTTATGTATAATAGCAGAGCAATTTGAAAGATATGGAGAGTTGTCCGAGCTGGTCGAAGGAGCACGACTGGAAATCGTGTAAACACCTAAAAGTGTTTCGAGGGTTCGAATCCCTTGCTCTCCGCCAAAATGAAAGGTAGTACCATAAGGTGCTACCTTTTCATTTTATATTTCGTATGTAGTTATACTTAATGGGAATAATACCAAAAGGTTACAACAATTCTAAAAAAGGTTACTTTTTTATTACAATATGCTGTCTATATTTGACAGTTTTCTATATTTATAGTATTATATACAATAGGTTTCAATGCGATATTATGTCGGAAAGGAATTTTATTCGATGGGTTTATTTATTGACCTCGAGGGGTTAGATGGCTGTGGTAAAACTACACAGACCGAGCTTCTTTGCAAAAGATTTGAAAAAGAGAATATTAAATATAAAAAAATCAAGTTGCCAGATTATGAGAGCGACTCAAGCATTTTAGTTCGTAAATACTTGAATGGTGATTTTGGTGAAAATGCAAACGACGTTAATGCATTTGCTGCTTCAGTTCTTTTTGCTGCAGATAGGTTTGCTTCATACACAGAAAAGTGGAAAAATGATTATAAGAATGGCACGTTAATTTTTTCTGACAGATATACTCCCGCAAACGCTCTTTACCAGATGACTAAATTAGAGCCGGAGGAGTGGGATTCATATTTAGAATGGCTTTTTGATTTTGAATATAACAAAATTGGAATTCCAGAACCCACTATGGTAGTGTTTTTAGATATGCCTGTTGAGGTTTCACAGAAGCTTATGACGAGTCGTTATAATGGCGATGAATCTAAAAAAGACGTTCACGAATGTAACGTTGAGTTTTTACGCAAGTGTCGTGAATCAGCACTTTATGCGTGTAAAAAATATGGTTGGAAGGTAATTTCATGTGCAGAAAATGGTGAATTGCTTTCTATTGAAACCATAAATGATAAAATTTACGAGGCTATTAAACCAATTTTAAAATAAGGCGTGTTTATGTTAGATTTTAAACCAATTTCACTTGACGACAGAAATAATATTGAAAAATATTTTATTTTTTTAGAAGAACCATTTTGTGATTTTTCTTTTGGAAATTTATTTTTTTGGTCAGTAGTTGAAAATACGAATATTGCGTTTTATGATGATTTTTTATTTATAAGATTTTCTGACGAAGAATATTTTTATTATGCTTTTCCAATAGGTTATGGCGAAATAAAAAATGCAATTAATTTAATTTTAGAAGATGCGAAATTTAATAATAAAAAAATAAAATTTGTTTGTTTAAATAAAAATCAGGCGAAAATATTAAAAGAAAATTCAAAAGAAAAAATAATAATAAATAAAAATCGCGATGCGTTTGACTATATTTATTCACTCGAAAAATTGGCGAGTTTAAGTGGTAGAAAATATCACTCAAAGAAAAATCATTTTAATTCATTTAAAAATAAATATAATTTTAAATTTGAATTAATTAATGAAGAAAATATTTCTCAGTGTATTTCATTCGCGCGTGAGTGGTATAGTGAAAACGAAGCAGCTTCAATGCTTATAAGGGAACAAAAGGCGTTGGAGTGTGCATTCGAAAATTATTTTAAATTAAATTTAATTGGTGCAATAATTAAAGTGGAAAATAAAATAATTGCTTTTTGCATTGGTGAAGAAATGTATAATAAAAATATTTTTTGCACGCATTTTGAAAAAGCTGATTATAATTTTCAGGGTGCTTACACAGCGATTAATAAATTATTTTCTGAATTTTTAATTAATGGTTTTAAATTAGTAAACAGAGAAGATGATGCTGGAGTTGAAGGATTAAGAAAAGCAAAATTATCTTACCACCCAGAAATTCTTTTAGAAAAATATTATGCGGAATTTGAAATTTGAAAATAAAGTTTTAGTTAATGAAAATAAAAAACAAATTAAGAAAATATGGTTAAATAATTTTCTTGATGATGATGAAAATACAGTTGATTTGTTTTTGGAAAATGTTTTTGAAAATAAAAAAGGTGTCGGCGCATTTTTAAATAATGAATTAATTGCAATGATATTATTTTTAAATTCAAAAATAATTTTTAAAAATGAAAAATTAAATTCAATTTATTTTTATGCTGTTTGCACAGAGGAAAATTACAGAAATCAGGGTGTAATGAGGAGCCTTTTTGAATTTGCTAAAGAAAAAGCAAAAGAACAGGGTGCTGAAATCTGCTTTTTAGTTCCTGAGAATGGACCACTTTTTAAAATGTACGAGAAATTTTCTTTTGAGAAGAATATCAATTTTACAAAAAAATGTGTTGTGAGAAATGAAAGTTGTATCAAAAACACGATACTACCCAAAATGGATTTTTGTTATAATGATTATTTGAAATTCAGATTACAGGAAAGTGGAAAAACACCTGTTGTTATTTTAAATGAAAAAGAATTTAATTTTATTTTTGATAAAACAAGAGAAGATGTTTCGTTTTTATTTTTGAAAACAGGTTATGCAGTTTTTGAAAAGAATGGAATAAAAATTACTGTTTCAGAAATCTGTGGAGACAAAAACGATGTTCTAAGTTGGTTGTTTAGTTTTTATTTTGATGTAAATGAAATAGAAATTTTTAAATATAGTGAAAAAGAAAAAAATGATTTTGGTATGACTTGCTCACTTGTCGGAGATTTCAATTTAACTAATATTTATTTTGGTATGCCATATAGATAAAGAACCAAGCTTGAAAGGAGAATAACAATGGTTTATGTATTTTTAGCAGATGGTTTTGAAGAAATTGAAGCTTTAGCACCAGTCGACTTTTTGCGACGTGCTGGAGTTGACGTTAAAACCGTAGCAATAAAGGATAAAACTGCTGTTGGTGCTCATAACATTACAGTAACTGCAGACGTTAATATAAACGATATTACATTAAATAATGATATTGAAGCAGTTATTCTTCCTGGTGGAATGCCTGGTTCTCAGAATCTTTATGATAACACTAAGGTTCATGAAGCAATAGATTTTGCAAATGAAAATAATAAATTAGTTTGTGCTATATGTGCTGCACCTTTTATATTAGGTAGAAAAGGTCTTTTGAATGGTATGGAGGCAACTTGTTTTCCAGGATTTGAGAGCGAGCTTATAGGTGCAAAGGTTTTAAACCAAGGTGTTGTAAAGTCTGGTAATATAATTACCGCGCAGGGTGCAGGTGTTGCGTGGGAATTTGGCGAGAAAATCGCAAGCGAATTGGTTGGTTGTGAAAATTCACAAAAAATACTTCTGGGTCTACAATGGAAAAAATAGTTGATATACGCCCTATAAAAAAACAAATGCGTTCTTCCTGCAAAGAAGCAAGGCGTTCAATGGATAAAACGCTGAAATTCAATTTCGATAAAAAAATTCAGAATAAGCTTCTTAATCTTTTTCTTGTTCGTGAAGCTGATATTGTTTTAACTTATGTTTCAACAGAGATTGAGGTTAAAACGCTTGATTTTATCAATGCACTTTTAAATCAAGGAAAAAAAGTTGCAGTGCCTAAATGTCTGAATGACAAGGGTGATATGGACTTTTTTATAATAAATTCTTTAAATGACTTAGAGGATGGTTATTTTGGTGTTCAGGAGCCAAATCCTGAAATTGCCCAAAAAGCTTTTGTTACAGAAAATTCTGTTTGTGTAGTACCCGCTTTTTCATTTGATGAGAAAGGCTATCGTTTAGGTTATGGTAAAGGGTATTACGACAGATTTCTGTCAAGATTTCCAGGTAAGACCATAGGTATTTGTTACGAAGAAAATATCCGCGATTCTTTAATGCATGGTAAATACGACAGACCCGTAGGGTTAATTGTTACCGAAAAAAGAATTGTAGATTTGTTATAATATATATTTTCTTAATTTAAAGGAGTTAAGTTATGGCTCGAGATTTTAATGATTACGATGAGCTTTTGAAGAGCTTCGACCCCGCATCAAGCAATACTTCAAGAGACATTATGAGTAACAGTAGCAGTGTCCAGAATAATGACACTCGCCCTGATTTTGAGCGTAAGGGTTTTTCAACGGATGAATTGAAACCTACACCTATTCGTTCAACTCAGAGTAATAATGATGTTTATTTTAATAAACAGGAACCACCTACACCAAAAAGAAAGCAAAATCCTAACAGTCCTTTTTACAGGGACCCTGAGAAGGATTTGCCAACACCTAAAAACAGTGGTATAGGTAATAGTGCTTTTAATGCAGCAAAAGGTATTTTCCCTAAATCTAAGGCGGATGCTTATTTGGATGAGCTTGACAGAGAAGAATCACGCAGACGAAGCCGTTATGAGCGGGATAATAAAAAATATAATGGCGAGGTTTATTTTTCAAATCCACCTCAGGAAATAAAAGAAGAGGCAGAACGAGAGAAACGCGCAAACGCTAATTTGAAGTCACCTTATGGCAAATATGCGAGAAATGCCCGTGGAGATAAAATGACTTCTGCACCACCTGTTACGGCATCACAAAGACGTGAAATCGCAATGAAGAAGCGTCAGAAAGAGCGTAAAGCGTTAGGAATTTTAACAGCTAAAGAGAAATTGCAGCGTTTAGCACTTTATTTATTAATTGTTGCAGTTTCCAGTACAATTCTTTGCATTTATGGAATTGGTTGTATTAACGATATTCTTGCAATTGAAAAAAAGGAATTGGAATGCGAGGTAACAATTTCTGCTGGTGCAACAGATTCTGAGGTTATAGATATTCTGGAAGACAACGACCTGATCAGAAATAAACTTTTCTGCAAATTATTTGTGAATCTTGTTAACGCTGGCGGGGATTATGTTTCAGGCTCATATACACTTAACAGTGATTGGGGTATTGAAAAAATGCTCTCTACAATGCAAGCGGGCAACACATATTCTGAAACAATTACCCTTACCTTCCCTGAGGGCTATACAATTGACCAAATTGCAGAAAAACTCGAAGCTAATAAGGTTTGCACTGCATCAAGCTTTATAAAAACAATGCAATCAGTTGATTTCTCTACAGAATATGCATTCTTAAAGGGTCAGGCTAATAAAGAAGCTCGTTTCCGTACACTTGAGGGTTATATTTACCCAGATACTTATGAGTTTTATATTGGTGAAAATGCATCAAGCGTTGTAAGAAGATTTTTAGACAACTTTGAGTCAAAATGGACATCTGATTACCAGAAAAAAGCTGAAGCATTAGATATGACAGTTGATGAAATTGTTACATTGGCATCAATTATTCAGGCAGAGGCAGCAAACTCTGGTCAGATGAAAGATATTTCTTCGGTTCTTCACAATCGTCTTGATAAGCCAGGTACATTCCCTCGTTTAGAGTGCGACTCTACTGAAAAATATCTTATTGAAACAATCAAGGTAACACTTACTTCTTCAACAACAGATACACAGAAATATATTGAATATCGTGACTTGTATGATACTTATAGTACTGATTGTCACGGTCTTCCTGTTGGTGCTATTTGTAATCCAGGCAGTTCAGCTATTAGTGCGGCACTTAATCCGTCGGATACAAATTACAACTATTTCCGTCATGATGCAAAAGGTAATGTTTATTATGCAAATACATTCAGCGAGCATAGCCAGAACGGATATAAAGCAGCAGCAGTTTCTGATGATGATTAAAAATAAAGAACCAGGAAATCATTGGTTTCCTGGTTCTTTTAAATTAATTCTGATATAATGTGGTTTGAGATTAAAAAGCCTTTTTCTGTAAGTGACAATCTATCACCATCAAACTCAATTAAGCCTTGTTCTTTAAAATATGGAGCTTTTTTTATTATATTATCTAAAGCATTTTCACCATACTTTTCTTTTAATTCTGGTAAATTCAAGCCCTGCTTGAGTCTTAAACGAAGCATTATAAATTCTTCACAATCACCGCCATCACAATCGAAAACAGGTAGTTCACCATTTATAAAATCAATAATATCACTTTTAAAATAATATCTTTTATTATTTAAAAATGAATGAGCAGATGGGCCTAAGCCTAAATAATCCTCTAAAAGCCAATATTTTGTGTTGTGACGACTTTCAAAACCATCTTTCGCAAAATTTGAAATTTCGTAATGATTAAAGCCAATATTTTTTAAGTAATTACTTGTAAATTTATAAAATTCGCAAACACTATCTTCGTCAGGTAAATTTAATTTATTTTGCATTTTAAAAAATGGTGTATTTTCTTCAATATTTAAAATATATGCACTAATGTGTTTTACATCACATTCTTTAATAAAATCAAGTGTTTCTTTTAGTGTATCAATGGTTTGTTCAGGTATCCCAAGCATTATATCTAAGGAAATATTGGTGATATCATTTTCTTTTAATGCGCGAATTATATCAAAAATACGTTGCTTGTTTGCACTACGGCCTAGCTTTTTTCGCTCAATATCCACACTCGATTGCATACCTAAAGAAACTCTATTTACACCACATTTTTTAAAATGTGGAATCAAGCCTTCAATATCTGAATTCGGATTGCATTCTACAGTTATTTCTGCATTTTCTTTAATGTTAAAGTTTTCTCTAATAGCGGTAATTATTTTAAAAATATCTTCACCGCTTAAAACCGATGGGGTACCACCACCTAAATAAAGTGTGTCAGCAAAAAAATTGTTTTTATTAAGAATACCTTTAAATCTTTTATTTGTTTTGATTTCATCAATTAAAGCGTCTATATAATTTTCTTTTAATTCATCGCTTTTACAAAGAGAATAAAAATCACAATAAGGGCATTTTGATTTACAAAATGGAATATGAATGTAAATACCGCTCATAAAAATCACCCAATAAATTATACTATTATCGGGTGTTTTTTTCAATATGCTTTTCATTCATTTCTTGTTTTCTTAAAACAAATCTGTTTTTACATCCGCCTAAGTCTTTTTTGCATTTATGGTGATTTAAGCACCGCAGCTTGCGTTTGCCGTCGTAGTAAGAAATTTCTTGAAGAATAATGTTTTTTTCAACAACCGAGCAATATTGCTCATATGAAACTATGTGTTTGTCCAATAAAATCAACCTTTCGTAAAAACATTTTCTATAATAAGTATGCACTATTGCGGATAATTATAATCTTCATAAATTTTGAGAAAATGTCATATAATTAGATGGTGATTTTATTTTATGACAGAGTTATATATTTTTCTTGGTGTTTTGGTAATTGTTGCTTTATTTATATTTAAAATGAGCAAAAGCTTTTTTAAAGCTTTATTTACAAGTGTGTTAGGTGGAGTTGGTGCTATTTGCGGTGTTTATACGCTCTCTTGTTTTGTACCACTCACTATTTGTTTTAATTGGCTCACAATATTAATAGCTTCTTTATTTTCTGTACCTGGAGTAATAATGCTATTAATTTTTAATGTTCTTCTACAATAACAAAAACCCGTTGTATTTTTTTGAATACAACGGGTTTTTTAGTGTGAATTTTAACTAAAGTAATTTTTTGTTGCGAAAGCTACTATATATGCTAAAAAACCTGCAACAGTAGGTGAACTGACCCAAGCGATTGCTATATTTTTAAATACGCCAAGGCGAACACTTTGTCTACCTCTGGTGAGTCCAGCACCTAAAACCGCACCAACAACAGCTTGAGATGTAGAAACAGGAATTCCCATGCATTTACCCATAATAACAACAGTTAAAGCCATTGATATAATTACTATAAAACCATCCATCTGACTTATATCTGCAATACTGCTACCAACAGTCATCATAACTTTTTTAGAGTAGGTGAGAACACCCAGAGCAATAGCAATACCACCTATAGTAGCGGCAACCCTGGCATCTGTAAGTAGGTTTGCTGCAACTCCAGTTTTCTCGAAAGCTGCGTCAAAATAAAGAGCAGTAACGTTAGCAGAAGAGTTAATACCAATGCTGTAGGAAGCAAATGCACCAGCGAATAAATAACCGATTTTTACTATTTTATCGTAGTGACTTAAAGATGAAAATTTATCTTCTATAAATTTATGGAATAAAAACACTAAAATAAAAGAAATAATTCCTGCACCCAAAGGATTTAAAATCCAGGTAGAAGCAAATTTACCTATCTGGGGTAAATTGATAGCTAAAATTTCCGGGTCTTTATAGTCTGCATAAAAAAGTCCCCAGCCAATTATTGCACCTGTTATAGATTGGTTTGCTGAAACTGGGAATTTTAAGTAGCTCATTACAAAAACAGTTAGACCCGCACAGGTGAAAATTATGGCTGCTTTTATTGCAGATTTAAGTCGCAAAGTTTCGACTGCACCGTTTTCTATAGCACTCAAAACTTGCGATTCAGAAGCGATTACTTCATTACTTGTAGAAAGCTCTGCAACTTTATCTATATTATTAGCACCACCCAAAAATGCACCAACAATTACAAGAATTGCAATAATGATTACTGCTGTTCTGTATTTTACAACACGTGTAGCAACTGCCGTTCCAAATGCGTTAGCAGCATCGTTAGTGCCAAGCGACCAGCCCATAAATAACCCTGCGAAAAGCAAAAGGTATATCATAAAAATCAAGCCTTTCTTGTTACTAACATTATTTGAATTTTATCTGCTAAGTTTTCAATAATATCTGAAAGCTCTGCAATATTATCGGCAAATTCTTTCATTTGCATTTTTTCAGCGAGTGAAATATCCATTTTAAATATTCTTTCATAAAGGCTTTCTTCAATAGCATCAACACTTGACTCGTGTTTTCTTATTTCGTCAAGTATTGAGTGGTCTTTTAAAAGTGAACCAAAATCAGAGAAAAGAAGACTTATACTCTTTCTTAAAACTTCAAATTGTTCACGGCTGATTGAAACAATGTTAAGCAAATCTTCGCTATATTCAGCTGGAAAAATAAATTGTTGAAATACCGACATTTTAGCATAATTCTCGCATTTGTTTGCGATAGCATCACAGCCGGTTGCAATAGAAATTAAATCTTGTCTTGTAGCAGTTAAGAAAGAACTTCCGCTTAAAGAATCTATCATTTTTCTTAGAGAAATATCAGCAACAGCCTCGGCATCGATTATTCCTTTTGCTAATGTGCCCAACGTATCAAAAGACACATTTGGTGCAGAAGAGGCACGAATAAAGCTTTCGAACTGAATAAGACAATTTTCAACGTCGTTAATCTGGTCCATGATAAGCATGTGGACAGGATTATTTTTGATCTTGTGGTTAAACATCAAATCACTCCTATATTCAAATATATTTTTATTATATATTATTTATTTTGTTATATCAATATTTTCAAGCTTCTTTTACTGTTTTACCGCATATATGCTGAGGTGTTAATTCTAAAAGAAACGTGTTTTTTAATGAACTTTCAATTTCTTTTTTTATGTACTCTTCATCGTCAGTAAATTTATGACTTAAATTGGTTGTAATATTTTTTATTATTTCTTCATCATTAATTATTTTTATTTCACCAAAAACAATTACACTTTCTACATCAAAAGCCCAATCATTCTCTTCTTTGTAGCCTTTTGTATAAACACAGAATGATGCTTTGTTATTTTGTTTTAAACAGTCAAGTCTATGACCTGTTTTACCACAGTGAAAATATATTTTATTTGTTTTTTCAAAATAATAATGATTCATTGGCATACCATAAGGGTAGCCGTTTTCACCGTTTACTGAAAGGACACCACGAGTTTCGTTCTTTAAAATTTCTATGCATTTTTCATTTGAAATTTGCTTGTTTTTTCTTGTCAATTCTCTGAACATATAATCACCAAATATATTATATCACAAATAGTGAAACATTGCTATGTGTTTTTAGGGAATAGATAAGAAAGAATAGATAATAGTACAAAAAGAAAAAGCCACACAATGAGTGTGACTTTTCTTTTTGGCCTGCCCAGAGGGATTTGAACCCCCGTTCTTCAGAATCGGAATCTGCTGCGTTATCCAGCTGCGCCATGGGCAGAAGTTTATTATATTATATCATGAAAAATGAAATATTGCTACTGTAAGCGATTGTTTTTTTATTTTTTACTCTTATCTTTTATCTGGAAAAATCGCTTTTAGAGAATAGATAAGAAAGAATAGATATTAGTACAAAAAGAAAAAGTCACACCAGAAGTGCGACTTTTCTTTTTGGCAGCGGGATAGGGATTCGAACCCCAACAAACAGAGTCAGAGTCTGTCGTGCTACCGTTACACTATCCCGCTAAGACTTTGATATTATACTACCAATGTTTAAAATTGTCAAGTGTTTATTTATAATATTTTCTATAAATCGAATTTTAGAACTTTCTATTGAAAAGAGTCATATATTGTTGTATAATTTGACTTGGCAGTTGGGTAGTCATATACCAGCGGTTACTCCTTCTAACTTTTAGAAAGGAGTATTTTCTCAACGCTCCTTTCTACATACTGGTAACACCAGCGAAAGGAGATGATGCCTATGGTTTTAAGTAACTTTGATGGCATCTTGTTTTCACTATTTGAAACATCAATTGTTTTTGGCAATATTCTTTTTAACAGATATTGTCCAAAACAATCTGGTTTTGATTGTGGTATTATTAGATTTGCTCTGATAATAGAGAAAACTAACCGCGCCTCGTACTTGCGGTTAGTTTTCTAATCTCAAATGCGAAGGAGTAATCGGTAAAGATTGCCCTTCTGTCATTTGTATTTTATCATATCACTTTTTAATTGTCAACAATTTTACAATATTACTTGTTTACAATAATGTTTGTAGATTAATATAACAATAGTAATATATAATTTGTGGTTATGTGATCATTTCACCAATCATTAATTTTTTACAACGTAAAGTTATGTTGCGAAATTGTAAAGTTGATGTGGTGGTATTTGAATGTGCTTTTTGTTACAATGAAATCACCAAATAAGAAGGTGGGTGTGATATGAAGTTGTCAGATAAAATAATAAAGCTTCGAAAAGCAAATGGTTGGTCACAAGAAGATTTGGCAGAAAAAATGTATGTATCAAGGCAAGCTATTAGTCGCTGGGAAAATGGAACAGCGCTTCCAGATGCAAATAACATTCTACAGTTGAGTAAGTTATTTAATGTGACTACGGATTATTTGTTGAACGAAGAATATTCTAATGATACTGATATTCCTTTTGTAAAAGAAGTTCGTGACAAAATGAATTCCCAAAAGATTTTGTATAGAAAAAGGTTTCTTATTACTTCGCTTTTATGGTTGCTAAGCGCTGGTGTGTGGTTCGTTATAGCTATAAATTGGTTAGAGGTAATTTATTGTGTCTTAGCTGTTGTAAATGCTATTATTTCTTTGGTTTATATAATTCTTTACGAAAAGGAGAAAAAAAGAGAAACTCAATGAAATCCTGATTTTTTATAGGGTAAAAATTACAATCAACTTTTGGTATTACAAGGATTTAAACATAATTGAAAAAATATGATATAATAATTATTATCACATTCTTATAAAAAGGACTAAAAATGATTATTTTAATTACAGGTGCATCGCACACAGGTAAAACTTTGCTTGCACAGAAATTACTTGAAAAATATAAATATCCATACCTTTCAATTGACCACTTGAAAATGGGATTGATTCGTAGTGGTAATACTGCACTCACACCATTAAGTGATGACAATGAACTAACAAATTATTTGTGGCCGATTGTTCGTGAAATAATCAAAACTGCTATTGAAAACAAGCAAAATTTAATTGTTGAAGGGTGTTATATTCCTTTTGATTATGCGAAAGATTTCAAAAAAGAATATCTTGAGAATATAAATTTTTATTGCCTTGTAATGAGTGAAAATTATATAAAAAATCACTTTAATGATATTAAAAAATATGAAAATGTAATTGAAAATCGTCTGTGTGATGATTGTACAATTGAAAGTATTCTTAATGATAATAAGAATGTTCTTGACCTTGCAAAGAAGTATAATGTTAATTGTGTACTTATTGATGACAAATATGAAATTACTGAAGTTTTATAAATAAAAGGAGAAGCTGTTTTGGTTACTATTAAAAAAATTTTAGCTTTTGTAATAGATTGGAATTTAATTTTATTACCAACATATTTTTTGTTTGACTATTCTATTTTTTTAGTTGTAGAAAATGAAAAATTAAAAATGTTACCTTTTATAATATGGGGGGCAGGATTTTTGGTTGTAATTTTCAGGGATAAGATATGTAAAGGAAAAAGTATTGGTAAAAGAATTTTGAAACTTTAATAAATCAATCGTGACTGTAAAAAACATTATTTTTTACAGTCACGATTTTATTATTCCAAAAAATGCCTATCCAATATCTCACACGCGGTAATTACAAATTTTACACAAGGTCTTGTTTTGTAATACTCGGGTGTTCGTTCTTCTGAAACGGGGGATTGCTTACCAGCTACTTTCAACAAATCTTTACAGATATAAGTTGAGTGAACTGCTTTGAATTCTTCTGCTAATTCCTGAATTAATTTGTAGTGCTCATCTTTCGTTTTTTTATCAGTAGGATTAGAGTAGCCGTGTAAAAGTCCTGCAACCATAAACATTCCTGTAACTGCACCACAGACCTCTCTGAGTCTGCCCATACCGCCACCAAAAGACGAAGACATTTTTAATGCTAATTCTTTATCTAAGTTCAAATCATCACAATAAGCCAAAACGACTGATTGACTGCAGTTGTAGCCGTCATAGAAATATTGTGCGCCTTTTTCAGCGTGTGTCATTTTGTAACCATCTCTTTATCTTTAGGAGTTCCTGTCTGTTTAGCACCCATATCGAATTTTTCAAGCACTTTAACACTTACTGCAAAGCAGTCTGCAAGTCCCTCTAAGTTCATATTGTCATAGGTGTCACGTCTTGTATGGTAATAGTTCTGTAAATTGTGGTTAAGACCAGTAATACCAGTCGCTCTCATTCCAGCCTTAGCAAAGGCTGCAGAGTCGGTTGCACCGCCAAGTGGTGGTACCATACCTTTTAAACAGTGAATATTTAATTCTTTTGCACATTCCATAAACAAGTCTGAAACATCTTTATCTACTTTAACAGTACCATTCAAATCACGATAGTTTGTCATCAAATATTTTGGGTCGAAAATTGTGTCGTAAGAATAAATGAACGTAGGAACGTCTGAAAATTCTTCTTTGTGCTTTTCTGCCCAGAATGATGAACCACGAAGACCTGCTTCTTCTGAACCAGAAATAATAACACCAACTTCTGTGTTTTCGAATTCAATATTATTGTCTTTTAATGCTTTTAGAATTGCAATACCCATATAACAACCAGAAAGGTTATCGTTAGCACCGTCAACAACTCTTTTTTCGTTCCACATAAAGAACATACCAATCATAAACGGAACAAAGAGAAGTCCCCAGAGTGCTAATTTAAAATAAATAGAGTCGGTTTCAATCATTCCGAATGTAACACCGTTATTTACAATATAAAGAACAGAAATAACTAAATAATAAAATGCACCAAGTGTTGCTACAACGATGTGACCCTCAAAGAAAACGCCACCTAAACGGTAGTTTACTGGCCATTCCCAGCAAGCATCAGGGTGACCATTAAAAAGAATTCTTCTTTTTACTTCACCATTACAAGATTTTATTGCTGTAACATTGTGACCAGTTTTTTCTGGGAATACCCAGTCAACAATTTTTTTATACATACCAAATTGAAGAATCGCCAACAAAAATCCTGCCACAATAAGTGGAATTGAAATTATGGGGCAAATGAAAAATAATGCAACGGCAGAAAGCACGAGTGTAAATGTTATGTAAATCCATCCAAAGAATGATCCAGGGTTTTCTTTGAATGATTCAATTTCTACTCGTTCGCAACCACATTCGTTGCTCAATGTTTCTGCCATATATTCGCACGCAATTCTTTCACCCTCTGAACCAGGGTCACGCTTTGGCATATTTTTGCAGATATGAGTAATTTCATCAATCATATACTGTGCGGATGCTTTTTTGTTTTTGATTAGATTAGATAAATCCATAAATACACTCCCCAAATTTAAAATACAACAAAATTATTCTATACTATGCGAGGCGTTCGGTCAATTTGCAAATTCAACAAATTTTACAAGGAAAAATCGGCAAGTAGCGGAAAGTGGTCGCTTAAAGTACAGAAGCAGTTCTGAGAAAGCAGTGAAAGATTTTTTATTTCGGTCTCACCTTTAATAAAAATATGGTCATTAAGTGTATTGTTAAAACTAGCATTTTCTCCGAAATATTTATTTTCAGTTAAATCCTCTGCGTCTGTGTAAAGCGAATTCAGTATTCCGTAGCTTCCAGTATTAATAACGGATTTTTGTTGAAAAACTCGTCTTTTTGTATTGAAGTCACCCGCAATAAAAATAGGGTAGGTGTATTGATTATAAAGGGTTTCCAGAGTGGTGTAAAGTTCATTTACTTGACGGGTCTGAATGAAGAAATTATCAGTTTCTTCTGAGTTTTCCAGGAAGCTTAGATGTGTGTTGACGACGGTGAAAACCTCGTTTGTTACTTTGTGTCTGAATACGCCCCATACAATTCGTCTTGATTTAAAATTTACAGAATTCAAAAATGCTTTATTGCCACTATCAATAAGCTCAACTGTTTCTGTATTATAAAGGATAGCTGTCATTTTTTGTGGAAAAGCAGTTTTAAGAGGTGAGATAAATTTATAACTACTTTTATTTTTATTTATCTCGTTGTACCAATCAGAGCACATTTCTTGTAAAGCTAATATATCAGGAGAATAACCGTCACGAAGAGAGAAAAATAAATAACTTCGCTCACTAACAGGCTTGCCACCCCAGGATTTATAGTGTGCCAATAAGTTTAGTGTGATAATTCTTATTTCATTATCGCTTTTATTTAATATTAAATTGTCATTTTTTATTTGTTCGTCAAATTCTGAATCCTGTCTTCTTGTATAAAAATTATATTCTACAAAAGGTTGGTTATATATAATTGGGGAGATTATAAAAACCAGAACAGAAACAAAAATTGTTATTAAAATATGCTTTTTATTACTCATAAAAATAGTATTAGTAATATTAATAAAAAAATCACTGTTCAAATATTTTTTTGAACAGTGATTTTTTTAGTTCTTTAATTTTGCAGTTTGGCGCTGTGCCATTACTAAATCGTGATAAATACCACCCAAGTTCATAAGCTCTTCGTGTGAGCCACATTCGGCAATATGACCTTTTTCAATTACAACAAGTCTGTTTGCATTTCTTAATGTGGCAAGTCTGTGTGCAATAGCAATAGTTGTTCTGCCCTTTGTAAGATTTTGTAAAGCTTCCTGGATTTTTATTTCTGTTTCAGGGTCCAGTGAGCTTGTTGCTTCATCAAGAATGAGGATTTGTGGATTTTTTAGAATAGCTCGTGCAATACTTATTCTTTGGCGTTCACCCCCTGAAAGTGTATGGCCATTTTCACCAATTGTTGTATTGTAGCCGTCGGGTAGCTTAATAACAAATTCGTGAGCATTTGCAGCTTTAGAAGCCGCAATTACTTCGTCTAAAGAGGCGTTAGGTCTTGCATAAGCAATATTCTCAAATACGCTACCTGAGAAAAGATAGGTTTCCTGAAAAACAACACCGATGTTGTCACGAAGTGTTGCTTGCTCGAAATCTCTTAAATCGGTTCCGTCAATTGTAATAGAACCACTCGTCGGGTCATAAAGACGCATACAGAGATTTATAAGTGTTGATTTACCAGCACCCGAGTGACCGACTAAACCAATCATTTCGCCAGGGTTGATTTTGAGATTTATGTCTTTTAAAACTAACTCGTAGGATTTGTAGCCGAAATCAACATTTTTAAATTCAATAGCACCACTACTGTTTAATTCCTTTGGTTCTTTGGCGTCAATGATCTGCGGTTCTTCGTCAAGAATTTCATAAATTTTTATAAGACTTGTAGAAGCGTCTGCGAGTCTTCTTGGGAAAGATGAAATCCAACGGAGAGGTGCATAAAGATACACAAGATATAAATTAAATCTTGTTAATTCACCTAAAGACATTTCCCCGTCGAGCACCATTTTACCGCCAACAATGAGCACTAAAAATTCACTTAATGCAATAAAATTACCAACAAAAGGGAATGTTCTTGCCCAATATTTTTCATTGGAGGCACTAACTTTAGCAAGCTCCTTTGAAACCTTTTGGAATTTTTCTATTTCGCGTTCTTCATTACCAAAGGCTTTAACAACCCGTATGCCCTTAATAATATCGTGAAGAATAGAGGTTGCTTTTGAGTTTACGCGCCATTGCTTGTGGTATCTTATATGAGTGCTTCTCCAGAATCTAGAAATCATAAAAAGTGCAATCGGAACTGGTATTACAACAAGTAAGGTTAAAAGCGGATTTGTAGTAATAAGAATTATAAGAACTAAAGCGAGCATTATTATCTGTTCGATTAAATAACGACCTTGCTCATTAAAAAAGTCTTTAATTCTTTCTGTATCCTTAGTAACTCTTGTTATAACATTACCCGCAGTAAGCTTTGACATAGATGTCAGTGATAATTCCTGAACCTTGTCATAAACCAAAAGCCTTAAATCATTTGAAAAGCGGGAGCCGATTTTATTTGTTGCTCTTGTGCTTATTACAGTTATAACCTTTGAAAGTGCAAACACCAGAACCATTAATAGTGCAATAACTATAATACCTGTTGTGCGTGACTCGAAATAAGGCGTTGAGTCAGCAGTTGGTACTAAATAATCATCTATTAAAACACTATTGAAAAGTGGCATTATTGCAGAGAGGACATTGGAAAATGTCAGGAAAAGACCAGCTATAAGCATTGGTGCTAAATAAGGCTTGAAATATTTGAATGCACGGGAGAATACATAGCTTTTCTTTACACAGTAAAGGCAAACGCTCATATTTCTGAACAAGTGTCTGTGACAATTAGGGCAAATCGGAAAATCCTTTGTGGAGATTTCTTGCAATTCGCCTGTTTTTATAAGGTGATTTAATACCTTTGTAAATTCACCAATTTCTGTAACGCATGTCATAGAAAAACGACAAAGTGGTAGGTTGTCACTCTGGTCGCCCTTACCGTTTTTTACTTTCAATTCAAGTCGTCCACAACCAATGTCGGTGTATTGCACTGCCTCTTCAATATCTTTTACTAAATATTCTTGCTTTTGTGAGTTGTATTCCGCCGTTATTTTTTCTTTAGTTAATGTAAGAACGCCATCGACTAATTCGAGGTCAGGCGAAAGGTCAAATAAAATTTTAATTTTTTTCATATCAATACAAATAGGGTTCCAGAAGTCTTTTGCTCTTTATATCTGTTTTTGAAAATTCAGGCATTATAAATCTGTTGCCATCCATATCAAAAATGAGCAAGGTGTCTTCGCCAGCAAAACGGATGTTACGAGTGATATTTTTAACTGTAAAGTTTTTTCCCTTGTCACCTATTTTTGTTTCAAAATAGAAGTGTCCCATTTTTTCTTTTATAGATTTTATTTCTGTAATGGTAGGGCAGAAGTATCTTGTAGCAAGCTCGTTTAAAGCTAACTCTTCTGAAACTGTATCAAGCTCCGAAATATCTTTTAAGATACCTATTTCTTTGTCTTCAAGGTCCATTACACAAATATACTCAGTAGGCTTTGAAAAAGGATAGCTTCTTGCAAGCTTTACTCTTCCTTTATCTTCGCCGTTTAAAGATAACATCAAAAATCCGTTGTCATTTTTAAAAAAACGACATTCTTTGGGATTTAAAAATTCAAGAGAAAGTTTAATTGTTTCCATCGTCAATCTCCTTATCTTTTTCGTTTTCGCTGTTTTCTTCACCAATGCCTATGAATTTTAATGCTTCTTCTTGTAGTTTGAAGAGACGGTAATATTCACCTTTTTTATCCATAAGCTCTTTGTATGTACCGAATTCAATACATTCGCCATCGTCTATAACCGCTAGCTTGTCAGCATCTCTTAAGGTAGAAAGTCTGTGGGCTATAGAAATTGTAGTTCTGCCACTCTTTAATTCTGAGAGTGAATTCTGAATGTTTCTTTCAGTTTCTGTATCCATAGCGGCGGTAGCTTCATCAAGAATGAGTATTTTAGGATTTTGTATAATTGTTCTTGCAATACTTATTCGTTGTCTTTCACCACCAGATAAATCCTGACCACCTGAGCCTACGAATGTTTCATATCCATCGGGAAGCTTAGATATAAACGAGTGTGCAGAAGCTGCTTTAGCTGCTGAAATTACCTCTTCATTTGTAGCGTCGGGACGAGCGTAGCGGATATTATCAGCAATAGTGCCCATAAATAAGAATATATCCTGAGAAACAATACCGATGTTATCTTTTAACTGCTTTAGCGAAATATCTTTAACATCTACACCATCTATTTTTACAGAACCCTCCTTTGGGTCATAAAGACGGGCAATGAGGTTTGAAATGGTGGTTTTACCAGCACCAGTTTTACCTACAATACCGAGCATTTCACCAGCATTTATTTTTAGTGAAAGATTTTTTATTATAGGTCTTGCGGGTTCATATTCAAACTGCAACTCGTTAAGCTCAATTTCGCCCTTGAATTCTTTTATTTCTACAGGATTTTCAGGTTCTTTAATATCTGGCTCAGTGTCCATTATTTCAAAAACTCTTTGAGCAGAGTCAACACAACGAGCCCACCAGTTAGTAACCCACGAGAGAAATTCAATAGGACCTTGAAGCATTTGTAAATATACGACGAATGACAATAATTCACCAATTGTTATTTCTTTATATTTAACAGCTAAAATACCGCCATAGCCCAAAACAATAGCACTTAAAGCATAGACGATAACGGAGAGCATAGGGAAAACAGTAGCTTCTGCATTTGAGGATTTTATTTCTGCAGTCATAAGACGAGAGCTGATTTTCTCGAAATTTTCAAACTCCTCGGTTTCTTTTGAGAAGGCTTTAATAATTCTGTGACCATTTATATTGTCACTTACTTTAGAGGTGAGATTTGAGTTTTGTACCCATACCTTGTGGTGAAGCTTTCTGAAAACTCTTTCGCATAATGGGTAAAGTACGACAATTCCCAAAGCAGAGAGAAGTAGTATTAAGCTCAACTTCCAGCTGGTAGTAAACATAATTGCAAAAATGCCTATAACAGTAATCGCGTTTGTTATTACATAAGGAAATCCGTCAACAAAGAACCAATAAATATTGTTGGAGTCTCTTGTTACTCTTTCCATCAAAGAGCCTGTTTGCTTATGAGTGTAAAAACCAACAGAGAGCTTTTGCATAGCGGTAAAAATTTTAAGCTTTATGCTATAAACAACCCAAGGAAGCATACCAGCAATTATATATTGATAAACAAATGTAAATGTCCAATGAATGATTTTTAATCCAGCAATAGTACCTACTAAAGTTAGTAATGCGGAGAATAATTCTTCATAACCCAGTGTATTACCGGGGTTTAAAACCTCGTCATAAAGCTTCTGGGTACTGAATTGCGGAATAATAAGTGAAATACCAGTGCTTATTAAAATTGAAATTATGAAAAAGACCATTTTTCCGCGAACCTCTTTGAAAAATGAAAAAAGTCTTTTTACAGTCGAACTTTTACCAGTACATTTTTTGCAGAAAACTCTGCCAAGAGGGACAGTCTTACCACATTTTTTACATACTGATTTTTTCATAGAGTCAATATACATCTGGTAATCTTTATTGCTTTTAAAATTATTGAACACTTTCTGTAAGCATTCTGCCTGAGAAAGAAGTCCAATAGAAAAGGCGCCGAGAGAGAAGTATTCACCATTATATTTATAAGTGAGTCTACCAGTTGCAATGTATTGTTCTATACAGATTTCATCAATTTCGTCAATAGGAATAGCGTTAAGCTTTAAAAGCTCTGGCTTGAATTCTATTTTCTTTTTTGATTTTTTCTTTGGTTTTACTTCTTCCTTAAAATCAGCAACATAAAGTCCTTTGCTGTCAAACATTATAAATGTATCACTATAAAGAGCTTCTTCATTCATATCTGATTTAAAAAAGAATATTAAATTTTTCGCGTCAAGATTATTATTCTTAAGACATTCTGCAATAGGAGGAGGCAGCCTTTTTAGTTCACCTTGCTCTTTTTCGCTAGTTTCAGGTAGTTTTTTAAGGTGTAATTTAATAAGTAGCTTATCAATAATTTTCATAAAAATCTCCTGTAATTATGAGTATCTCAAAATTATACTATATTAATTAAAGCATTTCAATAATATGGGAGAAAATTAAGGTGATAGCAAATTTAACAATAAAAATCCTGCGGATTTGTATGAATTGCAGAAATTAAGAATTCTTAAGATTTCTTGAAATAGTGAATTGACATTCACAAATCAGTTTGGTATAATTTATATAATATTTTTTAATGGAAGTGAATGTGTTATGAGTAATATTTTACTTAAAGGTATAGCACCAGCTCTTATTACACCTTTTGATAAAAGTGGTAATATTTTAAAAGATAGTATTAAAAAGAATATTGATATGAACTATGGACAGGGTGCAAAAGGTTTCTATATTTGCGGCTCAACAGGTGAGGGTCCAGTTCTTACAATAGACAAAAGAAAAGAGGTTGCCGAGACAACTGTTGAACACAGCAACGGCAGAGGTATTATCATAAACCATGTTGGTGCGGCTTCACCTGAAGAGGCAATTCTTCTTTCAAAGCATGCAAAAGATTGTGGTTGCACAGCAATTTCAAGTGTTGTTCCTAATTTTTATTACAAATATAACGACAATGAGATTATTGAGTATTACAAAAAAATAGCGGATGCATCTGAACTTCCTGTTATTGCGTATGCACAAGGTCTTTATACAGGCGATATTGTTTTTCTTATGGATAAGCTCATTAGGTTAGATGGTATTATCGGTGTTAAATTTACTTTGACTGACTTTTATTCATTACATAGAATTAAAGAGCTTAATGGTGGTGATATCAATGTAATCAATGGCCCTGACGAAATGCTACTTTGTGGTCTTTCAATGGGTGCTGATGCAGGTATCGGTTCAACATACAATGTGCTTTGCTCGGAATATTGCAAACTTTACGATTTGTTTATGAAGGGTGATATAAGAGCAGCACAGGAGCAGCAATACAAAATAAACAAGGTTGTTACTCTCATTATCAAATACGGAGTAATCCGTTCAATTAAATATATTCTCACACTCTTAGGTGTTGATTCTGGTGAAGCTGTGTTCCCAGGTACACCACTTACAGAAATTGAAAAAGCTTCACTTAAGCAAGAACTTACCGATATTGGTTATTTCTCTTAAAAGTAAAAGGAGTTAAATATAATGGCTATCAGACACGTTACGAGATTTGGTATTCAAAGAAAAATTGTTGCTAATATGACAAGCGAAAGCTGGAAAACAATTCCGCACGTTTGTTATACATACGAGCCGGATATAACAAAATTCCAGGCTGCTTTCAAAGAATATAGTGCAAAGCATAAGGATGATGAATTTAAGGTTACATTTAATGGTGTTCTTTTAAAGTCTATTGCTGAAGCACTCAAAGAAGCACCAGAGATGAATTCCCACCTTTATTTTGAAAAGAAACTTGTTCGCGGGAAACTTATAACTTTTGATAATATTGATATTTCAGTTCCATGGCCACTTCCTGATGGTACAATGATGACTATCAATATGAAAGATATGGGTAATAAATCCCTTCAGGAGATTGGGAAGCTTTCAGCTGATATAAACAGAAAACTTGCAAATACAAATCTTACAGAAGCGCTTTACTCTGTTTCAATTCACGATACAATAAAAGCACTCAAAAAAGGTCATTTTATTAAAGCTGCTTTAAGAATTTTCGGTGCAAAGTCACAGAAAAAACACAGAGTTGTTACTTTAAAGGGTGCAGAGAAAAAAGCTTATTATGCAATTCCTGAAACTGACAGAATTACACGTGACGATTTAGCACAGGGAACATTCCTTGTTACAAATATTGGTAATATGGTAAAAGGTTTAAGAGGTGACGCAAGTGTTCTTATGATTATTCCGCCAATGGTTTGTGCTATGGCAGTGTGTGCAGCACAAAGAAGACCAGTTGTTATCACAGATGAAAACGGCGAAGAAAAAATTGATATAAGAACAATTCTTCCGCTTACAATCTGTTTCGACCACAGAGCATTTGATTTTGCTGAGGTTGCTCCTTTCATGAGAAAGCTTGAAGAAATTTTCAATAATCCTGAAATTATTTTAGGTGAATAATAGTAATTATTAGATGTCGGAGTAATAACTTCCGACATCTTTTTTAAAATAATTTACAAAAATTACCTGTATAATCATCATTTTTAACAGTTTTCCTATGGGGAAATAGGGGAATTTGACAAAATTGTTGATATTATTTGAGTAAGTGGTTGATTTTTTATAATTGCTTGTGCTATAATGTTCAATGCAAAAAGTTCGATTTGTTATAAATCTATTAATAAGTAAGAGAGTGCATTATGAAAAAATCAGTTTTATTTATACTTTCTCTCGTTATCTTACTTTCATCTGTATTGACAGTTATGGTTTCTGCTACCGATTCAGATTTAGCTGATGATATGTTTGATGACGATATGAATGTTACATACGACAATGGCACTACCGCTACAACAAGTGCTGGTCTTTTAGGTAACTTAGGTGGTATGGGCGACGGTGTTGGTGATTTCGTTGGTGGAGTAGTTGAAAGTGTATTTCAGGACAATGATGTCTCACAGCAGGTTGGCGACAAAGTGAATGGTGTAGTCGGTATATTTGATAACTTTGATTTAGGTGGGCTTATCCCTACAACAAAGACGGCTACTACGGGTAGTAATTTCTTTGACCCTATAAATCCTGTTGTGACCGGTTCATTTACGCCCACGCCGAATTATAATCAGAATACAACAGCAAGCACACCAATCACTTCACTTAATGGTGAGAGTGTTGATTTTAATACGACAGTTAATCCTTATACAAAGCCCACTGCAGCTTTAAATCCAGGCGATAAGGGTGACGGTGTAAAATGGCTGCAATGGATTCTTATTTATACAGAATGTGGTCTTCAGGGAGCCGTAACAGGTGACTATGATGATGCAACGGCAGCAGCTGTTAAGAATTTGCAGTTAAAATATGGTTTGACGGTTGATGGCATAGCTTCACTTGAGGTTATAGAGAAAGCCGAGCAGATGTATAATGATTACATAAATGGTGTTTCTGCTGGTGGTGCATCGAATCCCGCAGTAATTAATACGGTAGGTTCTGTATCTAACTCTACAGATGATAAGAAGCCTCAGCAGAGTCTTGATGTAAAGATTACCATTATTATTGTTGTTCTTGTAATCGTGTGGATATTTGCTATTGCAGCAGTAATTATTATAGTTCACATTAAGCGTAGAGGAATAAAGCTTTCTGAGGATGGCGAAATTGTTAAGCCTGAAAAACCTAAAAAGGAAAAATCTCAGAAGAAAGCTAAAAAATCGAAAACAAAAGGTTCAAAAAGAGCTGGTGGTAATCTTCGTGATTTCGAGCCGTTAAGAGAATCTAAAACTTTACGCGAATTAGAAGATGATTCAATAGAATCTACTGAAGATAATAATCCAGCGGAAGAAAACGAGTCTTATGAGGCTGAGTCCTTTAAAGATAATGTGGAATTTGAAGTTGTTGACATAGTTGACGATTTTGATGATGACGATGATGGCGAAATTATTCTTTCATCTCTTTCAGAAATGAAGAAAAGAAAAGCTTTCAAAGAAGCTGAAGAAGCAAGTAAAACTAATGAGTAATTTATACATCTTAAGGAGCATATAAAATGGACAAGTATCTTATTATTAATGCAGACGATTTCGGTATGTGCCGTGCTGCTAACATGGCAGTTGCAGACTTATTCGAAAAGGGTGGCATAACCTCTTCAACAATTATGACACCATGTGGATGGGCAAAGAATGCAGGTGTATGGGCTAAAAACAACCCACAGCACGCTGTTGGTGTTCATCTTACATTCACAAGCGAATGGGGCGAGTACAGATGGAGTCCTGTTGCAGAGAATAATACTGAATCTCTTCGTGATAGCGAAGGCTTTATGCACCACGAATCAGACCAGTTTGAAGAGGCTGCAGACCTTGATGAAGTAGAGGCAGAAATCCGTGCACAAATTGAAAGATTTAAGTCATTTGGTGTAGAGCCATCTCACCTTGACAACCATATGGGTTCACTTTATGGTATTGCTACAGGTAGACTTGAATTACTTCAACTTATTTTTGATATTGCTGCAGAATATAAATTACCATTCCGTTTCCCAGGCACATTCATTCCAGAAATGATGGGTAATGAAATGCTCGATATTCAGCTTCCAGAAGAAATAATTAAAATGGCATTTTCTAAGTTTACTGCTTATGCTAAGGACCACGGCGTTTTAATGCCAGATTACCTTATTCCCGGTGACTGGAGCGGTCCTTGGAAAGATGACTATGAGCAATACAGAGAATACATCTATGAGCTTTACAGAAGCTTCCCTGCGGGCGTTACTGAAACTTATATTCACCCTGCATTTGAATGTGATGAGCTTAAAGCAATCACAGGCTCGTGGCAAAGACGCGTTTGGGAGCACAAGCTCTTCTCAGACCCAAAAACTCTTCAACACATTAAAGCTCTTGGTATTGAGCTTATCAGTTATAGAGATTTGGCGAAGATTAAAGGATAATAAAAAGGTGCTGACAACAAAAGTTGTTAGCACCTTTTTTAGTTGTCAGTGAGTCAGTGGTCAGCACTTTTTTCTATTTCTCTTGCTAATTCATCAGAACTAAAGTCATTATTTTCAATATGCTTTTTTTCGTGCTTTAAAGCCGTTGCTTTGGCTTCGTCTGAAAGGTCTGAGTTAATATAAATATTATAATCGCCATTTGCATCAGGTACAGTAAACGCCCTGATTGCGAGTGGCATTTTTGTTTCTCTTATAAAAATACTCATTAGTTCACCACTTTCATTTTTGTTTTTCTATTTCTATATGTCGTAAAAATGCGAAGATTTCAAAAAATTTTTTAAAAAAATTCATTAAATTCATATTATTTGTCCAGATAATTTGACAAACACTTAAAAAATGTTATAATCGGTATGGATTTTTAGAAAGGTAGTAAACTATAATGATTGATTCTGTTAGGTCTAATGATATAGCTAAAATGTATTATAATAAGGTTCGTTCGCATTGTCTTTTTCTTGTTGAAGATGAATTTGAAGCAGACGACATAGTACAAAAAGCATTTTTATTATTTGAGCAGAAACGCGAAACCCTTGACGATAGATACATAAAAGCGTGGCTTTATAGAGTTGTAGACATTCTTACAAAAGAATATTTCAGAAAACGGAAGATAGAAAGTAAACGACTAGTCGATTATGGTGAATATGATGAAATAATTGGCGATATTATGGAATCGATTGATAGAGAATGTGTATTAACACCAGAAGAAATTGAAGAAAAGAAACAAATTATTTTTGATTCTCTTTCTGAAAAAGAATTGAAAATATTTTTAATGCACCAAGAAGAAAATAAAAGCTACAAAGAGATAGCAGAAGAGTTAGGAATGACTACAAACGCTGTTAATATCTGCAATTGCAGAACAAAAAAGAAAATAGAAGATATGGCAAAACTTCTCTCTCCACAATGGGTAATTCTCCTTATAAAAATATTTTTTTAAAATATTTGAAAAAAATTTTGAAATGTTTTGAAAAAAGCGACATATAGTATTGAAAGGAGAAAAAAGGTATGGGAAAGGAGTATGATTTTAAATGGATAATGTAAAAACAGATTTCAATAAAATAGAACTCATAAAAAAGCTTGAAATTCTTCGTGAATTAGAAATGAAAAAGCCAATAAATGAGATTGATACAGATTTTATTGATGAAATAGTTTTGTTCGGTTTAGAATTAAAAGGTTTAAGAACCTCGCTCACTCCCGAAGAAGTAGAAGAAAAGGTCAGAAAAATACCTTTTGTTGAGAAAACCACCACTTTAAATACACCGCCAACGAGCGTAAAGGGTAGGGCAACAAAGGTTAAATCTCGTAAGATCTTGTTAATTGCTGCTATAATTTCAATACTTGTCGCTATATTCACAGTTTCTTCAATAGCATTTGACTGGAACATTTTTGAAGAACTCAAAAATAGATTCGGGACGGTTGCTGATACACCTGTTAATCAGGAGATTGAGGTGGATGGAATTAGTGTGTATATGTATGGTGAAAATAAGGTATACAAAAACATTGAAAATGTTATGGAAAACGAGGATATTAATATTTTGTTTCCTACTCAAATACCTGAAAACATAAGATTGAATAAGATTATGTTATATCAGCACGAAACAAATAATGAAATAGTATTCATATTTAGCGATAATATGTTATCATATTCTGTTACATTTAATAAAACAATCCCTGACACTATTATTTCGGTTGCTACCGAAATAACAAAAATAGATGGTTTTGATTGTTATGTTATTGATAAAACTGATGTTGGTGTTACACAAATACACTTTGAATACAAGGGAAATTCCTATGAAATAAGTTATAACAACAAACAGGATCTTATAGAAATAATTAAGAATCTGAAGGAGTCAGAATGAAAATTAAGAGCTTGTTTGCGATTTTACTTATATTAACTTTATTAACTAGTACTTTTGTTTTACCAACAAGTGCAAAAGAAATAACAAATAATAATGATGTTGAAATAATTATAAACGATGAAGTTTCAGAAGAAACAAAAGCGAAAATAGGACGCTATTTTGCTACAGGTGAGCCTGTAACTAATGATGGTGTAGCAACTTATGGACTTACTTGCACATTATTAGGTCATAAAATTGAAAGTTCGACAGTTGCAACGATAACTCATAAAGTTAGTGCTACTTCACCAAGATGTTTAAAAAGAACATATCTTTATCAAGCTTGTACCCGTTGTGATTACGAAACATCTGAACTTGCGAAAAGCAGTTACATCGTATGTTGCTCATAATTAAATAATCTCCGAAACGATTTGAATCGCTTCGGGGATTTTTTTATAAAAAACTCGCTCCCACAAAACGCCTCTCTTCGAAGAGAGGCGTTTTGTGGGAGCAACTGTGTCCTTTCATTTTTCACTCTTAAATAAAAAATTCTATTATTTTTATTACACTAGCCAACTAGCCATACTAGTCATTAGCCATTAGTCATTAGTCATTAGTCATTAGTCATTAGTCATTAGTCATTAGTCATTAGTCATTAGTCATTAGTCATTAGTCATTAGTCATTAGTCATTAGCCGTTAGCCACTAGCTAATAACTAATAACTAATAGCTAATAGCTAATAGCTAGTATCATCATCAATAACCGCCTTAAACATAACTAAAAATGTATCTAATTGCTCTTTGGTTGCTTTTTTTGACATATCAAAGAGCAATTTTCTTTTTTCAAAAAGCTCGTCTTTTATGTCGTCAACAGTATCAATATCAAAATAATCTAAAGAAACCTGGAAATAATTTGCTATTTTACTCAAAGTCTGAGTAGAAAGGGATTTTGTTCTGCCTTGCTTTAATTCTGAAAGCGTGCTTTTTGGAATATTAGCCTCTTTACATAATTGTGCTGGCTTAATTCCATTTTCCTGACACAGATATTGTATTTTTTCATACATTGTCACAATAAAAGCCCCCTGAGATTTATTGGATTTCACCAAAAATGTGAAAAATCGAACAAAAGTTTGTAATTTGGGTTGAAAAGTACAGAAACCTGTACTATAATGCAGTTGTTGGTACAGAACACCGAACTAATTGTGTCTATACTATATTACAAACGCAGTTCGTTGTCAATACCATGAGAAATACTTTTGAAAGGAATATTAGGAGTTTATGTCAAAATCAATTGAGGGTGCAATTGAGTGCCCGTTCTATCTCGAAGAGGGAAAGGGCTTTATAAAGTGCGAGGGTGTTTTACAGGATACTGTGTGTACTCACAGCTTTAATACCGATGTTGAAAAACGCAAATTTGAAATCTCAGTTTGCAGTGTGTTTGGGGGTAAGCGTTGCTCACATCACAGAGCTGTTGCAACGCTTTACGATAAGGGAGTAAGAGCTTGAAAAAAACAAATAGTGCAGATTTAGGAATGAAAAAGGTTTCGTCAGCAGTGGTGAATATGAGTGCTTTAATAGATGATATTGTAAAGAAAGCCAGAAAAAATTTCAGTGAAACAGGCTCTGCTGATGTTGATGCAAAATTTTTAAAAGAGAGTGTTAGTGCCTTAAAAGAGCTTTTTGATTTGTTAGGCGAAGAGGGGACTGGCGGTGCTTCTGACGGGATTTCAATAAAAATTGAAAAAGCAATTGAGGATTGGAACAAATGAAAGAGTTGATTATAGGGGAGCCAAACAGCAAACAAAAATTATTTTTTGAATGTCAGAAGCGTTTTATTGGGTATGGTGGTGCTCGTGGTGGGGGTAAGTCGTGGGCACTGAGAACAAAATTTATTCTTTTAGCTTTTAATTATCCGAATTTAAAGCTTTTATTATTAAGAAAAACATTACCAGAATTAAGAGAAAATCACCTTATTCCAATGCTTACATTATTAAATGGAATAGCACGCTACAAAAAAGATGAGAGAGCATTTATTTTCCCTAATGGTGCAAGAATACGCCTTGGTTATTGCGATAGTGAAAATGATATTTATCAATATCAGGGTCAGGAATATGATGTTATAGGCGTTGAAGAGTGTACTCACTTTACATGGAGTCAGATTCAATTTTTAATGACCTGTAACAGAACAACGCGTAGTGACTTTAAACCGCGTATGTATTTTACTGGGAATCCTGGCGGTGTGGGACACAACTGGTTTAAAAGACTTTTTGTTAAAGGCAATTATGAAAACGGAGAGGATGAGAGCGATTACGAATTTATCCCTGCTACAATTGACGATAATTCCGTTTTAATGAATTCCAATCCAGAATATGTAAAGGTTCTGGAGTCACTTCCAGAAAAGCTTAAGCAAGCTCACAGGTTTGGTAATTGGGATATTTTTGACGGACAGTTTTTTGAAGAATTCAGAGATGTAAAAGAGCATTATGCTGATGGTAAAAATACTCATATTATTGAGCCCTTTGAGATACCTTACGATTGGCAGATTTACAGGTCATTTGATTTTGGATACGCAAAGCCATTTTCGTGTGCATGGTGGGCTGTGGACTACGATGGTAGATTATATAGAATACTAGAGCTTTATGGCTGTACAAAGACAGCAAATGAGGGTGTGAAATGGCCTCCCGACAGGATTTTTTCAGAAATAGCCACAATTGAGCGAGAGCACAGATGGCTGAAAAATAAAAATATAATAGGTGTCGCTGACCCATCTATTTGGGATGCTTCAAGGGGAGAAGCGATTATTGAATCTGCTGTGCGTCATGGAATATATTTCAATCGTGGTGATAATAAGCGGTTACCCGGCTGGATGCAATTGCATTATAGATTAAGCTTTGACGAAACCGGGGTGCCTATGATGTATATTTTTAATACATGCAAAGGCTTTATAAGGACGATTCCTGAGCTTAAATTCAGTAATACAAATCCAGAGGACTTAGACACGACAGGAGAAGACCATATTGCAGACGAAACCAGATATATGTGTATGGCAAGACCAATAGCACCGACAGTAAAAAAACAAGAAGCTCGTCTTGGGGATGATCCATTGGATTTAAGGACCGAAAAAAGATATAAAAAATATTCATATTGAGGTGAAAAGAGTGAAGGAAAAAACAAAAATCAATTATAACAAAGCGATTGATGAGGAGGAGAAATTTAATCAATCAATAAATAATATTACATCTGAAGAAATTGAAAAAGCATTGGAAACGCTGAAAAAATATAAGGAGGGAAAAACAAATCTTGAAGCAAGAATTATTGATAATGAACAATGGTTTAAAATGCGTCATTGGGAGCAAATGCGAAAGAGCAGTGGTGATGAATTTGCTTCCGGCTGGCTCTTTAATTCAATCGCTAATAAGCATGCTGATGCTATGGATAATTATCCGCGCGTCAATTGCTTGCCAAGAGAGCAAAGCGACAAAGAGGCAGCAACTATTTTAACAGAAATTTTGTCTGTTATTTTTGAAAGAAACGATTTTGAAAAAATTTACAATGACACATGGTGGTGTAAATTAAAAGCGGGAACTGGTGTTTATGGAATTTTTTGGAATTCTAAAAAGCAAAATGGTCTTGGTGATATAGAAATCAGGCAAATTAATCTTCTTAATATTTTTTGGGAGCCTGGTGTAAGAGATATACAGAAAAGCAGAAATATGTTTTGTGTTGAGCTTATAGATAACGAGGTTTTATTGTCAATGTATCCGTCGTTAAAGGATAAGCTGGGTAACTCGTCAATTGAAATTTCGAAATATATATATGATGATACTGTCGATACAAGTAACAAAAGTGCTGTTGTTGACTGGTATTATAAAAAGTTTATCAATGGTATAGAAACTTTGCATTATTGTAAATTCTGCAACGGCGAAATTCTTTATGCATCAGAAAATGACCCTGAGTATTATGAAAAAGGATTTTATAGCCACGGACAATATCCATTTGTATTCGATACTTTATTTGTAGAAGAGGGTACGCCATGTGGTTTTGGCTATATTGATGTGATGAAGGACGCACAGAGGCAAATTGATATTTTAAATAATAATTTAATTAAAAATGCAGTTATGGGAACTCAGAAGCGTTATTTTATTAATTCATCTGGTGCTGTAAATGAAGAGGAATTTGCCGATTGGTCTAATAACTTTGTTCATGTTAATGGCAGTAATCTGGGTGAAGATAGCATACGCGAAATAAAGACAAATAATATTCCTGAAATATATTTAGGAATTTTAAATAATAAAATAGATGAGTTAAAAGAAACGAGCGGAAATCGTGATTTTTCACAAGGTGGTGTTTCAAGTGGTGTTACGGCAGCTTCTGCTATTGCGGCACTTCAGGAGGCTGGTAGTAAGCTTACAAGAGATATGGTAAAAGGCGGATTCAGAGCTTTTTGTGAGCTTAATAAATTAGCTATTGAGCTTATAAGAGAATTTTACGATGAACCAAGATTTTTCAGAATCACTAATCCTAATGGAACAGAGGATTTTATTTCTTACGATAACAGTGCATTACTTTATGAAAAAGAAAATGATATTTTCGGCGTTTCAATTGATGGCAGAAAACCAATTTTTGATATTAAGGTTTCAGCAGAAAAATCAAGCCCTTTTACAAGAATCAGCCAAAATGAACTAGCTTTACAGCTTTATAATTCAGGGATGTTTAATAAGGAATACAGAGAACAAGCAATTTTGGCACTTAATATGATGGATTTTGAGGGTAAAAGTGAGGTGCTTTCAAGATTGCAATGACAAAGGTTTATTACAGAGAATACTATGATAGGTATTTATTAATAGTTGAGGGACATTCTGGCTTTAATGAAAGCGGTAAAGATATTATCTGTTCGGCGGTATCAATTTTAGTTTATTCGCTACTTAATATGTTAAAGGATGAGGAGAGCGATAGGCGTCTTATATTACGACGCGAGGTTCTCAATGATGGTTACTTTTGTGTAGAGGTAGAACCATTGGATTTTTCAAAGCAACGCACAAAAGGAATTATTGATACAGTTATTATGGGATTATCCCTTTTAAATGAGGAATATCCCGAATTTATTAAATTAGAATAATTTTTTAGTTTATATATCTTGCAAGATTTTATATATATGACACTTCGGAAAGACGATGAAAGGAAAGGTATTTTATGAAAAATAAAACAAAACACATATTGAATCTACAGCTTTTTGCAGAAGCGGGAACAGAAGCTACAGATTCTAAAACGGGCGAAAATTCTATTGCTGACGCCGAGCAAGAAAATGAAAATCTGAATAATCAGGATGAATTTGAAAATCTTATTGACGGAAAATTCAAGGATGAGTTCAGAAAAAGAACGCAGAGCATTATTGATAAAAGATTTAAGGAAACAAAGCTTTTAGAAGAGTACAAAGCCAAGGTTTCGCCGATTATTGAAAAGCTTAATCAGCAACATGGAATAGAGGATGGCAATTTAGATACGCTTTACGACAAGCTATTTCAAGAGTCACAAAACACATCTCAGAGCGAAGAAGCAAATCTTCTTTTGAAATCGCGTGTTGCTTCGTGGGTAAAAGAGAGTGAGTCACTAAAAGAAATTTACCCTGATTTTGATTTCAGGGAAGAGCTTAAATCACAATCTCTTTTCGGAAAGCTTTTACATAGCGGAGTTCCTTTGAAATCTGCTTATGAGGTGGTCCATAAGGATGAAATTTTAAGTGGTGCCATGGCTTATACTGCACAGAAGGTGCGTGAGCAGGTTGTAAAAGGAATTGAAGCAAAAGGTAGAAGACCATTAGAAAATGGTGTGGCTTCTGAAAGCGGAATTGTAACTGTAACTGATGTCAATGCTCTGACTTCTAAGGATATTTTAAAAATATTAAAACAAGTTGAAAAGGGTGTCAGTGTTAAATTTTAACTGACACAGAAAAGGAGCAAAAATGACAAATTATAAATTAAATCTTCAATTATTCGCAGCGGGTGATGTAATAAATGCTACTACATCAGAATCACTTTCATCAGAGATGAAAACTTTCTATGATAAGACACTTATTACACTTGCCTCACCTTATCTTGTTCACGACCAATTTGGTCAGAAGCGAGATATTCCAAAAAACGGCGGTAAAATTATTGAGTTCAGAAAGTTTTCTTCACTTGCAAAAACACTTACTCCTTTAACAGAAGGTGTAACTCCAACCGGTAAGCAACTCAATGTTTCAACTGTTACAGCAACTGTTGAGCAGTATGGTGACTTTATTGAACAGACTGATTTACTCGAACTTACTTCGGTTGACAACACAATTGTAGAAGCAACTAAGTTATTGGCGGCACAAGCAGGTCTTACTATGGATACTATTGTAAGAAATGAGATTATTGGTGGTACGAATGTTATGTATTGTCCTAAGGTAGTTGATGGTGTAGAGACAACTGTAATAAGCCGTAGCGGAATTGATAAAACAGCACTTTTAAGGGTGAAGGATGTTTTCAAGGCGGCAGCTCGCCTTAAAGCTATGAATGCACCTAAAATTGATGGCTACTATGTCGGAATTATCCACCCTTATGTAGCTTACGACCTTATGCAAGAAGCTGGTAATCAATGGATAGATGTGCAGAAATACACAACGCCTGAAAATATGCTTAAGGGTGAAATTGGTTGTATTGGTGGCGTGCGTTTTGTTGAAAGTACAGAGGCTAAAATCTGGTTAGCTGGTCAGAATAGCTGTGCAGTATTTGCGACACTCATTTTAGGTGCAGATGCTTATGGTGTTACAAGTGTTGAGGGTGGCGGTATTGAACATATCGTTAAACAAAAAGGCTACGGTAATGACCCACTTAATCAAAGAAGCTCAATTGGTTGGAAAGGTCTTAAAACCGCTAAAAGACTTGTTGAACAATATATGATTAGAATTGAAAGTGGTTCTACATTCAGTAATACAGCGTCAACTAACTAATATTAAAAATACGATAATTACACTAAAATCACAGTAAGGGCGAAAGCTCTTGCTGTGTAGGGTGAATAGAGTTATCCGAGCTGCCTAAAAGCGAGTATTTTCAGGTCTTTTCGGCGTTTCGGTCTCGCAAGGTGTCAATACCAAAACAAAAAATATAAAAGGTGCGTGAAATCGGACATTTAAGGCATGTTTGGTTCGAATACACTCACTCTAGAGAAAGGATTATTAAAATGGCAAAAAATCAAGAAAAAAAGGTAACTATTTTTATTCCAAAAGAATCCAGAAATGACACAGAGCGTTTTATTTCTGTAAACGGAGAGGCTATTCTTGTTCAGACAGGAAAGGCTGTTGAAGTTCCTGAAAAATTTGCTGAGGTAATTAGAAATAGCGAAGAAATGGCACAGATTTCTGCGGAGTACATCGAAAAAAACATTTCGCTTTAAAAGGGGGATAATTATGACCGTTTTAAAAGCACTTGAGATTTTCGATGAAGAAAACGAGAATGATATTTCCGATGATATAAAAAAACGATGGCTTTCAGAATTGGATTTAAAAATAGTAAGTGAATTAAATAAAAACAGAGACGGACTAAATAAAGTTGGATATACCATAGAAGAAAATGATGCAACTGAGCTAAATGCACCCGAAGAGTTTTCTGAAATATACATTATTTATTTAAAAATGAAAATGAATTATATGCTTTGTGAAATTGAACGCTATAATAATTCAGCTTCTTTATTTAACAGACTTTTTTATGAAATGGCAAATTATATAAGTCGAAATTTTAAGATGTCAATAAAAAATTCCGTGAAGGTGGAATTAAATAATGCTTAAACCAGGAATAGAAAATTTAAACAAATCGGAAGAAATGCTGATGGAGTTTGCAGGGCTTAACAGGAATTATAAAATTCCTGAAAATTCATTTTGCAATGAAGAAAATATTACTTCTGATTTTTATCCGGTTTTTTCTCCAAGAAATAAAAGAGTGAGATTTAATGTCAGTGGTGAAAATCTTCATGGATTGTTTTCAAAAGGCTCGGTTGGATACATAAATAATGGGATTTTATATTATGGTGGGCAAGCGGTTTCGGGTTTAAGTTTTCCTGATATAACAGAAAAAAGGCATTTTGTATCATTAGGGGCAAAGTTACTTGTATTTCCTGATAAGGTATATTTAAATACAAATAATCTCAGTGATTACGGTAGCTTGGAGGCGGAATTTAAGACAGCAGAGGGAAGTGAGGTGGTGTTTTCATTATGTAAATCTGATGGAACACTTTACGAAAATTATTTTGTTGGTGTCAGTCCGCCCGAAAATCCAGAAAACAATGATTTATGGTTAGATATTTCTGTTACACCTAATGAATTAAAACAATTTTCTGAGTATACTGGTGAGTGGATAAATTTAAACTCAACTTATGTAAAAATAAGCTATAGCAATATTGGTAAGAATTTTAAGCAATACGATACAATATTTATAAGTGGTTCTGAAAAATCAGAATTTAATGGAAGCTTTACTATTTGGGATTGTCAAAATGATTATATTATAATTACAGGAATTTTAAGTGAAATAATTAAACAAACTACATCAATAAAATTAGAACGACGCGTTCCGGATATGGATTATTTTTGTGAAAATGGCAACAGAGTGTGGGGGTGCTCATCTAAAACAAATGAAATATTTTGTTCAAAGTTAGGTGATCCTACAAATTGGTATAGTTTTATGGGGATTGCTTCCGACAGCTTTATTGCCAGCGTAGGTACTGATGGTGATTTTACAGGAGCAGTAAGCTATAAAGGATATGTTTTATTTTTTAAAGAAAATTGTGTTCATAAAATTTATGGGAGCAATCCACCATTTACGATAAATACGAGTTTTATTCGTGGTGTACAGAAAGGTAGTGAAAAATCGCTAGTTGCGGTTAACGAAACACTTTATTATAAATCTCCCAATGGTGTTGTAATGTATGACGGTGGCATACCAATTTCAATTAATGAAATATTTGGAACAGAATATTATTTTAATGCTGTTGCAGGTAATTTTAAAAATAAATATTATATTTGTATGACTAATAAAGAAAATAAAAAATATTTATTTGTTTATGATGAAATAAATAATATCTGGCATAAGGAAGACGAAATAAATATTAAAGAATTTATTTGTCATAATTGTAATCTTTATTTTATTGCTGAAGAAAATAATATTAATAAATTATTTTTAGCGGACAGTGAAAATAAATACGGGAATTTTTCGGGTGAATTATCTGGATATTCAATTGAAGATGATTTTTATTGGTCGGCAGAAACTGGCCTTTGGGGATTATCACTTCCCGATAAAAAATATTATTCAAATATAAAAATAAGGGCAATTGCAGAAGAAAATAGTGAGCTCAATATTTATTTTCAATATAATTCTGATGGTAAATGGAATAAAAAAGGCGAATTTAAAATTGATAAAACGGGCTCAATAAATATACCTTTTATTACGCCTAGATGCGATAATTTAAAAATAAAATTAGAGGGTAAGGGGAATATTAAAATATTAAGTGTTTCACGAAAAATCGAAAAAGGAAGTGAGAAATAATTTACGATTTAAATTTAAGTGTTCCAAATATTTCTGCTTCTAAGTATTCCGATAGTGAAAAATTTTATTTATTGAAAAATTATTTATATGAATTAAATGAAGTGTTATCTTATGCGTTAGGAAATATTGATTATCAAAATCTCGCAGAAAATATTAAAATAAATTTTGAAGAAAAAGAAAAGAACGAAAATACATATAAAGAATTAAAAAAAGATGCTTTAGAAAAATTTAATGAATTAAAAAATAAAATAATAATTACTGCAGATGAGGTTTTTCAAGAATGTAATACTGCAATTGAAGAAAGTGAAAAGGAAATTTTTTTAAAAGCAGATTCAAAATTTCTCGCACAATCTGAGTTTGGTGAATACAAAAATGAAGCAGGAACTTTAATTTCGGAAAATGCAGAAGCAATTATACTTAACGCAAATAATATAGAAACAGTAAATACAGATTTAGAAGCGTACAAGCTCAGTAATAACTCAGAATTGAGTATTCAAAGTAATGCAATTATTTCTCAGGTTGAAAATATGTTTACTAAAAAATCTGAGTTTGATGAGTTTGCATCAACTGTTTCATCTCAGGTAACTCAGACATCAAATAATATAAACGAGGTATTCTCAGAAAAAATTGCTGTTTTAGAGAACGATGTTTCAACTTTAGGTGGCAGTGTTTCAGAGCTGGTTTATTCACTTGATGCTTACATAAAACGCGGTGAGCTTGAAAGTGGAATTTATGGTATTGAAATTGGTAGAAGTGATAGTAACATAAAAGCACGCTTTACCAATGAAAAGCTTTCTTTTATGCAAGGTAACGCGGAGGTTGCTTATATTTCAGAAAACAACCTCTGTATCTTGAGGGCGGAAATAATCGACTATCTGAAAATCGGCAATTCCTCTAACGGATATTTTATTTTTGATGTAACGGAAAATGGATTGGAGGTGAATTGGTCTTATGGGAGTTAAGTTTTACGGTACCTGTACTGGTAGTAGCGGTAATAAGTACAACATTTGGCTTGAAGTGAGTGAAAATTCTCATAGTATTGAGACGAATACGAGTAACGTTACTGTTGAGTTGAAATTGAAACGAAATGATGGCTATTCTGCCTCTGCGTACAATCTTGATAAATCCGATAATTTTGCTAAAATCACGATAAACGATGAGGTGAAAGCAAGTAAGAATCTTGAGATTGATACACGAAACAATGTTACTGTAACACTTTTAAGTTGGACAGGAGATTTAGCTCACAACGTAGATGGTGCATTGAATATAGCTGTTTTAGGTAGTTTTACAATGAGTGGTACCTCACTCTCGGGTGGAAGCACAAGTGGTAATTTTGAATGTATTACAATTCCGCAATCCTCAACATTCTCAGTTAATAAATCAAGTGCTATACCGCAAGAAGAAATTACCATAACTATTTCATCTGCTTCAAAAAGCTTTAGTCATAAGGTGATTTATGAAATTGGTGAATATAAAGAAAGTAAAACAATATCTGCAGGTGTTACAAGTACTGCTATTACAATTCCTATCGAATGGGCAAACGCATTACCAAATGCCAAACGAGGCATAGTTACGATTAGTTTAAAAACATACGATTCATCGTCTGCTTTTATAGGAAATAGCGTAAAGAGCATATATTTAAAAATACCAGAAACAGAAGATTTTTTGCCGATTTTTAATGTTCGTGTTACTTCTAATAAGAGTAGTAATATTCCTGGTAACTGGCAAGCAACTATTAAAAATAATTCGACAATAACTGTAAAAATTAATTCTGCATATAGCAATTATGGTGCAGAAATTGTTTCAGGCAGTATAACCTTTGATGGAATTACAAAAAAGGGAATGGAAGCAGATTTTTCTTTACATAATTCAGGTGTCCGTAACATTATTTGCAGAGTTACTGATAGTCGTGGATTTTCAAAGGAAGAAACTGTTTTGGTTAGTGTCGAAGATTATTTTTCTCCGGTTGTTGTCTGTAATAATATTATCAGGTGCGATTCTTCAGGAACACCCTCCGCAGATGGTAACTGTGCTTTAATTGATTTCACAAAAATATATGCATCGGTAAATGGACTCAATTACGCTACAGTAAAAGTGAAATATAGAAAAAATAGTGAATCCGAATATTCTGACTATATAACTTTATCTACATCACCAGCTATAGTAAGCGGTGATTTTGATAAAACATCCTCCTATGAATTTTTATTTAATATTACAGATGCTCTAAAAAATACATTTGAAGCTGTTCGAGTGTTACCAAGCGGTAATGTTGCTTTTAATATAAAGAAAAATGGTAATGGTGCAGCATTTGGTTGTTACGCTGAAGCAGATAATGAATTGACAGTTGGCTATAATCTGAATGTTAAAGGGTTTCTAAAATATAATGATTTAATTAATATGGTTACATATAACTCTAACTTCAGCAAACAGTTTCTCCAGATTAAAAATTATGAGTGTCTTGGGTTAACAACCTTAAAAGCTTCTTTTAAGGTCGATTCTACTATTTCAAGTAATGCAGTAGTAACAGTTTTTAAATTAACAAGTAGCTTGCCTAGCGTTATGACACCTTTAAATATAGTAACAGGTAACATAAATATAGATAAGGATTTAAGGGGTTATATAAATCAGGTGGGTGAAATAAATATAATTTCCACTTCCTCAATAAGCGTGGGTACAGTGATTAATATAAATGGATTTTATTGATGAAAGGAGAATTTAATGGCTAATAAAACACTTTCTTATGGCTCAAGCGGTGATGAAGTCAAAAAGCTTCAAAAGGCATTAAATAACGCAGGTTATTCGCTAGATGTTGATGGTGAATTTGGCAGAAAGACGCAAAATGCAGTTAAAGCTTATCAACAGAAAAATGGACTTTCTGTTGATGGGATTGTAGGTGTAAATACATGGAACAGTCTTTCAAAAGGAAATGTTAAAGCAGAAAGTAATGCGAAATCAACGAGTAAAGTAAATAATACTACGCAAACCGTAATTAAAGCACCGACAGTAAAAAAACGACCTGAGTATCAAAAAAGCGAGAATGTTGCTTCTGCAGAAAAAAATATTGCTGATTGGGAGAACAACAAACCAGCGGAGTACAACAGTAAGTATTCTAAAGAAATTGAGAGTATTCTGAACGGTATTTTAAATCGTGAGAAATTCAAATATAACATAAACGCGGACCCTTTATATAATCAATATAAAGAGCAATATATTAATAACGGCAAAAAAGCTATGATGGATACTATAGCAAATGCTTCTGCTCTTACAGGTGGTTACAGTAACTCTTATGCAGTGACAGCAGGCAATCAAAGCTACAACGACTATCTTGATAATTTAAATAATATTGCACTTGATTTATATGACAGGGCATATGCAGCATACACAGATGATGAAGATAGTGCAATAAATAAGCTTTCTGTCTTAAGAGAGGCAGACAATGATGATTACAATAAATATCGTGATGATATAAATGATTATTACACAAATGGAGAGTATTTATTAAACAAATTATCAGCGTTGTCAGATTCAGAATATTCGGCATTTCTTGAACAGATTGAAGCTTATGAAAATGACAGAGAATATGAATATCAAAAATATATTGATGCATTAGAGCAACAACAGCTTTTAGATGAGCTTGCTCTTGCTGAGCAAAAATATAAAGATGAATTGGCTTTTAAAAAATCGGAAGCGGCGCGTGACCAGAAAAACAAAGACAGGGATTATGTTTTATCAAAGGCTAAGGCAAGAGCCTCTTCATCATCTTCTTCTAAAAAATCATCAAGTACAAATGAATATAAAACAGCTTCAATTATGCCGAAAACATATCAACAGTTTGTTTATCTTACAGGACAATCAGGTATATTTACAGAACCCGAATTCAATTCAAACAAATCAGCAAAAAAAGAGTATGGTAATTACGAAAATTACATAAAAGAAATGTATTACAAATATGGCAGTAAATAAAATAATAACTCAAAGGTGGGATTTTTATTAAAATAAATTGGAAAACAAGATTTAAAAATAAAACTTTTTTAATTAGTTTTTTTGCATTAATTATTTCTTTCCTTTATAAGCTTCTGGCGTTATTTGAAATAGTACCTAATTTTACTGAAAACGAAATGTCTGAGGTGTTCGGAGTAATTGTTAATATATTAGGTTTAATGGGAGTGGTTGTTGACCCGACAACAGTAGGACTAAGTGACAAATAATGAAGGAAAACATACTATAGGATATATGAAAGGAGATTATAGTGGCGAAAAGAATTTATATTTCACCGAGTAATCAGGAAGCAAATGTTTATGCAACGGGTGGAACTAACGAAAAAGAACAGTGTCAAAAAATAGCTAGTAGTTGTTATAATTATTTAAAAAACAAAGGCTTTAATGTTAAATGTACCTACAACGAAAATATGTACGAGCGTGTAAAAGAAAGTAATGCATTTAAAGCTGATGTGCATTTAGCAATTCATACAAATGCAACTGCGAAGCATAATATAACGGGTGGTACACAAATTCTTTTATATTCCTTGACTGGTGAGCGAAAGAGAATTGGACAGGTCGTATTTAATCGACTTGCTCCTGTAACCCCCGGAAACTCTGCAGAGCGGTTAATTGAAAAACCTTCGTTTTACGAAATAAACTCTGCAAATGGAATTACAGTTTACTGTGAGTGTGAATTTCACGATACAAAAGAGGGCTCTGATTTTATCATTAATAATACAAAGCTAATTGGTGAGTTAATTGCAAAAGGAATTTGCGATTATTATGGTGTGAGTGTAGCTGACGAGAAAAAGAGTGATAGTACTCAAAATGAAAAAATACTCTACACAGTTCAGGTAGGTGCTTTCAGTAATAAAAGTAATGCAGTTAAATATTCAGAAAAAATAAAAAAAGCTGGTTTTGATGCTATAGTTGTGGAAAAATAAAAATTGAGTCAGATTCCAAAAGAATCTGACTCGACTTTTGTTATCTTGTTATCTATTAAGAATAAGCTTTGTGAGTTCAACTGGCTCTACAATTTTGCCGTCCTTATAAACTCTCATATTACCTGAAGCAATTTCGTCAATGAGAATAACTTCGCCATTGTTGTAACCAAACTCAAATTTAATATCCCAGAGGTCAAGACCGATTGACTTAAGGTCATCAGCAACAACCTTTGTGATTTTGAGTGTTTGTTCTTTCATAGACTTGAACATTTCTTCAGACATAACGCCGAGAGCAGCAAGACCTTCGCTTGTTACGAGTGGGTCGCCCTTTTCATCGTTTTTGAATGTACATTCAACATAGCCGCCTTCTAAAACAGTGCCGTCAGCCATATATTCGCCATATCTTCTGATAAAGCTACCAGTAGCAACAAGTCTGCAGATAACCTCAAGACCGTGACCAAAAACAGTAGCAGGTAAAACCTCCATAGTAGCGTTTTCAATATCAGCGCTTACATAGTGAGTTTTAACACCAGCTTTTTTGAGCATTTCAAAATAGTAAACAGATGTTTCTAAGTTTGCTTTACCAATACCATCAATGGTAAGACCAACGCTGTTTTCACCTGGGTCAAATACGCCGTCTTTACCTGTGCAATCGTCTTTGAACTTTAACATAACGTTACCATTGTCGAGTTCATAAACGTCTTTTGTTTTACCTGTGTAGAGTTTTTTCATGAGTTATCTCTCCTTGTTTTGAAAATCAAGTTTAAAACTTACAAATAGAATTTTAAAACTGTTTAAGGCGAATGTCAAGTGAATATAAAAAATTTTTTATCACCATTTTAATGTTTTAAATATTTGTTATAAAACTGTGTAAAATAAAATACTTTTTTGTCTAAATGTACAATCAATTAAGATGGTTTTTGTTAATTATTTAATTGACTTTGTGTTGAAAAACATTTGATAAAATGATAAAATATATAAAAAATATATGGAGGCGTTTTAATGGCAATATTAAAACTTGTTGTAGCATTTTTTATATGCTTCGGGCAGATAATCGGTCCGCTTTTTACCCAATTAACAAAAGGCGAGGATCAATTTTTTGAGGATTGGTCTAAAGAGACAAAGTTTACACAAGAAAGCTACATAGAAATCAAAAAAAATCCTGACGAGGATTTTATTATTCTTAATTTAACTGATATTCAATTAGGTGAAGAAAATGTATTTGGTAAAGATGGTGAGTACACAAAAGAACTCATTACAAAACTTGTTAATGAGCAAAAACCAGACCTTATAACTCTCAGTGGGGATAATGCTTGGGGCTATATTTCATATATTGAAGTAATTAAGTTTATTGATTCATTTGGTATTCCGTGGGCACCAGTTATGGGTAATCATGATGGCGAAGGCACAGGAACAGAATTCTGGGCAGCATATAAACTAAGTGAAGCTGAAAACAGCTTATTCAAATTTGGTCCCAAAGATATGGGCTACGGTAACTATATAATTAATATTACCGAAAACGATAAAATTGTTCATACATTATTTATGATGGATACTCACAGTTACATAGAACGTGAAGTCGACGGCGAAATAGAAACTTTTTACGATCATCTTTGGGATAATCAGCAGGAATGGTACAAGTGGGCTGTTAATGGTATAAAAGACCTTAATGGTGGAGAAGTTGTTGAAAGCACTGTAATTTTCCACATTCCAGTTCGTGAATATATTGATGCATGGGATGCTGTCAGCATAAATAAAACAGAAGAAAATCCACACGGTGAGGGTGATACTAAAAATGAATTTTATTTATTTGGCAGCAGAACAGAAGATAACTGCCCATCACCAGATAATAATGGTTTCTTTGCACTTTGCAAGGAATTAGGTAGTACAAAGAATATTCTTGTAGGTCACGACCACGTTAACGACTACTCTGTAATGTATGACGGAATAAGACTTTCATATAGCCTCAAATCAGGTTTCGGTAGCTACTGGACACCTGAAATGATAGGCGGCACAACTCTCAATATTAATTCAGAAGGCGATGTTGATATTGAAAACCATTACTATAGTCTTCCTGAAAATAACTGGGACATTGTAGACGATTAAAAAAATAAAACTGCAGGGGTTCAGTGAACTCTTGCAGTTTTTTTATTTTCGTTATACTTAATTATTTTGTGAATTCCCCAGGTGTCATACCGAATTCATCTTTAAAGCATTTGATAAAATAACTCTCAGTACTAAAACCTGTTTCTTTAGCTACATCTGAAAGAGTAGCACCACGAGAAAGCATATCTTTCGCAACTTGAAGTCTTTGAGACTTTATATATTGCGGAATTGTTGTGTTAAATGATTTTTTGAAAAGTAATGATAAATGGTCTTTTGAAATGTCGATTTCTTTAGCCAAATTATCAAGTTTTAAATCATCAAAAAGACGGGTTGAAATAATTTTTAAAGCTTCTCTTACCGCCTTAGGGTGAGTATTACTCTGAATTTTATTAACAAGAGTTACAAGCTGAAGGCTCTTTTTAAATAAGAATTGTAAAATATCGCTTTCAGCAGTTAAACCATCAATCTGCATAATTGAATCGTCAGTAAAAGCATAACAAGCTTTTTCATCGGCACCACCAGCGATTGCATAGCGTGTTGCAATAGCAATAGTGTTAATTGCCCAATATTTAAGAGGGCGAGTGTCATCAGAAGAAAGCTTACTGATAACTAAATCACTTTTTAAGAGTTTTTTAATCATTTCGTTAACGCCTTCTACATCACCACGGCTGATGCTTGAGAAAAAAGCATTTTCAATCTGGTATGTAGTAGCGTTTTCAGGAAGAATAGATGTATTATTCATAAAATCACTCCTTGAATTTTATAAAATTATTATATCATACAGTGATATTAAAATCAAGAGTTTTTTAGCAAAAACACGTTTATTGAGTTTTGAGCGTTGGGTATGGAATGTTAGGGGATTGCTTATACATTGTGGGTGTGTTATAATATTTTGGGTGAGTAAATATGAAAGTTTTAAATAATAATGAGTTAATAAAAATATTGCCGGAAATTGTAAAATCACAAATGAATCAAACTGTTGGTGTATTGAAATTTATTGGTGGCGGTAGCTTCGGTAAAGTGTTTAAAGGTGTTTTATCTGATGGTGAGTTTATAATTTTAAAAGTTTACAGAATAAAAGATATGAATAAAAATGAAGCTCATCAGCTTGAAATTTTAAGTAAAAGTACAAGTGTACCAATGCCCGAAGTTTATTTTACCTATAACGATAACCATATAGAAATGATGGCAATGAGCTATATTGAAGGTTCCAATGCACTAAACCCGTTGTTTTTATTTAAAAGCAGTGCAAAAAAGCAGGAATTTGCAGACTCAGTTATATCCGGAATGCTTGAAATTCATTCTGTTACCAATAATAAATTTGGTCCCGTAGATAATCCTACCTACGACAGTTGGCTTGCGTATTACGATGAGAACGTATTGACACCAAAACTAAGCGGTTTGAAGGAATTAACTGAAAAAGGTAAATACAACAAGAAAAAATATAAAACACTTGTAAAAGCGGCTGAGTTTTATAGAGAAAAAATTAAAGAGCCGGATAAAGCAGTTCTTATTCATGGTGACCTTAATATTATGAATATAATGGCAGATAAAAAGTCAATGAAACTCGGTGGTTTTATAGACCTTGTAATACCTTGTGGGCTGACAGAGAGTATGATTTGTTTCAACTTCTTAATATGTGGGGCAATTCATTTTACCTTTATGATACATACAAGTCAAAATGTGAATTGTCAGAATACGTTGATTTTAAAATTGCTTTCTTTGGGGCAATAAATGAAGCCGGTTGTCTTTTAACAAGCGGTATTCATATGCCTCTTTGGGAGATTCTTTGTTTTTATAGATTAAAAAAAGAAATGAAAAAGTTAGGATTAATAAAATGATAAAAGAAATAATGCACGATGAAAAATTTTTAGCACAAAAAGCAGAAATTGCAACAAAAGATGATTTATATATTGCAGATGATTTAAGAGATACTCTTCTGGCTAATAAAGAAAAATGTGTTGGTATGGCAGCGAATATGATTGGAATAAATAAAAAAATAATAATTTTTGAAGATGAAAATAAAAATTATTTAATTATGTTTAATCCTGAAATAATCAAAAAACAAAATTCATTTGAAACAGAAGAAGCTTGCCTCTCATTACAGGGTTATCCTAAAAAAACAAAAAGATATAAAATAATAAAAGTGCGTTGGCAAAATGAAAAATTTGAATGGCGAATAAAAACATTTAGTGGTTGGACTGCCCAGATAATTCAACACGAAATTGACCATTGTGACGGTATTTTAATATGACAAAAGAAATAATTTTAAATAATAAAAAAATTAAATACGAATTAAATATTAAAAATGTAAAAAATCTTAATTTACGAATAAAACCTGATGGCACTATTTCTGTTTCTGCAAATAATAAAATACCTCAGGAAAGAATTAATTTATTTTTAACTGAACACTCAGATTTTATTTTTAATGCATTGAAAAAATATGTGGAAATATCTAAAAACAAACCTGAAGAAAATAAATTTATTACAGGAGAAAAAATTAAAATATTAGGAATCAACCGAAATTTAATTGTTGAACAAGGAAATAAGAATTTTGTTTTCTGTGATAAAAATAATTTTATTTTAACTGTAAAAAATATTGATGATTTTGAATTAAAGCAAAAAACAATTGAGAAATGGAAAAAAGAAAAATCATCAGAATTGATTGCAGAAATTTGCGAAGCGATGTATCCTTATTTTGAAAAATATGTTCCTGTTTTTCCTGAAATTAAATTCAGAAAAATGACTTCTCGTTGGGGTTCGTGTCAGCCGCAAAAAAATATTTTAACGTTTAATACACTTTTAATTGAGACACCTGTTGAATGTATTGAATATGTTGTAGCACACGAATTCACTCATTTTTTAGAAGCAAATCATAGTAAGGCTTTTTATAATAAATTAGAAAAAATAATGCCGGATTGGAAGCAGAGAAGAAATTTATTGAATAATAAAAAATAACACAAACAAACGACCATCAAGAATGATGGTCGTTTGTTTGCAAAAATTTATTAAGAACAGTGAATTCTCTTAAATAAAGACTTCGCCAGTCCTCACGCATTTCGTCATATCTACCGAATATCTCTAAAGCTTTGTCAATTTCAACCCACTCAGCAGTAATTCCGTGTTCAATCTCAGTAGGTGTCAGGGTGCTTTTGCCTACGCCTACAATTTCACAAGGGAAGTAGTGGCTTATGTAAAGTGTTTCAAAGCAGTATTCTTTAACTATTATAAATTCGTCTCCAGCAGAAACTAAATAAGCAGTTTCTTCTTCTACTTCACGCTGACAACATTCAAAGAGTTCTTCATTTTCTTCAAGTCCTCCACCAGGACTCATATATATATCAGTGTTTAATTCGTGAGAAAGTAGAATTTTATTATCTTTTATTATAATTGCTCTGCCCGAATGTCTTATTCTCTCAGGTGGGTCAGAGTGATGCTCGCTCCTTAATTCAATAACTTCGTTTTTCATATAATCACCATTTAGTATTTTATCAATACATCTTATATATGTCAATTGATTATTATAAAGAATTATGTTATAATATTTCCATTAATGCAATAAGGTGATTGTTTTGAATTTATTACATATGAAATATGCAGTTGAGGTTGCAAGGCTTGGTTCTTTAGGTAAAGCTTCAGAAGCTTTACTTACTGCAACTCCAAATATCAGTCGTTCAATTAAAGAGTTAGAAGGTGACCTTGGCATAACTATTTTTGAACGCTCACAGAAGGGGGTAACGTTAACTCCTGATGGCGAAGAATTTATAGGTTATGCAAAAAACTTGTTAAAGCAAATTGAACACGTTGAAGGTCTTTATAAAGAAAATAGTGTAAAAAAACAAAGATTTTCAATTTCGGTTCCAAGAGCATCATATATTGCAGAGGCTCTTGTTGATTTTTCAAAAGAATTAGGTAAAGAACCAGTTGAAATTTTCTATAAAGAAACAAACTCTCAACGTACAATAAACAATATTTTAAATCACGACTATAAATTAGGTATAATCCGTTATGCTGAGAATTACGATAAATTTTTTAAAACAATGCTTGAAGAAAAAGGTCTTGCTTATGAAATGGTTACCGAGTTTTCTTATAAACTTGTAATGAGTTCCGAAAATCCTTTAGCAAAAAAAGAAAATATTACATTTGACGATTTAACGGATTTTATTGAGGTTGCTCACGCTGACCCTTACGTGCCGTCTTTACCTTTAGCAAAAGTAGTAAAAGAAGAGCTGCCCGATAATATTGAAAGAAGAATTTTCATTTTTGAAAGAGCAAGTCAGAATGATTTGCTTTCACAGAATAAAGAAACTTTTATGTGGGTTTCACCAATTCCAGAAGATACTCTAAAAAAATATAATCTCGTTCAGGTGGATTGTGTTGATAACAAAAAAGTATATAAAGATATTCTCATATATAAAAAGGGTTATAAGCTGACAGATTTAGATAAAAAGTTTATAACTGCTTTATGTGATGCAAAGCGTAAAAATTTCTGAAAATCAGGTGTTATCAAAAATGATAACACTAACCTAACAATTTAATAATTTACAAACGAAAGCGACCTTGTTAAAATATTAACGAACTTGAGAAACACAAGAATTATCAAGAAGGAGTTAATGACAATGGTTACTAAAGAATACGAAATCATCGACAGCGTTGAAACACTCGAAAAAGCAATTAAACGCGTAAAGAAAGCACAAGAGGTTTTTGCTACTTTTACACAAGAGCAAGTAGATAAAATCTTCTTAGCAGCAGCAAGTGCTGCAAACAAAGCAAGAATTCCACTTGCAAAAATGGCAGTAGAAGAAACAGGTATGGGTATTGTTGAAGATAAGGTTATTAAAAATAACTATGCTTCAGAATACATCTACAATGCATATAAAGAAACAAAAACTTGCGGTATTATTGAAGAAGATAAGGCATTCGGAATTAAAAAGGTTGCAGAGCCAATTGGTGTTATTGCGGCAGTTATTCCAACAACCAACCCAACATCAACTGCAATTTTTAAATGCTTACTCGCACTTAAGACACGTAATGCAATTATCATTTCACCACACCCAAGAGCAAAGAATTGCACAATTGCCGCTGCAAAGTTAGTTCTTGAAGCTGCAGTGAGTGCAGGTGCTCCAGAAGGCATTATTGACTGGATTGATGTTCCATCACTCGAAATGACAAATACAGTAATGAAAGAGTCAGATATTATTTTAGCAACAGGTGGTCCTGGTATGGTTAAGGCTGCTTATTCAAGTGGTAAACCTGCTTTAGGCGTTGGTGCTGGTAATACTCCTGCAATTATAGATAGCACTGCAGATATTCTTTTAGCAGTAAACTCAATCATTCATTCAAAAACATTTGATAATGGTATGATTTGTGCTTCTGAACAGTCTGTTATCGTTTTAAAAGACGTTTATAAAGAAGTTAAGAAAGAATTTGCTGCACGTGGATGTTATTTCCTTAATAAAGACGAAACTGAAAAAGTAAGAAAAACAATTATTATAAACGGCGCATTAAATGCAAAAATCGTTGGTCAGAGTGCTCACAAAATTGCAGAGCTTTCAGGGGTTACAGTTCCTGTTGGTACTAAAATTCTCATCGGTGAAGTTGAAAGTGTAGAAATAAGTGAAGAATTTGCTCACGAAAAGCTTTCACCTGTACTCGCTATGTATAAAGCAACTGACTTTAATGATGCACTCAAAAAGGCAGAGCAATTAGTTGCAGACGGTGGTTTCGGTCATACTTCATCTGTATATCTTAACGAAGTAACTGAAACTGAAAAAATCAACGAGTTTGCTGCACGTATGAAAACTTGCCGTATTCTTGTTAATACACCATCTTCACACGGTGGTATCGGGGACCTTTACAATTTCAAATTAGCACCATCACTCACACTCGGTTGTGGCTCATGGGGTGGTAACTCTGTGTCAGACAACGTTGGTGTTAAACATCTTTTAAATATTAAAACAGTAGCAGAGAGAAGGGAAAATATGCTTTGGTTCAGAGCACCTGAAAAGATTTACATCAAGAAAGGGTGCTTACCAGTAGCACTCGACGAGCTTAAAACAGTAAGGGGTGCTAAAAGAGCATTTATTGTTACAGATACATTCCTTTACGAAAATGGTTACACAAAAGCAATTACAGATAAGTTAGACGAAATGGGTATTGCTCATACAACATTCTTTGACGTTCAGCCAGACCCAACTCTCAAAAATGCAAAAGACGGTGCAGCACAGATGACTGCATTCAAGCCAGATACAATCATAGCACTCGGCGGTGGTAGTGCTATGGACGCTGCTAAAATTATGTGGGTTCTTTATGAACACCCAGAAGCAGACTTTATGGATATGGCAATGCGTTTCATTGATATAAGAAAACGTGTTTATACATTCCCTAAAATGGGTGAAAAAGCATACTTTATCGCGGTTCCTACATCAGCTGGTACTGGTTCAGAGGTAACCCCATTCGCAGTTATTACAGATGAACAAACTGGTGTTAAATATCCACTTGCAGACTATGAGATTCTTCCTAATATGGCTATTATTGATACTGATTTCCATATGTCTGCACCAAAAGGTCTTACAGCAGCTTCTGGTATTGACGCTGTAACTCATGCAGTTGAAGCTTATGCTGCAATGCTTGCAACAGATTATACAGATGGTCTTGCTTTACAGGCGTTAAAGAATATTTTCAAATACTTACCACGCGCTTATGAAAATGGTCAGACAGACGTTGAAGCAAGAGAAAAAATGGCAAATGCGGCTACAATTGCTGGTATGGCTTTCGCAAATGCATTCTTAGGTGTTTGTCACTCAATGGCTCATAAATTAGGTGCTTTCCACCACTTACCACACGGTGTTGCTAATGCTTTAATGATTGAAGAAGTTCTTCGTTTCAATGCAAGTGAAGCACCTCAGAAAATGGGTACATTCTCACAATATGACCACCCACACACGCTTGCGCGTTATGCAGAAATTGCAGACTTCTTAGGTCTTGGCGGTAAGAATGATAAAGAAAAATTAGAAAATCTTATAAAAGCTATCAATGAGCTTAAAGAAACAGTTGGAATCAAAAAGACAATCAAAGATTACGGCGTTGATGAAAAAGTATTCCTTGAAAATCTTGATGAAATGGTTGAACAGGCATTTGACGACCAGTGTACAGGTGCAAACCCACGTTATCCATTAATGAGCGAAATCAAGCAGATGTATCTTAACGCTTACTATGGTAAACACTTTGTAGAAAATGAAATGCCAGAGGCTTAAGGGGGACAGTAAAATGAAACTTGATAGAATTATTGCAGTAAGAAACAACAAAACAATTTATCGTGATGGTGATAAATGTATAAAAGTATTTAATGAAGATTACTCAAAATCAGATATTCTTAATGAAGCTTTAAATCAGGCAAGAATTGAAGAAACTGGTCTTAATATTCCGAAAGTAACAGAAGTTACTATGATAGATGGTAAATGGGCTATTGTTTCAGAATTTATAAAGGGCAAAACATTGTCACAGTTAATGGAAGAAAATCCTGAGAAGAAACAAGAATATCTTGAATTATTAGTGGATTTACAATTAGAGGTTCATTCAAAAACAAGTCCTTTACTTAATAAGTTAAAGGATAAAATGAATAGAAAAATTACTCAGTCAGAGTTAGATGCAACAACCCGTTATGATTTACATACCCGTCTTGAAGGTATGCCAAAGCACAACAAGGTTTGTCACGGTGACTTTAATCCATCAAATATTATAATTGCTGAAGATGGTACACCTTACATTTTAGACTGGTCACACGCAACTCAGGGTAATGCTTCAGCTGACGTAGCAAGAACATATTTACTTTTCTGGCTCAATGGCGATATAGATGGTGCTAAAGCATATTTAGACCTTTTCTGCAAAAAGAGTGATACTGCAAAACAGTATGTTCAGAAATGGATGCCAATTGTTGCTGCATCACAATCTGTAAAAGGTAATGAAAAAGAACGTGAATTCTTACTCAGCTGGGTAAATGTTGTAGATTACGAATAAGGGGGATTTTGAAATGAAAATCACTGTATGTATTGGTAGTTCTTGCCATATTAAAGGTTCAAGACAAGTTGTAGAACAGCTTCAATATCTTATTGCTGAAAATAATTTAGGTGATAAGGTAGAACTCGGCGGAACATTTTGTATGGGCGAATGTCAAAAAGGCGTTTGTGTAACAATTAATGATGAATTTTATTCAGTTACTCCTGATACAGTAAATGAATTCTTTGAGAAAAATGTAAAAGGTAAGGTATAAAAATGACAATTCAGGTTTGTGTTGGTAGTTCATGCCATATTAAAGGCTCACCTGAAATCGTCGAACTGTTTCAAAAAGCGATAACAGAAAATAACCTTGAAAACGAAATTACACTTGTCGGTAGCTTTTGTATCGGCAAGTGTAATCGTGTAGGTGTAACAGTTCAATTTGACGATAATATAGTTACAGGTGTTACAAAAGAGAATTTTAAAGAGATTTTTAGTGAGAACGTCTTATCAAAAATTTCTTAACATAAGTTGAAAAGGAAGTAAAAGCTATGCCTAATTGCTTAACTCTAAAAAAATCTAACTGCAAAAACTGTTATAAGTGTATTCGTCACTGTCCTGTAAAAGCAATCCGTTTTTCAGGTAATCAGGCGCATATTATAGGCAATGAGTGTATTCTTTGTGGTCAGTGCTTTGTTGTCTGCCCACAGAATGCAAAAGAAATTGTTGACGAAACAGAGAAAGTAAAAGTATTTTTACAAAGTGGCGACCCTGTTGTTGTAAGTCTCGCACCATCATTTATTGCAAATTATGATGGTGTTGGAATTGCTTCAATGCGTAAAGCCTTGAAAGAATTAGGCTTTTATGATGTTGAAGAAACTGCAATGGGTGCAACTGTAGTTAAAACAGAATATGAAAGAATGTTAAAAGAAGATGACAGAGATATTGTTATATCTTCTTGTTGTCATTCTATAAATCTTTTAATTCAGAAGCATTACCCATTTGCGCTTGAATACCTTGCAGACGTTAAATCACCAATGCAGGTTCATTGTCAGGATATAAAGAAAAGGATAAAGAATGCCAAAACAGTTTTTATAGGTCCTTGTGTTGCTAAAAAAGATGAAGCAGAATATTACGAAGGTATAGTTGATGCAGTTCTTACCTTTGAAGAGCTTACACTTATGTTAAAGGCTCAAAATATAGAGTTAGAAAAAGAATTAGACAAAGACGAAAATACAAAAGCAAGATTTTTCCCTACAACCGGTGGCATTTTAAAAACTATGTCACAGGAAGAAAGCCGATATTCTTACGTGGCGATTGATGGCGTTGAAAATTGTATTGCCGTTTTAAATGATATAAAGGCTGGTAAAATTCATAACTGCTTTATTGAAATGTCAGCGTGTCTTGGTAGCTGTGTTGGTGGACCTGTTATGGAGAAATATCACCATTTATCATCTGTAACTGACTACATAAGAGTTGCGAATTATGCGGGTAATAAAGATTTTGATGTCTCACAACCAGAGTCAGCAGAATTACAAAAAGGCTTTGAATTTATTGAACAAAGAATTCCAAGACCATCCGAAATAGAAATAAATAATATTTTAAGACAGATGGGTAAATTCAAACCATCACAAGAGCTTAACTGTGGTTCTTGTGGTTACAACACTTGTCGTGAAAAAGCTATTGCTATTTGTCAGGGTAAGGCAGAAATTTCAATGTGTTTGCCATTCCTTAAAGATAAGGCAGAAAGCTTTTCAGATAATATAGTAAAAAATACACCTAACGGACTTTTTGTTCTTAATGAACAATTAGAAGTTCAGCAAATAAATGAAGCGGCACGCAAAATTATGAATATACGTGCGGCGAGTGATGTTTTAGGTGAAAATGTTATAAGAATTCTTGACCCAACCATTTTCCTTAATGTAATTGAGAAAAATCGTCAGGTAAGAGATGAGCGTGTATTCCTTGCTGAATACAACAGATATGTAGAACTCACTATTGTTTATGATAAAGATTCACATCTTTTAATCTGCATTATGCGCGATGTAACAGATGAAGAAAATGAACGTGAGAAGAAAGAACGAATCGGCAGACAAACGATTGAAGTAGCCGATAAGGTTGTAGATAAGCAAATGCGAATTGTTCAGGAAATAGCTTCTCTCTTGGGTGAAACTGCCGCTGAAACAAAAATTGCACTTGCAAAATTAAAGGAGTCAATTACCGATGAATGATTTATGTGCTGATATAGGTTATAAATCTATAAATCATGTAGGCGAACAGCTCTGTGGTGACCACGTTGATATAGTTGAACCAGATGAAAATTCAACGGTTATCGTTTTGTCGGATGGGCTCGGTAGTGGTGTTAAAGCAAGTATTCTTTCAACGCTCACTTCAAAAATTATTTCTACAATGCTCGCTGAAGGCTTACCGCTTGAAGAGTGCGTTTCTACAATAGCGGCGACACTTCCGGTTTGCTCTGTCCGTGGAGTTGCCTATTCTACATTTACAATAATACATATAAAAAATAACGAAACTGCCGAGATTATTCAGTACGATAACCCACAGGTAATAGTTATTCGTGATGATATGAATTATGATTATCCAAAAACCGAAATGAATATCGGTGGCAAAAAGATTTTTAAGACCATACTTAATTTACAGGAAAATGATGTTTTTGTTGCTATGAGTGATGGTTGCCCACACGCTGGAATTGGTACGGCTTACAATTTTGGCTGGAAACGAGAAGATATTATCGGTTTCATAGAAACTCTCGTTCCAGCAGGGTATACAGCAAAAACACTTTCAACTATGCTTGTTGATGAATGTAACAGACTTTACGATAATAAGCCTGGTGATGATGCAACAGCGTGTATTGTAAAAATAAGAAAAAGAGTTCCTATGAATATGCTTTTCGGACCACCATCTAACAGAGATGATGTAGAAAGAATGATGTCTTTGTTCTTCTCAAAAGAAGGTAAGCATATTGTCTGTGGTGGAACAACTTCTTCAATAGCGGCGAAATACTTGAATAAACCATTAAAGGCAAAGCTTGATTTTACGTCAGATATGCCACCTATTGCAGAAATCGAAGGCGTCGATTTAGTAACAGAAGGCGTTATTACAGTAAACAGAGTTCTTGAATACGCTAATGACTACTTAGGTGAAAACAAATTCTATGAGCATTGGAGCTTCAAAAAAGACGGCGCTTCACTTATAAGCAGATTGCTCTTTGAAGAAGCGACAGATATTAACTTCTATGTTGGCAGAGCAATCAACCCAGCCCATCAGAACCCTGATTTGCCTATAAATTTCAATATTAAAATGAATCTTGTTTCAGAACTTACAAAATGCCTTAAAAAGATGGGTAAACGAATTAAGGTTAGTTATTTTTAACTTTTGTGCAAGGAGAAAGAAAATGAGAAAATTCGATACTAAAGTGCAATATTTAAAATATAAGGTTTTGAGAGAAGTAGCAAGACAAGCCTGGAACGACACGCTTCTTCAGAATGTACTTGATATTCCTAAAATAATAGTGCCAGGTAAAACATCAACAATGCGTTGTTGTGTTTACAAAGAACGCGCAATTTTAGGTGAGCGTGTAAAAATGGCTATGGGTGGCAACCCTGAAAATCATAATGTAATTGAAGTAATAGATATTGCTTGTGACGAATGTCCTGCGGCTGGTTATGAGGTTACAGACTCTTGCCGTGGTTGCCTTGCTCACCGTTGTGAGGATGTTTGTAAAAGGGGTGCAATTTCATTTGACCATAACCACGTTGCACATATTGATAAATCTAAATGTGTTGAGTGTGGTCAGTGTGCAAAGGTGTGCCCATTTGCAGCGATTACAAACAGAAAACGTCCTTGCCAGAATGCTTGTAAGGTTAAAGCAATTTCAATAAATGATGAAAATGCTGCTGCCATTGATAACGGCAAATGTATCGAGTGTGGTGCATGTGTATATCAGTGTCCATTTGGTGCTATTACAGATAAGTCATTTATTTTAAACGTGATAGATATTATTAAGAAAAGTGAAAATAATAAAAATTATAAGGTTTATGCAATAGTTGCACCATCTATTTCAAGTCAGTTTACTTATGCAAAATTGGGTCAGGTTATTACAGGACTTAAAAATTTAGGTTTCCACACAGTAATTGAAGCGGCTCTTGGTGCTGATATGGTTGCTTTAGCGGAAGCAAAAGAATTGACAGAAAAAGGCTTTTTAACAAGCTCTTGTTGTCCTGCATTTGTAAAATATATTGAAAACTCTTTCCCTGATTTAGTGCCACATATTTCACACAATCTTTCACCAATGGGTGCACTTGCTAAATACCTTAAAGATAATGAAGAAAATGCAAAGGTTGTTTTCATAGGGCCTTGTACTGCTAAAAAGGCAGAAGCGTTAAAAGATGATGTTAAGCCTTATGTTGACAGTGTATTAACGTTTGAAGAATTACAAGCACTCTTTGATAGTAAAGATATTGATATTATGACCTTAGAAGAAGGTGTGCTTGATAATGCTTCTTACTTCGGTAGAATTTTTGCACGTACTGGCGGACTTTCAGATGCAGTAGTAGAGAGCCTTAAAGAGCAGAATTTAGAGTTCGATTTAAAGGCAATAAGCTGTGATGGTATCGAACAATGTAAAACCGCACTTCTTAAAAAGAGCAAAAATGTACTTGATTCTAACTTCATTGAAGGTATGGCGTGTGTCGGCGGTTGCATTGGTGGTGCTGGTTGTCTTACTCATGGTGAGAAAAATAAAGCACAAGTAGATGAATATGGTAAGGAAGCGTTTGAGAAAACAATTCTTGATGCAGTTTCTTTGTTGAAATAATTAAATGATAAATAAAGATGCAAATTTATGTTTGCATCTTTATTTTTTTGCCACAATATGCTACAATTTTAAAAGGTGATGACAGTATGCCATATTTATTTTTACATTTTAAAGAAAAGCTTACACCTGACGGTGAACAAGTCTATTTTGCGAAAAGTCAGGACGGATATAACTGGGAACGGATTAATGATGGGAATCCAGTGTTATCAGCGTCTCTCGGTGAGTGCGGTTGTCGTGATGTCGAGATTATTCGACTTAAAACAGGTGGGTTTGTAATACTCACAACTGACCTTTGTATTGCTAACAGATACGACGAAAACTACAATATTGACTGGAAAAAGGTCAATAGCTCTGGTAGTAAAAATTTGAGAATGTGGAAAACAGACGATTTAGTGAATTTTAGCGAAGAAAAATTAATTTATTTCGGTCGGGACGATTTCGGTTGTCTTTGGGCACCTGAAATTTTCTATGATGAATTAAATGATGAATATTTAATTCATTGGGGCTCAACTGTAAAAGAAGATGATTTTTCGCATATGTCAATTTACTGTTGCACTACAAAAGACTTTGAAACATTCACAGAACCGAAACTGTTTTTTACTAAAACTAACGAGATTTTAGATAGTCATATAGTAAAAACACGAGATTTGTATCATTTATTCTACAAAAATGCACATAATCCTAGTGTAAATATGCATAGCACGTCAAACAATCTTTATGGTCCGTTTGAACACGATGAAGCGTTTTTAGAATATATGTTAAGTGATGAAGCGACATTTGGAAAGCCTGGTTCTTATGAGGGTCCAACCACATTTGTTTTACCAGATGGTAAGTGGTGTTTGTTACTCGATTTCTTCGGTTGCGAAAAAGAAAAAATGGGCTACGTACCATTTATTTCAGATGAAGTAGGTAATTGCAAATTTAAAAGAGCAGATAATTTATTCTCATTCCCTTATGGCTTTAAGCACGGTAAGGTGATTGAGATAACAGATGAGGAATATGAGAGGTTAAAATAACTATGAACTTTGAAGTAACAAAAAAAGAATTTTTAAAAGACGGAAAACCGATTAAAATAATTTCAGGTGCAGTGCATTATTTCAGAAATATGCCGGACACCTGGGAAGATATTTTATTGAAATTAAAAGCATTGGGTTGCAACTGTGTTGAAACCTATTGTGCCTGGAATATGCACGAAAAGGTGCAGGGCGAGTACGATTTTACTGGGATTTTAGATATTGCAAAATTTATTGAAATAGCAGATAAGCTCGACTTAATGGTAATTGTAAGACCAGGTCCATATATTTGCTCAGAATGGGAATTCGGTGGTTTGCCGTGGTGGATTCAGACTGACGAAAATATCGAAATCCGTTGTATGAACAAAGAATACATAACTCATTTTGATAATTATTTAGACAGACTTTGTGCAGAAATCAAACCATACCTTTTCACAAATGGTGGCCCGGTTATTATGGTACAGTGTGAAAATGAATATGGTTATTATGGTGACGATAAAGAATATCTAACATACTTAAAAAATGGTTTTATAAATCGTGGAATTGATGTGCCACTCTTTACATCTGACGGTACTTCTAAAGAAGATTTACTCGATGGCACAATTGAGGGATGTCTTTCAACAATCAATTTCGGTAGCAAGGTAGAGGAAAACTTTAAGGCACACGATGAGCTTTATCCCGATTCAATTAAAATGTGTATGGAAATGTGGAATGGTTGGTTTGACGCCTGGGGTGACGAAAAGCATCACACAACTTCCGCAGAAGATTACGCAAAAGTCGTTGACGATATGCTCTCACGTGGCTCACTTAATATGTATATGTTTATAGGTGGCACAAACTTCGGCTTTACTTCAGGGGCTAATCATTATGAGAAATTTGCACCAGATGTAACAAGTTACGATTACGATGCACTTCTTACTGAAAATGGTGACGTTACGCCAAAATATTTGGCAGTCCGTGAAGTAATTAAAAAATACGTCGATTACGAATTGCCTGAAATTCCATCGAATCGTGAAAGACGTGCATATGGAAAATGTGAATTAACTGAAAGTGTCGGTATTTTTGAGAGTTTAGAAAAACTTTCAGCACCAATATTTTCAAATGTTCCTAAATGTATGGAGCATTACGGAACAGGTTACGGCTTTATTGCATACACTACAACTCTTAACCGTGATTACAATAATGTCGCTTTGCTTTTAGAAAGCCTTGGCGACAGAGCGCAAATTTATATAAATGATAATCTTGTAGATATCCTTTATATAAATGATAAATCAAAAACTGAAATTTCTGCAAAAGCAGGGGATACCTTAACCATTCTTTGCGAAAATATGGGCAGAGCAAATTTTGGTGCGAAAATGATGCGCAAAAAGGGTATTGCAGGTAGATGCTTAATAGATGACAGAATTCATTTTAATTGGAACGTATATCCGCTCCCTATGGATAATCTTGAAAAATTAAAATTCACGAATAATAAATTTAACGAAAAATCTGCGTTTTATAAAGGTAAATTCACTGCAGATAAAAAATGCGACACATTCTTGAAATTAGATAATTTCACAAAAGGCTTTGTTGTAATCAATGGTTTCAATATTGGTCGTTATTGGGAATTTGGTCCACAGAAAACTCTTTATGTTCCAGCTTCAATTTTAAAAGAGGACGAAAATGAAATTATAGTTTTCGAAAGCGACGGATTAAAAGGTGAGCCAGTAGTTGAGTTTGGTATTGAGCATATATTAGGTTAGTTATCCAACACTTTTGTCTATTGGTGTAGAATATCAGTGGGGATTATTGACTTGTAAATTTTTTTGTTATATATTTGATGTGTAAAAAAATTCTAGGAGGAGTTTAATAAAAATGAAAAAGGTATTAAGTTTAATGTTAGCAGTTATTTTTGCTATAGGTATTTGTTTGTCTGCACCTATAACATTAACTGCAAATGCAGCGTCACCAGCAGATGATTTGACTTTTGTTCTGAATTCAGACAAAAAGTCATATTCGGTAAGTAAATATCCTGAAAGCAATATAACAGATGATGGTGTTGTAAGCATTGAGTTAGTTATTCCTAGCAAATACAAGGGTTTGCCAGTAACAAAAATTAACACTTATGCATTTAGCGGTTGCGAGGCTGTTAAATCACTTGTTATTCCAGATAGTGTGACAGAAATTGAGGATAAAGCATTCTATAATTGTTCTTTTCTTACAAAAATTGAAATGTCAAAAAACATTAAAGAAGTTGGAATGTGGTGTTTTTACGGAACTAAGTTTTTTGATGATGCAAAAAACTGGGAAAATAATGTATTGTATTGTGGAAATGTTTTAGTCGAAGCTAAGGAAAATATAAGTGGTGCTTACACAATAAAAAAAGGTACTAAATGTATAGCTGACTCCGCTTTCAGATTCAGAGAAAAATTAACATCGGTAACAATTCCATCTACAGTAACTCATATTGGTGACGATGCATTTTATGGTTGTGCACTCTCAAAGGTTGTTATTCCTGAAGGGGTTGTAAGTATTGGTTATGCTGCTTTTGGCGGTAATCAGAAATTAACAACAATAACTATTCCCAAAAGTGTTAAAGTTATTAAAAATGATGCTCTTATAAATTGTGAAAAATTAAAAACAGTTAATTATAATGGTACAAAAGAGCAATGGTCAAAGATTGAAATTGGTACGTATAATACACATTTATCGAAAGCCAAGCTTGTTTGTACTGGAAAAAAAGTGGTGTTAGCAACCCCCTCAGTAAAAACCTCAAACAGTGCAAAGGGAATAAAACTTAGTTGGGGAAAAATAGCAAACGCCGAAAGTTATAAAGTATACAGAAGAACATATAACACAAGTACAAAGAAATATTCAAAATGGACGACTCTTAATAAAGCGGTTAAGAGTACCAGTTATGTTGATACAAAGGTAAAGCTTGGTACAACCTACAGCTATATGGTAAAAGCTGAAAATGGCGGTGTACTCAGTAAAGGAACTGCAACTAAAAACTTAAAGTATAATGTAACACCAAAGGTAACTGTAAAAACAGTAACAGGTGGTGTAAGTGTTTCTTGGAGTACAGCAGCAAATGCAACGGGCTATACAATTTATTCTTCTACATACAATGCTAAAACTAAAAAGTGGAGTAAATTTACAAGTAGGGGAACAGTTAAGTCAACAGCAAAAAGCTGGACTGATAAAAAAGCAAAAAGTGGTACAAAGTATAAATATACTGTAAAGGCAATGAATGGTAAGGTAGCGAGTAGCTATAACAAAAATGGTGTTGAAATACTTTTTCTTGCAACTCCAACCACCAAAATTGCTAATGCAAGCTCTGGTGTTTCAGTAAAATGGAACAAGATTTCAGGAGCAAAGAATTACAGAATTTATCGTTCAACATATAACACAAATACAAAGAAATGGTCTGATTGGTCAACACTTGTAACTGTAAAGAACAATGTTGTCTCTTATACAGATAAAAAAGTGAAAAGTGGCACAACATATCGTTACACAGTAAAAGCATTGAACGGAAAAGTTGCAAGTAGTAATAAAGCAACTGGTAAATTGATATTCTTGAGCTTACCAGAAGCTAAAATCTCAAATGCTGCTAATGGTATAAAGGTTAGCTGGAAGAAAGTAGCGGGTGCCAAGTCATATATTGTTTATTCCGCAACTTATGATGCAAAAAATAAGAAATGGTCTTCATGGACAAATAGAGGTACAATTGAAGCAGCAAAGCTTTCCTGGACAGATACTAAAGTGCAAAGTGGAGTACAATACAAGTACACATTAAAAGCCGTTAATGGTGATTACAAGAGCACCAATAAATCAAGTAGTGCAATAGTATATCTTGAGCCCCCTGTTGTTACAGTAGAAGCAAGTGGAAAAGTAGCAAATATAAAATGGACAAAATCTGCTGGTGCCGAAGGTTATATTGTTTATCGCTCTGAATTTAAAAATGACACATGGTCTGATTGGACAGAGATTTTTAAAGGTAATAATTCTATTTTTGAGTATTGTGATGTTAACAGTAATGTTAGTGGCAGTCCTGTATACAGATATACAGTAAAAGCAATAAAGGGTAAGTTCAAAAGTGCTACAACTGCAACAAATTCAGTGTACTTATTGGCGACACCAGAGGTTGAGGCAAAATTAGCTTCAAGCGAAATTGTTGTTTCTTGGAAGACGGTACCATCCGCAGAAAGCTATAATGTTTATATTTCTGTCAAAAATGGAGGTTACTGGAGTAAATGGCAATCCGTTGCAACAGGCTACAAAGAATTGACATATAAAGATAGCAATATTTCGTTTTTAGGTGAATACAGATATGCAATAGAAGCAGTAAGTGCTGATGGTACTGTAAGCTCAAAAGGCGAAAGCTCTTCCGTTAAAGCTGAGATTACGCCAGTAGTAACTGCTACTTGTAAAGACGATGGAATTCACGTTTCGTGGAGTAAGATAAATGGTGCCGATAATTATAAATTAGAGCGTGGTATATATAATTCTTCTACTGGTAAGGTTGAAGATTGGGTTGATATTGATTATGAATACGAAGCGACTAGTTATATAGATGCTGTAACAAGTAGCGGAAATTATGTTTATAGAGTTACTGGTAAAAAAGGTTATCTCTTAGGAACATCAGGTGTTTCAGCGGTTGTTAAGTGCAACGCTCCCGTTTATGTTAAAATCAGTGATAAAACAATAAATTTTGGCTCAGATTTAAATGCAGTCAAATCAGTTCTCGGTAATCCTACAGAGGTCTTACAGAATCAGGCTTTTAACAAGAAAAACACTTATTGTGTTTATGCATCTGATTACAGTAAGCTTACTGTAGTGACACTTACAGATGTCGATGGCGTAGTTTCAGTTTATACACTAGACCCTACAGCTGTTTTTAAAACAGGGTATGTTGAAACAAGTCTTAAAGGTTTTAATAATAAGGAATATGTCTTTAATGGTGATTATCTGACAGAATATTTTATCGATTGGATTGGTACTAACACTGCTTATGCAGTTCTCTTTACACTTAAAGACACACAGGCAAATATAATAAATACTACTGGTGACACATCCTGCTATGAAAAACTCAATTTTTACTGCGTGAATGCTTGTCGTGTAATAAATGGTGTAAAACCACTTGCTTATAGCGATACAATAGCAGCTGTATCACGGGCACATAGTCAGGATATGGCTAATCGCAATTACTTTTCACATAGTACACCAGAAGGTGTAACTTCTGCTGAAAGATTAATAAATGCTGGTATTGATTGGCGTAGTTGTGGCGAAAATATTGCTGCGGGACACAGAGTGCCATTTGCAGTAAATGATGGATGGTATAATTCAGATGGACATAGAAGTAATATGCTGAATACTAATTTTACTCATATGGGTGCAGGCTTCGCTTACAACATTTCTTCTGATTATGAGTTTTATTGTACACAAAATTTTGTAATGTATTAAATAATTCATAAGTCAACCTGTCAGAAATGGCGGGTTGATTTTTTTGATTGATTTCAAAAAATCCTTGTATTTTTCAATAAAACATACTATAATATATTCTGTATATTTGCGATTAAAACAACTTCCGCTTAGGAGAGTGAAAAATGGCTCGTTACGGGCTCGATTTAGAGCGTAAAAATAAATTCGATTCAAAAAGTAAAAGAACGTTAATAATTGTATTTGTTTGTTTTTGTCTGGTATTGGGTGTTGCTTCAACACTTCTTTTGTGGCGTTCATTAAATTATGATTTTAATAATATTTTTGGTGATACAGTTGAAGTAAGCACATTGCCACAAAACGAAGAACTAACAGAAGCGCCTACTTATGAGGGTACTGCTGTGTTCTTTCTTTGCGTAACCTCAGACGATAAAACTGCTGTTAGATTTATAAATTTAATATCAGTTGACCTTTTTGAGAAAACTATAAGAGTAGTTCCAGTTGATGCTAATAAGGTGTTAACTGATGGTCAACAGACCTTAGCAAATGCAGTAATTAAACAAAGCCGTGAATATTTAATTACAGAGGCAGAAAAAGTACTTTATACAGAAATTGACCGTTATGTTATTTTAACCGAAACATCTTACAAATCTGTGTTTAATGTTTTTGGTGATGTTGATGTCTTTTTAGAAGAAGAGGTTGCTTACGATACTGAGGATATGTTTTTGGAGTTAAAGCGTGGTAAAAATACATTGACTCCAGAAAAAGCTTATAAATATATGAAATATGTATCGTCAACATATTCTGGCTTAAAGGCAGCTGAGAAAAATGCCGATGTTATAGTCGCCGCATTTTCAACATTTTATACTTTAGAAAATAATGCTAATTCTGAAAATATATTTACAAAAATAATAAACTATTGTGAGACCGATATTTCAATTGTTGATTTTATAAATGTAAAGGACAAAGCAGGCTCAATTATTCCTGCTTCAAATAAAGAAAAATTAAGAGTTTATGTTGCCGCAACCGTAACGGGTGGTGACTTGTACGCAGAGGAGGGTAATTTGATTGAAGAATAAAAAAGTTCGCTTAATAGCTATTGTCATCGCGGTAGTTGTTTTAGCTGGTGTTGTGTCGGTTAGTCTTTTGAGTCTTCTCTCAAATGTCTTAAAGCCTGCCGATTTCAACTACATTGAAATGCCAAGTGGAGCAGATACAGGCTACTACCGTTATTCATATAAAGAGTTGAATGAGAATGAGCGTAATATTTATAATGTTATTATGCAGAGTATTTATGGTATGCCAGAAAAAATTGAAGTTCCTCCACTTGAGGATGGCGACCTTTTAAAGATTTTTGAAGCAATTTCTTATGATAATCCCGATTTGTTTTGTTTGGGACTTACAAGTACTCTTCAACGCGAGGGTCAAAAAGTTTACTTTGTACCAGATTATATAATGACTTACGAAGAGTATTCTATGAAGCTCTCAAATGCGAAAAATATTGCACTTACTATTGCACAACAAGCTAAAGCTTATCCTACTCAATACGAACAGGAATTGTTTGTTCATGATTACATTATAAATCATTGTACCTATAATAATGATACATCAAATCCTAATGTGAATAATATGTATGGTTGTCTTGTTGAGGGGTATGCTTCATGTGAGGGTTATTCCCGTGCTTTTCAATATATTTTGAGTTCATTGAATATTGATAACCGCTTGGTGACAGGTGAAGCATCAGATGATGGAATTACTTATATTGGTCACATGTGGAACTTTGTTGTAATAGATGGTAAGGGCTATTTTGTAGATGTTACCTGGGATGACCCTGGTAGCGAAAATAGTGTTTTACATCATACCTACTTTAATGTTACAACAGATCAGATTCTTTTAAGACATGCTAATATAAAGCAGTCAATCCCACTTTGTACCGATACTGAAAGCAACTTCTTTTATAAAGAGGGGGCAGTGCTTAAAAAAACAAACTCCGATTCCTTAAAGGATTCATTAGAAACAATTATTCTCACCTCAAAATATAAAGGCTACAATTCTGCGGAAATTAAATTTGATTCTGCTGAAACACTCTCATGGGCAATTGATGAGTTTTTTAATAAAGGTGTAGTCTATAGAAGTTACCAGATTACAGGAATTCTTAATGGTGAGAGCAATGCACAAGTTTATTACAGTGTAAATGAAGAATTATATACTATATGTATGTATTTCTGATTTCGTATTTGTCTTTTATTATATAGTATAGAAAGAAGTGGTTTTATGGATAAAGAAAAAATTGAAAGAGCCGTAAGAGATATTTTAGAAGCAATTGGCGAGGACCCAGACAGAGAGGGCTTAAAAGAAACCCCAAAAAGAGTTGCCAATATGTATGAAGAAATATTCAGTGGTATTTCAGAAAGTCCAGAGCAACATTTAAAAATATTTAATGAGCCTGGTAACGACGAGCTTGTTATTGTTCGAGATATTCCACTTTACTCTATGTGTGAACATCATCTTTTGCCATTTGTAGGCAAAGCACATATCGCTTATATTCCAAGTGATGGTAAAATTATAGGTATTTCAAAGCTTGCAAGAATTGTCAACACTTACGCAAGACGTTTACAGGTGCAAGAAAGACTTACTGCAGAGATAGCTGATTTCTTGTATTTGAAATTAGGTGCAAAGAGTGTTGCTGTAATAGTTGAAGCAGAGCACCTTTGTATGACAATGCGTGGCGTTCGTGCTGCGGGGGCTAAAACTGAAACATCTGCTTTAAGAGGTTATGTCAGAAATGATGCTAAAATCCGTGCAGAGGTTATGTCACTTCTTAATGGTGGCAGATAATGTTTTCTATATATAATAGTATAAGTGAAAAAAATCGTCCGCTTGTAATGGGGATTTTAAATGTAACTCCAGATTCTTTTTTTGAAACAGGCAAAAATTTTTTTGCTGAGGCGGCATTTAACAGAGCACTTGAAATTGAAAGTGATGGTGCTGATATTTTAGATATCGGCGGTTGCTCAACTTCACCTGGCAAAACCTTTGCCACACAAGAAGAAGAGCTTTCACGCCTCAGAACAGTTTTACCACTTATTCCTGATACTGTGAAAATACCGGTTTCCGTGGATACATTCCGTTCTCATGTTGCACGCTTTGCACTTGAAAATGGTGTTTCAATTATAAATGACGAAAGCGGAGTGTTTTCAAAAGAAATGGCTTCACTTGTAAAAGAATTTAATGCTAGTTGGATTTTTATGCACACAGGCAATAAAACATCGTCTGAAGCGAGTGAATATAAAAATGGAGTTGTTTCTGATGTTCTGGAATTTTTCAAATCAATGAAAGAACAAGCCCTCGGATTTGGAATAAGCGAGGATAAGCTTTGCTTTGATTACGGCTTAGGCTTTGGTAAAACCCGAGAAGATGATTTGACTCTTTTAAAAAACACAAATGAGTTTAAAGACTTTAAACCATTGCTTATTGGTGTTTCTAATAAAAGGGTTGTAGGACAGGCTACTAATAGAGATGTTGCTGAAAGATTATTCGGTACAGTAGCTGCTGAGAGTGTTTCGGCTTTTTTAGGTGCAGATGTTATAAGAACACATAATGTGAAAGCTTGTGTGGATTCAATGAATATGGTTGCTTCTATAAAGAAAGGTGGTTTCTTTAATGGATAAGATTTATATTAACGGCTTAACGCTAAAGGGACACCACGGGGTATTAGACTTTGAAAAAGAGCAAGGACAGAATTTTATTCTTGATATAACTGCAACTTTGGATTTTTCAGGAGCAAGGCTTTCTGATGATTTGAATGATACTGTAAGCTATGCTGATATGATAGAAACAATCAAAAACGTTTTTTTATCTGAAAAGAACGATTTGATTGAGCGAGTAGCTGAAAGGGTTGCTGTAGCACTTTTAGAGAATTATAAAAAAATCGAAAGTATTACTGTGCTTTTAAAAAAGCCAGATGCACCAATAGAGGCAGAGTTCGAATTTGTCGCTGTTGAAATAACAAAAACAAGGGAGAGTTTAAAATGAGAAAAGCATTAATTGGTATTGGCAGTAACATAGGTGATAGGAAGGACCATATTGATAAAGCGTTAGAAGCGTTGAATCATATTCCATCCGTTAAGGTGTTAAGAATGTCACCGATTTATGAAACAGAGCCATGGGGTTATGTTAATCAGGAGAATTTCTACAATGCTGTTATTGAGGTTGAAACAAATCTTACTGCAAACACTCTTTTAGGGGTTTGTCTCGGTATTGAAGCGGGTATTGGCAGAATTCGTGATATTAAAAATGGTCCTAGAGTGCTAGATTTAGATTTGCTTCTTTTTGAGGGTGAGGAGAGTATGACTGCAGAGCTTACATTACCACATCCAAGAATGTTTGAAAGAGATTTTGTTTTAGTACCTCTTAAGGATTTATATCCAGAAATGAAAATATATGGTAAGTATAATTTGATTCATTATTATGATATGTTAGAGGTCAGCGGATTACTTAAAAAGCTCGAATTTTGATTATTTTAAAAAAATTTTCAATTGTTAATATTATACAGATACACATATATCAAAATATACAAAGTGCCCAAAACCCTTGAGTATCAAGGGTTTTCGCTTTTTTGTCGAAACCGACACACCCGGAGGCGTTGAAGATTCGGTTAAAAAAATTGAAAAAACTTGAAAAAAAGTGTTGACAAAAGGGAAAAGATTTGATATTATATGCAAGCACTCGAGAGAGCGGAAGCACAAACGGGTGCGAAACGAACCTTGAAAATTAAACAACGATAAAGAAAAACCCTTGAGATTTTTTTGAGCACAACAGTGCAGAAAATCCGGACTTCGAAAGAAGTTAAGGAAAAAGACAGATACGCAAGTGTATCGAATGAGCGATTAAGCTTTAGAAGATTGAAACACTCAGATGAGTGATTTAATACAATTTTTTAGAGAGTTTGATCCTGGCTCAGGACGAACGCTGGCGGCGTGCCTAACACATGCAAGTCGAACGGAGACTTCAGGAACGAGAATTTCGGTTCAAGTTTCTGATGTTCTTAGTGGCGGACGGGTGAGTAACGCGTGAGCAATCTGCCTTTCAGAGGGGGATAACACTCTGAAAAGAGTGCTAATACCGCATAACGTGTTTTGGTGGCATCACCGAAACACCAAAGGAGCAATCCGCTGAAAGATGAGCTCGCGTCCAATTAGGTAGTTGGTGAGGTAATGGCTCACCAAGCCGACGATTGGTAGCCGGACTGAGAGGTTGAACGGCCACATTGGGACTGAGACACGGCCCAGACTCCTACGGGAGGCAGCAGTGGGGAATATTGCACAATGGGCGAAAGCCTGATGCAGCAACGCCGCGTGAGGGAAGACGGCCTTCGGGTTGTAAACCTCTGTCCTCAGTGACGAAGAAAGTGACGGTAGCTGAGGAGGAAGCCACGGCTAACTACGTGCCAGCAGCCGCGGTAATACGTAGGTGGCAAGCGTTGTCCGGATTTACTGGGTGTAAAGGGAGCGCAGGCGGGAGAGCAAGTCAGCTGTGAAAACTATGGGCTTAACCCATAGACTGCAGTTGAAACTGTTCTTCTTGAGTGGAGTAGAGGTAAGCGGAATTCCGAGTGTAGCGGTGAAATGCGTAGAGATTCGGAGGAACACCAGTGGCGAAGGCGGCTTACTGGGCTCTAACTGACGCTGAGGCTCGAAAGTGTGGGGAGCAAACAGGATTAGATACCCTGGTAGTCCACACTGTAAACGATGATTGCTAGGTGTGGGGGGTCTGACCCCTTCCGTGCCGCAGTTAACGCAATAAG
>JAZLAG010000035.1:0-1636 GCA_045613085.1 Acutalibacteraceae bacterium | reverse complement strand
AAGAATTCATCGAATTTTATGGATAAGGTAAAAGATTATTGCAAACTGTTGGATGCTTACGAAGTGAGATACGCACCTTTGAATAAGGCGAATCCATCATTTATTTATAAACATTTTTCTTCCATTTGGTTCAAAAGGCGTATTTTTCATTGGGAAAGTATTCATATACATTTTGATAACAAGAAAGTAAAGAGACTCAGCGAAAATTACGATAAATAAGAGTTTAGCGTTTGCTTTTTACTCTACTAACGGTTGATTTCTCCCCAACTAAACCAATGGCAGGTGTCTTTTGACACCTTTTCGGAGGTTGCACATGAAAAAGATATATACAGCAGAGCGGAAGCAAGAAATAATAAAAAGACACTTGTGTGGTGTAACAATAACCGAATTATCAAAAGAAACTGGTATTGCGCGAAGCACGTTATATGCTTGGTTAAAAGAATATAACAACGGCATAAAAGAAGAAAGGCAAATCCGGGTACGTGATTTTTATGATCTTCAGAAAAGATGTGAACAACAAGAGAAAATGATAGAAATTTTGCAACGCTCCCCGTGTACAGTCAGCGCTCCTTTACGCGAAAGATTTAAAGTAGTCAGTGATTTATCGGATGAATACAGTATTTCGCTTTTGTGTAAAACTTTAAAGGTTGCCAAGGGCAGTTACTTTAATCATATTTTAAGAAATAAAAATGAGGATACTTTAGCTGCAAAGAAACGGGCTGAACTCACTCCCGTAATCGAAGAAATATTTAATGAAAGTAAGCAAATTTACGGTGCTAACAAAATACACGCTATCCTAAAAGAACGCGGCTATTGTGTTGGTGAAAAAACGGTTGCTAATATTATGCACGACAATGGTTGGTTTTCCGTAAGAGGAGCTTCAAAAAAGCTATATCTCATGCACCAAGAAAAGAAGCAAAATCTTCTTAATCAACAATTTACCGTAAACGGGCCTAACGAAGTTTGGGTCGGTGATGTAACGCAGTTTAGGCTAAATGGGCATAATTATTATATTTGTGTAATCATAGACCTTTATGCCCGTAAAGTAGTCGGCTATAAAATATCAAAATCCAATAGCACCCAATTAACAAAAGCTACTTTTAAATATGCGTATGAAAGTCGTCTCCCGGCAGACCTCATTTTTCATAGTGACAGAGGCGCGAATTATACTTCTAATACTTATATGTCATACCTACAACAATTTGGAGTCCGTCAGTCATTTTCAAAGGCAGGAACGCCTTATGATAATTCAGTTGTTGAGGCATTCTTTAAATCTTTAAAAGCCGAAAAGCTATACCGCCTCGAGCTTTCTTCAGAAAAGGAATTCAAGATGGCAGTTAAAAATTATATATCGTTTTATAATAGCAGCAGACCACATACGATGTTAAAATATAAAACACCTGATGCCTTTGAAGCTAAATTTTTCAGTAAATTCAAGAGTTCTGACTAAACACAATCGAACACGGGTGGTTCATTTTGAGAATTTTTTACTGTTTTAGTTCATTTTTTAGACTGTTTTGAAATTGGTGTAGTATAAAAAACCAGTAAAAACACTTGTAAATAAAAAAGAATCAACCCCTAATCGAACATAAATGGTTCGAATTCAGGGGTTGATTCATATGGTGCCGGTGACCGG
>JAZLAG010000034.1:0-114865 GCA_045613085.1 Acutalibacteraceae bacterium | reverse complement strand
ATCATCACAACGGCTACAATGTGAACCTTCTGTAAGACCTGTTTTGGTACATGTTGCTTCTACTGCCTTGTCAATTACAATATCGTGACCTAATTTTGCTATTTCTTTATATGTTGTGTAGTCACATCTTGAGCAAGTATCATATGCATACCAGCCAATAGCTTCACAAGTTGCAGATTTTGCAGAATGTGATACTTTATCGTGACCTAATTTTGCAACAGGTTTTGTGTAAGTATAACCACATTCACAAGTAAATGTTTCTACGCCTTCTTTTGTACAAGTTGGGTTTGTTGTTACTTTACTTGTTAATTTATGGTCTGTAGATAACGGCACTTTACAAACGCTACAAAGTGTATGTGCCTTTTCTGTACCACCTTTTACTGATGTATGACCCGTTGAAGTGATTGTTTCAGAATAACTATCCCCGCAACCACAAGTAAATACTTTTTCACCTGATTCCGTACAAGTTGGCTCTTTTGTTATTTTTTCTGTATAACTATGTTCATGTTTTTCTGCCAAAGTATAAATACTGAAGTGGTCAGTTGAGAAAATTGCAAAACCATCTTTTACATTCACTTCATATTCAACAGGTTTATTATTAGCATCAACATAGTAAACAACTAAATTTTTACCGCTGAATTTTTCTGGAACAGGAATTTTCACCTCAAACTTACCATTAGCAAGCTTAGTGAAAAATCTATTGAGTGAGCCAGAATGAAGTTTGATATCAAACATTTCGTTTTCGATATCATCAAGAACATCCATAATTTTATCGTAATCAGTACCTTCTGTTAATTTATCAACATTTATAATTGTATCAAGTGGAACATCCGAATCATCAGTTTCTACAGTCACTTTTGTATCAAAATCAACAGAAGCGTATGATGGAAAAGTAAGTTTTGTATCATCTTTGATTATAACAAACCTAAATACTTCACCTGTTCTGAGAACTTCTATATTAAAGAAAAAGTCTCCTGCGGCGCTTTTAAGGAAATGATAATCATTACCTTCTTCAAAACACTCAACAAAATAATTTTTGTAATCATTTAATTCTTGTACACGACTTTCATTTTGCATGATTGTCCATTCACAATCTGAAATAACGCTATAATTCCAATCTCCTTCAGGTTTTTCTTTTTCTGCAGCAAGAGTATCTCTTGCCTCTTGAAGTTGAGTTTGCACAGTTAAAAGTTCGGCATCATAATTTGCAATTTCACTGTTATAATATTCTGTTACAGTGCTATCAGCATAAGTAATTTTTACAATATCCTCACCTATATAATCGTCAATACGTTTTTGTGCTGCAGCAATAAGTTCTTCAGCTGTATCGCCTGTGTTTTCAGGAACATAAATAGCGTGTTGTGCACGTGCACCTACAATATCGGAACCAAAATAAACTTTATCATTATGAGTCAATTTTGCTGAACCTATTCTTGTAGTATAAAAAACTTCATCTGAACCGCCACGGACTTCTATTGTGTATAAGAAGTTACTATTACCTAAAACATTCTTTAATTCACCAGAATAATTTGCTAATGAATCAACTTCTGATTCAGGGTTATAAAATGCCCAGTAGTTTACAAGTTCCATATCTGTAAGGTTAAACCACGGATATTCAACTGTTGGGAATTTTTTTATAAATTCCTGGGCAGCTTCTGAAACTTTCTCATCATAATCCCAGACAACATCTACAGTGTGTCTTTCTTCTCTTATGGTATTTGAATTATACGAAATTTCAACCTTGCTGAAATCATCATTGAAACCTTCTGGTGTCATGTTGAAACCTTCATTAGCAAGAGAGAAATCTTCGCACAACAACCATACAGCGTCGCTTCCAGCGATAGATTTATCATAATTAAAAATAACCTTACCATCCGTTAAAACTTTTTTGAATTCATCTGTCATTTCTTTTTCACGAACAAAGTAATGACTGACTGATTCATCATATTTATCAGTATACCTGCAACAATAATGCCCATCTGCAATATATTCTGAAACATCATTTGTAAATTTACCGCTATTTATAACAAGTTCGCCAGGAACGTCAATTCCCACACCCGCCATATCAATTTCTTTTACGTCTCCATTGCAATATACATCTTTAAGTACTACTTTTGTACCAGGAGCAGCAACAAAAACACTGTCTGGTTCAAACTCGCTGTTTTCGTCAACCTGAACACAATTAAAACTACCACCATTTACTGTAAGTGTAAATGTTTCAGGGAAAGTTTTAGTTTCTGCATTCCAGTCAGTACTATTATCAACTCTGACAACACCCATATTACCAGTATGACCCTGTGTCTCAATTCTTGAATTTTCGTCAAGATTTAAAGTAATATTAGCCCCAAAACCTAAAATAAGAGGGTCAGCAGTTCCGTTTTCAAATGGGAATGTCCCCATCTGTGCATTAACAAGATTTAAAGTTACATCTCTGTTTTCAACATAGAGACCAAATTCAAGATACCATTGTGTATCGTGAATTGTGAATTCACCAGAACCACCTACCGGAATTGCATTGATAAGTGATTGCAAATCATCGCCTGGTTCCAGAACTATCGCATTACTACCGAATTCAGTAGTTGCTACTTCGTTATCCGTTCCAACCGCTTGTTCATCTGCTGCAAAAACAGTTGTTGGTACTAAAGATAATACCATCATCACAGCTAACAAGCATGACAAAATTTTGCTCATTTTTTTATCACCTCAAGTTATTTTTGTCCTATCACAAGACAAAATATTTATAAGTTTATGTTAACATTGTCTCTGTCTTGTGTCAAGACAAAACAATATTTTCAGTAAACCTTAACAAAAAGAGGTGTTAACCTTTGGCGAGAATAATTGATGGTAAAGAAATGAACCTTATCGGCGATAATGTGAGAAAATACAGAAAGCTCAAAAAAATGAGTCAGCAGAAGCTCTCGAACAAACTTGAACTTTCGGGTGTTTATGTTTGCCGTGGTTCTATTTCAAGAATTGAAGATAAAACGCGAACCGTAACCGATACTGAACTTTTCGCTATTGCAGAAGCCTTAAATGTAGAAATAAAAGATTTATATAATTAAGAAACAACCTGACTGAAATGTGATAGTGTCCATCAAATAGTCAGGTTGTTTTTATTCAATTAATTATAAATTAAATCTTTCTCGCTCTAACCACGCCGTTAAGTTCCGCTACTGCACCAATAATATCATCCGCAACAGCATCAGCCACGAAGAGTGAATATGTAAACTCTCCTTTTGCACCAGATTTGAATGCTTTAACTGTAGCACCTTTCTCAGTAAACGCAGAAAGAATATCGTTTGTATTAAGTTCGGATTTGTGAATTACAGAAATTCTGTCGCCCTCGTCATCTAAAATTACATTCGGGAAGTTTACAGAATTTTTAATGTTACCTTTTTCTAAAAACTCTTTCATCTGTACTGCTGCCATATAAGCACAGTTTTCTTCTGACTCTGGGGTTGATGCACCAAGGTGTGGTAAAGCTACAACATTTTCAACACCTATAACGTCATCTGTCGGGAAGTCTGTTACGTAACATGCTACTTTACCACTTTCAAGTGCTTTTAATAAATCTTTTGAATTTACAAGCTCGCCACGTGCGAAATTTAATATTCTTACGCCGTCTTTCATTTTAGCAATTGTTGCTTCGTTTATACTACCTTTTGTATCTGCAGTTGCAGGAATATGAAGAGAAATATAATCTGCATTTTCATAAATATCTTCTACGCTACCTACTAACTGAACCTGTGAATTAAGGAGTGCTTTTGCTTCATCACTTAAAAATGCATCGAAGCCCACTACCTTCATACCTAAAGCAATTGCAGACTCTGCCACAAGGCGACCAATAGCACCAAGACCAATAAGACCTAATGTTTTACCGCTGATTTCTGGTCCTGCGAATTGTGATTTACCTTTTTCAACAAGCTTTGTAACATTTTCGCCCTCGCCCTTTAAGGCCTTGCACCAGTCGTATGAAGCCATAACCTTTCTTGAAGAAACCATAAGTCCACAAATAACAAGCTCTTTAACAGCATTTGCATTTGCGCCTGGTGTGTTAAATACAACAACACCCTTACCTGCACAATCGCTTACCGGAATATTATTAACACCAGCACCTGCTCTTGCTACTGCTAAAGTTTCTTTAGAAAATTCATACTCGTGCATTGAAACAGAACGAACTATAATACCCTGTGGATTTTCACATTCTTCTAAAATGTTGTAGCTTGAATCGAATTCTTTAAGACCGATTTTTGAAATTTTATTTAAAGTTAAAATATCCATATTAGCCATTTTCCTTTTCAAATTTTTCCATAAACTCTACGAGAGCTTTAACGCCATCTATTGGCATAGCATTATAAATTGATGCTCTCATACCACCAACAGTTCTGTGACCTTTAAGGTTAACAAGACCAGCTTCAGTTGCTTCTTTTACAAATTTAGCATCTAACTCTTCATTACCAGTAACAAAAGGAACGTTCATAAGTGAACGGTCTTCTTTTTTTACTGTACCTTTAAAGAGCTTGCTATTATCAAGGAAGTCATAAAGCATTTTTGCTTTTGCTTCATTTAATTCTTTCATTTTCTCGAGTCCACCGAGATTTTTAATCCACTCTAAAACAAGCTTACAGATATATATTGTATAGCAAGGTGGTGTGTTGTAAAGTGAAGCGTTATCAGCGTGAATCTGATAATTTAACATTGTTGGTGTTATATCACGTGCTTTGCCCAATAAATCCTCACGGATAATAGCAATAGTAAGACCTGCTGGTGCAACGTTTTTCTGAGCACCACCATAAACCATTCCGAATTTTGATACATCAAGTGGTTCAGATAAGAAACAACTTGAAATATCTGCAATGAGAGGAATATCACCAGTATCTGGTAATTCTTTATAAACTGTACCATAAATTGTGTTATTCATACAGATATATACATAATCAGCATCAGCACGAAAATCTGCTTTTGCTGTTTTTGGAATGTATGTGTAAACCTCATCTTCTGAAGAAGCAACCGCTTTTACGTCACCATATTTCTTTGCTTCAGAAAATGCTTTTTTAGCCCATTGACCAGTGATTATGAAATCCGCTTTATTTGAACCATTCATAAAGTTTAATGGAATAGCTGCAAATTGTGTTGAAGCGCCACCCTGTAAAAATAAAACCTTATAATTATCAGGAATGTTCATAAGCTCTCTTAAAAGTGACTCGGCACCTTTTATAATACTATCATACACTTTTGAACGGTGTGACATTTCCATTACAGACTGACCACTACCCTCGTAATCAAGCATTTCTGCCGCCGCTTTTTTTAATACTTCTTCAGGTAACATTGAAGGACCTGCTGAAAAATTATAAACTCTACTCATAAAAATACCCCTATCTTTATTAAAAATATGCAATATTATACACCAACTATAAAAGTATTGTCAATAGCGTTTTGTATTTTTTATCATTCAAATTGTATAAAATTGCATTTTGTTGTAAAATTTTCCACCCTTGTTTTTTATTTTAAAATATTGTATTATATATAGGTATGATTAAAATTCGTAAATTATTCTTTATATAGGAGTATTCTTGTATGTTTAAACCTGAACTTCTTTCACCCGCTGGTGATATGAATTGTCTTAAAACTGCAATTAAATTCGGTGCAGATGCCGTTTACGTTGGTGGTCCACTCTTACAATTAAGAGCAGATAAGGCCGCATTCACAGAAGAAAAGCTTATAGAGGCGGTTAACTACACTCACGCTCACAATAAAAAACTTTATGTTACAGTTAACAGCTTTACTAAAAATAATGAAATAGAACCACTCAAGGACTACGCTAAAATGCTTTATGAAATAGGTGCAGATGCAGTTATTGTATCTGACCTTGGGGCAGTTGCAACTATTAAAAAGAGTGTTCCTGATTTAGATGTTCACATAAGCACACAGGCTAACTGTTGTAACTATGCGGCGGCTAACGCTTATTACGAAATGGGTGCTTCAAGAGTTGTCCTTGCACGTGAAATGACAATAGAAGAAATTGGAGAATTGCACGCTAAAATCCCAAAAGAATTAGAATTAGAAGCATTCGTTCACGGCGCTATGTGTATGGCATATTCAGGCAGATGTCTTATTTCTTCATTTTTAAATGACCGAAGCGGTAATCGTGGTGAATGCACTCAGCCTTGCCGTTGGAGTTATTATCTTATGGAAAGAAACAGACCAAACGAATTTTACAAGGTTGAAGAATACCCAGACCACACCGCAATTTTAAGCTCACACGATATGAAAGCAGTTTCATTTTTAGATGAACTTAAAGATGCTGGTATTGACTCATTTAAAATTGAGGGCAGAATGAAAACTGAATATTATGTAGCACACGTTGTTAATGCTTACAGACGTGCTATTGATAAAACTGCACCTATGGAGCTTATTGAAAGAGAATTAGAAGCAGTAAGCCACAGACCATATAATTCAGGTTTTTATTACGGCAATTTAGTTCACAATCATTTTAACGATGGACTTTATCATCAAGACTGCACCTTTGCAGGTGTTGCATTAGAAGACTCAAAAAATGGTAAGGTTTTAATTGAACAACGTAATCTCTTTAAAAAAGGTGACCAATTAGAGCTTGTTACCCCACTTTCATTGGGCACTTCATTCATAGTAGAAGGCATTGAAACAGAAGACGGAGAACCATTAGAAACTGCTTGTCACCCACAACAGCTTCTATACATTTCTTGTGGTAACACAGAGGTTAAATGTGGCGATATTTTAAGAGTGAGAAAAGAAAATGAATAATGCAGAAATTTTAGCACCGGTAGGCTCTCAAGAGCAATTATTAGCAGCAGTAAGAAGTGGTGCAAATGCAGTTTATCTCGGTACTAAAAGCTTTAATGCAAGACGTAATGCAGATAATTTTGACAGCTTCAACTTAAATAAAGCGGTTAAATATTGTCACTCCTATAACGTTAAAGTTTACGTTACTTTAAATACAATAGTTTTTGATAAAGAATTACAAGAGCTTTATGACACAATAAAAGAAATCGCAGAATCAGGTGCAGATGCAGTAATAGTTCAGGATTTTGCAACTGTAAAGGCAGTAAAAAAAATCTGCCCCACACTCCCCTTACACGCTTCAACACAGATGGCAATACACAATGTGAGTGGTGTAAAGGTATTAGAAAAATTAGGCTTTACAAGAGTAGTGCTCGCTCGTGAACTTTCATTTAAAGAAATAGAAAAAATCGTAAAATCTACTACCTTAGAAACAGAAGTTTTCGTTCACGGCGCTCATTGTATGTCCGTTTCTGGCAACTGCTATATTTCTGCTTTTTTAGGCGAGAGAAGTGGCAACCGTGGGCTTTGTGCTCAGCCTTGCCGATTAGACTGGAAAGTAGACAACAAAAATTTTGCACTTTCTTTAAAAGATATGTCTTACATTGACCACCTTAAAGAATTAGAGAAAATAGGTGTTACGTCTTTAAAAATCGAAGGCAGAATGAAGAGACCCGAATATGTAGCATCAGCCGTAACCGCTTGTAAAAACGCTTTAGATAACAAAGATTACAACAAGGACTTATTGAAAGCTGTTTTCTCAAGAAGTGGTTTTACAGACGGCTATTTAATGGATAAAAGAAACAGCGATATGTTTGGTTACAGAAACAAGGACGACGTTGTTTCTGCTACAAACGACGTTTTTAAAGAATTACAGAATTTATATAAAACTGATACACCTGTTACACCAGTTAATATGTGTTTCACAATAACAAACGAAAGTACTTGTTTAGAAGTAACTGCAAATGGCGTAACTGTTACTGCCACCACCACAGGCGGAGAAGTGCCAATAAAAAGTGTTCTTTCTTTAGAAATGGCTGAAAAAAATCTTAAAAAGCTCGGTGGCACACCTTACTTTTTAAGCGATTTTAAATTCAACAATCCCGAAAATTTAACTCTTTCACTTTCTGTAATTAATGCTTTAAGGCGTGAATGTGTTGAGAAGCTAGATTTAGAATTAAATTCTTGCGACAGAGAAGTTTTTGACGTTTCACCAGAATTTAAAGAAAACAATAAAAAGAAAACCCCTACACTAAGAGCAAGGTTTTCAGAATTCTCACAATATTCAACCGAATTTACCCAATGTGAATATTTAATCTTTCCTATAAAAGAAGTTTTAAGTCACAAAGAAGCTTTAAAAGAAAGCAAAGACAAGGTTATAATTGAATTGCCTGATTTGATTTATCCTTTTTATGAAGATAAGCTTTTAAAAGAACTCTTGGAATTGAAGTCACTTGGTTTCAAAAACGCAATAAGCGGCAACATTGGTGGTATTGAAATTATAAAAAACGCAGGGCTTACCGCTTTCGGTGGTCACACGCTTAATATTGCAAACTCAGAAGCGATAGAATTCTATGAAACACAAGGTGTAAAGGATTTAACCTTGTCAATCGAACTTTCAAGTAAAGCTATTGATAACATTAGCGCTAACGCTAAAAGCGGTGCTTATTGTTACGGCAATTTGCCACTTATGTTTTTCAGAAACTGTCCGTTAAAACAAAAAGACGGTTGTGGTAATTGTAGTGGTAAACGAAAAATTACCGACAGAAAAAACATTGAGTTTCCAATCATTTGCCACGATAAAATGTATTCTGTTTTACACAACTCCGTTCCACTTTATATATGTGATAAAATCAATCTTAATTGTGATTTCGTTACTATATATTTTTCAAACGAGAGTAAAGAAGAATGTAAAGAGATTTTGAGTTTATGTAAAAACAAAAAGTCTGCTCCGTTCAAGAAAACGGCGGGATTGTATCTTAGAGAAGTGCTTTAGCTTAGATATTAGATTTTAGATGTTAGTTGTTAGATAATAGGTGTTAAAATAAAACAAATTCTATCATTTTTAGTTTATCAAAAAACTTTAAATGATAGAAATTTTCATTTATATCGTTATTAAACAGCGCTTTTATTCAAACTACCAATAAACTCAAAAGAATTTGATTTACCACCATTCATAGTTGGTATAACGCTCTTTTTATATTCAAGTTTTTTGAAGTTTGAAAGAAGTTTTGTAATATAGCTTTCTTTATGCTGTCTTACAGTAACACCATCATGCGTTTTAAACACACCATATACACCAGTTTCTTTCTCTGCTTTTTTATATTCCAACCAATTTTTTAAGCCTCTATTTAAGAGAAAATCATTAACGTAAATTATTCCTTGAGGTTTCAGCACTCTTTCAACCTCTTTCAAAAAATCTTGTTGTAATTCATCATCAGGAATACAAGTAAGAATACCGAATAATACTACAGCATCAAAACTGTTATCAGGGAAAGGTATTTTTCCATCGGGATTAGCAATCAAATTTAAATATGGATATTCTCGTTTTCCCCTTTTAATCATATTCTCAGCGGTATCAACGCCTGTTAGGTCATTAAAACCATTCTCGTAAAGTTCATTAAGAATTCTACCATAACCACAACCGACATCGAGAATTTTACTATTTTTAGAAACATATTTTGAAAACATTGAAACATTTAAAATAGTTGTAAATTTCTTTTCTTCCGCTACTGAATTCCAATATTCGTTTTGATTCATAAAACCACTCCCGAAATCCAACTAAAATTCACCATTTCCTAATTCCTAATTCCTAGTTCCTAATCATCTCACTAAACTCATCTTCACTAATTACCTTAACACCAAGCTCATTCGCTTTTCTGAGCTTGCTACCTGCATCCTCACCCGCTAAAACTATGCTTGTTTTCTTTGAAACAGAACTTGATGTTTTACCGCCGAATTTTTCTATTATTTCACTTGCTTCAGTTCTTGTAAATTGAGAAAGTGTACCAGTTAAAACAAAGGTCTGACCAGCAAAACGTAAGTCTTCGGTTTTTGAAAGATTCTCCATATTAACGCCGACGGCTTTAAGCTCTTCGATAAGTTCACGTGTTTGTGGGAGTGAAATCGTATCTGTAAAGGCTTTTGCCATTACATCGCCAAAACCATCTATTGTGAGCACGTCTTCAAGTGTTGCATTGAGAAGATTATCCATATTATTAAATCTTTTACTTAAAAGTTTTGCAGCCTTTTGACCGATATGACGAATACCAAGAGCAAATATAACTCTGTATAAATCATTCTTTTTAGAATTCTCAATAGCAGTTAAAAGATTCTGAGCACTCTTTTCACCCATTCTATCTAAAGCGGCAATATCCTGTGCTTGTAAATGATAAATGTCAGAAGCTTTTTCTATGAGTTTTTCGTTAACAAGTACCTCTAAAACTGCATCGCCGAGTCCCTCAATATCCATAGCGTCTCTTGAGCAGAAATGGATGAGTTTTCTTAAAAGCTGTGCAGGGCAATCAGGGTTAAGGCAACGAATTGCCGCTTCACAATCTTCACGAACCACCTTACTGTTACAAGCAGGGCAAATTGAAGGCAAAGTATATTCAGGATTTTCGTTGTTATGCCTTGCGACTGTTACAACCTCAGGGATAATATCCCCCGCTTTTCGTACAACAATTGTATCACCAATTGCAATTCTCTTTTCTTTAATAAAATCTGCATTATGAAGAGTCGCTCTACCTACAGTAGTACCAGCAAGGGTAATAGGTTCAAAAACCGCAGTTGGTGTGAGTACTCCTGTTCTACCAACCTGAACATCTACCGAAAGAAGCTTTGTTTCTTTTTCTTCGGGTGGGTATTTAAAAGCAACTGCCCACTTAGGATATTTTGCAGTGCTACCTAACGCTTTTCTCTGGGAAAAATAGTTGACTTTAATAACTGCACCATCTATGTCAAATGGCAAGTTACCACGATTGTCGCCGATATTTTTAATTTTTTCAATACATTCGTTAACATTCTTACAAAGAGCAAACCCAGGTACAACACTAAAGCCCAATTCTTTTAAATATTCGAGTGATTCATAATGATTTTTTAACTCTTTGCCACCTTCAATCTGCTGAATGTTGAAAATGAAAATATCAAGCTTTCTCTCAGCAGTGGCTTTTGCATCTTTTTGTCTTAATGAACCTGATGCTGCATTTCTTGGATTTTTAAAAGGCTTTTCATCATTTAATTCTTGCTTTTCAACTAATTCATCGAAAGACTTATGTGACATATATACTTCGCCACGAACTTCAATAAATGGAATTTCCTCTTTTAACGTGAGTGGCACAGAGCGAATTGTTCTTACATTCGCAGTAACGTCTTCACCAACCAAGCCGTCGCCACGTGTAGATGCTCTTACTAAAACGCCGTCACGATATTCTAAAGAGCAAGAAAGACCATCAATTTTAGGTTCAACTGTATATTCTGCCTCACGAAAAACAGACGTAACACGTTTTTCAAAATCAAAAAGTTCTTCATCTGAAAAAGCATCCTGTAAACTTTCCATTGGTACTGTGTGTGTTACACTACTGAATAAATTCTCGTCACTTCTGCCACCTACTCTGTGAGTTGGTGAATTCGACTTTAAAAGCTCAGGGAATTCATCTTCGAGATGTGACAATTCTCTCATCATCATATCGTAATCATAGTCAGAAACGTCACTTTCGTTACCCATATAATATTTTTCAATACAATCGTTGAGAATAGCAGTTAACTCTTCTACCCTCTTTTTTGCTACTTCAAAATCCATAACGAATCACCTAATAAATAAATATCTTTAATATTTTACCACAAACTTACTAAATTTAAAAGTGTTTTCACATAAAAAAGCCACGCACTCAGGCTCTTGCCCAAGTGCGTGTGTTTTGGCTTTTAATTAAATAAATATGAATATATGAAAAACATCTATAAAGGGGAAAATAGATGTTATGGGCGGGTTAGAGTTGCTCTAACAACCTTAAGCTGAAACTTATTGAAGGTTGTTGAGAACAGCGTTTAACTCAATGATTTTTGCAAGCTTTCTTAATGAAAAGCCTTTTTCACTTTCGATTTCTTCTAAAAGTTGATTTTTGATTTCGTTTAAGTTCATCATTGTGTTTAACTCCTTTGTTTGTTTGATTTGTTTAACTTACGAGTAGATTATAGCACATTTTTCACAAATGTCAAGTTATTTTGCACAACTCAAACGCATCTCATTTGTGCAATATGACGAAAATAGCGCATTTTAGCGAAAATTGACACTTTGTTACCCCTTTCAACAAAATCACTAAACTAAGTCTATTGTTTTTGTGCAATACTCACAAACAAATATCACAATCAAACCCTAATTCCCCTACTCGTAAGTAGTATTATTCACCATTTGTCAAAAAAGTTTGTGTATTTTTTCTTAAATTTTTTGGGTTTTATTGATATAAACTCAAATTTATTGTATAATCAAAACGTATTTTGAACGTGGCGGTGACAATATGAAGCAGATATCCTTTGAAAACATTGATTTTGGTGGTTTCTGGGAATCAAAACAAAACACAAACAGAGATGTAACTATGCCCGTAATCTATAAGCAATTTTATGAAACAGGCAGAGTTACTGCGTTTGCTTGTGACTGGAAGCCAGGCGACGAAAAGAAGCCTCATATCTTCTGGGATTCTGATATAGCAAAATGGATTGAAAGTGTAGCATATTCTCTCATTAATGCACCAGATGAAAATCTTGAAGAGGTTATAGATATAATAGTCGACTGGATTCACGACAATCAATTTTTAGATGGCTACTTCAATATTTATCACACAGTATGTGACCCTACAAGGCGTTTCACAAATCGTGATGCTCACGAGCTTTACTGTGCAGGGCACTTAATAGAAGCCGCTATTGCATACCACAAGGCAACCGGAAAATCTAAATTTTTAAGATGTATGGAAAAATACGTGCTTCATATTAAAGATGTATTTATGGATAAGTATGAAGCAGCATTTGCAACACCAGGTCACGAAGAAATTGAGCTTGCTTTAATAAAATTATGGGAATACACTGAAAAGTTAGAATATTTAAAGCTTGCACGTTACTTTGTTAATTTAAGAGGTAACAACGAAAAGGACAGGCCAATATATAACCACACTGATTTTGTATATGAACAAAGTCACGAGCCTGTAAGAGAGATGAGAGAAGCAGTAGGTCACTCTGTAAGAGCTGAGTATCTTTACTGTGCTATGGCTGACCTTGCAAGAATTGACAATGACGAGGAATTAAAAACTGCCTGCAAAGCGATTTTTAATGATATAGCAACGAAAAAGATGTATATCACAGGTGGCGTGGGCTCTGGTATCTTAGGCGAATGCTTTACTGAAGAATACGATTTACCTAACCAGTTTGCATACTCTGAAAGCTGTGCGGGTATTGGTCTTGCATTACTTGCCAGAAGAATGAATTTACTAGACGTAAACTCAATTTATGACGACGTTGCAGAAAGAGTTATTTATAACAACGTTTTTGCTTCGTGCTCTATAAGTGGCAGAGAATTTTTCTACACCAATCCGCTTGAAATCAACTTAAAAGAGCGTAGACTCACCCACAAATACAGAATGGAAAATCAGAATTACCCTGCTACTGAAAGACAGCCTGTTTTTGATTGCTCATGCTGTCCACCGAACTTCACAAGATTTATTGAGTCATTTGGTGATTTTCTTTACACAACTGATGACGATACTGTTTTCATTCATCACTATGCAAAATCTGTGGCGGCATTTGATGGAATTAAAATCAAGCAGACAACCGATTACCCATTAAATGGTAAAATTAAAATTACTGTTTCAGGTAAATGTACTGGTAAAGAAATCGCCCTTAGAATTCCAGGCTGGTGTCAGAAATTCACAGTTAAAGCAGACGGCACTCAGGTTAAACAAAAACCACAGAACGGGTTTATTTATATTAAATGCGAAAATAAAAAACTTGTTATAGAGTTAGGTTTAGAAATGAAAGCCGTTTTAAATGAAGCTAACCCATTAATTGACCAGAATTTTGGCAGAGTTGCCGTGTCTTATGGTCCGTTTATTTATTGCCTTGAAGATATTGACACAGATTACAGAATTTCAGAAATTTCACTTTCTAAAAATCTTAACGCTACAATTAAATACGTTGAATTTTTCAAAGCAAATATTATGGAAGTAGATGCCTTTATTGTAGAAAACTTTGAGGGGCTTTACAGACCATTAGACAACAAAAAAACACCTATAAGATTAATGCTTGTGCCATATTATACATTTGCCAACCGTGGCGAAGCAGATATGGCAGTGTGGCTAAAACTTGCGAGATAAAATTAATCGAGTATCACCTTTTGGTGATACTCGATGTTTTATTTTAATCTTTACTTATAACTTTCTTTTGCCAACTTTTTTTATTACAGTTAGGGCATCTCATTTTTCTGGTTCTACCAATGTGCTGTGCCAAATTAACCGATTTGTAAGTCGGAACGTATTTATGACCACACTCTTTACATTCATAATAACCTGCAATCTGTTCAATTTTAAGCATAAACGGAGTCGCAATAAGAAGCGGAACAAGACCTATTAAGATAAGTAAAATTCTAAGGCTCTCTTTCATTGCTACAAGCGAAGCAACCGCTGTTAATGCTAACATTATACTTATACATACCACGCCCATAAGAATTTCGCATCTTAATAAAAGCTTATCGTTCTTTTCTTTTTCTTTTACCATTTCGAGTATAATTTTTTCTGAATTTTCGTTGTAGTTATTCACACTGACAACCTCCCCTGATAATAAATCGTTTACTGTGATTTTAAGTTCCTTGCATAAGTCGAACATTAAAGAAGAATCTGGCATTGCCCTGCCATTTTCCCATTTGGAAACAGCCCTGTCGGTAATACCCAACTTTTCTGCTAACTCGTTTTGAGTCAGATTATTTTTATTTCGGCATTCTTTTATGAATTTGCCAATTTTAATCTGGTCCAAGTGCCTCACTCCTTTCACTTGTATTGTAACAAGAACCACATAAAAAGTATACAAACCGCTGGTTGAGTGGGGAGTTTTTTATATTTCTCAACCAGAAGTCGATATTAGATATTATAATTATATCACAAAATTAAGAAGTTTACTATTTAATTGCGCTTTTTACAAAAAACATCTTAAAATACTTGATTTTACAAAATAGATAATGTATAATTCTATTGCTCAACAAAAGGAACAAATTAATATCGAGATGTGGCTCAATTTGGTAGCTTGAGTGTGACCGCCGCCTGTGGCGGATGTAGGGAACACGAAAGGCGTCAGTGGTCAAAATTGTGCGAAGTGAAAAACGAGCAAACAATTTTGGGTACCACAAGGGGTCATTTTGATAAATTTTCTTATACAGTGCACTTTCAAGCGTGTAATTTATAACTAAAATTTAATATCGAGATGTGGCTCAATTTGGTAGAGCGTTGCGTTCGGGACGCAAAGGCTGTGGGTTCAAATCCCGTCATCTCGACCAAAAAGCAGTTGAAAATCTTGTATTTTCAGCTGCTTTTATTATATCTTAAATTCACTTCAAATCACTAAAACACCAAGTTATTTTGGTTATGTCAGGGGTTGTTAATTATATATATTTGTGTTACAATCATCTCGACAAACTTGAATTTGTGGAGGTAATTAGCTAATGGATAAAGAAATCAAGAAGATGTTATTAGGTATTGCGATAATGTTGGCTGTAATTGTGTTTCATATGTTTATGGAAGATGGGCTTTGGATAGATTTAATAGCAATTATTGGTTTGATTCTTGTTGTTAGAGGATTTATTGCAAAGGATAACAATAATAACCCGATAGATTAAAATGTATTTTCATCCTTGATATTTAAGACATTTTATGTAATTCCAATTTGTCGAGTTCTTTATGAAACAACATTACAAAATTTTAGGAGCAGATTTCCTGCTCCTTTTCTTTGTTCATGTGATAAATTTTACCACTACAATCAATCAAATTATTATCTTAGTACTCATTTATTTTATTAAAAATCGACTGGATTACATTTCGTCTTTTTCTGTTTTTTATCTTCGTACATGGCGCTATCTGCTCTGCGGAACACATCCATATATTCTTTATCTGTTTCAGAACCGTATACTGCTATTCCAATTGCCATTTGCAAAAATAATTCTTCACAAGTATTCTGTCGATTATAAGCTTCTATTGCTTCTTCAAACAATGAAATACGCTCTTTTGCACGTTCCATTTTCATATCTGAACACACAATCACGAATTCGTCTCCGCCGGTTCTGTAAGTACAATCACTTCCCCATACCTTTTTCAGAATAGAAGCTCCATTTTGTATTAATTTATCCCCGTATTCATGTCCATACGTATCGTTCACTATTTTTAAATCATTTATATCTACAACTGCAATTAGAAAATCAAGTTGTTCCTTATCTCTTATCCGCTTGCTTAGCAAATCAACACACTCGTTATATGCGGTTTTATTTCTCACTTGTGTCATTGCATCTGTATATATCAGTCTTACAATCGCTTTTGTAAGAAAAACTGTTACTGCAACAAATCCTGCCATTATAAGTAATATTACCAGAACAGCATCGATTAGCGTTTCATTCTGTGGTTTTTTTATCTCCTGTTCTGTAACACATACTGTAAAAATCATACCATTACGCAGTTTTTGTGCTGTCATTTTTTTATCTGCATCATTCCACTGATAGGCTTCCACACTTTGATTTTTTACTGACAATAAGCTTTTTTCATAAAGATAAGTATGTTGTATATTAAACTCTTCTGAAATTGTATTTCCTTTCATCTCTGGATGATATACGAATTCACCCACATTATCCATTAAAAAAGCATAACCACTATCATACACTGTAACATTCTTCGTATTTTCATATAAAAGCCTTGTAGAAATATCCATACCAACTACGCCTATGGTTTTACCATCAAAAAAAATAGGAATTACGTAAGAAATGATTTCTTCATCCATATTTTGATTGTAATATGGGTTAATCCATGTTTCTTTTTCATTGGCTATCGGAATGTGATACCACCCGACATGTTCTATATCATCCTCGTCATATAAAGAAATATCGGTCATCTCGTGCTCTATAAAATTACTATTTTCATCCTGTAGCAACCATACTCCTTGCTTTGGTCCTCGTATTGCAGCATTCAAACGATAATAAACAGATACTGCACCATCTGTATATTTAACGGTTGTCTCCATAAGCTCTCTCATCTTGCTGATATGCTTAGAAAACTGCTCGTCATCTTGCCAGAGACTCTCTGTATTACCATACTGTTCTATTGCGACGTGATATATCGTGTGAACGCTTTGCTCAATGTTTAGTAGTTTTTCATCTATTACCTGTCTTTTTTCGGAACACATCAACTGCATAATCTGTTCCGAATCATTTTCCAGAATACGGCCATAATTTGAAAGTGCAATAGCCATAACTACCATCGCCGTAATCAAAGTACTACTAACTATGAGTATCAGTAATTTATTCTGTAAAGCTTTCATCACACGCACTCCTCAATTTATATAAACATCCATCTTTATTTTACTTACCACAACAGGACAAAATGTAATACAAAGAATTTATGGAAAATAATATAAAAATTTTTTAAAACTGTCAAAAAAATTTTCCCTTTGTTATACAGCTTTCGTATTAAAAAATAAAACTTTAATTTCAATTATAAAGTAATACACCAATGGTTAAAACTTCACTTCGTATTTTGTAATGAGAAAACCCATAAATATAAATGCACTTTAAAACGTTTTATTTATATTGATAAAAAACTACATCCGACTATTACTAATAGTTAAATGTAGTTTTTTGATTTATTTAAAGTTCTCAAGAAATTTTAGGTGTGAGCACACTACCTTCAACAGGCTCAACAGTAACCATAATAGTTGCAACTGTCTGGAAAACATTCGGATTTTGTATAAGTTTTTCTAACCCGTCACTATTTATCATACCATCATCAAATCTTAAAAATGCATTTGTTGAGTCAACTGTTCCTGAGCCTGTTGCATCAGAAACCTTGGCTAATTCCATATTTTCTGCTAATGACGATTCTGCACTATTGGTTGTGTAAAGTGCCATTTCTACACCATCAATATCTTTATCAACTAATACCATACTTACTCTGACATCTGCGTTTGAGTGATTGGTAACTACTATCTCGTTATTTCCATCTACATATGCCGACTCGTCAAGTTCTATTCGTATGTCACTTGAATACCGATGATTTTCAGGGTCCCACTTTTGATGCTTATTGAATGTGAACTGCATTGCCCCCCATTCTACATCTATTTTGTAAATTGCTTTATTACTACCATCGGTATACTTTGTCTGAACATCTGTTGAAGCATAGTTATTAGTATCATTTATCTGACTTTCATCTAATACGCCTATTACGCTTTGCGAGGTTGCTATTGCATAGGTAGAGAATTTCTTTGTGTGAATTACTATATTTCCGTCTTTAACCTCATAAAATTCCGGTGATGTTCTTGATGACGTCATTTTTTCTTTTGCACCATTATGAATACGATATACTGTGTAACCTGTCTTACCATGAATATCGCCTTTTATTGGTATTGTTATCGTTATTGGTTTTTCTATTTCTGTAAGATTTGTTTCAACTCCGTCAACAATTTTTACAAGTGATATATCATAATACTTTAATGCTTCATGTGTTGCTGTTTCCTCTATGAACTCATCAAGTGAATCTTCCCCGGACATATCAGTAACTCTTGCTTCTACTACAAGACTATTTGCTTCAAAGTCTTCTGCTGTAAGTCCGTTTTCATCTTCGTTTGCTGTGTATTCATAAAGTGACTCAAGCTTTTCTACTGTTGTATTTGCTTGTGTTGAGTTTATTTTGGTACTTATCTGCTCAGGTGAATACCATATCGCCTTTAAAGTAACCGCAGTTGTTTCAGCTCCGAAAATATATGTAGTGTACCCTGCACCATCAACAATTGTACAGTTATTACTTGTTGGCTCCCACCTTAAAAATATTTTCTCTTCATCACTATTTGTTGGGTCATTTATTTTTATTGAGTTACCATACGATTTTGTTATTGTAGTATCACCTAAATAACTACCACCATTTGAGTCTATGGTCAGCGTGCTTTCTTTTATGGTCCACTGCGCGTACAAATTCATTGTGTAATCTTCGAACGAAGACGTGTTTGTTCTTACACCACTCGCATTGTAGTACTGCTTACCATTTATGAGTGCTGTGTAATATCCGTTAAAGGTATACCCTGTTCTCGTAGGAACAGACACAGGTGTCTGCAATGTCCAGTCGCTTGCAAGGTCGAGCATACCAGGACCATTACTACCACCATTATCGTTGTAATACACATCACACTTATGTGTAGTCGTCGCTTTTACCGCAGAACTTGCACTCTGTCCATAGGAATTTTTAGCACGAACACGATAATAGTAGGTTGTATTTCTGTCTAAACCTGAAATTTGACAATAATTTGTTTCACCACTGATTTTATAGTTATTATAAATGCCTAAAAAACTCTCGCTACCATTATTATTAAAATCAGGATATTCTGAAACATCTAAATAATACTCAGTAGCTTTGTCGACTTTATTCCAATTTGCCATAAAGCCATAAGTAGTAACATTTTGTGCATTGTTTATAACCGGAGTTGTCGGAGCATCATTTAAAATTGCACCTGTAACCGCATATATTGCGGCATATATACCATTTTCATTTGCTACATTCGCAAGGGTATTTGAAATCTGGAAAGAAATAGACTTCAGGAGCTTAGTTTCATCACATTCAACCGCTTTTGATTGTAGCATTGGTCCGCCATTAGTTCCGTAATCCTTATCAATGGTACTTCCGTTTTTATTTAATCTTTGGTAAATTTTATACCCCTCTACATAACTGTAAGGTTTATACCAATCGTACAAACTGTATTGAGTTGTACTTACTGTTCCATCAGTATAAGTTAACTGTACAGAAAAATTCAATGATTTGGTATTATCAGCGAAACCGCCCGCAGTACCTAAAATATGAATTTTATCGTATGCACCATAACTTAACAATGTCATTGTGTATTTTGAGCTTGTTACATAACCGCCTGATCTTGTACCTTTGAGTCTTATACTATCATTACCTGAATAAGGGTAACTTCCTGTCCATGTCAATTTATACGGGATATTGTCTTTTACAGTTGTAATCAAACCATTATCCGGAAGTGCCCCACTCGATTGTTTGTAGGTTGAAAAAAAGCCTCCGTCAGCATCCATAGTAAAACTACTGTCACCACGACCATAAACCGTACTTGCATTCAAGGTGCTACCTTTTATTGTGAGTTTTTCATATGTATACGCAGAGGCAGCGGATACATCAACAACACCTATACCTGCAAATGCAGAAGCTATAATTGCAAGTGTAAGCAAAACAGATAAAATTTTATTTTTCATTACGACACCTCCTGATATATTTACCACGGTTGAAGAAGACTTGTAATTTCTACGGTACCTGCACTGTACCAATTTTCTTCTTCAAAAGCATAAATTCTGATTATAATATCTTTTTTTTCGTTTTCAATTTCAGTTACAGGATCAAGTTTTTCTACATATTCTCCCGGATTTAATACACCGCTTTTATAAAGTGTTATTTCTGTACCTTCCTGTACAATTTCGCACATCATTCTTACATCGTTTTCTTCGACATTTGTAAAGTAAACAAAAAGCGATCCATCCTCTTGCATGTAAAGGTTTGCTGCCATATTTATTGAAAAACCATAATCAGTTTCTATTGTTGAAAACATAAAGCTTTCTTTCGGCTCAGGTAAACCTGCAAGTGCATTTTCTTCAGCCTTTGGTGGCTTATAAGAAACATTCTCTGCAATATAAAACATACCGCAAGAAATAATAGCAACTATTACCAATATTAAAACATATAAAACACTACGTTTTTTACCGCTTTTAACACTTTTATATTGTTTTCGTTTAACCTGACTCATCCGTATCTCCTTTAGAGTGACTGTATTAAAGCATATCTATGCCCATACTTTTCAGAAAACACAAAAGGTTATATTCTCTGAAAAGTACGGGATTAGTTGCAGAGCAGATTATCGCTCTGCAACATCCCGCTGACTTATTTCGCAGCTAAATAATTACTTTTATTATATTTATGAACACTACAAGGTTATTGAGTTATTTCAGTAGGTGTAATTGTTACTGTAATTGTACCAACCTTAGTGAAGTCGGTGTAACCTTCAACTTTTGCTGTGTCCGGTGTACCGTTAAGTGTAAAGTACACACTACCGGTATTTTCTCCATTTTGAGCGTAATAGCCCGGATCAACTAATCCTTGGTCATCTAAATGATGCAACACAAGCGATTGAGGCATTGCGTTTTGTACAGTTGCACTATTTTCAAGAATACCTGCAGCAATCTTTGCTGCCTCGTTGTCAAGGAAGAAGTGACCTCTTACTGCATTAGCTGATGTAGGATCTGTATTAAATGCATTAGCTACATGAGCATAAGCAAATTCTGCATTAACACGGGCATTTGAGTGGTTTGTTAATGTTATTTTGTTGTTCACGCTATCAACATAACCATCAATAATCCATTCTTTATTTGTTCCATCTTCAGCTACATATTGGTGTGTATCAGGATCCCAATTGTTAGCATCGTTTTTGAACTCAAATTGCATTGCACCCCATGCAATATCTATTTTGTAAACAGCTGCATTATATTCGGTAACCTTAGCCTGAACATCAATGTCGGCAACATTATCATCATCAGTACCCTCTATAGAACCATACACCATATTACCATTTTCATCGTATTCTCCTGAAATGATAGTACCTAAAGCAAATGCATTTGTTACAAAAATTGTGCTGAGCATAAAAACCGCAACGAATACTGCCACAATTTTTTTCTTTAATGTACCTTTCATAAGTTTTCCTCCTTATTAATTTTTTCAGTCTTATTTGACTGTTATGGTAACTGGAAGCTGCGTTTCCAGCATTGCCCGACCATTAGTGTGAACATCGTACGGAATAATATAAATTATTGCGTTGTATGTTCCAGCAGGTAAATTCATTTTTGCAAAATCTGTCAGCACTAAGGAAGTTACCTGATAGCCTGGTGAGATTGACTTTGAAGAAGCAATTGTAATTCTGTAAGCTTCGTCATTATAATCTGCACGCGCCTCAATTTCTGCCTGTTCAGCTTCATTTCTGCCTGTACCACCCATAACGCTTTTTGCAAGTTTTTCTGTAACTTGAAGCTGAACAACTACATTATGGTTACTTGAACCCGGATTTTTAAAATTCAGCGTTGCTATGCCACGTAACAAATCAACTGAAACCTCACGTTCAAATTGGAATGACACAAAGTTTGACTCCGTTTTTTGAACCTCGGTATCACCGGGAATTGGTACCTGAGCACCATCTTCAGGAATTTCCTGATAAATAGGCTGACTTTGAACGCTTGTTATTAACACAACACCTGCAGTGCCTATTGCAAGCATTGAACCAACTACCGAAAAAATAGGTAATATTGGAATAAAGAAAAACTTAAAGTTACCTGCGGTATATGATTTGAAGATTTTACCACTGTTTACGCCAACCAAACCGCCTATAACGGCGTTTTTCTTATTACCTCTTACACTCAATACCGCTGCACAACAACCAATTGTACCACCTGTATTTTGTGCTACAAGAGCCCCGCAACAGCCTATTCCTTTTATTATACAATCAACCGTCAGGTTATAAACTTCGCCCTTTAAAAAACCAAAGAAGCCCTTATTTTCCTTGTTTTTAGATTTAATCGAAAAATTTTTGATTACATAACCATTACCATTAAACACACCAGAAAATGCAACCGTTCTTGCATTACCTATAGGCTCCCACTCTCTGCCGTTTAAATCTATATCGCTTTCCAAACGTACATTTGCTTTAGTGAATTTTTTATCGCCTTTGTTTACATTTTCAGCAAAGTCTGAAAGTTCTTTTGCATTTTTTATTACAATAACCTCGTCAGATTCCTCATACTCTATTTTTTGAAACCATTTTTCTTCTATAAATCTTATAGCATACTCGTCTTCCTTGTATTCCCAAACATTTTCTGTATCAAAACCAAGCTCATACAAAGAATCAGTGCTTCTTATTTCATCCTTGCGTTGACCATTTACACGGTCTGTTAATTTTTCTATTTTTTTACTTCCTGATTTTTCTTTATGTAAAAAGTAGCACTTTTCTGTTTTCGATGAGACATCATTAGCACAAAACCCGCCCGTTAAGCCCTTTATGTTAACATCGCTAAAACTTGTTTTAATGCTTCCGGTATTTTCACCAGCAAAACCGCCTGATAAATAGTTTTTACCATTAAACCTTACAAGTGAATAGCAATCAATTATACTGCCTTCGTTTTTGTTTTGTGCAACAAAACCACCTACATAACTTTTTTTAGACATTTATTTTCTCCTGAATTAAGCTTCTTTAAATTAGAATTATCCATTAACAGTATAATAAATAATTACTTACAAAACTCTTACAAATTGGTAGAAATTTCATAAAAAAACACAGAGAAATGCAACTTTTTTTGAAAGTTTGTTACATTTCTCTGTTTTTTATATTTGTGAAAGATTTGCAGAGGTTGTTTCTGCCCAACTGTACTGTATCATATATTCACCCCGAAATCTTGGTGAACCGGTTTTTAAATATGAGTAATAATCACAATTTAATAATTCAGTTTTTACCGCATAGGTTCTGCTGGTTTTTACCAAAACATCTTCTAAACCATTGTTTTTTAATGTTTCTTTTAAATCCTCGAGCAATTGATATAAATAATTAAGATTTTTTGAGTCATTCTCTTTATGTTCCCACAAAACAGCACATATCTCTTTATTGGTTACACCCGAACCGTTTCTATCAACTAAAAAGGCGAATAACTCTTTTGTTTTTGAACGTTTAAACTGCAAAACCTCACCATTTTTTAAAACCTCGAAATTTCCAAAACACTTTACAGTAAGTTGTTCATCACTATTATTCAACCCCTTGATATAATCAAGTTCTTTTTGAACACTCTCTTTAGTTATGGGTTTTGTTAAATATCCACTACAATGAAGCTTTATTGCATCCAGAGCATATTCAGTATATCCCGTGCAAAAAATAATTTTACATTTAGGTCTTATTTTCAAAATTTCTTCTGCTAAAGCAAGACCACTCATACCACGCATACTGATATCCAAAAAAGCAATATCACATTTAGTGTTTTTTATAAATTCAAGTGCTTCCAGCGGATTACGAAAGCCATGCACCGTAGCAAGCGGAACAGCTTCCCTGATAGCTCCCATTAGTACATTTAATGCACTTTGTTCATCATCTGTTGCAATGATATGCATGTCAATCTCTCCTTTTCGGGATTAATATACAAGCCTTTGTCCCTTCTCCTATTTTACTTTCAATTTCCAATCTGGCATTTATTATCATATCTAATCGTTGTTTAATGTTTTCAATCCCGATGTGTGTACCACCATCATCTACATATTCACCTTCCGTAAAACCTACACCATCATCTGTTACGCAAATGATATACTCATCTTCTGTTTCTGTGGTATTGATAGTGACCGTGCCTCCACCTATTTTCTGACCAACGCCGTGTTTCACTGCATTTTCTACAAGTGGCTGTACAGACAATGCCGGAAGCATAAAGTCGCGTGTCTGAATATCATACACAACTTCCAATTCATCTTGAAAACGAAGTTTTTCTAATCGCAAATACTTTTCGATGTGTTCTAACTCTGTTCCAAATGATATAAGATTTTCTGACTTTAAAGAAGATAAATTTCCTCGCAAATAACCTGCAAAATCTGCAATAGCCGCCTTTGCCTGCTTTGGGTCTCTGTCACACAAATCCATTACACTGGTTAATGAATTATATAAAAAATGAGGTTGTATTTGACTGAGCATAACCGTAATACGACTATTTTCAAGTTCTTCTTTCATTTTTTGGTTTTTGACAGACGCTTGATAATCCATAACAATCTGCTTTATTCCTCGATAAAAAAAGATAAGAAGCATAATCATAGATGCTACTTTAAAGCAAATACCAGAATAATAAATGTGATAACCCACACCTATAAAATCGAGTAAGATAGCAGAATGAATTAAAACATATGTAAACAATTCAATTCTTTTCGGCTTCTCTTTTTTCAATTCTAAAAGGCAAAAAGCTATTAATATTAAACTAACAACAGACTGTGTACATTGCCAAATAAGTTTTGTGTCATACAGCAATACTCTTCCACTGATAACAAGTGAAATAAGCAAGATATTAATAATACCTGATATGCCTATTACTATCTCTGCAACTTTTTTATGTTTTTCTTTTATGGCGTCACATACTATGATTCCCACAAAATAAACGCCAAGCATCAAACACAACTGTCCACCATAAGTTCGCATAACTAACAATTCATCTGTAAAATATACCATCATTACATCGAGAACTGTGTACCCACCCATGAGCAACATCATGATTCCCATTTTGAACAAGCGATTTGCTATTTCACTTCTAAAAACAGCCGCATAAACAGCTGAGCCCAGAAACATTAAACCCACAATCAAAAATACTGTTCCCATTATCTCAAACGGATTGATATACGGTTTTAAATAACTTTCCAATACCGCATTATCTAAAGGTGCAAGAATAAATGTAGATAAAAATTCTTTATATGCTTCTTTATTGCCGTATTTATGATAGTTTATTAAATGAAATTCCACCTCATCCTCAACAGTAATTGCAGGACAAAGTATTTGTTCCCATTGTTTTCCGCACATAGACGGCATTAAGTCTTTTCCGTAATTTTTAATTTCAGTAGGAGCATCCATATAGACCTGCTCCCCATTCACATACATACTTACCCCGATATGATTACGGTAAAAATTTAATATTACTCCTTCAAATATTTCTGTATCAAAATGACCTTTTACTATTACATCTCCATCTAATGCAGATATATCACACTCTTCATTATATTGATACCAGTTGTCACCATCATAACTATATTCTCCGGTAAATACAAGATTCATCGGAACAGGCATACTTGCCTGGTTATCATTTTTTACCACTACAATAAGACAAATTAGCGCTAACAGAAGTGGAAATATAATTGCTACTGTTTTTATGTATTTATTCTTCAAATGGTATCACACCCTTTTTTAGATTTCATATTTCGCATAATACTCCATATTTTTAATATTTATAGTTCCATCTATAAACTTACATTTAAAATATCAAGCATTTTCATAAATATCCCCTTGATATAAAATGTAACACAAAGAAAAAACTGAAAAATAATATCAAAAATTTTTTAACTATTTCAAAAAACATTTTAACATTTCAATAAATTTTTTTCAACATATTAAATTGACCAAATTTCAAAATTCCTTTCTTTGTATATGTATAAATTTTTTCACCCATCACTACTACTTTTTTAGTAACTACAGATTTATGTTATAGTTAAAAATTTTAATTAGCCAAACTTAGAAAAATCATTTAAGATTCTGACCACAAATTACACCACAATTAGTACTGAATATTGAATTTTGGGTTGTGGTTTTGTATATACAACCGAAATAAACAGTACTATATGTTGTGTTTGAGATAATCAAAAAATCATATTTGTTTTTCGGGACGCAAAGGCTGTGGGTTCAAATCCCGTCATCTCGACCAAAAAGCAGTTGAAAACTAAATGCTTTCGACTGCTTTTCTTTTATCTAAATTACATTTTATTACAATGAATTTTATAAACTTTATTCCAATTCTTTAGGTTGTTATAAGTATTTTTTTGTGATACAATGAAATCGACAAATAAGAATTTGACGAGGTATGAATATGAAAAAACTGTCTTGAAAATTATATTGATTATAATTGCTGTTTTGTTCGTAGTTGGTATAGTTTTTGGTATCACTCTTCACAATAATAAAATAGATGTTTCACAAACAAAGAAAACCGTTGAATATTACATAAACGGTGAAAGTGAATTTTTGCGTTTTGGTGTAGAGGGTGACGATAATCTTTTTGAACCAAACGAAAAAATCAACGTCGTTCTCGAATGTCTTGATGAAAATACGAGCAGTGCTAAAGCAATAGTTACAATTACAAGTGCACAGACAGGCTTTAAAAAATGGGGTTACATCACATTTGATTATAATTCACCTTATAGCATTTTAAGTTTTGCTTCACAGGAAAATGGTATTTTTACCATTAAAATTAAACAATTCGGTAAAGATGAGCTCAGCTTTACTGTTGGTGTTCTTCCAAATAACGAACAAGCAAGCGATGATTTTTACTATGGCATTCAGCCCTACATCACACGTGCATATACCTGGGGAGAAGGATTCTGCATTCCCGGTTATAGTGCAGAAGAATCTGTTGATGAAATACTCGATGTTGCAGAATATCTCGGTGTAAATCTTGTTCGTGAAGACAGTGTTGGTTGGGGTGCTATGCAGAGCGAGCCTTATGGAGATATGAATTATTCAGTTCAGGATTACCTTGTTAAAAAGGTTAACGACCGCGATATGAAATACGACTGGCTTCTCGGTTACAATGCAGGAAAATGGTCTGCTGCCGAAAATTATAAAAAGAATTATGATGAAGCAATTGGTTGGACTTACCCACCTGATATTAAGCTCTGGAACGATTTTACAAACAAGGTTGCTAACCATTATGCAGATAATGAGGATATTTTATGGGAAATATGGAATGAACCCAACTTGTTTTTCTTCGCAGGAACTTCCGAAGAATATTTTGAACTTTTAGAAAACACCTCAAAAACATTAAAATCAAAAAACAAGTCAGCTTATGTTTACTCTGGTGGTCTTGCAACTGCAGAGAAAGAAAGTAATTCAGAATACTATCAGAAATCTGCAGAGCTTATAGACAAAGGCTTACTCGATACTTTCGGTTATCACAACCACGACGGACTTGATAATTACTTTGATTATATGACTCAGATGCAAGGCATCACAAACAAATCTGGGCTTACAAATGGCGGTTTCAATAGCGAAAGTGGTGTTGGCGGTGCAGATGCATCAACAATTGCCTGCAAAGCACTTTACACCCGTTCAACAGGAGCAAAGGGTTTTGTTTCTTTTGCATTCAGAAAAACTGTTACTCCCGAAAATGATATAAATGACTTTGCATTTTTCAATGAATACCTGCAACCTACTGAACCCGTGATTACTTATGCAACAGTTATCCGTTTTCTCGGTAATGCAGATTTCGTGAAGAATATTTCGAATGAAAAAGACCTCGTAATTGATGAATACACTAAAAACGGAAGCAGAATTGAAGTATATTATAGTCTTGGTGAAAAGAACAAAATCACAGCACCCAGCGGTGACTACGAAGCTTACGATATGTATGGAAACACCATTGAAATCGGAAAAAAATGACCGTAAGCAATTCACCGATTTATATAGTTTATTGATATAATATTGGTCTTTATAACAAACTTGAATTTGTAGGAACGAAAGTTATGATTAATGTTAACGAATATGGTTTCTCGCCTGAGAACACCCCATATAAAAACTCCGAAATTTTCCAAAAAGCAGTTGATAAGGGTGGCGTAATTCAGGTTACTGTTCCAGGGATTTATAAAATTTCTGAGCAAATTGAAATCGGCGATAATACAAAGCTTATATTCTCAGAAGGTGTAATAATCCGACGTGAAACAAGTGTGAGTGGCACAAATGGCAATGCTTTTATAAACAAAGGTGCTGTTTTGGGCGAATATAACCACAATATTGAAATTATCGGATTACATCTTGAATGTAACAATACTGAAAGCAACGACTTTGGTGTGAACAGTCGAATTGCGGGGTTACGTGCACAGGTTGCAATGATTTATGTTGAAAATTTAACTATTGATGATTTTGAGTGTCACGGATTACTTGAAAAGGATTATGCAATTCAGGTAAGTGCTTTTAAAAACATTACTCTCAGCAATTTATTTATAACAGGAAATAAAGACGGTGTTCACTTAGGTTGGGGCGACGGCTTTGTTATCAGAAACAGTAAATTCCGTACATTTGATGATCCTATAGCACTTAATGCCTTTGATTACGCAACGTCGAACACACATATTGGTTGGATTGAAAATGGAATAATCGAAAACTGTATTGATATGGACGATAACTCAACAACCGGATTTTTCTGTAGAATTCTTGGTGGTGCCTGGTGCAGATGGCATAAAGGGATGCAGGTTCAGCACTCGGATACCGTTGCGGTTAACGGTAAAACATATCGTATTCTTATGAATCCAAAAGACGGAAAGCTTTACACTTCTCTTACTCCACCTTGCCACGAAAAAGGAATTCAGGAATATGATGGTATAAATTGGGTCAATGTGCGTGATACGGAAGAGTTTGACTGTGGTTGTCGCAACATAGTAATGCGAAATTGCAGACTTCAGAAAAAACGTAATATCGGAATTGCTATAAGTCTTAATTATGACACCTATGCACGAAGTTTTTACCCTGGTTGTATGTGCATTCCGCAAAGTAATATCACTCTCGAAAATATCTTTTTAGAAAATGATATTGATATTCTGCTACATTCTAATTACCCGACTGAAAATATAACACTTAAAAATATAGATTTCAAAAACTCAAAGCTTTGTTTTGATGCTGTACCAGAAGCAGATAAAATTATTTATCCTAAGGTTGAAATAAATACAGAAAATGTTATTTTTAACGATAACACAATACAAACCAACCCAAAGCATCCTATAAAAATTCGCCCTATGAAATGATAAAGATAAATTTTAATTTGGAGCTTTCTTTTAAAAAATTCAGGAGCAGATTTCTGCTCCTAATTTATTCTCCTAAGAATCAGACTTATTATTTATAATATCTCGAGGTTTTCTGGCGATATAAAAGCAACAAGCCTCTCACGCATAATTCTACCGCCATTGCAATCCACACACCATGAAGTCCTAATGATCTTACAAGTAAAAGTGCAAGACCTATTCTTACAACCCATATACTGCCTAAATTCATAATACTAGGTACAAATGTGTCACCTGTACCTCGCAACGCACCCGCAGCAACTATTGAAACGCCAAAAAGAGGCTCAGATATAAGCCCAATTCGCAGAACCTCAGCTGCTAAATTCTGTACATCAATATCTGGTGTAAGCATTTTAAACACAATCGGACAAATAAGCATCATAATGCCACCAGTTACACCCATTAAAGTTCCACCTAATACAGTGCAAATATTCCCATATCGTTTTGCAAGTATTTTATTGTCTGCACCAAAGCTTCTGCCAACAAGCGTTGTAGCCGCAGTACCTATGCCATAGCCTGGCATATAGCAAAGACTCTCTGCTGTTATTGCAAACGAATTTGCAGCAATTGCTACTGCACCTAATGGTGCTACAATCATTGTAGTTGCTACCATAGCACCACACATTGCAATTTCCTGAACTGCAACGGGTAGTCCTATTTTATAGGCTGTTTTAAGAATAACACCCTCAAACGTTACTTTTTCTGATTTTTTAAGACGAAGTTTAGGATTACGAATTATACAACACCAAAGCATAATAAAACTCACTACTACACAAGCAAGTGTTGTACCTATTCCAGCACCTAAAACTCGGTATTTGGGTATAAATATCGCATTAAAAACAACATCTAAAACACACATAACTGCATTTAAAACGCTTGGGGTTACCATATCACCAGCACATTGTAAAAATGAGGACATTAAAGAATTTATTTGAAAAAATGGTATCATTAAAGTGTAGGTTAAAAAATACAATGTAGCATCTTTATTAATCTCAACACTACCACCCAACCATACTGGCAACGGCTTGCTTATTAAAAATGCTACTAAAGAAACTAATAAACCTATTATTACTGCACTATACATACCATGCTTTACAATACTTTTTGCTTGTCTTTCATTACCAGCACCTATTCTGTGAGCAACCTGAACAGAAAATCCTGCAGCAACCGCATAAGGAATCCCATTAAAAAGCCATGTTGTAGAAGCAACAAGACCTATTGAAGCTGATGCATTCGCACCCAAAGCACCGACCATGGCAGAATCAATATATTGCATCAGAATAGTTGTTATTTGCGTAAGAATTGCAGGAAGACTCAGTTTCATAACTTCCGTTATTTGATTTTTAAATTCACCTTGCTTCATTTGAAACTCCTTTAAAAACACCTCGTGAACCCATTTTATAATTAACAACCAACCCTATTTTCTGTTTTTTAGTAGTAATTGGAGTCAAAACTTACCAACTTTAATAACATCAGACATATTTTACAATTAAAAACATTTAATTTTGATGTGATTCTTCCTCCTGGGAATTGGATGTAATTTTATTATATCAAAGAGCAAAAAAAAGTAAATAGCAAAAGATAAAATATTGAATTTCTCGTAAATGATGATATAATTAAGATATAATTCAGCAAGGAGAACCATTATGAAAGTAAGATTTATTAAACCAGAAGAAGCAACGGATTTCCTCAAAATTTCTGCCGCATCATTTATATGGAAATTTGATAAAGCAATAGATAACAAGGTTGATATGCCCGTACTCGGTGCTTTTAATAACGGAAAGCTTATTGCAGGTGCAGAAATTTACAATTACAAATGCAACTATTGCGGTAATATTATTAACACATTCGTTCTTGATGGCATCTGCAGTCAGCCTGAATATCGCAGAATGGGTGGTGTCAGAGCCCTCTTTGATGAAATCGGGAAAAATGCTGTTGAAAATGATATAACAGTTGGCTTTCTTTCCCCATTCTCTATTGCCTATTACGAAAAATTCGGATTTGCGAATCTCAACCGTTCTTTCTCAATAAAAGTTCCCTTTAATAATCTTTCTCATTTTGAGCGTAGTAACGACGTTGAGCTTTATAACGGTGAGCAGTTCCATGAGTTGTGTGAGCTTTATAATAAATGCACCATGAGAGAGAATCTTATGATTATAAGAGAAGATAAAAAACATTTTTGCGATAAGCCTTTTGAAAATACAGATTACACTTATATTCACCGTAACAAGTGCGGTGAAGCAGATGGCTACGTTCGTTTCACAGTAAATCGTCCAGAAGAGCTTGTTGCAGAAGAATTATTCGTTTTAACTACCGATGCACTTTCTGGAATTATCGGTTTTTTACGAAACTATGATGGCATAGTAAAAACTCTGGTTGTAAAGAAGCAGTACACAGGCTCTCCATTTTCTTGTATTGCTGACAGAACAGATAACACAAGTTATGAATATACAGGCGGCATTGCTGCAAGAATTTACAATCTGAAAAAATTGCTTGAAAACAATTCATACCCCAAAGATCACGGGAAATTCAGTGTATTAAGTTTTGATGAACTTTCACAGAATAACGGCATATTTGATGTCGAATACCAGAATGGCAAAGCGACCGTTACAAAAAGAAACAGTGGTGATTACGATATAGCCCTAACCCCACCTGCTGCGGCAAGATTGCTACTTGCAGGAGAAGGTCATACATCGCAGACAGCAGTTTTTATTGATGGTATTGAGTTAAAAAATAATGCAGAAGATTTCTTCAGGGCATTCCCCTATCGACCAACGCATTTTATTGAGTATATCTGCTGAATAAAGTAATATAACAAAAACACAGGAGACTCGAATCTTTAATTCAAGTCCCCTGTTTTTCTTTAATAATTAAAACACATTTTATAAAAATCAAGAATATTTCCACAAACCCGTCCATATAAAACGCTTTCTTTATATAACTGCTTTTATTCTTTCAATTGCTTCTTCTAATACAGATGTAGGGCAAGCAATGTTCATTCTCATAAAGCCTTCGCCACATTTACCAAAGGTAGCGCCATTATGAAGCCACACGCCAGCTTTCTTAAGGAACAAGTCACTAAGCTCTTCTCCTGAAAGGTTTAACTTTTTGCAATCGAGCCACGATAAGTAAGTACCGTCCATTTCGAGTGCCGTTATTTTGCAGTCTTCTGGGAAAGCTTCTCTTAAAATTTCTGCATTTCTTTTTAAATATTTAATCATTCCTTCGAGCCACTCTTCAGAATCTTTATAAGCCGCTTTTACCGCTTCAATTGACATAATATTAAGATGATGGTAACAAGTTGAAGTACGTTCTTTTAATATTTTTTCTCTTATATTTTCATCTGGAATAATAATATTTGAAGCCTGAAGCCCTGCAATATTAAACGTTTTAGACGGAGCAATACAGGTTACTGTTTTCTTTTTTACTTCTTCTGAAAGTGTAGAAATTGGAATATGTTTTGAGCCTTCAAAAACAAAGTCAGAGTGAATTTCGTCAGAAATTATATAAACGTTGTGCTTCAAGCATATTTCTGCTATTTTTTCTAATTCTTCTTTTTCCCACACCCTTGCTACCGGGTTATGTGGTGAGCAGAATAAAAATACTTTTACGTTTTCTTTTATAATTTTTTCTTCAAAATCGTTAAAATCAATTTCATATCTGCCGTTATTTAAAACGAGTTCATTAACAACTAATTTACGGTTGTTATTTACAACAACTTTCTCAAATGGGTAATAAACAGGCTGACAAATTAAAACTGCATCATTCTCTTTTGTGAGTGCTCTTATACTCATAGTAACGCCAAACATAACACCTGGCATTGTTAAAAGTTCATCTTTTTCAATTTTCCAGCCCATTCTGCGATTATACCAATCAATAACAAGATTTTTATATTCTTCATCTATTTCACCATAACCATAAATTCCGTGGTCAGCTACTTTTTTTAAAGCCTCAGTAATTGCCGGTGCAGATTTAAAATCCATATCTGCAATCCACATTGGAATTACGGGCATTTTTTCTGCTTCTGGTAAATCCATATATTTTATAGCACTTGTGTTGGTTCTGTCGTGTATTTCATCAAAAAAAGAAAAATCAAACATACTATTACCTCCGTGAATTATATTTATAATATAACACTTTTGAACATTACTTTACAAGTGTAATATTGAAAAGAATCTAAATTTATGTTAATATAATTCACGGTGATTGTTTATGAAAGAAAAAACATCTTTAGTCTTTACCGGTGACATCGGTTTTGACAGATATATGTACGGCAAGTGGGATGACGAAAATTTAATTTCTTCTGAAGTTTTAGATTTTCTTCACAGTGCCGACCACGTTATTGCTAACGTTGAAGGTCCCGTTGCAGAAGTTGAGCAGAACACTACAAAAGACGGCGTCCAGCAACTTTTACACACAATAGACCCGAAGGCGTTAAAAGTTTTAAGAAAAATGAATGCTGATATATGGAACATCTGCAACAATCATATTATGGATGCTAAAGAATACGGCATTAAAAGAACTCTTGAATTTGCAAAGCAAGAAAATGCACAGACTATTGGTGCAGGAATGAATATTGAAGAAGCAAGAAAGCCTGTTATTTTAGACGAAGCTGGCGGAATTGGTATGTTTGGCGTTGGCTACCAGCGTGCTTGCAGAAAAGCTGACGAAAACACACCAGGCTGTTATAGTTGGAGCGATTTAGAGGCTATTCAGAAATCTATTGATGACATTAAAGCAAAATGCTGTTGGTGCATTATTGTTGCACACGCTGGTGAAGAATTCACCCCGCTCCCATCCCCTTACACAAGAGAGCGTTACCACAAATTTTTAGAAATGGGTGCCGACGTAGTTATTGCTCACCATCCACACGTACCAATGAATTACGAAACAGTTGGCGAAAAAATGATTTTTTATTCTTTAGGTAATTTTATTTTTGATACCGACTATCAGCGTTCACAATTTAACACAGAGCTTGGTCTTTTAATTAAACTGAATTTCACAGAAAATGAATTCACTTTTGAACCAATGGGGTTAAAAATAGAGCGTGGAGCAGAGCACATTGTAAAATCAGAATTACCAAGAATTTTTGTTGACGTACAGGAAGAAGAATACAATTTGTTAGCACCACTTTCTGCAAAAGTTCTTGTTTCTGCAACTAAAAGACAAATGACCTATTTAAACCCACAAAGATTTAAAAATGCAACAGAAGAAGAATGGCAAGAGCATTTTAAAGAACCTTTAAGAACAGGCAGAGTCCCGGGCGAAACACTTGATTTTTATATAATCTGCCCACTCGCAGAAAAGGCGGAAAACGGCGACTGGAAAAAGAGCAAGTTAGAAGACGTAAAACAATATATGTTAGAGCAGATATAAAAACGCCCCACAGAATTTTATTTCTGTGGGGTTTTCTTATGCTGTTAAAGTTTCATACTTTTCAACTAATTCCTCATAGTGCGTATAATTTTCACTTTGTTTTATTAAATTATCCGCTTCTCTAAAAGGCTTTGTTGCTCTTAAATAAATAGACTCTTTTTTAAGGTATGCTCTTAAATCTTTTCTTTGAGTCATACTTTCTTTGAAGTTTTTAGTTTCTCTGTTTAAAATTTCTTCTTTCTCCAAAATATTTGGTTCTTTTATATTTTCTTCACCATATTTTTTCACAAGAGCAAGTGCCTGTTTTTTAACTCTTGCACGGTTAATCTCATCTTCACGAATTTCTCTTTCTAATTTATTTGTTTTTGGTAGTTTTTTTGCTATTTTTAACTGGTTTTTCGCATCGCCATAAATGTACATATTACCATTTAATACGTCTTTCTTTGCTTCTGCTACTCGTTTAATACCAGCTTCTGTCGTAAACTTTTCCAAATCCTGCATTATAATAGAAGCTCTTTCAATAGCAAGATTTGTTTCTTTAATTTCTGCACGTTCTTTTTTAGCATCTTTAATTGCTTGTTTCCTTAGAAGTTTTTCTTCCTGGGACTTTTTTCTCATTTTTCTTGCGAGCTTAAGTTTCGACTTATCAAAAGAAACTGTTTTCTTACCATAAAGTTCTTTTGCTTGTAAAATTATAGCCATCACGTCTTTTAATTCATCATCTTCTAAAACACCAAGAGCGTAGTTTTCAAACATTGCACGTATTTTGAGCACATCTACATACGCCTTATGCTTATTTTCGGTAAGGTCATAGAAGCAAAAAGGAATAAGGTTAATAATCGCACCAATTACCGAAAGGAAAATTAAAACTTCAAAAATATTATTTCTTATATTATCATCATAAAGAACGTTATAATCTTCTAAAAGACCCATTTTTTCATAAACTGCAGGAAAAACAAGACCGGTACCAAAACCTATTATTGTACCAATTATACCAAGTGGACCGAAAAGACCGTCAACTCTTACACCGGTTTTCCATTGGTGATAGTCTCGCATATCGGCACTGATATTATGCTGAACAATATTCCAGAAGGTATTTATAAAATTATTTAAATACCAGAGAACACAAATCATAACAAGGTTTTCATAAACCAGATAAAACGCTGATAAAATGAAAACATTTATACTGTTAGCTGCTATTAAAAGGTTTCGTTTACCTATTTTTTTAATTACAAATGGTGCTAAAAGCATAGACCAGAGTGCCGCATTACCTATAATTGTGTTTGCAAGCCCTAAAGAAGCTTCATACTTACCACCAAAAGCGTAAACAAAAGACCAGCTTAAAATAACACCGTAGCCACCTTCTAAAAAACCAACCCAACCCGCAGACTGAATAATCCAGTAATATTTATTCTTTGCTACCTCTCTTATAGCATCAAACATCCTCACAGGCTCAAGCTTTTTCTTAGGTAAAACAAGTCTTTCTTTTACCTTGTTAAAAAATATAAGGCTGACAACCATACCAATTATTGTGAAAATCGGATAAATAACTCTGTAAGTCCAGATGTTATTAAGTCCCCAGGTAAGACCAGCAACAAGTGGTACAACTAAATTTGTTATTGTTGGCGCAAGTGAATAGATAACCTGCGAAATGCTCATTACTGTAGTTCTTTCCTGAGCGTTAGGGGTTATTATCTGCTGAAAATATGTGTAACTTTCATTAAAAAATGCTAAAAATACATTCAGTAATAAATACATTATTTCAACAATTATCACCTTAAGAAAATAACTGAATTTCTCATAAGGCAACCAGACGAATACCATTGATGTTAACACCATTGGTACAATCGTCATTTTTAAAAACGGCAGGAACTTTCCACCCTTTAAGTTGTGGTTATCGTAATACCAACTACGAAAAATCCCCAAAGGAATACCAATAATATTTGCGATAATAAGCATTATCTGTAAATCCATCGGCTTTAAACCGATACATGCACCTACTAAAAAGTTAGATGCGTTAAGACCTATTGCCGACGGCAAAAGCACTGCCCAATGAACGCCGAAACCAGCACCACTTAAGGATGCGATTTCTTTATAAGAAACATAATTACCTTTTGGTGGCTCATGCCAATATTGTTTTGCAAGGCCTATTGTAGATTTAGCTTTTTCTATTAATGCTGACATAAATTCACCCCACCTTTATTTTGGTAATGTATATTCTGTAATTTTACTTTTAGGAAAATTCTCATCACAGTATTTTCTCATTTTTTCAACACCGATTATATTATTACTGTGAATATTTATTTCGGGCACAAAAACGTCGTGTTCTTTCATCCAGATAAGTATATCAAGTCCTGTATTTCTGTCTTTACCTAAACTATAATCGAGAGAAATGTGCTCAAACTTCATAACTGACAACAAAGTAATTGCGGTATTTGCATCTCTGCAACACTGGTAGCCATTTGGAAATTCTCTTGTATCATCAACAAACAATCTCAAATAAAGCACCTCTTTTTAAATTATATTTTAATTCTAATATTTTGAGCAATGAATGTCAATAAATATTGCTTTATTTAGCAATTAATGATATTATGAAACTATATTAATTTATTGGAGAATAGAAATGGCTGATACAATTTATAAGGATTTACGAAAAAAGTTGGATTTAACAAGAGAAGAAGTCTGTGACGAGGCAAGTAAAAGAAATCAGGTTTTAACATACGAAAGACTCGAAAGAATTGAAAATGGTAAATTTAATATCCACCCAGAAGAAGTAATTTTGCTTTCAGAAATTTATAAAGAACCTTCACTTTGTAATCACTATTGCTCAAAAATGTGTGAAATCGGTCAGAAATATGTTCCTGAAATTAAAACAAAGGATTTAGCTCAGATTGTTTTAGAAATGCTTTCTTCACTTAATTCTATGAAAAAAAGTCAGGAAAGACTTATTGAAATTACTGCTGACGGTAGCATTGACGATGATGAAATTAGAGACTTTGTTTTCATTCAGCAGGAATTAGAACGAATTTCAATAACAGTCGAAACCTTACAGTTATGGGTTGAAAGAATGTTGGCAGATGGAAAAATCAATTTAGAAAAATATAATGAAATCAAGGGATTATCTGATTAATTCGGATAATCTCTTATTTTTTGCACTTTTTGTCATATTCTGGTACCTGAATGTGCAGTTATTGTAATTCACTTTATTTAAAAAATATTATATTATAAAAATGCAATAAGGGAGTTGCAGAAAACAATCAATTAAAATTTCTTATCATTAAAGGAGTGAAGAAAATGTTAGAAATTATAATAAGCATATTAACTCTTGTACTTTTCTTTTATGCAATTAAATTAGCATTCAAATTAACCTGGGGTGTTGCAAAAATAATCGCTGTAATCCTTTTTACAGTTGCATTACCACTTTTAGTTATACTTCTCTTTGTTGCAGGTGGTGCAATACTTCTTTTACCTTTAGGTCTTGTTATAGCCGCTATTGTACTTTTAGTAAAATGCGCTGCTGTATAAGATAAATTGAGGGAGAATTAACAAAAGACTACCCCGAGATAGCAAAAAACTATCTCGGGGTAGTCGAGTTTTATTTATAAAATAAAAAATATTTTCTAAAGTAGCATTTTATGATATAATTTTTATAAATTTAATTTTTTCTGTAAGATTTGTTTTAACTTTACGTGTAATAGTGTGAAAGGAGGATTCAAATGGAAGATAACGACATAGTAAATTTATATTTACAAAGAAACAAAGTTGCAATAAAAGAAACTGCTTCAAAATATGGTAACTACTGCAAAGCAATTGCTAAAAATATTTTAAGTAATAATGAAGATGCAGAAGAATGTGTAAATGATACATATCTTCACACGTGGAATTCTATACCCCCACACGAACCACAGATTCTATCGACATACTTAGGCAAAATTACCCGACGCCTTTCATTCGATAAATTCAGATATAATACTGCTTACAAACGAGGTGGCGGTGAAATAAGTCTTGTGCTCGACGAGTTATCTGAGTGTGTTTCTGGTAACGAAAGCGTAGAAAATGAACTGAACAAACACCAGCTTATTCAGGAAATAAATAATTTTCTTGATACGCTCCCCAAAGAAAGTTGTAATATTTTTCTTTGTCGTTACTGGTATGCAATGACTGTTACTGATATTGCGAAACGATTTAAAATCACTGAAAATAATGTATCAGTTACTTTAAATCGCACAAGAAATAAACTAAAAAATCATCTTACAGAAAGAGGTTTTGAATTATGAAGAAAGAACAACTTTTTGATATTATAGGCGAAGTAGATGAACAAAAAGTTTTAGATGCTAACAAAGATTTTTCTAAAAGTAAAAAATTACAAAAACACTTATTAAAATGGGGGGCTTTAGCAGCTTGCCTTATAATTGCAATAGCTTCTACAATTGGTATTTTAACAGAAAAACAGCCTCTTATTGTTGAATTAAGCAATGGTGATGAAATTACTTTTTCTACAAAAAGTGATTTAGTTTTTTACAATATAGCCATTGAAATCGGCGATAACAGAAATTTGAGCGAATCTGAAGCAAGTGCAATATTTGGTGAATCTGATATTGAAGCTTCTGTTATTTTTGAAGAAGGTACTAATGAGTTTATAATGTTAAATGGAACAATAGACGACTTCAAAATTGAAGTTAAAAGAAAAGATATCCCTTCGTGCATTGTAATTGAGGGTGAAGAAAGCACATCTTATGTTAATGACATCGCTGTAACTGCAGGGTATTATATTACTGAAGCCAACAGCAAAGGTAAAAGAAATGCAATAGTCTATGGTGAATTTGAAGTCGGGAACTATAGAGTTTATCTTGAAACTGCTGGTGATAAAAGCGAGTTAGAAACATTATGTAATGAGGTAGCAAAAGAGCTTTATAACTTGATTGAAAATGCAAGTTTGGATTTTGAGGTAATTAAGCATTCAAATTCATAAATAATACTGATATATAAAAACATCTGCATTCTACCGAACGCAGATGTTTTAATTTTTATCATAAAAATGATTTTTCTACTTTTTCAAAACAATCTGTTACAGGCTCTTTTGAAAGTTCAAATTTTAACGTTCCGCCTGATGTTATTTCAAAATAAGATAAATACGGTCTTTTTATTAATTTTCCGTTAAACTCCATTTTACTTATATATGGATACAGGAGCGGGTCCTTGTCACATTCAACTGTAAAGGTTTCGCCATTTATACAAGAGTGATACTCTTTATTTAATTTAAGCGTAGCCTTTTTAAATAAAGGTGTATTAATAAAATAATCCTGGTGACCAGGGCAAACCTGAGCAAAGCCTAAAGCAGAAAGTACATACCACGCTGAAAGCTGACCAACGTCTTCATTACCGCAGAAGCCGTAAGCACCTGTTCTGTATGATTCTTTTTGAACTCTTCTTGTCCAGTATTGTGCACGATGTGAAAGCCCTAAAATATCAAAATAATGAGTTATGTTATGACAAGGCTCGTTAGAGTGGTTGTAATCATCATTCCAGAGTCTACTAAAATCTGCCTTCTCAAAAAATCTTTCTAAAAGAGCGAGTGCTCTTTCATAACCAAACAACTCGCAAAGACCTTTTACATCATAAGGTACAAACCAAGACTGCTGGAAAATATTACTTTCAACACAACCGTCATCATCATATTCATCTTCTTCGAAAACGAATTCACCATTTTCTTTTCTTGGTGCTAAAAATCCGAGATTTTCATTAAAATTATTTTTATATGTTTTTACACGATTTAAAAAGTACTCTGCATTTTCTTCGTCATCTTTTTCTTTACTGAAAAGGTACATTGTGTAATCTGCAAGTAAATATTCTAATGTATCGCTCAATTTTTCAGGAACATAAGCATCTTTTAAATATTGCTCACATTCAGGTCTTATTGTGTGGAATTCTTTATTAAATAATTCCTTTTCACCTTTCGTTGAAGCAACAATTATTTTGTGTGCCTTCTCAAAATCATAATTTCTGATATTTTTAAGATATGCATCAGCAACAACTATTGCTCCTGGGTCGCCTACCATACAACCCGCATTTATTCCTAAAAGCTCCCAACGGGGGAAAGATGAATTATTCTCTTCAGCAATTCTTAAAAGTGAATTAACTTCATCATTAACAATATCAGGACGAATAATTGAAAGAAGAGGGAATTCACTTCTGTAAACATCCCAACCACTGAAAACTGTGCGGTGAATATAACTATCATCCTTCATAGCCTTGCCATTTAAAGTAAAGCTACCGTCAACATCAGCAGAAACTCTAGGGTCTAAAAGCACATGATAAAGGCAGGTATAAAACAATTTTAAATCAATTTCGTCACTACCCTCAACATCTACCATGCCAAAAGCATTTTCCCATAAATCAAGAGCCCTTTTTCTTTGTGCATCAAAATCAAAATCCTGAATTTCTGCATTAAGATTTTTTCTTGCACCATCAAGACTCGTATAAGAAATACCGCATTTTAAAATAATAGGCTCTGTAACAGAATTACCAAAATCTAAAATGAGTCCAGCATCCTCGTGGCTAAATTCTTTTAAATTTTCACTCTCAAACTCTTCATTTGCAAAGAACTGCATTTTTAAAGGCTTTTGCGATAATTCACAATTAAAATAAAAATCATAAGTAATTTTACCGTGACCGTGACCAAAGCCACCGCCCTTTGGTGTGCATATAATTTTACCCTCAATAGTATTTTCATTAACAATTTTTATTTCCTCAAAATCAGCTTTGCCACCGATTCTGCGAGAAAAATTCATTATAATTCTTGCATTTTCATTATGAGGATATGTAAATCTTAACATACCGCTATGAACATCTGCAGTTGCTTCTGCCAAAATGCCATAACGCTCTAAATTTACCGAATAATACCCTGCTTCAGTTTTTTCGCTATCGTGGGAAAATTCCGACTTCCAGCCAACAGTACCATTTTTAAATTCTACGTGCTCGTTACTGCCACTTCTTAAATCAGTTTCACCAATAACAGGCATAATCTGCAGATTACCTAAATCGCCATACCAGCCAATACCACTCATGTGATTAAAGCTGAAGCCCTCGATTGTATTATGACAATAGTTATAACCGTTACCATTATCGCCACCTGTTACTGTATCGGGTGAGAGCTGAACCATACCACCAGGAACAGAAGCACCAGGGTAAGTTTTACCGCCACCATGACATTCCTCGATGCTATCTTCCTCTGCAACTGTACCGATTGAAGTATCTACATATTTTGCTTTATTCATAAAATCACCTTAATTAATAAATAAAAATCTTTAAATAATATACTATATAAATATAATAAATTCAATAATATAATTTACTTTTTCAAAACTTCATGTTAGTATTTTGTTAGAAATTTTCTCGTGTTAAGAGAATTATTTTCAATAAATAAGTTATAGATTAATTTCAAAAATAAAGTTATTATATAGCTACAACCGGTTGAAATTATTTTGGAGATGAATTTATGAATATTTATTTTGGTGAAAATTTAAAAGCCTTAAGACAAAAGCGTAATTTAACACAAGAAAAATTGGCAGAATTCCTTAATGTATCTTTTCAGACAATAAGCAAATGGGAACGTAGCGACACTTATCCCGATATTTCAGTGCTCCCTGAAATTGCTCTGTTTTTTAAGGTTTCTGTTGATGATTTACTCGGTGTAAATAAAGCTGAAAACGAAGAAAAGCTTATAAAACAACTTGAAGTCTTTGATAACCTTACTGATGGTAAGCAAAGAGAAGTAATTATACTTGAACTCAAGAAAAATTACCCGAATGACCACAGAGTTCTTTTAAGGTATATGTCTCAATTAATTCATTTTTGTGATGCTGTTGATTCTTTAAGCAAGGTTACCGCTATTTATGAAAACATACAAGAAAACTGCAATAACGATAAAATTCGCATAACAGCCAAACGTGAACTTGCTGAATTTTATAAAAAACTTGCTGAAATTGATAATAGCGGTATTTCTTTTAAGGATTGCGAAAAGCTTTTAGAAGAAATGCCAAGAATGAAGGATTCGCAAGAAATTTTACGTTCATTCCTTTATAGTGAAGAACACCCTGAATATTTTAATTCTTGTGCAGTTGCAATTGAAACATCACTTAATTTACTCTGCCAGGCAATAGCACACCTTTGTTTTTATAATGATAAATATTCAACAGATTATAAAATTGATATTGTGAATAAATGTAATAATTTACTTAACACAATTTATGATGATAGGAACTTCGGTGAAGCATGGAGAGTTATAATTTTCAATAATGGTCATTTGGGGCGTTTGCACTTTTTAAAGGGTGATACTGATAAAGCCTTAGAGTATTTCAAAAAAGCCACAGACCTTGCGAAACAATTCGACTCTTTAAAAAGAAAAACAATTTTACATTCACAATTACTTGATGGTAAAGAATTTGACAAACACTCGCAAGGCAGCAACTGGGTTGCAAAAGAGCATTTAAAATTTTTATTGAATGAAAGATATCCACTAAGTGAGGAATTCAAAAATTCAGAAGAATTTAAAGGGTTGTTTTAAATAATTAATGAATGGGTGCATAAATCAAAAAACTTATGCACCCATTCATATTATTTTTTCGAACTGAATTTTTTAATAACATTATTTGCAGTTTTATACATTGGTGTTTCCAGAGTATTAACTGCATTTTTTAATTCTTTTCTTATTTCAATAGCTTGCGGGCAATGGCTCTCACATTTGCCACAATTTATACACGCTGATGCAGGTGCATTACCCCCGAAAGCAGTTGCTCTTAAATATTCTTTGAAGCCCAAAAATTTATTACCTGTAAAGTGTGTGTTATATGCAGAAAATGTACCACTTATATTTATATTCTGCGGACAAGGCATACAGTAACCACAGCCTGTGCAACCAACCTTCATTTTGTGGTTAATTGCCTTAACAACATCTTTAAGCATTTTTTCATCCGCTTCAGTAATATCACCGATTTTTGTTACAGATGCCGTATTTATGTTATCAGCTACCATTTCTTCAGAATTCATACCCGAAAGAACTGTTGTCACTTCTTTCTGGCTAAAAAGCCATCTGAACGCCCATTGTGCTGGTGTATATTGCACTTCATAATTTTTAAAAATCGCTTTTGCTTCATCTGGTAAATTGTTAACTAATTTACCACCACGAAGTGGCTCCATTATCATAACGGGAATACCCTTGCTATGAGCGTGTAAAAGACCCTTTCTGCCAGCCTGACTGTGCTCATCCATATAATTATACTGAATGAGTGTCATATCCCATGGGTAAGCATCAATAATTTCGCAGAATTTTTCACTGTTACCGTGAAATGAAAAACCAATATTTCGTATCTCGCCACTTGCCTTTTTGTCTTCTATCCACTTTTCAATTCCAATACTTTTAAGGCGTTCCCATACTTTTATATCACTCATCATGTGCATTAAATAAAAGTCGATATAATCCGTCCTTAGTCTTTTTAGCTGTTCTTTAAAAAGCTTTTCTAAAACATCTAAATTCACCATTAACTGTGGCGGTAATTTAGTTGCAATATAAATTTTATCACGAATATTATTTTTTTCAAAAACTTCGCCAATAGCACTCTCACTACCTGGGTAAATAAATGCAGTATCAAAATAGTTAACACCATTTTCATATGCATTCATAATCTGCTTTTCACAAAGCTCCATATTAATTCTGCCCATTTTCTTCTGAAAGCGCATACATCCAAAACCTAAAAGAGATAAATCATTCCCATTTTTATCTTTACGGTAATTCATTATTTTTCAACTCCTATTAAAAATTCAAAATGTGCATTTTCTTCATACCACAATGGGAAGTTTGTTCCCCAGACATTGTTATAAAGAACGTAAGAAATGCCGTCACTCAATTTTTCAAATTTATTATCGAACTCTAAAATTTTGCCCTTACCTATTGAAATTAACGGTGTTATGAGATTTGATATTTTTATCGTGTTTTTATTATTTTTAAAAATTGCGTTTTTCACAGCGTGAAGATTCTTAGAACCCTTTTCTACAACTGAATACGGGTCAACATTCACACCAAGCTTTTCCAATAAAATTTCACTTTCAACTGGGTATAGCTTAAAGAAAATTGCTTCTGTAAGTCTGTTTGCATCTTTATTAAACCACGAAATATCTATTTTTATATTTTCTTTTGTAATTGTATAAATAAGTTGAATTTCTCTTGGTGCTCCAAGTTCATCGCACAAGGATTTTTCGCATTTTAAATCAATAAAAATTTTTGTTTCATTCTCAATTTCACTTATAAATGCATTTTCTTTTTTATAATAAAAACTACCCTTTTTATATTTACCTTCTGCATACTTTAATAAAGGTCTGCCAAAATCACCATAAACCCATTCAGCCGTTTCTTCTAAATCACGTGAGTAATTTTTATGCCAGTAATCATAATTTTCTTTTGAATATGAACGATATTCAATTAAAGGCTCGTCATTTTCTCTTATTACGTCTTCACCACAAAAAGTTAATCTACTAATTCCACCAAAAGCATTTATTTTTAACTGCCAATCAAAAACATTTATTATATCAGTTTTCAATTCATTTGTCAGTGCTTCTTCTTTTTTAGCTGGTCTTAATTTACTGAGTTCTTTTTCCGCTTCTGTTTTATGGGATTCGGTTAATGAATTCAAAGCATAGGTAACATATTCTCTTTGCTCTGCCCAGCTTTTTTCCATAGTGCTGTAAGAACCAGGAAAATACACGCCTTTTTTTCTGTATTTAAGAACATTATAATTCAAAGGATATTCCCTAAAAGGACGTCTTAATTTAACCTTATCTCTTTTTCTTGCCTTTATAAAATCTTTTTTCAGGTAGTTTTCGTAATCAGAAAGATACATTTTACTATCCATTCCGCAGGTATGCTCTGCAAGGCATAAAATACCTTCACAAATCCCATTATACTCTTCGGAATTCTTTGCCAAAGTGCCATCTGAAAGCCATTTTTCTTTTAAATTAATAAGAGTTCTTAAAGCACCTGCTTTGTATGGGTCGCTTGTACTCCCGTGAATCCACGTATCACCTATTTCATTTTCAACAACAGGTAATTTTTCACGTACTTCCCAAATTGCTTCGGCAAAATCATCCATTGTGCCTGCTTCAACAACATAACCAGGATACTCTCGTCTTATATCGTCAAGGTGTTTTAGCACCTTTTCAGGTGAAGGTGCACCACGATTATCTACTGTGTGGTCAAAATACAAAACTTCATCAACCAATTCACTTTTGTAAGCACCACCATAAGCAGCAGAATAAATTACAACAACTTCGCTGTCACCATTTTTCCACAAAAAGCATTCTGGAACCGCTGGAATAGCAGAAGCACCATTAACACCTATATGTAAAAGCTTTATACCCTTTTTATGAAGAAGTGTTACAAGACCCTTTGTGTGACCTGGTACGTCTGTCATTTTAGCGCTTATAGTTTTTTTATCACGAATTAAATCTAACTCATCTACAATAGAAAGTCCGTATTCTAATGTATTAACATCTAAAAGCTCGGTATGAATTGTAAACGGCAAGCCATGTGGCACAATATTGCCGTTCTTGATTGCTTCAAGTAATTTTTGTTTATTATTTTCATCTGAATATTTCAACGCTTCTCTTAAAATCCACGAACCCGTAGTCCACACAAAATTTTTTTCATCATTTTTATTAACTTCATTTGCAAGAGCAATGGCAGAAGGTATAAATTCTTTTATATATTTATTTTTTATATTCTCTGCAAAATCAGTAAAACCGATATCGAGATGTGTTTTAGAAACAACTATAACTTTTTTCATAACTACCACCTATAAATTTCAATAAAAAAAGAATAACACTTTTAAAAATCTAAGTCAATTAGAGATTGAAATAATCTGATATGTTTGATATAATTTGAGCATTAAGGGGTGCATAAAAATGTCAAATCACAACTTTTTTAATATTTCATTAAGTAAAAATGAAAATGAACAAATTATATCTTACAGAAGCGGTACTTTAGTTTATGAAGAAAGTTTTTATAATGGGGCATTATTATCTTCAGGCTACAATAGTGCTGGCTACCCTTTAAATGTTTTAATGAGTTTCCCCACAAGACTTAATAAAAATAATTTTTGTGAGCCTTACGCTTTTAATATAGAAATTGACGGTCAGAGTGTTGACTTTGATTTAGAATTTGTTGATTTTGAAACCATAAAAAACGAAAATAATATTGAAAGCATTTTAACTTTAAAAAGTAATATTAAGCCTATAAACATTAAAATTCACACAATATTAGATGGCACAAATGTATTTTCAAGATACTTAGAAATAGAAAATCTTTCAGATAATAATTTGAATTTAAGTAGATTAAGCCTTCTCTCTGGTGGTCTTGAAACTCTTGACAGAGATAAAGTTTATTCTTCTAACATTAACACAGACGAAATATATTCCGTAGGTTATTTTGACAGCGACAAATGGGGAGAAGAAGGACTTTTTAACTGGTATAAATTAAGTGCCGTTTCTACTTCGATTGACACTCGATTTAATCGTGACCGTTTCCGTCAGCCGGTAGTATTTTTAAGAAACAATGTTAACGGCAAAATCTGGGTTTCAGAATTTAGCTTTAGTGGCGGTTGTCGCTTTACGTTTGATTTGAATGGGCAGAAAAATACCGACTGTCACCTTTCATTCAAGGCTGAAATCACAGGTAACAAACCTTTATATGTAATTGCACCACACGAAACCTTTAAGTCACCTGAAATTCAGCACGGGTTAGTTCAGGGCGACCTTGACACAGCAATTAATGAATTACACGCTCATATAAGAAAATCGGTTTTAAATGCCCCTGAAATAAACCCTGTTAATCTTTTAATTGGTTGTGGTATGGGTGCTGAGCACTTAGATATGGGTGTAGAAATCTGCAAAGATTACATTGACCAATTCGAAAAAATGGGTGGCGAAATATTCATAGTTGATGCCGGTTGGGTATGCCCTAAAGGTGAACAGGTTGAATGGGGAAATTACAACGGACTTAATGTGCCAAACAAAGGAATCTACCCTAACGGAATTACTGAAGTTGTTGATTACTGTCACAGTAAAGGACTTAAGTTTGGTCTTTGGATGGACGTTGAGTCACTCGGTAAATATTGCCCACAATTTAAGGATAAACCAGATTGGAGAGCAAAAAACGCTTTAGGCGAACAGACCGACAGATTTATAGATTTTACAAATGAAGAAGCAGCAAATTGGTGTGAAAGCGAACTTGAGAGAGTTATAAAAGAATATAAATTAGATTTATTAAGAGTTGATTATAATACCTCTTATCGTGATTACTTTAATATACGTGATACTGGCACTGGTGTAAAAGAATGCCTTGCAATTAAGCATTTTTACAGGGTTTATAAAATGTATGAGAATTTAAAGAAGAAATTCCCTGAAGTAATTTTTGAAAACTGTGCTGGTGGCGGTGGCAGATGTGACTTAGGTCAGATGAAATATTTTAATCACACCTGGGTTTCAGATTATCAGAGAGCACCAAAATCAATTTATATTACAAACGGAATGACAATGTGCTTGCCACCGGAAAGAGTTGACAGGCTCTTTGCAGGAATGGGTTGCCACGAGCACGGTTCTCTCGATTTACAGTTAAGGAATACAATGCTCGGTCATATGTCTTTAAACGTAATTGCACCAATTAAAACCGAAATAAACCCTGAACTTTTAGAATTTGTAAAACACAGCACAGATATTTATAAAGAATTTATAAGACCAATGCTCCCTACTTCGTTAATTTACCACCACACGCCTGAAACAAATGAAGCTTATAAAAACGGTTGCTCTGTTTTAGAAATTGCTACACCTGACAAAACAAAAGGTGCGATTACCATATTTTCAACTGAAAATAATAATGGTAATTCAATTACTGTTAAACCAAAAGGCGTAGCATTAAATAAAAATTATAAAACATGGTTAGATAACGACAGAGTTTCATTTAACATTTCTGGTTTTTCTCTTATAAATAACGGAATTTTAATAAATTTAAATTCCCCAATGATTTCCGAATTAATTTTATTTGAAGAGATTTAACTAAAGAACACCACAGCTTTTTTAAGTTGTGGTGTTTTTGCATATAACACACCTTTTAGCTAATGCTAATAAAAATGAAATAAGGTGATTTATTTGAGTAATCGTTTACAGTATGAAACAAGCCCGTATCTTCTTCAGCACAAAGAAAACCCTGTTGACTGGTATTCCTGGTGCGAAGAAGCATTTATTCGTGCAAAAGAAGAAGATAAACCTATTTTTTTAAGCATTGGCTATAGTTCTTGTCATTGGTGCCACGTAATAGCACATGAAAGTTTTGAAGATGACGAAATTGCAGATATTATTAATAGACATTTTATTGCTATAAAAGTAGATAAAGAAGAACGCCCCGATGTTGACAGCGTTTATATGTCAGTTTGTCAAGCGTTCACGGGTAGTGGTGGCTGGCCTACAAGTATTTTTATGGATTGGGAAGGTAAACCATTTTTTGCTGGAACATATTTCCCAAAAACCGCTCTTAAAAACTTACTTGTTGCAATACACAATGAATGGACCAATAACAAAGACGAATTATTAAAACAGGCAGAGAAAATTATTGAGCACTTAAAACTCAAAAATACTTCGACAAGAAATGCTGATATACAATTAGCTCACACTGCAGTAGCACTATATAAACGCAGTTTCGACAGAATTTTTGGTGGATTTGGTAGCGCCCCAAAATTCCCTGCACCACACAATATTTTATTTTTACTTTCTTATTACGAAAAATTCAATACACCTGAGTGTCTTGAAATGGCAGAACACACCTTGATACAGATGTATTCTGGTGGTCTTTTTGACCATATTGGTTTTGGATTTTCCAGGTATTCTACCGATAAACGCTTTCTCATTCCACATTTTGAAAAAATGCTTTACGATAATGCACTATTAATACTCGCCTACTGTAAGGCATACTCAGTAACTAAAAAGGCGTTATATCTTGAAATTGCAGAAAAAACTGCCACATATATTTTAAGAGAAATGACAAATGAATCTGGCGGATTTTATAGTGCGCAAGATGCAGACAGTGATGGCGAAGAAGGCAAATTTTACACTTTTACAAGAGAAGAAATTATTGATTTACTCGGTAGTGAAATCGGCGAGGATTTCAATCATCATTTTGACATTACAGAAAGTGGTAATTTTGAAGGTAAAAGCATACCAAATCTTTTACAAAGCAATACAGAAAACAAAACCTTTGAGCAATATTTAAAAACTATTTATAATTACAGAAAAAAGCGTTTTTCACTTCACCTTGATGATAAAATTTTAACTTTTTGGAATTCTTTAATGATTTCTGCAATGTGCGAGCTTTACCTTATAAGTAAAAACAATATTTATCTTGAAACAGCAAAAAAAGCAGACGTTTTCATTCAGAATAATCTTTGTGAAAATGACACTCTTTTTGTAAGTTACCGCGAGCAAAAGCGTGGAGTAAAAGGTTTTCTTGATGATTACTCAAGTTATATTTTTGCACTTCTAAAATTATATAAAGCAACAAATGAACACGAGTTTTTAAATCGTGCAGAAAAATTATGCGATAAAGTAATCAAAGATTTTAAAGACCGTACTGGTGGATTTAATTTTTACAGTAAAGAAAGCGAACAACTTATTTTAAACCCAAAAGAAACTTATGACGGCGCAATACCAAGTGGCAATTCATTAATGGCTTACAATCTTGTTGAACTTTTTAAAATTATTGAAGAAGAAAAATATAAATTAGAAGCAAAAGCACAACTTGATTTTATTTCAGCAGATGCTGTGCATCACCCAACTGCTCACTCAATGTTTTTATTGGCATTGTTAAAATTTTAAAAATCGCCCTGACAGCAAAAGTTGTCAGGGCGATTTTTTTATACAATAAATTCGTATTCGCCACCAGTTACAGTGGTGTTTATTTTTTCTTGTAAAATTATTTTTACTGTAGATTTTTCTGGGATTTTGATATTTATTTTATAATTATTATTTTCTGTTTTTTGCCACTCAACTTTTAAAACACCTTGTGGTGTTTTAATTTTACAATTCACAAATTCTAAACCACAGTCCAAAACTGGTTTTATTGTGAATGTTAAAAATCCGTTTTCTATATCACAAACGCCTGCAAACTGGGAGTATAAAATTTCATCATAAGTAGCAAGAAAATAGTGGTCTTTTGAGCGTGTTGTGGTTTCCCAAGACTCCCATGCAGAGTCGTCCCCAAACGAAAGCCAATGTCCCCAACTTGGGTATGTAGTCCCAGTCAAAACCTTGTAGGCTGTAGTGTTTTCTCCATTATCGAGAAGAACTGGTAAAATGAATTTTGTACCGATACACCCTGTGTCAAGGTGGTAACCTTTACACTTTATATCATCAACAAGATTCTTGAAAACAGCATTTTTATACTCTTCTGGAACTAAACCAAATGCTAACGGAATTAAGTTTGAGGTCTGACGATATTTTCCCCTCTTTCCCCTTTGCTCCCAGAAAAGAGTTTCATAAATATTTTTTTCTTTATTTAAGAAATTTTCATTAAATGCTTTATAAATATTTTTTCTTGCATTTCTAAACATTTCATTATTTTCTTTAATTCCAAGAACATCCGAAATATAAATCATGCTCTCAAGCATTTTATAAACAAAGCCTGTACCACAGATTTCGGCACCTTCTGATGTATTCGGGTCAACCTCATCATTTTCACTATTTACTGGCGCTACCCAGTCAGCGAGTCCTTTTGTGCCCCACACCCAATTATTCTCTTTTAACGCTCCAATCTGATTTTTGCTGAATTTCACGAGATTTTCGTATACACTTTTTACAAATTCTTTATGGTCGCAAAAACGTAAAAGTGCTTCTGCAGTAAAAACAAATGCAGTATTCCACACAGGTGAATTCTGCCAACCCCAGTTTGCGCTTGGCACCATTACAGGAACAGACCCGAACTCGTTAAAGCAGTCGTTCATTGTAGTAGTAAAGCTCTCTAAAAAGAGTTTTACATCAAAATTATACATCATTGATGTAAGTCCACAGTTAAGGTCACCAAGCCAACCATTCTTTTCCCACACAGGTGTGTCGGTTGGTTTACCCTGAAGATTATTAAGAATTGTTCTGTGCATAAGAGCGTGCAAGTCATTTACAAGAGAATTTGAGCAAGAAAATTCACCGATAAATTCAACATCACTTGCTATTTTATAAAGAACTATATCTTCACTTGTAATTTGAGTTGGGCAACCAGCAATTTCAATATATTTAAAACCCTTATAGCTGAATTTCGGCTCAAATAAGCATTCTTCACCATTACTTATAAATGTATCGTGTTGAATGTAATTCTCTGGCCACCAGTTACCATCGCGACCCTCGCCCTTACCAATTCTTTGAAAAGTACCATCTTTCTTTAACTGCTCCATATATGTAACTGTAATTACATTATCTTTCGGAACGTTAAATCTTATTTTAGCCCAGCCAGTAACCATTTCAGGTGCGGTTATTATATAGGAGCCATCGCTCATTTTTTTAATTTCTTTTACTTTATATTCTTTAATTCTTCTTATAGGCTCGGCTTCTTGTAAGGTTAATTTTCCTGTTGGTGCATCAACAACAATTACATCTTTAAATTCTAAATCAGTATTTCTCATATCGTGAGTTTCGCCACAATAGATACTGTTTTTCGTGATAATCCCGTTTTTGGCAACCTTAAAGTTCTCGTCACTCTTTATCAGCTCACTTATGCCATCTTTATATTCTATCACTAAATCAAGAATCAATCTCGGTGTAGCTCTCCACGAAGCTATCTGCCAATTCCACACTGTTGTAAATTCATTATAAAAACTGTTGCCAAGCTCTACTGTTATTTCATTCTCACTCTGTTTTAAAAAAGCGGTAACATCAAAAACCCTGTAATAAATTGTACTACTGTATTGCGAATGAGTAGGATTCAACACACTGTCGTCCGGTAAATTACCATTTATTTTTGCTTCGTAAAAACCAAGACCACAAATATAAAGTGTAGCTTTTTTTACTTCTTTTTCTATTTTAAATTCTTTTTTAAAAAGTGGAGCAAATCTGTCTTCAATATTTAATGAAGCTGCTATCCACTTACCCTTAAACTCATAGTTATTCATATTTTCTCACCTTAATTCATAGTCTAAAATTTCCGACAACGATGATTTTTGCATTTCAGAAATGCTTGCTGCCTTATATTCTATTTCATCGTCGTAATAATCATATTCATCGATTACGTTTTCTAATTTTTCATTGTTACAACCAAAATATGCAGAATATCTCACACGCTTTTTTTCATTTGTTTTTTCGTCACTCACACGCTTTTGTTTAATCACCTTAGTACCAAAAGTAAAAATCTTTATCATAAAAATAACAATTTCCTTATTTTTTCTTAAATAGTATTCTACTCCTTCACCCAATCTTTCGCAAGTGTCAGAAATATATGAAAGTAAAAGCCATATTGTACAGTTACAAACCCAGTTTTTTATTATAAAATCAATTTCTTTGATGTCTTTATCTACTTCACATTTTCCTGTATCAAGATAAACACCAACAGTTTCAATAAAAGCGTTAACATCTTCTTTTTTACATTCAGGAAAATCATCTTCAGTTAATTCAACAATATAATCACACAAAACGTCGTAAGCATCACCGCCATAAAAAAGCTGTGGATTATAGATATAGTCTGTTTTGCCCGTCATTTTAAAATCAAGTGTATCTTCATTTATATTAAAAATAGGTCGTCTTATTTTTTTGTCATTGACCTCAAAAATTACTGATTTTGCATAATACAAAAAATCCTCAATTTGTTTTGGAATATAAATTGCTCTATAATTCTTGTCGCTTTTAAGCGACTCAACTATTTTTTCAATGCATTCTTCTGAGAAAAGATTTTCCCCCTTAAGCTCTGACCAGAAGAAAGCTATATTGTTATGACCTAACAACAAATTATCAGGCGTTTTGTCTGAAAACTGCGAAATAGCATATAAATCATCAAGATAAATATTTCTGTTACCATTTCTCAAAAGATTATTTTTTCGTTGCTTGCATTTGTTACTGTTATAGTTGTCATAAGGATAAAACGAAGCTAATCTTTTAAAATCATCTTCGGTAGAAATCTGCCGAAAAGCACCTAAAAAATTATCACGCCAGGAATTATATTCAGAAAAATTATTCACCCAAATCACGCTCCAATCGTGATTTATGAATTTTTTTATTTTCTTTGATATTGGAAAGTCGCTCTGATATTTCTAATATCAAATCATTTGTTGCCATCATCATAAACGGGTCGCCAGTGTACTCTAAATTATTATCATAAAGATAAAAGCGGATGCAATGCCATAAACCATCTGCAACTCTCTTTAAATAGTTGTAATCAAAATCTTCATACAACTCATTAAAAGCGTTATTTAAAATATCAGGCATATCCTTTTTACTTTGTTCTGACATACCTTCCCATATTCTGTAAAAAACGCTCTTTGTCTTATCATTATTATATTCTTCTGAAACATTCCCCATAAATGTTTTTAAAAGCTTAATAACACCTAAAAATGTATAATCTTCTTTTCGACATTCGCTCATCAAAAAACCGATTATAACATAAAGCAAATTCTTTATTGTTATAGCATCCTTTTCTGAAAATTCACAAGAAAAAATATAAGATACACTTTCATCAAATGATTTATAATATTCTGTTATATCATCAACAAACTTGTTTATTACTTTAAATTCTTTAGAACCCTCTTTAAATGAAAACGCAGGAAAACCTCGCACGGCAATATGAGTTAAGTAAACATTGTAGCCAAAAACCTGATTTTTTAAGTTTTCTATCAAGTCCTGATACTTTTTGCTTTCATCGACTAAAGACTTATATTTTTCAACGTTTGTCATAGTTTTACTCCTTTGGTTATTCTGCTATAATTTTAGCACTATTCGCCTGTTTTGTCAATATGACTATTTATACGTGACGCTTCTTTGACTTTAAAAAAATCTGTGGTATAGTAAAGACAGAAAGAAACACAAAACACAAACGAAAGGGGCAAGGAAAATGACTAACATTAACCTCAATAAACATCTGCTGGTAAAAGCCCACCAATAAAGGTGGGCAACAATAAAAACTAAAACCGAAAGGAGTAAGAAAAAATGACAAACATTAATCTTAACAAGCATCTGCTGGTAAAAGCCCGTGCAGAGATACGGGCAAAAATAAAAACTAAAACCGAAAGGAGCAAAAATAATGAGAGACTCGCAAGATAACACACGCTTCACAAATAAAAACATCACAACACTCGATGAACAAATTAAATTTTGCAGTACCAAAAATGTCTCTCAAGATTTTTTCACTAATGAGAAAACGACCCCTGACAAAAAACCAGATGAATTAACAATCGTTTTTCAAAAAGTAGAAAAAGAAATCCGTAAGGTTGACAAAAAAATACTCTACGAATCTTTTTCACGCTACACTAAAACTCCCGAAGATATAACAAAGTTCGCGCAATATCTTATAAGTCACTTAAAAAATATAGACCCAGCTGAAGAATTACTTCTCTTATATTTCTTACAAACAACAATATGCTTCTTTACAAAATATACAAAGGGGAAAAAGTGCTATTTAAGAATTCTCATTACTGCAGCAATTTTTTTGAGACCTGACAGTTCAAGAGAAGGTGTCGATGACCCATTTTTCGACCTTACAATCAAAGATGAATTAGCCAACAACAACATAAATCATTTTGATTTAGGGTTATATTACGAACGATTTTGCAAAAACCGAAATGAAGATACGCCAAAGATAATATTAAAACACATAGTAAAAATTGTAAAGAAATACAAGCCATATAAACCAGAATAACCATACGAAAGAAAGAGGTTAAACCAAAATGAAAACAAAACAACTCAATAAATCGCTACTGCTGATTTAAAGCAATAACAAAATCAAAGTGAAAGGAGTAATAAATATGAGAATCTCTTCAGTTGATTCACTCTTAACAAACAACAATATAACAATCGACGAACAAATTAAATGTTACAATGGCAAAAACTCATCGCAAGAAAATTGTTCTGATGATGAAAAAACAGCAAAAAATTTCAATAAAGGCTTAGATAAACTCTGCAACAAGATAGAAAAACAACTCAGCAAAGTTGATGAAAAAGTCTTGACACAATCGTTTTACGAATATGTTAAAACGCCTGACGAAATAACAAGTTTTTCAAAGCATCTTATAAGCCACTTAGAAAACATAGACCCGCACGAAGAAATTGTACTCTTCTACTTCTTACAAACGGCAATATGTTACTCAATAAAATCCACAAAAGAAGAGTGCACTTTAAAAGAACTCATTACAGGAGCACTCTTGTTATACCGTGGAACTAAAAAAACACCTATTGAAGACACATTCTTCGACAACGTAATCAAATTCAAATTAGAAGAATGTACCGACAACAGTCTTTTAGATTTAAAATTATATTACGAACGATTCTGCAAACACAGAAACGAAGACTCCTTAAATATAATTTTAAAGCACCTTGTAAAAATCGCAAAAACCTACAAACCGTATGTACCTAAATAAATTATTCAGAACCACTCGAAAGGAGAGAAAAATATGAAGTATATACCAAAAGATTTCCTCATAAAAAAAGCACAAAATAAAATAGTCCCCCTTGACACACAAAAAGAGACGTTAGACAAATTAGCTTCGCTCATAAGCCTTCACTTAAGAAAACTCTGCGCGATTGAATCTGGTATAGACCCACACTCTCTCCCTAACAACTCATTGTTAGTATTAGCTCGTACTGGCTGTGGTAAATCACACTTAATAAAATCTTTGGCTGACGTTGCTGGACTTAACGTCTTTACAATAGACTCCAGCGCATTAAGTCCCGAAGGGTATAAGGGCACTACCTTGAGCCAACTTTTCACTCTCGCAAAACAAAGTTGTTCTGACGAAGAAAAATTTAATAGTAGCATAGTAATAATCGATGAATTCTGCAAAATGCAATTCAGAAGTGGCGAAACCTCAAACCCACAATTTAACTTATTACAAGTAATTGAAGGCAAAGGAATCTCAAGCGACTTAGGAAGCAGCCGAACAGAATTTATAGATACCAGCAAAATGCTCTTCATCTTCTCAGGGGCATTTGACGGACTTGAAGACATAATTAAATTAAGAATTAAAGGCAAAAAGACAATTGGTTTTGTAAATAACACCATAACAGAAAACGAAAACGAATATTTAAAATATGCCACTTTAGATGACGTTAAACAATATGGTTTCAATGCTGAGCTCTTAGGCAGAATAGGTGCCATACATTACATTCCGCCACTCTCAAAAGATGATTTCACAAAACTTTTAAAATCGCCTAAAGGCTCTTATACAGATAAATATTCACAACTTTTTAAAATCTCAGACGTTAAATTAAACATCGACGAAAAGGCTTGTGAAAAAATCGCTGAAATAGCAACCTCTTTAGGCACAGGTGCCAGAGCAGTTGGTACGGTTTTACAAAACGCATTAAACCCAACATTCGCTGAAATTGATAATGACACTACAATCTCAAAAGTTACCTTAACTGTAAAAAATGATACACTTACTCCGAAATATCATCACTCTAAAACAAAGCAAAAATCGAATATAGTAAGTCTTACTGAAACGTTAGACGAAGAAGTTGAAAGCGATGATTACTTTTTCGAATACGTCAACTCTCCTGCTGACGTGTACAACTTCACAAACCATCTTATGCAATTCACTACAAATCTTTCACCAGAAGATAGTTTGATAGTTTACTACTTCTTAGCAACCAGCATTCAGTATATTTCAGATTTCCAACCGCTTGCAGACCACAAATTATCATCACTCACAAAGCTTGCAGACGTTACACATATTCCAAAAGAACTTGGTTATAATGACTCTGCCTTCGATAGAATAATGAATGAGAAATCACGAATTTGTCCTGATGGGCAGCACAACGAATTTAAAGCATACTACAACATTTATAAATCCCGTAGCAAAAAAAACGTTAAAGGCCTCCTTAAAAAACAAGTCTCCTCAATAAGAAAAAACTATACTCCATACGGGATAAACAAAAAAAGTCGGTAGGTTAGCCTACCGACTTTTTTGTTAGTTATAATTAATACTTAAATGCTTCAATAAGATTTTTAAGTGTATTAGCCTGACCAGCAAGTTCTTCTGCAGCTGCTGCAGATTGTTGTGAAGTTGCTGAGTTTGTCTGAACGATATTTGAAATCTGGTCAATACCAACAGTAATTTCATTAATAGAAATTGCTGTGTTTTTACTTTCTTCAGAAATCTTACCGTTAATCTGAGCAACTGCACCAGCAGAAGCTGAAACATCGCTCATCTTAGTTGCCACATCAGAAACTAATTCATTACCCTTCTGAATTGCAAGAACTGTATTTTCAATAAGCTCTGTTGTGTTTTTTGCTGCTTCCTGTGATTTACCAGCAAGGTTTCTTACTTCGTCAGCAACAACTGCAAAGCCTTTACCTGCTGCACCTGCTCTTGCAGCTTCAACTGCGGCGTTAAGAGCAAGGATATTTGTCTGGAATGCAATATCTTCAATAGTTTTGTTAATCTTCTTGATTTCTTCTGAAAGGTCAGCAATTTCATTCATAGCTGTAACGAGACTTTCCATTGAAACGTTAGCATCGCCCATTGCCTGACCAGCTTTGTTAGTTAGTCCTGATGCATTTGCTGCATCATCAGCATTTGCATTGATTAAATCTGCAATTGTACGGATATTTGAAGCCAACTGAGCAACTGATGAAGCCTGGCTTGTTGAACCTTCTGAAAGGTTAGAAGCACCAATTGAAACTTGTTCTGAACCTGAAGTAACCTGTTCTGCAGCTAAGTCAATCTGTTCCATTGTAGCCTGAAGACTTGTTTTAATGCTTGTAAGTGACTCATAAATCGCTTTATAATCACCAACGTACATTTCAGCTTTTTCATCAACATCAACTGTTAAGTCACCATCAGCAACAGCACCGAGAACACGTGTAACGTCATAAACAATTTCTTTTAACTCATGAATTGCTTTACCAGTAGCCTCTGCAAGAAGTCTTGTTTCGTCTTTTCTCTTAACAACAGGAGCTTCCTTAGAAAAATCACCAGTACCAATACCATTAATGATTTCGGTACAAAGGCTCATTGGAGCACCAATTTTCTTACCGAGTCTGTTTGCAATATAAAGTGCGAAAAGACCAATTGCTATAATGCAAACAAAAATTATAAGTGAAACTGTAGCAACACTGCTTAAAAAATCTGCATAAGGTGATGTTAAAGCGATAGACCAGCCGTTTGTACCCGCAATAGGTGAATATGCTGTGAAATATGATGTACCAGCAAAGTCATAAGTTTCAGAACCACTTTCGCCAGAAATCATACGTGCATTAAGCTCCATATATGTAGCCATTTCTGCTTCACTTGCACCTGCTGTAACATCTTGTGCTTCAGCACCCTCTTCAGCAACCTTAGAGGTAGCAATTACTGCACCTGTGCTATCAAGAATATTTGTAATGCCATTAGCACTTGATTTAATGGATTTTGTAATATCATCTAAAACTGTAGGAGATGGAATAAGGTAAATAACACCTACAACATCTGAACCCGCAGTACCATCTGCCCATACAGGAGCAGCGATAAACATCATTTTATTTCCACCGCCTACATCTGTCGGAGAAGAAATAAACACTTCACCCTTTAATGCTTTCTGGAACGACTCTGACGAGCTATAGTCTGTTCCATCTAAACCAATACCACTGGTGTCAAGCATATCACCGCCAAGTAAGCCGTGTGAAGTAGCTTTTTCTGCAATATGAGCTTGCTTTTCTTCTGCTGAATGCTCATCTGATAAAAGATATGAATCTGTAGCAATAGCCTCTGCTAAATTCACATAAGATTGTAATTCCCATTGAACACTTCTCGATGCAGTTGTAGCGACAGTAAGAAGCTCCTCAGAAACAAGATTTTTTGTAGCGATAAAGTTTGAAGCTATTGCAATAATAGAAATCCAAACCATACCGACCATAACCATAATAAAGGCCAGTCTTGCCATTACATAGCCAATACTTCTTTGCCTTTCCGGACGTTTTTTCTTCATAAATTTGCCTCCTCTTAATACAGTTAAGTATTACCCTTTAAATATAATAGTATAACTATAGTATTATACACATTACAATTTAACCATATTTTTTCAAATTGGTCAATTAGTTTTAGCAATCTTCCACAAAAGAGGTGCTTTTTGTGCGAAATTCCTCAAAAGAATAAAAAATGTTGGATAACTCAACATAACGTTGTTTATTTTTCCTCTAAAGAATATTTTTCAAGAACATCTCCATCCAAATTCTTATGTATTATTTCATTTTCAGAAAGAATTATATATCCACGAGGAGTATCTTCCTTAGGAATTGAAACTGAACCAGGATTCACATATAAAATATCACCACATTTTTTTATCATACTTATATGTGTGTGACCATTGAAAAGAATATCACCTTTTTTTAGTTTTGGTAAATTATCCAAATTGAATTTATGCCCGTGAGTAAGAAAAACAAGTCTGTTTTTTATGTAGAGCAAAGCATATTCGGCTAAAACATTAAAATCTAAAACCATATCGTCAACCTCTGCTTCACAGTTGCCACGAACAGTTAAAATTTCATCACTCATAGCATTAAGTAATGCTATAACACCTTTAGGGTTATATTCTTCGGGCAAATCGTTCCTTGGTCCATGATATAAAATATCACCTAAAAGAATAAGCTTGTCACAACCCTCTTTTTTATACTGCTCCACTAGTTTGTTGCAATATTTTAAAGAACCATGAATATCTGAAGCGATAAGTAATTTCATAAAACTCACCCTTTTAAAATTTTTTCTCATTTTATCACAAATTGACATTATTGACAATAGAATTTGAGAGTGTTATTATATCATTGTAATTTTCCAGAAATTTTATAGGAGTGATTTAAATGAATAAAAAGGCATTAGCATTAGCAGCTACAGCAGGTGCAGCAGCACTTTTTGGAATTCATAAAACTAACGAAAAGAAACACAGTGATATTTGCATGATTGCCCACCGAGGACATAGTGCTAAGCACCCTGGTAACACCGAGGCTGCATTTATAAGTGCAGTAGAAAACGGCTCTGGTGGTATTGAAACTGATGTAAGAATCACAAAAGACGGCGTTTTTGTTGTTAACCATAACGATGAAGTTAAATTCAGTGATGGCACTGAATTACTAGTTGCTGAGTCTACTTATGTTGAACTCACTCAAAAACCAATGTTTAACGATAAATCTGACGAAGTTTGTTACCTTTGCACTTTTGAAAGATATATTGACATCTGCAAACAAGGTAATATGATTTGCTTTATTGAACTTAAAGGTGATTGGACTGACGAACAAATTAATGACCTTTTTAATTTAGCAAAAGAAAAATATGATTTATCAAAATGCTCACTTCAATCATTTGAATTTGATAATCTTATAAAAGCTCACGAAGCATTCCCAGAACTTAATATTATGCTCACATACGGCAAAGGCTGTGGCGATTACAGAAGATGCTTTGACTATGGCTTTGATATTGATGCTGACTACAAGGTAGCAACAAAAGAAATGGTTAAAGAATTCCACGATAAAGGCTTAAAGGTTGGCCTTTGGACTGCAAACAATCTTTTTGCTCTCAACTTTTGCAGAATGTTAAACGTTGATTACATTGAAAGTGATATTTTCGGTGGCGTAAAATAAAATTATAGAACTGACTTAAAATTTTTCAAAAATTCTAAGTCAGTTCTTTTTTTAGATTTGGGTTATCCCACCAACAAGTATTCCGATATTATCATTATATATTTTAGGAAATTGCGAAAGTGGCAACGGACTCATTCCTAAACCCACTTCTATTGTATATCCTGGACGATTATACGTTTCAATAAACCAGTCTTTATACCCCGCAAAGCCTGATGCATAAGGTGTTTCTTCTACACTATAGCCACTCACCTCACCAAAATATTCTGCAATTCTTCTTGAATTGTCTGGCTCGTAATCAAGATATTTCCAATAAATTATTTCTCCCTGACTATGATAAGAAAGTGTCAGTTTAAAATCGTGATTTCTTGTAAAATTATATACCGCTCTCGTCTCAGGTTCAGTTAAAGGTGCGTTACCAACAAAATCTCTCGGTCCAGGCAAAGTAAAGCCTTGTGAAAATTTAATTTCTTTAGCCCTCTCCCAGTTAGCCGGATATTGCAAATTAAGGTCAACACCATTTATATTGGCTTTCCAGCCATTAGGGTATGGAATATTAGGATAATTCTCCGCTAAGCTTTGGGCTTGTGCAAGATAACGACCATTAGGTAAAACGCTATTTACTAAATCTACTCCATCGGGATTTACCATAGGTACAATATACAATGTTGATTTTTCATAAAGCTCCCTTGCACTTGTATTAAATATAGTACCATTTGTAGAATAGCTTTCAGAATACTCTTCTAAAAATTTCAAAAGTACAGGTGTTGTCAGCCACTCGTTGGCGTGATGTGAGGCATTGTAAAATAGTTCTGTATTCCCTATACCAATTTTAATAAAAGGAATATTTTTACCCATTACACTTCTACCAATCGCACCACCTGACAAAAACGGATAACGAACCTCTAACCCCTCAATAATAAATGTGAGTAACTGATAAGAATACGGAACATTCACGGGAACAACGGCAAAACCAAGAGGAACAATTATGTTAGAACCAATCCGTAAATTATCGGGATTTATTAACGGGTTGGCTCTTAAAATTGCACCAATACTTGTGCTGTGTTCCTGCGAAATTTTCCACAAGGTATCTCCACGCATAACTTTATGTACAACATACCCTTTTAAATAAGGCATAAGTGCATTCCATGTGCGTATTCCTACAATTCCATCCTGTTTTAAATTATTATCTCCCTGAAAGCGTAAAACCGCATTCTGTGTACGATTACCAAAAATCCCATCTGGCTCTTCATTTAAGTAACTAGCTCTGTTTAATGCAAGTTGCAAAATATAAACATCTGTACCACGGCTACCAAGTTTTAATATTTTCATTTAAATCACCCATTAATTATATTCATATTCAAATAAAAAAAGAATTGCAAATCATTATGACTTGCAATTCTTTTTTGTTTATTCTTAAAGTAAACTTGCTCTGAGTTCTTCATTTGACTTAACTGAAAGATATTTTGGTGCAATATCAAATACTGTTTTGCAACCGCTATCGCCTTCTTTGTTAAGTCTATATGCTGCTCTTGCGTACGCTACAATTACACTTGAAGTGAATTCTGGGTTTGAGTCTAACTTTAAGCTGTATTCAATAACGTGGTTATTCTCTTTATTCTTGCCAGTTTTACCAGTTCTTATAACAAAACCGCCGTGAGGAATACCGCTATGATTCTTTTGTAACTCTTCCATTGAGATGAAGTTTACTGTTGTATCGTATTCATCAAAATAGTTTTTCATTGTAACTATTTCTTTTTCAATACGTTCTTTATCTGCACCATCTTCAACTACAACAAAACACTCTCTTGTGTGTTTTTGTCTTGCAGTTAATTCTGGTTGACTGCCACTTCTCACAGCCTCTAAAGCACTTTCAACAGGAATTGTATATTGTCTTGCATCAACAACTCCCTCAATACGTCTTATAGCGTCTGAGTGACCCTGGCTGACACCCTTACCCCAGAATGTGTAATCTGCACCTTCTGGCAAAATAGCTCCACCATAAAGTCTTAAAAGAGAAAACATACCCGGGTCCCAACCAACAGAAATAATGGCTACTTTGTTACCCTTTTTAGCTTTTTCATCAACATTTGAAAAATGCTCTGGTATTCTTTTGTGTGTGTCAAAGCTATCTACAACATTAAAATGTTCAGCCATCGCTGGTGTCTGATCTGGTAAATCTGTTGCGCTACCACCACACATAATAAGAACGTCAATATCAGCCTTGTGGTTTAAAACATCATCCACGTGATAAACTGTTGCACCCTCTGTCATAACTTTAACAGTAGATGGGTCACGACGTGTAAACACAGAAGTTACCTGCATATCAGGATTTTGCATAACTGCACACTCTACGCCCTTTGCAATATTGCCATAGCCGAAAAGACCAATTTTAATCATTTGTATCAACTCCAGAAATAGTATTACATTTATAACAAAAAATATTTTAAAACCAAATGCCCCATTCGTCAAGTGTTTTCTTAACGAATAAGGCATTTTTTTATTAATTTACAAATTCTAATATTTTATTCACCGTGATTTCAATTTGTTGTTCTCGTGTTATTTCAGCTTCACCATCACCATCTTGCTCACCATAAGCGCCAAAATAAGCGTGACAACCACCATCAATTATAAATTCACTGAAATCTTCTGGTAGATTGGTTTTGCATTCTTTATATTTCTCCATATTAAGAACACCATCATTACTGCCGTAAATTGAAAGAACCTCTAAGCCAGAACCACTTAAATCTGCAGTAGAATATGAAGCGAGTAAAATTACACCATCAAATTCTTCGGTATTTTCTGCAATATAGCTTGCAGCCATTGAACCACCTAAAGAGTGCCCAGCCATATACCAACTTTCAATCTCAGGATATTGCTCACAAATTCCGTCTGCGGCATTCATATCTAAAACAGCAAGATTCCCAGGCATTGTTACAAGTACAGAAAGAATACCTTCTTTTGCTAAAGAATTCATTAAAGGTGAGTAACTTTCAGCTTCTACCTTACCTCCAGGGTAAAAGATTATACCTTTAGTTGAATTTTGCGGTTTAAACGTAAACACGCCATTTTCTTCTGTTACTACAACGTTCTCTTTTGGTGTAGTTATTAAAGAAACTGCTGTTTCTTCAGCGTGGTAATAATCATTTATATAATAAACAGTACAACCTACAAGAGATAATATCAAAACAATTATTACGAATAATATAATTTTCTTTTTCATTAAAACATACCACCGTTATATTGATTCTGAGTTTTTATAATAAATATAAATCCCACTACCATTCCTACAATTAAAACAATTACTGGCAATAAATTTTCTACAAAAAAAGCGATTACCCCAGAAACAATTAAAGGCAAACTGAAAACAATCAATGATTTACCCATTGCCTTACCATAACCAATTTTATCAGTCACGTTTTCTCGATGATATGAGTGTATAAGCTCTATATTACCTTTATAAATAATTACGCCTAATATAATAAACATAAGTGACGTAAGAAATAAAATTATTGAAAATATTGACATATCGTTAACGTAACACTTCTTTTATTTTATCAAGAAATGCTTCTTCTCCAAATGTATTTAGTTTAAAAAATGCACCCTGACTACCACCCGAAGTAATTGCAGAAACAAGAATTTCACCATTATTGTTCTGAAAAAATGTAACGCTAAGGCTCACTCTGTTTGAACCACTATAACTATATCTTTCAAAAACACGAACACTGCAACGGGCATCACCACTATTAAAATCGCTCGACTCTTCAAGCGAAGCAGTAAAAGAACCATTAATTATTTCAGTCTCGACCCTTTTAATAACTGCATCAAAATTACCATTTACAGTAGTTTCAAACTTTGCCATTAAAATTCTCTCCTTTTATATCGCTGTAGAATGTGTCAGCAACGCTACACATTCTACATGACTCGTATACGGAAACATATCAACCGGCTGAATTTTCTTGACTTTGTAGCTATTCTTGGTTAAATAAAACAAATCACGTTGTTGCGTTTCGGGATTACAACTGATATATACAATTTTTTCAGGTGCCAAAGCTACAACTGATGATAAGAATTTTCTGTCACTACCAGCACGTGGTGGGTCCATAAAGACAACATCTGCCTTTTCGCCCGACTCCTTCATTTTAAGCATAAATTCACCAGCATCTGCACAAATGAATTTTGCATTAGTAATATTATTAATTTTAGCATTTATTTTAGCATCTTTAATTGCATCACTATTCACTTCACAGCCGATAAGCTCTTTTGCATTTTTTGATGCAATGAGTCCAATAGTACCAATTCCACAATATGCATCAATCACCTTTTCAGTACCCTTAAGCTCTGCAAATTCTATTGCCTTGCCATAAAGGACTTCTGTCTGCACAGGGTTAATCTGATAAAATGATTTTGGTGAAATTCTGAAACGGTTACCACACAAAATGTCTTCAATATAACCGTTGCCAAAAAGTACTTCTTCTCTGTCACCCAAAATCATACTTGTGAATTTATTATTCACATTCTGCACGATTGTTGTAATTTCAGGGTGAAGCTTTAAAAGTTCTTTTATAAAAGCATTCTTTGAGGGGAAATTAATAACACCAGTAACTAAAACAACCATTATTTCGTTAGTTTTAAAGCCTCTTTTAACTAACACGTGACGAAGAAAGCCTTTCATTGTTCTCTCATCAAAAACAGTCAATTTAAAACTTTTAATAAGCTTTCTTATAGTTACAATAATTTCGTCTGCCTTTTTATCTTCAATTAAGCAACTATCAATTTTAACAATATTGTGTGTGCTTGACTGATAAACACCAGAAATTATTTCACCACCACGTGTGCGACCAAACGCCGCCTGAACCTTGTTTCTGTAATGGAATGGATGCTCCATACCAATTATAGTTGAAACCTTGTGGAAGTTACCCAATAATTTATTAACCTTTGCCTGTTTGAATTCAAGCTGTTCTTCATAACTTAAATTCCAGAGCTGACAACCGCCACATTTTTTAGAAACAGGGCATTTGTTACCTTGTGGTGCTTTTTTTACAGCCTTTTTATTAACAATAACTTTTTTATTTTGTTGCTTGTTCATTTATTTTCTCTTTACCTTTATTTTCTGACTTTTCATTATATACTACATATTTACAATACAAGAATTCAGTTACCATATTGGTTGCCATTGTAACGCCTAAAATTATGTATTCAACAAAATCGGCAGTAAATCTTTGTGCCGCCATTTCGCCTAAAATAACTGAAACCGGTGTGAATACACAATAGAAGCCGAAAACCTTAAGCATAGCTATAGGAATATTGTTAGCAGATTTGAAAGTGAATTTACGATTAAATGTAAAATTCCAGAGAACTGAAAGAATGAGTGCCACTAAATATTTTGCACCATATTCAGAATTAAAAAGCCAGTTTGTTATAGCGTTTGTACCTTCCATATCCGGAAAGAATTCGTTAAGAAGAGTAAATGACACAACTTGAATTATTCCTGCAGATGCAGAAAACAATGCAAATTTTACAGCTTGAATAACGCCTGAATTTTTAGTGGTTTTTTCACTCATAGTTTTATTCCCCTTGCTTAATAAATTATAAATTCATTTTAACACAGCAACAGTATTTTTTCAATAGGTGAAAAAATGACTAAAACCTCCGAAGTCGAAACTTCAGAGGTTTGTTCTACGCCAATATACCCACACATATAAATCGTTAGATTTGGATGCAGAAGCCATTTTCTTCATCCCCGAAGGCGTACACAGGTACGTCGAGCGGGTGAAAAAATGACTAAAACCTCCGAAGTCAAAACTTCGGAGGTTTGTTCTGCGCCAAATATAGCGATTTATATTTAATATAATTCGTCTGTTGGAATACCCGCAGCCCAACAAAGAATGAATCTTGCGTCATCCGTTGAGATTTCGCCATCTTCGTTTGCATCGATGATGATAAGTTTATCTTCATCTTCCGGTTTTTCTTGGATACCCGCTGCAATTTTAAGAGCAGCCCTTGCATCCTTTGTTGTGATTAAATAGTCGTGGTCTACGTCACCAAGACAAGTATCAACATTTATACCCTTTGTAAATCTCTTATATGTGTTATAGAGACTAAATTGTGGGTAATTTTCTTTGTCTGTAAATACTGTATGTTGCTTTTTCATTGAGAGAAGCCACATAACTATATCACATGTGCCATCACCCTCGTATGTGCCGTAAGCAACATGCTGAAGATTTTTAATGAACCATGTCTGTTCTGGGAACATACAAGTTGAAGCATCAATTTTGTAATCCCATGAAACATGCCAGTGACCATCTGGCTTGACTTGATCATATTTACCTTTTCCTTCGAAATCCCAATCAGAGAAAGCTTCAAGGTAAGGAGCACAAGTTGCGCCACCACTTGCATATTTTGTATCTACAACCATATCACTGGTGTTAAGATTTTCGTTAATAGGAGCAAGTTGTCTGTTATAACCACAAACAATACCAAATCTCATGCCATCATCTTCTGCTGATTCAATGACATTTTTAGCATTTGTCTGGATTTTGTTGTAAGCATCAATTTTTGATTCAAGATCTGAATCAAGTCCCTCAGGGAAAAGGAATGATTTTGCATCTAAGTAATAATCATTTGGTACTAAGCACCAAAGACCTGGCATACCAGCTAACATTGGAACAATAATCTCTGAATAAATCTGTGGTTCCATACCCTCAATTGCTTTTTCCAAAATGTGGAACCATTCTTCAGTAAATTCTTCGCTTGTAGCAAGTGAAGAAAGAAGAACCGCAGCAATATGAGTAGTAGCACTGCCATCAGACATACCAACCATAAAGTTCTCAAATGCATAAACATCAATATCAATATTACCAGTGAAAGCATCACCTGCAAGAGAAGTACCTTGCCATGCTGGAGAAGCGAATACAAGGTTATTCACGCTATTTCCACCAAATTGTGAAAGGTAAGCTAAAGTAACTGCAGAACCCTGACTGATAGCTACAATATTAACCTTTGCAGAGCCAGTTCTTGCCTTAACATATTTAACGAAATTATCAAGCTCACTAGCACAATCAATAGGACTCTGACGCCAGTCATAGCCGAAAGCATAAACTAAATCAGGATTGTATTGTGCCGCATATTTTACACCAAACGCTGTGAAGATAGATTTCTGTTCTTCCTCTGAATAAGCAGACATTGGCTCATCATAAGTTTCGTGAGTAACATTGTCGTAAGCTGGTGTACCGTCAGTATTATAAGCGATAGGGTCTAACATATCTTTAACGATAGGGAGAACTCTGTCACCAAATGCTGCCCAATCAGCACCCTTTACACCATATTCAATGAAACCTGTAATTAAAGCGGTAGAAAGGTCTGCAATAAAACCATCTGTTGCTAAGCTTGATGGTGGGAAAACCTCTATCTCTTGTTCTGTACCTGCATTCTTCACAAGCGGAACAGCCGCAAAGCCCTGAACTACAATAAGTGGAACATCAGTTGCAGCAGCAACAGGTGCCACAAGAGCAAGACCAGCAAGCATAAGTGCAAGTGTAATGCATAACACTTTTTTAAATGCCTTCATATATATCCTCCTAATAACGACTTAGGTAATTCGCCATTTGGCATTATACCCCATATATACACATTGCATTGTACCACACTATTTTTCCAATTGCAAGAGAAACTGAAAAATTTTAGCAACTATTATAATGTTTTTTATGATTTTTTGTTATATTTTAATACTGATTTCTCCGCTACTTATAAATTCAGTGTGATTATCGGAAAATTTTACCAGTAACCTCGCATTATCATCAATTGAAATTGCGGTACCAAGTCTTACTGAGTTACCTGAAATCACAGAAATTTCTTTACCTATACAAAAGCACTTTGCTTTATATTCTTCCATAAACTCAACGTCACTTAAATTTATATAAATTTTGTAAAACTCGTTAAGAAATTCTGCAACGAAGCGTTCCTTAATGTCTGGCTTTTCGTTACTGAATACTGCACCCGCAATACTTTTAATGTCGTCTGGAAAATCCTCTTTAGGCTTTAAGAGATTTATTCCTACGCCCAACACTGCAAATTCAAATTTTTTCGTTTCGGTATTAATAACACTTTCAGTTAAAATGCCACAGACCTTTTTATTGTCAACAAATATATCGTTAACCCATTTAATCTGAGCATTATCACAACCAAGCTTTTCTAATGCTCTAGTAACTGCAACTGCAGCGGCAGTAGTAATTAAAATAGCCTTTTCAATTTCTAATTCTGGTTTTAAAAGAATGCTAAAATAAACGCCACTACCCTCTGGCGAATAAAAACTTCTGCCAAGTCTGCCTCTACCACCTGTTTGCAAAGAAGCAATATAGGTACACCACTCATTTTTATTATTACCTTGCTCTTTTAAAAGTGTATTTGTAGATGATACTTCGTCAAAAATATTAATATCAATATCTTTTAACTCAGAGCACAAAGACTGTTTTAATTTTTCAAAAGAGAGCATTTCTTCACTTCCAATAAAAAACAGCACCTGACTAGCAGATGCTGTCTTATGTAATTTTAAAAGATTAATAAGTCATTGCAAATTCAGAAATAACCTGAATACCAACCTTTGCATTATCAATACTTGCAACAAGTAATTTTGCACTGAGTGAAAGCACACAAGGAGCATTGATTTTAATATTTTCAATATTACCTGTAGCCTTATCAATTGTAGCAACAACTGTTACATTTTCATAAGCAATACTAATATTACTGAGTGAAAGACCAGGAACAGAACTGATTGAACCTGTAATCTGTTCTTCTTCAATAACATCAATAACAGAACCGATACCATCAGCACCTGCTTTTGGATTCACAGCATCCTTTGCAACAATAGTTACAATATATTTACCATCTTTTTCTTCACAAGTAGCACTCTTAACACCTGCTGCTGTTAAGTTACAAGTTTTTGGTGGAACATTAGCTTTATCCCACTCCTCATTTTTAACTTCGATAGAAGCTTCATCAGCAACCATAAACATACCCATAAGTGAAGAAGCCGCACTTGAAAGAGCACCCGCTTCAACAATACCATTGTAGTTAATAGCACCGTCTTTAACACGAACTGCAGTTTTAGCACTTGTGTGAACTTTATCCATACCTTTTTTATAAAGGTCAACTATTTGCTCAGTTGACATTTTACCTGATTGAGCAGCACCACTGTCGCCTGCTGGCTTTTGTGTTGCAGTACTGTCACCACTATTAGTTGAACCAGTTGAGCCTGTAGAACCAGTATTACCACTTGGTGTTGTAGCTGCTCCGCCACCACTTGGCTGAGTAGCATCAGGTGTTGTAGATGTAGAACCAGAATTGTCTGGTGTAGTTCCCTGAGAACCTGAGTTATCAACATAGCCACCTTGTGCACCTTGTTGAACGGTACCTTGTGTAGCAGTACCTTGTTGTGTAACCACTGCTGGTGTTGAGTTAAGTCCAAAAAGCACCATAACAGTAGCAATATTGTTTGTAGTAATAAGTGTAATTGCAATGCAAATAGCAGCAACTGCGAGAATAATTTTCATTGCAGGGGTTAATTTCATAGTAATCCCACTCCATTCTTCAAAATCTGTTTCATTATAGAATGATTTTCTGAAAAAGTCAATAGAATAAAAGAAACAAAACAATTTAATTTCTATATTTTTGAAAAAACTATTGTTATATTACGATTTTTAATGTAAAATAGTGCCGTTGAATTTCTAAAAAATATTAAGGAAATAAATTAAATGCTTCAAAAAAACAACCTTATAAAAAATTTAAGTTACGGTATAACTGCATATCTTTTTGTTTTTTCTTATTCACTTTGTTTTGCAGTTTCTTTACAACTTAATATATGGTACGCATTAACTACTGCAATAATTTCAATTATTATTTCAGTAAGTTTAAAAAATCAGATTTTTGCACCCGATACATTTTTTATAGTACCACTATTTTTAGTTTTAGCTTCGGGTACAAATTCACTTTTACCTTTCACAGTAATTGGTGGCGGATTGATTTTTCTCTTTTTAAATAAAAGATGCGAAAAACTCACATTTCACCCTGCTGTAAAAAGCGGTATCTCATTAAGTCTTGCTTTCTCTGTCACTGCGCTTTTAACTACTCATTATTTCGGAATAGGTGCAGAAGGTTTTACAGTAATTGAAATTCTTAAAAACTATCGTTCTTTAGGGTTTCACCCTAACTGGCGTGGCGTATTTTTCGGTACAATAACACTTTTCGCTATGATTACCTACCCTTTTAAATTCAGAAAAGCAAATAAATATTTACCAGCAGAAAGTTTTGCTTTAATAGTACCGCTAATTTTAAATTTAATTCTTAATTCTGACAAAAACTACACTCCGATAAACGAAGTGTCCCAACTTTCAGACTTTATAACACAAGATAAACTTTCTTTCTTTTTACCGTCTTTCAATGACGAATTTTTATTCTCTCAATCCGCATATATAAACGCGTTTCAAAGTGTTCTCGCAATAGGATTTTTACTTTTGTTTTTCTCGCATAATAAAACAAGAACTAATTCACAAGGTACTGCAACAATTTTAACCGGTATTTCCGGCGGTTTCCCCGTAAGAGCATTCGAAATCCGTGGTTTCTCTTTAATCTCCGCAATTTTTGCAGTACTACTTGTAATTTACTCTTCTTTCTTTTTAGATGAAATTATATCACGAATTCCTGTTCATTCACTTGCAGTTGTGCTTATTGTAAACGCGTGGAAACAAGTGCCCTGGGGTAAAATTGGTATTTCTTTCAAAAAAGGTATTTTAAGTATAATTTCACTCGTTTTAATATTTGTAGCTTCTGTTTTTGCAAATATTTTTATTACTATTTTAATTGCAATTATTTTAAACATATTACTTTCATTAAAAGAAAAAGCAAAAGGCGGTGCTGAAAATGGATAAGAAAAAACTAGCCCGCGTTATTGCGACAATAATAATATCATTTGTAATGTTTTCTGTTTTCAGTTTAGATATTTTAACTCTTGTCCTTTGCAATAAGTATGAAAAGAATTTTGAGATAACAACCGAGGATTTCAGCTACAGTAACGGAAATGACAGAATTCATTTTTTAAACACAGGTAATTCAGATTGTATTTTACTTGAGAGCAACGGACATTTCGCTCTTATAGACTCTGGCGAAGGTGACGAAAACCCACGAAAAACTACACCTTACGAAGGCTATAAAGATGAAGTTATTTCATACTTAAAAAAAGTAGCAAAAAATGAAACCGGTGAAGTTTACCTTGACTTTATTTTAGGTACTCATAACCATTACGACCACATTGGTAGTTTTTACGAAATAATAAGTGATGACGAAATAAAAATAGGCAGAGCATATTTCAAAAAATACAACAAAGAAATTGCCACCGAATTAGAACAAGACGGTTGGGACAATGTTGCAACCTACAACGATATAATTAAAGCACTGAAAGAAAAAGATATTGTTTTAATTGAAAATTTACCTGATTGGGAATTTTCTTTTGGTGATTTCAAATTACAATTTATTAATACTATTACACCAAAAGAATTAAATGGCAAAGGAGAAAATGCAAACAGCGTAGGCGTAATAATTTCAAAAGGTAATAAAAGAGCATTTTTAGCCGCTGACTTCACAAAAACTTCTGGACTTGAACAGCTTTATGGCGAAAAAATTGGCGATGTCGATTTATTGAAAATCGGGCATCACGGCTATTATGGATCATCTTCGCAGAAATTTTTGAAACAACTTAAACCTGAAATTGCTATTTGCACAAACTTTCTAGGTAAAATTTACCCGAATGTTAAATGGAATTTAACAATGGTTGCAAAAGTTCCGATTTATGCAACAGGGCACAGAAACGGAATTATTGCAACATTTACAGATAGTGATAAGATTATTCTTACAGAAAAAATAATGTAAATAAGGGGCTGTAAAAAAAAGCGCAGACCGCATAAAACTATATAGATCAAAGGGTTACTACAGTGCAGATAGCTGTAAGAACCCCTATAAATTATCAAAAAAAACTAAAATTGCAAAAAATTTTTCGTTTTATGCTACGAACAAATCTCACCACTCGACGTACCTATGTACGCCTTCGGGCAAGCAAAAACAAGATTGAAGCCTTGTTTTGTTCGATTTGTCCGTTCTGCATCTTTTTTTCCTATCCCCTAAAAAGAGGCTGTAAAAAAACTTAGCGTTTTTTTACAGCCCTTTATCATTAATTAAGCACCTGATTAATAAGTGGGAATGCAAAACTCATTAATGTTGGGAAAACCCAAGCGAACACAATTGCTAAAACAAACGTAACAGAATATCTTTCTAAAAATGCACAAGCATAAGAAACTGCAAAATGTGGTGTAAGAAGAATTTTAAAAAAGATATTCGTCTCTTTTTTGTAAAGATAATCCTTAAAAGACAAAGCATCCTCAAATGATGGTGCACAGTTACTAATAAGCGAAATTCCAGTCCATAGGAAAAGCAAGCCTACAACTGAGACATCACCAATATAAAAAATTCGGTAAGAGCCTGTAAGTAACATGCAACAACCTAAAACAAAATTCATAAAGAATGGCAAAAAACAAATCCAAAAAGAACTTGCAAGACTGTTTGTTAATTCGTGCTCAATGTGACCACACATTTCAGACGACTTAAAGGTTCTTGTGTCTTCCTGTGGAACCTTGAAAAATCTTAAAACAAGCTGTTCCCAAAAAACTCTTAATTCGGTACCAAAATAGGTGATTATTCTTGTTGCTACATAAATAGTTGTCATTCTATATCACCTGTACCTTCCATAAATAATTGCTTCAATGTTAATTTACCATCAATATATTTCTGTATTCTTTCAGGTGCTTCAATTCCCGCTTCTTCTAAAACACCATTAACTTTTTCAATCTTTTCTGTATCTTCAAGCTCTGTCAAAGCTACAAGATATGTGTAGTATAAAACTCCATATTCACTATAACCCAAGCCTGTTTCAAGAGCTTTTACTGCCTCTTCGGTTTCACCTTTAAGCATTAAGGCAATGCCCTTTTGTCTATATAAATCAGGATTTTCTTTGTCTATCAAAAGACCCTCTTCAACCTTTTCAAGCGCCTTGTCGAAGTTCCCTTTCATACGCTCGCTATAAGCATAAATAACATAAGGATAGCTATCCTCTGCGTTATTCGCTTTTACTGCATCTGCAAGCTTAACGGCATTTTTAAAATTACCTGACTGAACCTCAATAGTCGCAAATTCATAGCCATACATCTGAACAAACTCAGGATATTCATTCCAGAGTGTTTCAAGACAGGTATAAGCTGTATCGAAATCCTCATAAGCATAACAGAACATAAATTGAGAAAATAATACTGCTGCTGTATCATAGGTAACCTTTTCTTTTTCGCCACCGGACAAAGAATCTATTGTGAGTTCTTTATCTGCCAGAGCCCCTATATCTTTTAAAACAGTGTCTATTTTCTCTTTATCGCCAGCCTTAATAGTGCCATACTCAGAATTATTAAGAACAGCGTAGAAAGCATTAAACGTTTCATACATAATAAGAGCTCTGTCTCTTAAATTCTTATAACTGCTATAAATAGGAAGCTTTGCTTCAAAATCCGAAAGTGCTGTATCAATTTTATCAGCTACTGCTTTGAATGAGTTCACACCATTAGGTAATGTCCTGAATACATTGATTGCACTATCTTTATAAAGTTTTTTAGCAACAATATCTTTTTCCTCAAAATAAGAAATAGCACTGTCATAATATTCTACTGCTGATTTTTTTTGATTTTCACTCTCTGCTTTTTTCGCAAGATAAGCACTGTTGTACCCTGTGAAATCAGTTAAAAAGCTACTAACACCGGTTACTGCTATAACAATCATTACAACTGCAATAACTACACTTGCAAAACTTATAGGGTAACGCTTCATTAACTCTCTGCATTCAGTGCAATAAGCATAATTCGCTGAAATTTCTGTGTTTTTTCGTCTTTCGCCACAACATTCACAAAGCTCTTCCTCAGGAATCACATTGTTATTTTCGTCAACAACTGCAACTTCTCCTATTTTGACTGCACCTTGCTCTTTTGCTTTATTAAGCTCATTTCTGAATGTCTCAGCTAACTTTTCTAATTCATCATTTAATTTTTCATCAGCATAATCCTCTGTTTTATCAAGCGCAGCTTCTAATTCCTCACTTGATTTTTCAGAAGAAGTATTTATTTCTTTTTCGTCTTTCAAGAAAAAAACCTCCCTTGAATTTTATCAATTATCTATTCTACCACTAACCGCAGTAAATTTCAAACTTTTTCTTAAAATTCAAAGGAGATTTACAAATTATTTACTTTTATTTACTCTTCTTTTTTATTTTCGTTTTCAATTCTATAGAATTCAAGTCGAAAATACTTGTTAAAACAACTAAACCTACTACTGTTATTATAAGTTCAGGTAACATATAGCTACCATTATATTTAAATGAATACTCAAATACTGGTAAATCACCTGCATATTCTTTCCAGATAGTAGCGCCACTTATAAAGTGACAGATAAATCTTATGACACTTACAACTACACCGCCCAGTGAAATTGCGAGAACGTCATTTTTCAGTTTATATTTAAACATTCCGCCTAAGCCTAAAGCCGAAAAAGCTATTATGTAGTCACATAACCCAAGAATTAAAAAAGCAACTACGCCACTTACATAAGAAAAATTCTGTAAACCGAAAATAAGCTGAATTACACTTAAAGCAATACCTGTTGTAAGTCCCCATTTCACTCCATAACGATATGAAACAAGTATTACCGGAACCTGACTAAAAAGTGTAACACTACCACCAAAAGGCAAGGAAAACACAGCAAGTTCCGATAAAATCACTGAAAGTGCAAGCATCAATGCACTTTCTGCAAGTCGTCTGTTTTTTTGTTTTTTTGTTAAGTTTGTCATTTTAAGACCTCCAATAAAAATCTCCCTACGGCGATAATTCCACCATAGAGAGAAACAAAAACAAACAACTATTTTCTTCCTACGACGGCATTATCCGCATCAGGTTTAAAGGGTCAGAAAAGGAATGTTTTCTATCTCAGCCAGCGTCCCGCCAGCTCCCCTGTTTTTATTAATACCAAAAATCGTGCACAATTCGGGTATAAACATATTATAAATATTTTTTCTTAAATGTCAACTATATATTTTTAATTCTGAATGGTATATTTTCACCCATAAGTCGTTTTGCAATTCTTGAATATGCCATATTACCTTTCGAGTCATAAGGCAACTCTTCTCCTATTGCAGTAAGTGCTATATCTTTTGATTCAGGTATAATCCCTAAAAATCTTGCAGAGATATTATCAATAATATCATCAACACAAATAAATTTGTGTTGTTTTTTATCAAAGCGATTAATTATAAGTCTTATATCCTCAACACCCGATTTTCTTACAAAATCCGAAGCATTTGATGCTGCTCTGACACTAACAGGGTCAGGTGTAGAAACAATTAAACACTGCTCGGCACACTTTAAAGAAAGCTTAAAGCCCGTTTCAACGCCCGCTGGTGAATCAAGAATTATAAACTCAAAATGATTTTTATAGGTTTCTATTAAGTTTTTCATTAAATCCGCATTAAAATCGTCATTTAAAGAAATCGGCGCAGGAAGCAACGCTAAATTTTTAGAAACGCTGATTATCGCTTTGTTAGGGTCACAGTTATTGAGTAACACATCACCCCAATTATAAACTGTTTTTTCTGCAACATTAAGGAGCAAATCAAGGCTTCTCACACCAATATCCATATCTACAAGAAGAACTTTTTTACCTTGCTCAGAAAGAACATTACCAAGCCCTACACACAAAGAGGATTTACCCACGCCACCCTTTGCTGAGGCTACCATTATAACTGCCATATTTTCACTCCTATGGAATTAAAACATTGTTTTTATTAAGTGCTTCATACTTGCTTTTTTGACTGAAATAGTAGTTGTAAATTTCTACCGCAACAGTAGAAATACCACCACCTGATTTAACATTCTCACCAACTACAGCAATTGCAATTTCTGGGTCATCATAAGGCGCATAAGTAATAAAGAAACCGTTATTACAGTCAACCACCGTACCATCATCAGTAGTTCTTTTAAGCTGAGATGTACCAGTTTTACCCGCAGCCTCAACAATACAATCCTCAAATATATAATAAGCACTGTTTTCAGGGCTTGTCAACACCTGTCGCATACCTTGTTTTACAATATTGAGCTTATTTTCACTGATTGAAAGAGTATTTAAAATCTCAGGTGTTGTTTCATAAACAACCTCTGACAAATCAGCAGAAAGAACAGATTTAATTATATACGGCTTATATCTTGTACCACCATTTGCAATAGTTGAACAATAATTTACAAGCTGAATTGGAGTAAACAAGTTATCTGACTGACCGATTGCTGCCTGAACAGTATCACCAGCGTTCCATGTCTGACCATTAGCTTCTTTATTTGCAACACTCGCAAGAACACCTGTTGCTTCTGGTAATTCTATACCTGTTTTCTGACCTAAGCCTAAAAGAGTCGAGTATTTATTCATTTTATCAATGCCCAATTCTCTACCTAATTCAAAGAAATATATGTTACAAGACTTTTCAAGCGCAGAAGTAACATTTAAATATCCATGACGGCTTAAGCATTGGAAGGTCTGGTCCTCACAGGTATAATAATTTGTACAGTCATATGTTGAATCTAAAGATATCTTATTTTCACTAAGCCCAGCTATAGCCATAGCTGGCTTCATTGTAGAACCTGGTGCATAGGCACTGAGAAGTGCTCTATTCCAAAGTGGGCTATCACCATCACTTGAAAGCTTACTGTAATCAGAAAAATATTTTGTAATATCATAAGTCGGATATGATACACAAGCTAAAATCTCTCCTGTTCTGACATTCTGAACAACAACTGCACCAGCTTCGCCGAAATACGGTAGATTTTTATTTTGTCTTAATGCTTTTGCTAAAGCTTCTTGTGCCACAACCTGAAGACCTGACTCAATTGTAGTAATAACTGTCGCACCCTGCTCAGGTGCTATAAGATAGCTTTCAGTTACAGTTCCATCAGTTGCTTCTGTTGTGGTTTTTATACCATTTTTACCTCTCAGGTGCTCTTCCATAACGCTTTCTATACCGCTCTTACCGTATTTGTCGTTAAGTGAATAAGCATTATTCTGGAGAGAATCCTTTTCAGCCTTTGTTAATTCATCATTATTCAAGGCTTGTTGCAATTTAAGTCTTTCATATTCGTATTCTTCGGCACTAATAGAACCTACAACGCCCAAAATATGTGAAAACGCCGTTGTATTTGAATACTCTCTGTATGTTACACTTTCCTCTTCAACACCCATAAAAACATTACTGTTTTCGAGCACAACAGAAACTAATGCACCTGGTACATCCTCTGCAAAAGTGTAAGGTGTCGGAACTGAAAAGCCATTATATTTCATACCAAAGCAAACAGAAGCAATTTTTCTTGCCTCTTGTCTATCATAACCCTCTAAGCCATATCTTTCTATAAGTGCATTCAGACATTCCTCGGGAGTTGATTTGACGCCTTTTTCAAGCTCAAGCATATTTTCAGAAACCATATATTCAAACTCAGCTTGTTTTTCTTTATCAACAACCAATTTACCTTTTTTGTTATAAACAATCGGTAATCTGTCGAGCCATATAGCATCGTTTTCTTCAAAAAGATTTATAAGCTTACTTATAAGCTTATTGCGAGCAGACTGGTCTTTATAAGACGGAAAATCTGCATACTTAAACACAAGGTCATAACCTTGTCTGTTTGTAACAAGTGGATTACCACTTGTGTCATAAACTTCACCGCGAGATGCCTTTACAGTAGTTTTAGAAACTGCCAATGAAGCACTCGCCGCTTTATATTCAGCACCATCAATAATCTGTATTTTCACAAGGTATAATGCAAGGCAGACAAAAACTGCAACTATAATGCCTACACCTATTTGCGTCCTTCTTTTTCTTTGCTCTCTTGTCATTTATTTTCACCTTTTAAAAATTTAATACTCTTCTACAGTTCTGTTTGAATTGAAAATCATTTTTATTAAATAGTAATAAATAGGTATAAATGCCGATGTCAAAATAAAGGATGGCAAATAAAATCTGAATATTTGACTGAGTGGATATCCACCACCATCGAATACTATATAAATCATGATATAAAGAAATATAAATACCGCTATTGCACTTACACTCAAAACTAATGCGGTAACAATATTATTTCTCATAAGTCTGCTTATCAAAATACTGCAAACCGCTGAAATCAACATAATTACAAGCATATTATATCCGTCAATTCCCGAAGATAAATCCCACAAAAGACCTGCTAAGGCACCTAACACAGCTGCAGTTATTTCTCTTTCAAACATAGAAATTGAAACCGCTAAAGGTATAAGAAGAAATGTATGAGCCGAAAACATACCATTGAAACGAGTACCAGTATTCTGAATTATTGCAGTAATAATTATAAGTACAACAAAAATAACTCTTCGTTTAATTTTAGGTTTATTATTATCGTAATTCATACATTTCACCTCTCTTTGATTAATTTTATTCTTTTATATTACTTTCACCCTGACCAATAAACGATGTAACAACGAACACATCGGTAAGCTCATTAATCTTTGTGTATGGCTTTAAGGTTGCATAGGTTGAGGTGGTAATTTCATCAGTAGTTACAGATGAAACCTCGCCTATTATAAGTCCATGAGGGAATACACCACCTGCACCAGAGGTACAGACAACACCACCACTGACTATAGAACTATTTCTTTCAAGACCCTGTAATTTACAAAGCCCATCCTTTAAAAGCTTACTGTCACCTGAAACATAACCGTATTCTCTTGTTGCAGATTCGTAAGCACCAATATTAACTCTTGGGTCTAAAATTGTATAAACAACACTTGTAGATAAATTAACCTTTTTAACAACACCTACAACATAGTTGCCATAAATCACAGGGTCGTTAACCTCAATCCCTGAGGTTGAACCTGCATTTATAACAAAAGAGCCATAGGGGTCAGCAACATCTCTTGAAACGATTGTACCATACGCAAACTGATAGTCAGGGTTTTGTACCTTTATATCATAGAATTCTTCGTAAGCTACAACTTTTTGCTTTAACTCTTCATAATCTGCTAACTGCTCTCTATAATCAGAAATCTGATTTTCGAGTTCTTCGATTTGTTCCAAATAAACTGACGAAGAAGTAAAAGAAGCAGAAAGACCTGTCATTTCTTCAGAAAAACTTGCGGCTAGTCTTTGTATCGGAGTAAACACGAAGCTCATAGCCGTAGTAAATGGTGACGACGCATTATGTGAAAACGCCGCACAGATTACGCCTAAAAGAATTACCGCGAGTATTAAGGCAAGTCGCTTAAAGCTTGCACTTTGCAGAAATCTTTTCATTATATTTAACCTCTTTTATTAAATCCAAGGAAGTCTTTTTCAAGACAAATACCAGTACCATTAACAACACAATCAAGTGGATTTTTCGCAACACGGACAGGCATATTGGTTTCAGTTGCAATAAGCTTGTCAAGACCTCTTAAAAGAGCACCGCCACCTGTGAGCATAATACCTCTTTCACAAATATCAGCTGAAAGCTCCGGTGGAGTTCTGTCAAGAGTATATCTTATGGAGTCAAGAATCTGGTCAACAGGATTAGCTAAAGCCTGTCTTACCTGAGCACTTGTAATTTCCACAGATTTAGGAAGACCATCTATAAGATTTCTACCCTTAATTTCCATAGCAGCCTCACCCTCATATGGATAAGCTGAACCTAATTTCACCTTAATATCCTCTGCGGTTCTTTCACCTATAAGAAGGTTAAATGTGCTTTTTACATAAGAAATTATTGCTTCATCAAAATTATCACCAGCAGTCTTAATTGACTTAGAAGTAACAATGTCACCTAACGAAATAACTGCAACCTCACTTGTACCACCGCCGATATCAACAATCATACTACCAGTTGCTTCAAGAACAGGAAGCCCCGCACCAATAGCTGCCGCCATTGGCTCTTCAATAAGACTTACATATCTCGCACCCGCACTCTTTGCAGCATCGTGAACCGCACGGCGTTCAACCTCTGTAACACCAGATGGAATACAAATCATAACTCTTGCTCTGTTAAAAGGAGAACCACTTATAGCTCTACGTATAAATTCTTTAAGCATATCTGAGGTCATATCGAAGTCAGCAATAACACCATCTTTAAGTGGTCTTACTGCGGTAATTGAGCCTGGTGTTCTACCAATCATTCTTTTGGCATCTGCACCAACGGCAACAACTGTTTTCGGGTTAGTTCTCTCATCAACCGCAACAACCGAGGGTTCACGAATAACAATACCCTTACCTTTAACAAAAACTAATGTGTTGGCAGTACCAAGGTCAACACCTATATCCTGTGAAAATAACATCTTTCTCTAATCCTTTCTCATTTCTTTCTTATCATATAAGTAACGAAGAACACAACTGCAAGTGCCATTACTATTGTTGCACCAGCCGATGTATCAGTATAAAACGAAGTAACAAGTCCACCGACACCACAAAAAAGTGATGTGAGCACCGAAAAGCCTAAATAGCTTCTCGAATTTTTTGATATATTTCTTGCAATCGCCGCAGGAAGAATAAGCAATGAGTTTATAAGCAAGATTCCCACAGACTTAATTGAAAGCATAACAACAACTGCAACTACCATAACGAAAAGATTCTCGTAAAGTATAGTTTTAATACCTCTGCTTGCGGCAAGCTCACGATTAATTGAAATTAAAAGTAATTTGTTATAAATCAGAGACCAGATTATAACAACCGCAACAAACGCGATAAATAAATATAAAATTTCGCTTTGTGTAACACTTAAAATATCGCCAACCAAGTAAGCCGAATATTTTGAAAATCCACCGCCATATGAAAGCACTAAAAGACCAAGTGCAATAGCAGTTGAAGAAAATACGCTTATCACAGTATCACTTGAAGCGTTACCTTTATTTTTAACTCTTGTAATTATAAGTGCCAGCAAAACACCAAAAGCTACAAGAGAAATAAGCTCGTTATTTATGCCTAAAAGTACACCAAGTGCAACACCCGTTAAAGCACTGTGCCCTAAGGCATCTGAGAAAAACGCCATTTTGTTGTTTACCGCCATTGTGCCTAAAATCCCCATAAGCGGTGCAATAATAATAATTGCAAGAAAAGCATTTTTCATAAATTTGTAGTCTGCCCACGAAAATGGCAGAAGCACATCTAAAATGTTATATATAAAAGACATTTTCTTTATCAATCCAATCCATAAAAGAAGCTTTCTTTAAACTCAGGTGAAGAAAATACTTCTTCAGCATTACCACTTTTGAGAACAGATTTATTTATTAAAATAACATTATCTGCATATTCCTTGACAATACCAAGGTCGTGTGAAACCATTGCTATTGCTATGTGATAATTTTTCTTTAAATTTGCAATAACTTCATAAAACTTTTCGCTACCTTTAGCATCAACGCCTGAAACAGGCTCATCAAGAATAAGCAATTCAGGAAGCGGATACAAGGCACTTGCCAGCATTATTCTTTGAATTTCACCACCTGAAAGAACTCCGAGTGTTTTATTTTTTAATTCACTGCAACCAACCATTTCTAATGCTTCGTCAATAGCTTTAATTTGCTTTTTATCTTTCATAAAACAAACAGGCTTATTTGTTCTGCCTATAAGCATAAAATCCTCAACGCTTACTGGTGCAGAGCGGTCAAAGTCTAAATGCTGTGGAACATAACCGATTGTTATATTACTGATTTTTTCGCCATGATGCGACTCAAAGCTTATTGTTCCATCGTGCTTTATTTCATTAAGGATAGATTTTAAAAGTGTTGTTTTACCAGCACCATTAACACCAATTAATGCAGTAAGCTGACCACAAAAAAGGTCGAACGATACACTTGAAAGCAAAACATCCTTGCCTTTTTTTACACCAACATCTTTTACGGAAATTTTGCAAAGTCCGCAACCATTTTGTGATGACACTCAACTCACCGCCTCTAAAATAATATCCATATTTTCACTCATTATGGCTTCATAAGCCAAAAGGGATTTTTCGCCCTTTATTACAGGATTTAAAACACAAATTTCTGCATCCGTTTCATTACTTAAAACAGTTGCTGCCGAACCCTTGTAATCAGGTTCAGTAAAAAGTACATTTACATTATTCTCTTTTATAATTTCAGTCAATTCACAAAGTCTCTTAGCCGATGGCTCGCCACCCTCATGACTTTCAACTGTTGCAATAACAGAAAATGAATATTCCTTAGCAAGATAGTCGTAGGACTCGTGAAAGGTAATAATATTTTTATTTTTTAGCTTCTCTGCTTTTAAGGCGAGGTCTTCATCTAAAACATTAAGTCTATAAATATAACTGTTTTTATTACTTTCTATTTTTTCTTCGTATTGTGGATATAACTCTTTTAGTTCATCAGCGATATTTGTTACCTGGATGATAGCATTTTTCGGTGACATCCAGATATGTGAATTAACGCTGTGATTATGGCCATGGTGCTCTTTTTCTTCCTCGTGCTCGCTATGTGCTTTATCACAATTCTCTATTAATTCAACATTTTCAGAAGAATCTATTACTTTTAACGTATTGTCACTATGGTAGATATCCTCTAAAAAGATTTCCATACCCGCACCATTTATAACAAAAGCATCTGCATCTGCAATAAGTCTGGCATCGCGACTTAAAAGCTGATAATCGTGAAGACAACCAGTATTCTGCTCCGCCATACACTCTACAGTTATTTCCTCAATACCCTCAACAATATTTAATGTGAATATATAAATCGGGTAAAAGGATGTGACTAAAAGAATATTATCATCTTGACTTTTTTGTGCACTGCAAGAGCAACACACAGAAAGCACTAACATTAATGCTAATATCAATGATAAAATTCTTTTCAAGTCAACACCTCATTCCGATAAATTTAATTATTCAACAATTCTGAACCAATAAGTATCCTCTGAAGAATAAAGGTCATTTTCAATAAGGATATAGTAAGTACCCTTCTTGAGTCCGATAACGCCTGTTGTTACCTGATATTCATTCTTAGCAGATTCAAGAGAGCTTATTTCATTTCCATTTTCATCAACAATAGTTGCAATCCAAGCAAGCTCACTTTCGTTAGTGTAGTCGTGGTAGAAGTGGAATGCAATATTTCTGTCTTCTTCCAATTCAAACTTATAGTAGTCTCTGTCGAAGTTCATATCGGTTGAAATAAGCGTACCATAGTAATTCTTAAGTGTACCAACCTCATTAGCGGTCTCTTTTGTATTGTTGGATTCATGTTCAAAGAGAATATCATTTTGACAGTTATAAGTAAGGCTATATGGAACAGATGTATATCTCATAGAATCGGCATCAACAAGAATGTAATATTCACCTGCTGGAAGACCCATACCAGTAATATTTACGCCCTCGTCGTTCCATTTTGAAATACGCTTAACAATCTCTGTATAAGTACCATCACTTTCTGGTCTTAAAAGGCGAACATTCCAGCCGTTATAATCTTCATCAAATTCTTTTTCGTCAAACTCGTGAGTAAAGTTAATTGTAATATAGCTTTCCTCTTTCAAGGTAATTCTGAAATAGTCCTTATCAAGTCCCATTACTTTAGGTGCTAATGAACCACTCACAATCTTATTCTCTGGGAAATCTTCTGCCTGTTCAGGTGTGTCGTTAATTTCAAATTCAGTTGTTTCCGAAACACCAGTTTCAACCTTTAATCTGTAAGTCATACCATCCTGAACCTGAGTTTCTACACAGATATAATAAATACCTTTTCTCAAATTAATTTTACCAGTCGAAAGAGATGGGTCCTGATATTTAGAGGCGAAGGATGAAATTTCGTAGTCATCCTCAGTAGTAAGAGTAACAACCCAACCTACCTGTGGCAACTGGCTATTATCATGAGAAAAGCTCATATCAACATAGCCATCATTTGTGAGTTCAAATCTGAAATAGTCTACATCTGCACCTTCTTGTCGTTGACCTGACGAACCATACATTACTCTGTTTAATTTTAAAGTAGTAGCAGTTTCTTTTGTATCATTAAACTCTTTTTCAAAGCTTTCTGTAGGTGTAAAGCTGACTGTTAAATCAAATTCCTCTGGAATAAAGAATTGACCTGGCTCAACAACCACGCAATAAGTGCCCTTTCTGACACCTGTTTCACCCCAGGTTGAAGTAACATCTGACCAGAATGCATCAAAATATGTGAGTGGTCTGTATTCGTACCAATCTTCGTCAGTATTTTCAATATAGTAGAGTGATACTCGCCAACCCTCAAGGACTGATTCCTGAACATCCACATGATTAAAATTAATACTCAAGGCACCATTTTGCTCTAATGTAAAAATATACGCCTCATAATCCTTTTCATCTTCGAGTGCACCTTTAACGGTAATATTGAAGCCATTTATATTTTCATCAGTTTTTGTATTTATAAATGTTGGCGTGTTCATATTGAAAAGACTGTCTTTAACTTCTAAAGCATAAACCGTAATTAAAGAAACAATAAACACAACAATAACTGCTATTGCTATAAAAATGCGCTTTTTAATTGAGCTTTTCATTGTTAATCAATCCTTTCAAGTATGTTTTTTATTTCATTTTTTGCTTTTTTAAGATTTGCTTCTGTGTCTGTAAAGTTACAAAGAGCAGAACCTACAAATTCAATATTCAAGACAGAACACGCAAATTTTAATTGTTCATTCATTATGTCGAGCCATTTTTCACCGACTCTTCCAGAAGAAGCAAGTAAAACTGCCTTTCTTCTTTTTCTAATTTTCTGAGTTTTATTATTTTTATAAAAACACGTATAATAAACCTGGAATCTATCAAGCAATGCTTTCAGCGGTGCTGAAAAAGTACCATTATAAATTGGCGAAGCAAACACAATTAAATCTGCTTTTTCAAAACTTTCAAAAAAGATATCTAAATCTCTGTGTTTGCACTTTTCATTTTTTTCACAGTAATTGCAACCATCACAAAACTCAAATTTATTTTTGAAACATTCAAACAAAGTAATATTTTCATACTTTACATTATGTTTTAAAATTTCAATTTGTTTTTTGGTGTAGCCGTCAATTCTACTAGCACCATCTATAATCAAGAGATTGTTTACTTTCATAAAATCACTTTGTTTCGTACTTTTGTCCACAGTATTTACAGATATATTCACCATTTTCTGTTTCATGGAAAAGTGGTGGTAAATAACTTTCAGTCGATGTAATACAATCATCACGAAGACATTTAAAGTCGTGAGTTGTTTCTTCAAATTCTGGCTTAATAAGCCTTCCTGTTCTTTTTGTAACGAGCTTTAATATAACTGCCATAGCAGCATCAACATTATAATTAAGTTGTTTGAAATATTTTGCTCTTTCGTCACTGTCAACACTTAAATCAATCTCTTCTCCTCTTGGGAATTGATGTAATATTGCAAGGTCAGGCTTTGCTGTAAGAAGTAAGCGTTCGTCAATTGTAAAATTATGCTTTCTTGATTCATATTGTATTTTTGAAGAAAATGATTTCTTATCCACCTTTGTCATATAGAGCACATCTAATTCAGGTAAAGGCTCTTGTAAATTGTCATAAACCACAAATGGTTTTTCACGCCTGTCCATAATATTTATAAAATCATCTGTTATAGGCTTTCCGTTAACTGAAATAAAGTAGAATTCATTACCCTTGTAAATATTAAGACATTGTAAAAGCCCACGAACAAGTGCATTATTACTGAAATCACCGACAAAGCCGATTTTCATATTTGAAACATGATTTTTTTCCATCCAGACGCTTGAAATATCAGCGAGTGTCTTTACCGGAAAAGCTCTGTCACCGTCCCCTGCATTTATAACGGGAATAGTAGCATATAACGAAGCAGCTCTTGCCGCACCTTTTTTAGGATGATTTAAAACAATAATGTCTCCACAGGATGACATTGTCATTATAGCATCCTTTAATGATTCATTTTCATTACAGGTAAAATCGAAGTGAGCACCACCCATTCTTGTTGCTGCGGTTGTAAAAGCCATTTTTGCATTGCGGTCTTCATTATAAAAAGCAGTTACAAGAGTACGACCATGCATTTCTTTATCATAAACATGCTGATTACCGTTAACAAATGTAACAAGATTAATTGCTTCGCGTAATTCTTCACGGGTAAAATCGGTAATATCTATAAACCTTTTCATTCTGAAAACCCTCTTTTTTCGATAAATTGCGATAAAACACCATTATCCATAGGATTATATCACAAATCTCAATAAAATCAAAGACTTTATTAACAAATTAATAATTTTTTAAAAAATAAAAAGCAATCCACGATTTGTGGATTGCTTTTTATTTAAATTGCGCTAAAAGCAACAGTTTAGATTAAGCTTCTACAGGAGCTTCTACTGGACAAGAACCTGCGCAAGCACCGCAATCGATGCAAGCATCAGCATCAATTACATAGATGCCATCGCCTTCAGAAATTGCTTCTACTGGGCAATCTGAAGCACATGCACCGCAAGAAATACAAGCGTCAGTAATTTTGTATGCCATAGTTACTCTCCTCCTTCTTCATAAAAAAACTCTTAGGAGTTTTGTTGTTATCATTGTAACACATCTTTTAAAAATTTCAATAGGTATTTTTAATTTTTATAAAAATCATTCAATACCCTTAAGAGCATCCATTTCACTCTTATCAACCTGAATTTTACCATCTTTTAGAATTTTAACATCTTTTTTAGAATAAACACTTGGTGCTGCCTCGGGTCTGCGTTCAAGCTGAACCTTTACCGTTCCCGCTAAAATATTAGTTTCAACAACAGTTCCTTTACCCTCTCTTGTATCAACAAGAGCACCAACCTTAGGGGTTGTTTTATAAAGATACTCATAAGTGTCCTGCTCATATTTAAGACAGCACATAAGTCTGCCACAAGTACCACTTATTTTTGTAGGATTAAGTGAAAGTCCCTGATCCTTTGCCATTTTAATTGACACAGGATGAAAATCTGCCATATATTGACCGCAACAGAATGGTCTGCCACAAATACCAAGACCCCCAAGCATTTTTGCTTCGTCACGAACACCAATCTGACGCATTTCTATTCTTGTCCTGAAATTTGAAGCGAGAATTTTAACCAATTCTCTGAAATCAACTCTGCCGTCAGATGTGAAATAGAAAAGCATTTTGCTACCATCAAAAGTACACTCAACATCAACAAGCTTCATATCAAGCCCCAACTCGAGTGATTTCTTTTCACAAAAACTGAAAGCTTCTTTTTCTTTTTTTCTGTTTGCTTTTGTAATTTTTATATCCTCTTCGCCTGCAAAGCGGATGATAGATTTTAAAGGATGGGTAATCTCACTCTCTGGAACCTCTTTGTTTTCCATAGCGATTTCACCACATTCTACACCGCGTGCAGTTTCTACGATAACCATATCGCCTCTGTTAAATTTTTTTGATTCTGGTGAAAAGTAGTAAACCTTTCCAACCTCTTTAAATTTAACTCCAACAACCTCTGCCATATTGTAACTCCAATTATATATTTTTTAATTTTGCACAAAGCTGTGCTGATAAAAGCGTGTAATTAGGATAGCCATCAGTTAATTTTAAAAGTTCGTTTACACTTTCGTATTTCTTTAACAGACTTTCCTGTGAAAACGAATACGCCACGCTCTTTGCTTCATTTTCCAAATCCTTAACAAGTATACTACCACCATTTTTAATAACAAGTGCATCTCTGAAAAACAAGGAGAGACATTTTAAAACATCACAAGTCAATTGCTTGTTTCCATCTAACGGAGCCGTTGCTAAAATAACATCATACTCATAATTTGATGACAACGCCTCTGCAACACTCTTGACTATTCCTATAGTTTTTTCTGAAAATGAACCCTCATCACTTTTGTCGCCTATTCTCAAACGCGAAACTCTTGAGAGAACAGTACCTATAACACTATTTGCATTTTCTACAGTAAGAATAAATGCAGTATATGACGGTGGTTCTTCTAAAATTTTCAAAAGAACATTCTGACTGTCAACCTTCATAAGCTGAACCTCAGAAAGAATAAAAACTCGTTTTGCCGCTTCATTTGGTGTCTGATAAGAATTTTCAACTACTGACTTTACATCTTCTTTTCTAAAGAATTTTTTATCGTCAGGCTTTGTTACTTTAATAATATCAGGGTGAATTTTTTCATCCGACTTTCTACAAGAAGAACAACCATCACAAAAAGTATTTTCACCCTGATTATCGCAGACATAAATTTTAGCTAACAAGTACGCCATTTCTTCGCGTTCAATCTCGCTGCCACCATCAATTAAAACTGCGTGTGGTCGCCTGCCACCTGAAACAGTTTTTAAAAGTTCGCTTTTTGCCTGTTCTGTAAGATTATTTATACTAAGCATCATATTTTCATAAACTTTTCAATATCTAAGATAAATATAGTTGCACCACCAATTGTTATCTCAACAGGTGTGGCACTTAAAAATCCCTCGCCAATAAAAGGTGGTGCAGTAGGTACCATCTGAGTTCTTCTTGAGCAACAGTTTTCAAATACAGCTATAAGCTCATCTACTCTCTCATCTTCTACACCTACAAGAAATGTAACATTACCTGTTTTAAGAAAACCGCCTGAGGTTGAAAGCTTGGTTGCCTGAAATGACAATTTATTCATTTCATTAAGAAGTTCATTTGCATCATCACTGTTTACAATACCTACTAAAAGCTTCATAAAAGCACCCCCATAATTTATTTATATCTATTATAATTGATTTTTATCATTTTTACAATAATTATTTTTGGTAATAATTCTGAGATTCCGTTCAATTACATCCTGCTTACGCCAATAAAAAGCCCTATCCTCTTTATAGTCGCAAGAATTTTTATAATTCGGCTTTGCATTCGCGAAAAATTCTTTTATTGGCGTTGGTTTAACATTTCTGTTCATTGGACAAACATCCTGACAAACATCACAGCCCCAGACAGAACCACCTTCTAAAACAAGTGCTCCCTCTTCCTCTGTTAATTCGCCCTTTTTTTGTGTAATTTCAGAAAGACATTTTTCTTTAATTACACCACACTCACTAATTGCTTCGCAGTGGCACTTAAGCTTACAAGCACCACACTTAAGGCAACTTTTCTCTTCAAACGCATTGACTTCTATTTTCAAATCAGTAACAATTTCTCCTATAAAGCAAAAGCTACCATAAATTTCATTTATCAGAAGAGAATTATCGCCCTTAACGCCTAACCCCGCAAGACACGCTGCTTTAACCTCATTTATTGGTGAGTTATCGCAAAAATAAACAAATTGATTTTCCTTGTATTTTGCTTTTAAGTGAGTCGTAATTTTTTCTAAATATTCACCACATACCTTGTGGTAATCAGCTGGTACGGCATATTTAGAAATATTACGCTCATTGTAATATTCTTCACCGAGATAATACGGAAATAATACAACTATTACACTTTCTGCTTTTTCTGGAATTCTTGAAACTGCACGGCACTGAATAAGATTTTCTTTTAACGTAGAAAATTTGCAAACACCCATAGGCAAGGCATCGAAAAAAGGTATTTTTTTTAAATCAAACATTACTTAATGCTATCATTACAGGAATTGTCAACACAGAAAGAAGCGAACAAAATGCAACAACTGTTGAAGCAATACCTGTATCCTTTCCATATTTTGCAGCAAACATTACCGTATTAGTTGCACTCGGAACAGATGCTGAAATCATACAAGCGGTAATAAGTGTGCCTGATATGCCAAATATTTTGTAAATAAGAAGCATTATACCTGGCAGAACAATAAGCTTTAAAAATGCTACCATATAATTTTGTTTTTGCTTAAACATAGCCTTTAAATCGGCATTAGCGATATATGTGCCTAAAAATATCATAGCAAGCGGTGTATTTAGGTTTGCAATATGTGTAACTGCACCATTTATTATCTGTGGCAATTCAATTCCAGAAATAAACAATGGGAGACCTATTGCAACAGACAACACACCAGGATTTAATATTATTGACTTAACCTTAAAGCCCTCGTCATTATCTGTACCTTTTTTCATAAGCCATATACCATGAACAAAAGAAAGAATATTAAATGCTACGACACCCGCTGAGCAATAAAACACACCCTCGCTACCGAGAAGCGACTGACAAAGCGGTAATGCCATATAGCCCATATTACCATAGCTTACTGCATATTTAAAAATTGAAGAATCATTACCATCTTTTCTGAAAAATGGAATTACAATAAAAATACCAACCGTAAGTGTCGCAAACATACATAAAAACGCAACTAAAAACGAGCTTATTGTATCTTTATTAAATTCCATATTCAAAAATGACTGTACTATAACAGTCGGCGTTATAACATAAAATAATAAGTCATTTGACATTTTTGCAGTGCTTTGCTTAAAAATACCAATGCGGTCGGCTACAAAACCGACCGCAACTATTAGGTAAAGAATAGCAACCTGCTGTGCAGCCATCGACATATTCTGAATAAACATCGTTTACCCCTTTTCGTCGTTAAAATCTATTCCCTGTGTTTCTTTTTTTCATATCCGCAAGAGAGAACATATCCTTACCATCAATCTGAGAAAGGTCCTCTGGCTTACCGTGAGTTAAAACGATCTCCTGCACAGGAGCTTTTGCTTCTGTTTTTGGTTGGTTAGTTATTTTTCGCTTTCTTATAACCTTAACACCATAATTGAAATCGCCATCATCCTCTTTTTCTTCTGGTACATCAGAGAAAACAAAGTTATCGTCAACCTCGTCTAAATCATCGTAGAAATCAGTATAAGTAATTCTACCGAAATCCTCTGGCACTACCTCAGTTTCTCTCGTTTCTTCCAATGGAATATACTCTTCATATATTTCGTATTCTCCGTCACTTTCTTTATATGTGACTATTTCAGTAGCTTTTCTTATCGGTTCCGACTTTTTCTCAACCGCACTCACTTTTTCTACTGCTTGTCTACCGCCCTTTTTAGATGAAATCATCGGCGGTGGAGCAGGTCTTTTTGCAGACGAAGAATCTACGGTTGTTGTTTCTGACTTAACTGACGATGCTGATGGTAAAAGCTCATCAACAAGTGATGTCATTGATGGTCTTGAAGCCCTACGAGCTTCTTCGGCTTTTCTTGCCATTTCAGCCTTTCGTGCTTCCTCTAAGAGTCTTGCTTCTTCGGCTTTACGCTTAGCCTCTTCGATTTTTCTTTTTGCTTCTTCGGCTAATCTTGCCTCCTCAGCTCTTCTGAGTTCCTCCTGTCTTCTTGCCTCTTCAATACGACGAGCTTCTTCTAACTTACGAGCCTCTTCTAAGCGGCGAGCTTCCTCTATTTTACGAGCTTCCTCTAAGCGTCTTGCTTCCTCTGCTCTTCGGGCTTCTTCTTCAGCTTTTCTTCTCACCTCTTCTAAGCGACGAGCCTCCTCTGCTTTTCTAGCCTCTTCGGCAATTCTTGCAGCTTCGCGTTTTCTAGCCTCTTCTGCAATACGAGCTTCCTCCGCCTTTCTAGCTTCTTCAAGTCGTCTTGCTTCTTCTAATTTGCGAGCCTCTTCCGCAACACGAGCCTCTTCGGCTCTGCGTGCTTCCTCTGCTTTTCTTATAAGTTCTGCTCTACGAGCTTCTTCTGCCCTGATTCTTTCTTCTTCTGCACGCTTTCTTGCTTCCTCAGCCTTGCGAGCCTCTTCTGCACGACGAGCTTCTTCGGCTTTTCTTGCCTCCTCAGCTTTTCTTGCTTCTTCTAATTTTCTGGCCTCTTCAGCAATACGAGCTTCCTCTGCCTTTCTAGCCTCCTCTGCTAAACGCCTTTCTTCCTCAAGTCTTTTTTTCTCTGCTATTTTAGCCTCGCGTGCTAATCTTTTTTCTTCAGCTATTCTTGCTGCCTCTGCAGCCTTTGCTTCCTGAGCCAAACGTCTTTCTTCTGCTTTTCGCGCTCTTTCAGCCTGCTTTGCCTCCTCAGCTAATCGCCTTTCTTCAGCTTTTCTTTCCTTTTCAGCTTGTTTAGCTGCTTCAAGTGCTTCCATTTCAGCAATTTGCTCAGGAGTAAGAACCTTCTTTGGTCTTCCGCGTCCACGCTTTACTGGTTCCTCAACAATAGCCTCAACGCCCTCTACAACCGTCTCTGTTACGGCAACTGCAGTTGCTTCTGGAAGAGGATTTTTTCTTGGTCTTCCTCTGCCACGTTTAACTGGCTCTTCTATTGTTAACTCTGTTTCTGTCGGTAATACAACTGAAGCGGGTGCTTCTGTTACTTCTGGAAGAGGATTTTTTCTAGGTCTTCCTCTGCCGCGTTTAACTGGTTCTTCTATAGTTAACTCTGTTTCTGTCGGTACGACAATTGAAGCTGGTGCTTCCGCTACTTCTGGAGCAGGATTTTTTCTAGGTCTTCCTCTACCGCGTTTAACCTCTCCTGTTACTATTGGCTCTGCAACAGTAACATTTTCTTCAAGTGTGCTTGTTAAAACAGGAGTATAATTATCATAATATTCAACAGATTCATTTGATTCAGTGAACTCTGTTTCAGGTTCCTCAGAATAGTTTGGACTATAGCTATAAATTTCGTTACTATCATAGCTTTCTGTCTGAGAAATGTCATTTTCTGCTAAACCTTCATTTTCCTCATTTATTTCTGCCAAAACAGTCTCTTGTTGATTTGCTTTATTTTTTAATGAAGCTAATGTTGAAGTCGTTATTGGTACAGAGTCATCATCCATCTGCTGTGGAAGTCCTAAACTTGTAGCAATAATCGATTCCTCTTCTTCATCATACGCCTCATAATTTTCCTCTTCTTCATCATCCTCAAAGCTATGGTTAAAGCCAACACCAAGAGAGGCGAAAATATATGAAACAATAAATATAAGACAAGCTAAATCCGAAAAATTAAACTCACTGCCTTTAACTGCTTCACCACCAACAAGCATTGTAACAAGTCTTGGAACAGTTACAAGAGCAGCAAAAAGTGAGGCAGAAAGTCCGTAGCCATAAATTCCCCACATACTGTCTTCTGTAAATACACCTGATGTAATCCTTGCAAATGTAAGGAAGAAAAGCATAAGGAATACAAGCATAAATATTTCAAAAAGAAGCTCTGAAACACTTAAAAAGCTGATTGCACTCATAAGCTTTGAAACAAGACGTGTTATAGTCCATGCTAATGGAGCTAAGGCTAATATTTTATATTCCTTATAAGATGACTGTCCGTTAAAATGACTTATTGCAAATATAGAGAAATACACAAGTGACAATAATGCAAATACTAATTGAAAAATAATAAATGCGCCACCAGCATTTGAGATATTTGTTTTCAACACTTGCATAAAAATGTTCATCTGACTGCTTGGTGGAATAATCTGAAATAAAATAGAACCTATATTCACCAAGAATGAAACACTCATAATTGCAGAAGAAACACCAAGCACAATATTTTTACCCTCTGGTAACTTGGGTGATGGTACCTCTTTACTTATAAATGATAAAGCAAGAAATGCTCCAACTGCTACTACTAATAAAGCAGAAAGAGAATAAACTATACCATTACTTTCCAAATAAAAGCCTGTTGTAGGGTCAATCAACGCTAAGAGCTCGTAAACTCTTAACGGCAATACTACAAGTACTACAGCTGCAAATGCAAACAATAAATAGCGTAATTTAATTGCTTCATAAGCACCTTTAATTCGCTTCATAATACAATCCTTCCTAATTTAAAATTATATTATCTTTATCTTTCGTCTAATGGAACATATTTAGCGTTACCACCTGTAGAGTTTTCTCTCTCATCAAGCGGGATATATTTTGTAGGAACTGCCACACTCTTGTAAGCAGGTCTTATAACTCTGTTACCTGCAATAAGCTCTTCAATTCTGTGAGCAGACCAACCAGCCACACGTGCAATTGCAAAGAGTGGTGTGTAAAGGTCTTCTGGTATTCTTAACATCTGATAAATAAGACCTGAATAAAGGTCAATATTTGCACAAATCTTTTTGTTCTGACCCTTTTCTTTTGCAAAAATCTCAGGTGTCAATTGTTCAATAAGTGAGAGTGCTTTAAACTCGTCACCAAAGCCAGCCTTTTCTGCAAAGTTTGCAGCCTCTGCTTTAAGAATTTTCTGACGTGGATCAGAAAGTGTATAAACCGCATGTCCCATACCATAAACAAGACCACTGCCATCGCCAGCTTTTTTATTTATAACATTTTTAAGGAAGTCAGCAACCTGACCTTCATTTGTAATATCACTTACATCTTGCTTTAAGTGGTTCAACATTTCAACTACCTTAATATTTGCACCACCATGTCTTGGACCTTTAAGAGAGCCAATACCAGCAGCAAGTGCTGCGTATGTATCAGTACCACTTGAAGAGAGTACTCTTGTTGCAAATGCAGAGTTGTTACCGCCACCATGCTCAGCGTGAAGAATTAAACAAAGGTCTAAAAGCTTTGCTTCTTCATCTGTAAATGTGCGATTTGAACGGGTTGTATAGAGAATTGACTCAGCTGTTGAATGTTCAGGCTTAATCGGATGAATATACATACTCTTTTTATAGTAATGTCTTCTTTTTACCTGATAAGCATAAGTCATAATTGTAGGCAATTGTGCTAAAATCTGCAAGCTCTGGCGAAGCACATTTTCTATTGATAAATCATCTGGATTATCATCATAAGAATAAAGCGCAAGTACTGAACGAGCAAGCTTGTTCATAATATTAGGTGATGGCGCTTTTATAATCATATCCTCAATAAAATCTTCTGGAAGTTCTCTTGCTGCAGCAAGAACATTTCTGAAATTTTCAAGTTGTGATTTTGTTGGTAGATTGCCAAAAAGAAGTAAATATGAAATCTCTTCGTAACCAAAGCGATTTTCACTTCTACAGCCTGAAACTATATCCTGTAAATCAATTCCACGATAAATAAGTTTACCGTCAATAGGTGTTCTCTCACCATCTTTAATATAGTAGCCTTCTACCGAACATATTTTACTAAGGCCTGCCATAACACCACTGCCATCGCGGTTACGGAGACCTCTTTTAACATCAAATTTTTCAAAGTATTCAGAAGATATAGCACTATTTTTCTTTATCTCTTCACAAAGCGAAGAAAGTGCATCATTCGGAATAGGTGAAATATATGTCGGCAAAATGTTCACTCCAATCTTTTATCGTAAAGTTATTAAATGAAAAAATAATTCATATTATTTTATAACATATTAAAAGAAAAGTCAATAACAAAAGCAAAAGGAAGGTATCATAAATATTATGAAAAATTATTTAATTTCAATCGTTTTTATATTCATTTCGCTAATAATTACACCTGTTGCACTATTAAGTGGTGATATCACCAAGTCAAAAGACACCCTGAACACCGCTATTCAAAGCGAAACCAAAACTGAAGAAACCACATCAATTCCATCTGGTGATATCACTGAAGACAGTATAACAGTATTTTTAAGCAACACAAAGAAGAATTTAACCGTCAGTGAATTTGAATATGTTTGCGGAAGCGTTGCAGCAGAAATGCCTCTTATGTACCACGAAGAAGCATTAAAAGCACAAGCAATCGCTTGTTATACAAATAGTCTGAGGCTTAAAAACTCTTCCGATAAATCTGATATAAATGGTGCAGATATTTCAGACAACCCTGCTACTCATCAAGGATACTTAACGAGAGAAGAACGAAAAGAAAAATGGGGTGACGACTACCAGAAATATGAGTCAAAATTAGAAACCATCGTAAAAGAGGTCGAAGGTGAATATTTATCATATAAAAACGAATATTGCCTTTGTGCATTTTCTGCAATATGTACTGGCACTACAGAAAGTGCAGAAAATGTATGGGGCGAAAAATTACCATATTTAGTAAGTGTTAAAAGCAGTGGCGACACACTTTCGCCACAGTACTCATCAACAAACACTTTCACAAAATCACAATTTATATCTATAATGAAAGACCTTGGTGTTTCAATAAATTCAAAGACCAATCTGAAAGATGTAATAGGCAAAGAAAAAACATCAAAAGCCGGAACTGTTTTGAATCTCCAGATAAACAAAAAAGAGTTAACTGGCGAAGAAATAAGAAATGCATTTTCTTTAAGAAGCTCTGCATTTAAAATAACCGCAAACGAGAATGAAGTTACATTCAAGGTAAGCGGTTATGGACACGGGGTAGGCATGAGCCAGTATGGTGCTGACTTTATGGCACGACAAGGCAGTACCTATGACGAAATCTTAAAGCATTATTATAAAGGGGCTGAAATTCAAAAATAACAATCGCCTCGAATGAAAATCAAATTTTCATTCGAGGCAAAATTTTTAAATAATCGGTGTTCCTTCCCACTCTTTTGCAGGAGAAACTTCGAGAAGCTTTGCAATAGTTACTGCAACATCTTTAATTGAAATTGCAACTAACTCTTTGCCTTTTTCGAAGCGATTACCACAGAACACAATCGGAATTGTCATATCTTCAGGAATATTATCGCCGTGGCTTCTGTCGTGACCACCATGGTCCGCAACAAGAATTATTGTGTAGTCATCAGGAATACTGTTTTTGAGTTTTTCTGTACAAGAAAGCGCTTTACTTACACTCTTCATGTATTGTTCACTCATCCAACCACAATCGTGACCGCCGACTTCATCTGTTTCACCTAAATAAAGGAATAAAAAGTCCGGGATTTCTTCATTTATGTATTTTATTGCTGCGTCTGTAATTTTTGTATCTGTATCACTCTGATAATGCTGATTTATGCAGAGTGCCTGATGAAGATGGTCAGGTCTAGATAAGTCTCTTAATTCTTCCCAGGTGTAAAAAAATGCGCATTTTTTGTCAAATTTATCAAGTCTGTCAAAAAGTCCTTCAATAGGTCTTACTTGTGGAACATAAGTATTCGTTAAAATACCATGACGTTCAGGGTCAACACTATGAAAGAGTGACATATGACAAGGAAGCGTTACAGATGGCATAACAGTCTGCGCTGTAAGAGAATATGTACTCTCTTTTATGAATTTTTCTGCAAATGGGTTACCACAACCCATCATTCCATCAGGACGCATACCATCAACTAACACTAAAATTACTTTTTCCGACATTTTCAAGTCTCCTTTAATTTTACTTCTTAATTTTAACTATAAATTCAGTGCCCTTGCCTAATTCGCTTTCAACTGAAATTTCATAATCATTTCTTTCTGCAATTTTCTGAACAAGAGCAAGACCTAAACCATTACCTTCTTCTGTGTGGGATGTATCACCCTGATAGAATTTATCAAAAATGTGTTCTTTGGTTTCATTATCAAAACCACAACCTGTGTCTTTTATTCTTACCGTAATAAATGCATCGTCAGAAGTCTGGATTAAAGACACTGTACCGCCATTTTCAGTGAATTTAAAGGCATTAGAAAGAAGATTGTGCCAGATAACATCCAAGAAAGCAAAATTCTCATTAACTATTACTCTGTCTTCCATCTCAACAAACAGCTCAATGTTTTTTTCTTCCCAAACCTTTTCAAATGACAAAAGACAATCTGAAAGCTGACGACACAAGTCAAACTCTTTTTGCTCTGGCAATATTTTTCTGTTTTCTATTTTGTTAAGTCTTAAAATATTTTTGACTAAATCTGAAAGTTTTTCAGTGCTTTCTATGATTGTTTCAATATACTCTTCTCTTAATTTTTGGGGTAAATTCTCATCTTTTAGCGCAGTTGTATAATTGTTTATAACCGCAAGTGGTGTTTTTATTTCATGAGAAACATTTGAAATAAAATCATCCTTTAATGACTCGATGCTATTAAGTTCCGCAACCATTGTGTTGAAATCGCGAAACATAATATTTATGTATGAATTATCCTTAAGCGCTTCATCAAGCTCAATTTCTACCGAGAAATCGCCTTTTGCGACATTTCTTGTAGCTTCACTTATTTTCTGCAAGTGCTTACTATAATTTATTCTAACAAAATGAAGTATAAATCTGTATGCTATAGCAGCCATCACAATGTAATAGGCGAAATACCACACACCATATTTTGTAAAAAGTATCGAATAATTAAATTCAAATATAAGTGGCGGAATAAGAGCCAAAACAATTGCCACAGTTACTGCAATTATATAACCCTTAACCGAAAAAAATGAAATATCTTCAGGTAAATCTCTTTTCGCAATAAAAGATCTTAATGTTTTATTTTCGCCTTTTTTCATTTAAGCACCGCCTTGTAACCAAGACCGTGAATTGTAACTATTTTAAAATCTTCACAGGTTGAGAATTTCTCTCGTAATTTTGTAATGTAAACATCAACAGAACGAAGACTTGTACTGCCATCCACACCCCAGAATTCATCAAGAAGTTGCGAACGCGAAAAAGTCTTTTTAGGATACGAAAGGAGCTTATATAAAATATTGAATTCTCTCACTGTAACAGGTATTTCTTCTCCATCTATAGTTGCTGACATCTCATCTGCATCTAAAGTAAGACTGCCAACTGTAATTTTTTTGTCTGAAATGATATTTGCTCTTCTTAAAATCGCACCGACTCTTAAAACCAATTCATCTAAATCAATAGGCTTTACCATATAGTCATCGACACCCAAATTAAAGCCTTTTTCTTTAGATGCGTAATCGTCCTTTGCAGTCATAAATATAACAGGGATATTCTTATTAACTTTTCTTACATTCTCAAGAAATTCGAAACCATCTGTTTTTGGTAGCATGATATCAGAAATTATCATATCGTAAAAGCTTTTATACATAACATCATAAGCTTCTTCGGGGGTAATACAACCCCTTACAGTATAACCATTTTTTTCAAGGTGAGCGCAAACTATCTGATTTAGCTTTATATCATCTTCTACAACTAAAATGTTAACCATAAAAACTTCCCTTCCAAAAATTACATACAATAATTATTATACACATATAACATTTATTGTCAAATACACTTGATTTTTTTGAAAATATATAGTAACATAATTATATGTTTGCGTTTTCAAATAAAAACACAATCATTTTTTAACAATAACTTAACAATCGTTGATTTTTCGGGAATTTTTCGTATATTCACCGTACAGCAAAGAAGGTATTAAATGCTAAAAAAACTTTTAAAGGTTGCTCAAAAGGATTTATATGTTCAGGCCGTTTCTGTTTTTGCAATTCTTTTAAGCATTACGGTGGTTGCTGTAGCTTACATAAAAACCTCCAATAATGATAAAAAAATTGACAATACTAATACCTCATATAAATATGAAACCCTACCACCACAAAATAATACTTTTTCAACAAACGCGGCAATTGTACTCCCCCCTGAGACAACATTGCCACAAAATATAGATGGTGGCTGGCAAAACACAGTAACTACTGCTGTACAACAACCTCAACAAAACGCCACTCAGGGCAGCTCAGTTTACTCCTGGAGCACTGAACAAATAGTTTCAAAAATGACAAATGCAATAAACCACACAAAAGCCTACAAGGGCAACTTGGCGGTGCACCATTCAGAAAGCTTTACAGCAAATATTACAGAGTGTACAGGTGGTGCTATTGGACAGAAAGTTGCAAACTCACTCGTTGCTTCAGTCGTTAAACCAACTGACCAAACATTAAACTTTTCAAATGGTATGGCAACAAATGCCGAGGGTGAAACAACACAGATTCTTCTTCCTAAAAACGGACAATTCACCCTTTCGCCTAATGGTGTCAAATCGGCAAAAGCCTATCAAGAGGGTGACAAAACAGTTCTTGTTGTTACTCTTGTTCAGGAAAATGTTGATGAGAAAACTATTCCTTACCACAACTCTCGTGGTGTTGGTTATCTTGATGTTGCAAGTGTTGACCTTATGGGTATGACTATTACAGATGGTGAAATTCAATACTTAGGTTCAAGCATTATGGTTAAAATTAATCAGGCTGGCTATGTAACCTACGCTAAATACACAATTCCACTTCACGTTTACGGCGAGGGTGCTAAAGGGTCTTTAAGCGGTTACGCTGTATTTGATGGTGCTCAGACAGAAATCTGGGAATTACCATTATAATAATGTAAATAATCCGATTTTTCGGAATAATATATTTTAATATTTGAGATAAGGATGAAAAAAATGGGTATTAAAGAGACTGCTATTAAAATGGCTGTAAAAAAAGGTGTTAAATATCTTAAAGAAGATGTTAACAACAACTCAATCAAATTGATTGATAAGGGACTAAAACTTACATCTAATAATGAAACTTACACAAAAGTTCTTATGGGACTCAAGGAAGGTTTATTAAGACCTGATAATGCTTGGGCTGACTTCTTAAGATATATAATTGAGTATACCGATATTGATATTATTGAAAAGCTTGTTCCACCTTTTGTCAGTGCTTTTGTTAAAGGCTATGATTTGAGAAAAGAGGCTATGAAGAAATATGATTGTAATATTCCTTGGGCTATTCTTTTAGACCCTACAACTGCTTGTAACTTAAAATGTACTGGTTGCTGGGCTGCTGACTACTCAAAAGCAAGCCAACTTACTTATGATGATATTACAAATATCATTAAACAAGGTAAAGAAATTGGTACATTCGTTTATCTTTACACAGGTGGCGAGCCACTTATGAGAAAGAAAGACCTTATAAGAATCTGTGATGAAAATCCAGAATGTCTTTTCATCTCATTCACAAACGGTACTTTAGTTGACGATGCATTCGCTGACGAAGTAAAACGTGTTGGTAACTTATTACTCACAATTTCTATTGAAGGTAACGAAGAAACAACTGATGCTCGTCGTGGTCAGGGTACATATAAAAAGGTTATCTCTGCTATGGAAAAGCTCAAAGCACGTGGTATTCCTTTCGGTGCTTCACTTTGTTACACAAAAGCTAATGCAGACGTTATTGCTTCTGATGAATATGCAGACTTCCTCATTGATTTAGGCGTTATTTTTGCTTGGTATTTCACATTCGTTCCAGTTGGTGCTGATGCTACTAATGAGCTTATGGCAACTGCTGAACAACGTGAGCTTATGTATAATCAAATCAGAAAATGGCGTTTTGAGAAAGGTTCTCAGAAACCAATCTTCACAATCGATTTCTTTAACGATGGTGAATATGTTGGTGGTTGTGTTGCTGGTGGTAAACAATACTTCCACATCAGTGCAAACGGCGACTGTGAGCCTTGCGTTTTCGCTCACTACTCAAACGTTAACATTAAAGAAGCAACACTTATTGATGCACTTCAGAGCCCTATCTTTATGGCTTACAGAGAGCGTCAGCCATTCAGCTCAAACATGCTTCGTCCTTGTCCTGTTATGGACCAGCCTGGTGCTCTTAAGAGAATGGTTGAGGTTTCAGGTGCAAAATCAACTGACCTTAGCTGTCCAGAACCAGTTGAAGATTTATTCAACAAGATTGTTGACGTTTCTGCTAAATGGAAAGAAACTGCTGACAGAATGGAAAAACAATATGGTTTTACAAATGTAAGACTCAGAAGTATCAGTATTTATGACGATGCTGAAGCAAAGCATATTAAGGACTATAAAGATTTTGAATAATAATGCGGGCATCGGGGTTTCTCGATGCCTATTTTTAAATAAGTGATTATAATTATGAAAAAAATTTTAGAAAAACAATTAGAAAGGGTCGAAACCCCGGAAAGCGTTGGTATTTCTTCAAAAGTTATAAGAGAAATGCTCTACGAGATGGAAAGAGAAGAATGTGAACTTCACAGTCTTATGATTCTCCGTCATGGTAAAGTTGCTGTAGAAACATATCAGGCACCACTTACAAGAGATGACCCACATATGGTTTACTCTGTAAGCAAAAGCTTTTTAGCAACTGCTTTTGGTTTTGCTTTAGAAGAAGGTCTTTTAACAAAGGAAACAAAATTTCTAGATATATTCCCTGACTACAAACCTAAAAAGCAAGATAAGTATTTAGAAAAACTTACTATAGCCCACCTTGTTTCTATGACAAGTGGTAAAGCCTCCCCTACAACGGGCAGAGGTGATACAGATTGGTTAAGGCGTTTTGTTAATTCGAAATGGGCATTTGAACCAGGTACAGACTGGCGTTATATAAATGATAACTTCTATGTTGCAGCAGCAGCCATTACGAGAGTTGCAAAAATGTCTGTTACAGAGTATTTAACCCCACGCCTTTATGAACCACTCGGAATAGAAGTTCCTGCCTGGGAAAAATCTCCCGACGGAATTGAATCTGGTGGATGGGGACTTTTTTTGAAAACCGAAGACATTGCAAAACTCATTCTCTGCTATATGAATGGTGGTAAATATAACGGCAAACAGGTTATCCCTGAATGGTGGACCAAAGAAGCAACAAGTTACCACAATGATAACTCGGGTTCTCAATCAAAGCCTGACAGTCAGGCTGGTTATGGTTACGGCTTCTGGCGTTGTGCCGGTATGGAGAACACATACCGTTGTGAAGGTCTTTACTCACAATATGCAATTGCTATACCTGATTATGATGCTTGTGTAATTACAACCAGTACAAACTCAAATCTTCAACAGACGCTTGATATTATTTGGAAACATATTAAAGATGCTTTCATCGAAGAAACTGACACAGAAAACTCTGTCAAATGCGAGTTAACTCCAGAAGACCCGCCGATTGTTACAGAAAGAAGTTCTTTAGAAAAAAATATTCAGGGAAAAGTTTATTCTTTAAGAAAGCCGATTTTTGTAAATAAAGCGGCGCACCTTCCTGTAAGTGCATTACCATTACCTGTTGTTTACTTTTTAGACGAACGTGGCGGAAATATGACTGACATATCTTTCGACTTCAACAATTACGGTTTTCACCTTACCTGGTCCGAAGATGGTGGTTTTAAAAACACTATCCCTGTGGGTATGAACGGAACTGCTTTAAAAGGTGAAATAAAACTGCGTTATTTAACCTACGAAGTTGTTTCAGATGCTCATTGGGTCAATGAAAACACCTTAACCATTACTATAAGAGTTCTTTCTGCAGTTGCAAAAAGAATTCTCACTTTCAAATTTGATGGTGACAAAATTACTATGTATCCTGATATTTATCCAGGGCTTGAGAAAAAAGCAAAAATTATGGGCGAAACATTAAAGAATGTCTTAAAGGGCGCATACTTCCACGCTTGGATAGACTTCTTAGTGCCGAGGATTAAGAAGATATTGTTTCCGAAGCATACTGGAAAGGTCAGGGACTAGGGACTGGGGACTAGGAATTAGAAAGGCAACAAAATGAAAAATGTTGATAATCAAGAATTTTTAGAGTTTTTAGAAAAAGATATTATTAAAAACTTCTACTTGTGCGATAATATTGTAAATAGTGATAAAGATGGTTATGCTATTAAATCTGTTGAAATTTACACAACAGATAGCACACCAAATAATGATTATATCGTTTTAACAGAAAATATCTTTAATGAATTGATAATTGAAGTTAAAACAACTAACGAAGCACTTATTTCTGATATTTTTTCGCACATAAAAAAGATTGCAAAAACTTACAAAAAATTAAGAATTGGTGCTAATTCTTTAGAGTTTTTTAATTCTGCTATTTTCAAAAAATATTTTAAATTACAAAAAACTTATTATGCAGATTTCGGTGTATTTGCACATTTCTCAAAAAACGATTTAGTTGAGTTTGATATTCCTGAAAACGTATCAATTCAACTGGAAACTGATTTTTCAAAATATTCTGATTACGATGATGAAAACTGGGATGGTCTCGAATCTTTAATCAAATACAAAAACGAAACTGACAAATTCTTTGTAATAAAGGAAAACGATGAGTTTTGTGGATACTTGATGGCAAATAACTCATATAAAAACATTTATGATATAGCAAATGTTTTTGTCAGCGAAAAATATCGTGGTAAGAATTATGGTTCTTACTTAACAAGTGCTTTCACAAAATATTGTTATGAAAACAATTTAATTCCACACTACGGAACAGCAATTTCAGAATATTCCGAAGCAGTTGCTAAAAAATGTGGTTTTAAAGAAAGTTACAGACAGCATTATGCTGATGTAAAATTCAAATTAATATCTTTATAATTTTTTACACCCAACAAATAATCTTAAAATTATCTGTTGGGTGTAATTTTGTATCCTAATTTAAACTTTCATTTAACTTTTTTGTACATTTTCTTGTTACTACAAAAACAATCGCCCAAATAACTAAGTACCCCAATACAAAACAAATTGTAAAAATCATAATCGGTTTAATTGATGATTGAAGCCAACCATTGAAAAGATAAAGAAGAATATAGTCAAGGTAAAGTGCCACACCGTGAATGAGTGCGGCAGAAAACGGCGAAAGCTTATCAACAGTATAAACAACAGTCATTCCTGCGGCAATAAATGCTAAAAGAGTTGATGAAAATGTTCCTGTTACAACCTCACCTACTGTAAAACTTTCAACTGCACCAACTAAACCTAATATACCATATACGATTGCTAACACGAGTGGTCCACCAAAACAAAAACTCATTCCTCGTTTTAAAAACTCAACTACATATTTTCTCATTTTATTAGCCTCCTTTTAACTTGTGGTAAACATCTTCTTGAAACATAATCGGTATAACCCGATTTGAACTCAACATTAACTGCACCACTGTAAGTTGATATAAATTTTTTAATTTTGTTGATATTTGCAACCGATGATTTATTTATTTTTACAAATGAAGAAGGAAGGATTTTTTCAACTTCGTAAAGACGGTTTTTTATTAAGTATTTTCCGTTTTCCGTAATTGTCCACACTTTATTATCAATAACAGTAACACACTCAATTTCCCGTAATTCTAAAATAATTGTTTCATCTTCCGCAAAGCCTACTATTTTACTTTCACCTGCATACTCTTTTACAAGTGTTTCTATTTTCGCTGTCAGTTCATTGGGTTTTTTAACTCTTGCAGTTATCAGCTCCTCGCTTTCTTCATCTATTATCAGTTGAAACTTCATTTCATCAACTCCTTTCATTTATGTTATAACATAAATTTTTGTTTATGTGTGAAATTTAAAGTAAGTGGTTAAATTTTTTAGCTGAACGGCAAAAATCCTATCATTTAAAGTTTTTGTAAACTAAAAATGATAGGATAATTTCTCTAATTCCTATTTTCTAACAATTAAATCTGCTTCAACTTACCAAGATTCTTAATAAGGTTTGGAATACCTTTAAAGATTATACCTAAACCTTTCATCATTTTATCTTCGTGAAGAATGAGAATAAGACCTTTTGCCATTTCAGGACTGAAAAGACCAAAACTCATTGAAATGAAGTTCTTTATAGGAAGTTGAGTAGCAATACCTGACATCATTGTACCTTCACCAAGAAGTTTTATAAGAAGTCTGTAAATTCTTCCGCCCCATTTGCCGTCTTTTGAGTCTTCTATTGTATTAAGGAGTGTAAACGGAGCATTTTTATCTCTTACTGATGGTGGTAATTCTTTGCCATAAACTGCTTTGAATTCATCAGCAGAAACATTCATAATGTTTGCACCATAGTATGACGGAGCAGTTTCTTTATAATCAGGAACTTTTGCTTCAACTGTTGATTCAACAAAAACTGTTGTTTCAAGACGAATATCTCTACTTGAAGCACCAACAAGAATTTTGAAGTCACCGCTTTCAACATGCCAATCACCAAGTTCAACATTGTAATAAGCAAATGCACGCTTGTCGAGCTCAACAGAAACTTCTGTTTCTTCGCCTGCTTTTAAGAATACCTTTTTAAATGCACGAAGTTCTTTAACAGGACGATAAATTGTACTTTCAACATCATTTACATAAATTTGAGCAACTTCTGCACCATCTACTGCACCTGTGTTTTTAATTTTAAATGAAACTGTAACTGTGTCTGTATCTTTAATCTTATCACTTGAAACTTTAACGTCGCTATATTCAAATGTTGTGTATGAAAGACCGTGACCGAATGGGAATGCAACTTCTTTTTTAGCAGTATCGTAATATTTATAGCCCACATAAACACTCTCTCTGTATTCAACAGAAACAGATGTACCCGGGAAGAAATTGTAACTTGAATTATCTTCTAAAGCAATAGGATATGTTTCTGCGAGTTTACCGCTTGGGTTTACATCACCAAAGATAATGTCACAAACTGCGCTACCGCCTGCCTGACCTGTAAGGAACATATTAAGAATTGCAGGAACTTTGTCAGCCCAAGGCATTGTAACAGATGCGCCACCTGAAAGAACAACTATAGTGTTAGGGTTAACTTTAAGAACCTCTTCAACAAGTGTGTTGTGAATTGGTGGAAGATTTATATGACTTCTGTCATTACCCTCTGTTTCATAATCATCTGTAAGACCTACAAACACGAGTGCTACATCAGCATTTTTGGCATTATTTACTGCTTCTGCAACCATTTCGTTTGCTTTCTTATTTTTACCTTTAAGAGTATAACCCGCTGCAAATGTAAAGTTAGCACCCATTTCTTTTAATGTGTCATAAGCAGAATCAAGTTTAATAGGGTTAATAAGTGATGAACCTGCACCTTGGTAACGAGGTGTGTGTGCCATTTCACCGATAAGTGCAATTTTCGCATCTTTCTTTATAGGAAGAGCATTGTTATCGTTCTTCATAAGAACCATACATTGACCTGCAATTTGACGTGCAAGGTTGTGGTGTGCATCACTATCGTATGTATAATCGCCGAGAACGCTCTCTGCTTTCTTTGCCATATCAATGAGTTTATCGCAAGCGGCATCAAGAATTGCTTCATCAAGAGTACCGTTTTGAACTGCTTCAATAATAAGTTTTGTACCTATACCTGAAGAAGTTGGCATTTCAAGTTCCTGACCTGCAATAAGTCCCGGAACTCTCTCGTTTTCTGCACCCCAGTCAGTAACAACAACACCTTTAAAACCGAAGTCTTTACGAAGTACGTCTGTAAGAAGCCATTTATTTTCAGCAGCGTATGTACCGTTAACTCTGTTATATGAGTTCATAACAGTCCAAGGTTGTGCTTTCTTTACTGCAATTTCAAAAGGAAGCAAATATGTTTCGCGAAGTGTTCTTTCATCAACAACTGCATTAACTGTCATTCTGCGAGTTTCCTGATTGTTTGCAGCGTAGTGCTTTAAAGAAGTACCTATCCCCTTGCTCTGAACACCATTTACAAATGCTGCAGACATTTCACCTGCAAGAACGCCATCTTCTGAAAAATACTCAAAGTTTCTACCACAAAGTGGTGAACGTTTAATATTTGTACCGGGTCCTAAAAGAACTGATACTTGCTCTTTCAAACATTCTTCCCCGAGTGCTTCACCCATTTTGTAAATGAGATCTGTATCCCAAGAGCAAGCAGTAGCAGATGCTGTCGGAAAACAAATTGCAGGAACACCTTTTAAAAGGTCTGTATTCTCTTCAGGGTTGCCTTTTTTACGAATACCGTGAGGTCCGTCATTAAGAGAAAAAGATTTAATACCAACTCTCTCAACAGGTTGAGAGTGCCAGTAATCAAGCCCGTCACAAAGACTTGCTTTTTCTTCAAGTGTCATCTGATTGATAATATCAGCGTGTTTCATTTTTTTCAGCTCCCTATTCATCATCGTCATCGTCGTCATCCTCTTCTTCAATTTCAATCGGAGTGATTTCGACTTTGATTTTTTCTATTCTACGTTCTTCAACCTTAAGAACAGTGAATTTGACATTTTCAAATTCGACTTCATTCATTTCACCATCTTTTGGTAAGAATTGAAGTTGGTCAATTATAAAGCCTGCAAGAGTTTCATAATCACCCTCTGGGAGTTCTTTACCAATAAGCTCCTCAATTTCTTCAATATCAATAGTACCATCAACTGTGAATGTATTATCATCAATTCTTGAGATTTCTTCGTCTTCCTGGTCGTATTCATCCTGAATATTACCCATAATTGCTTCAACCAAATCTTCGAGTGTGAGAATACCAGCAGTGCCACCATATTCATCAACAACAATAGCCATCTGAATCTTTTTAGCACTCATTTCTGTAAACAATTCACCACAGGATTTTGTTTCAGGAATAAAGTACGCTTCTCTCGCCATTTTCTTAAGACTTGCTTTAGCAGGAAGAGATTTACCAACATATTTAAGTAAGTCTTTTACATAAATAAGACCAATTATATTATCAATATCGCCCTCATAAACAGGAATTCTTGAGTACCCCTTTTCAATAGCAAGATTTACAAAGCTTTCTATATCATCATCTTCAACATCAACAGCAGTAACATCTGTACGATGAGTCATAATATCGCCAGCGTTGAGGTCGTCAAATTCAAAGATGTTGTTAATCATTTCTTTCTGAACGTCTTCAATAACGCCCTTTTCTTGACCGACATCAACCATCATTCTGATTTCTTCTTCAGTAACAACTTCTTCAGAGGCATTAGGGTCGAAGCCTAAAAGTCTTACAACGCCATTTGTAGAAACTGAAAGAACCTTGACAAATGGTGAAGTGATTTTTGAGATTGTTCTTAAAACACCTACAACCTTAAATGCGATTTTTTCAGGAATCTGCATACCGATTCTTTTCGGTGCTAATTCACCAAATACGAGTGTGAAATATGACATTACGATTGTAACAAGAACAACTGCAATTGGTGAAATAATTTTTTCACTTAAACCTGTTGAATTCACAACCACAGCAGTAAGCATTTCAGCAAGAGTTGTAGCAGCAGAAGCTGATGCTAAGAACCCTGCAAGAGTTACACCTATCTGAATTGTAGATAAAAATTTACTTGGGTTTTTTGTTAATTTTAAAACTTGTTTTGCTTTTTTGTTGCCCTCATCGGCCTGTTTTTCTAACTTTGCATCGTTAAGTGAAATAAGAGCAATTTCACTCATTGCAAAAAAAGCGTTAACTAAAATGAGAATAACAAGTAACGGCACTTGCCAAATAAGAGATTTTGCATTGGCAGTTGCCTCAAGTGTATTGAGCATTGGCTCAACTGAAGCTAAAATAATACTAGGTCCGGCGTCATCCATTATTGGATTTGCTCCTTTCAAAAATAAAGATAAAATTCATCACGTTATAATACTCCATATTATAATATGATTTTCATATTATATATAATAATACAATATTTGTCAATGCCATTTCACCTATTGTAAATTTTTATGTCATTATACCCATATTGTTTTCTCAAAATTCGGCAAATTTTCCACTAATTTTGTAGAATTTTTAACGATTTAATGTTTACAATTTTTCAAATTAGTGATAGAATAGATGTGTTTGAAATTTATTTTTTTAGGAGGCAAAATCCAATGGCACGTAAAATGAAAACCATGGACGGTAACAATGCGGCTGCGTATGTCTCATACGCTTTCACAGAAGTTGCTGGTATCTATCCAATTACCCCATCAAGCCCAATGGCTGACTATGTTGACCAATGGTCTGCACAGGGTCAAAAGAACATTTTCGGTACAACTGTAAAAGTTGCTGAAATGCAATCTGAAGCAGGTGCTGCAGGTACAGTTCACGGCTCATTAGCAGCTGGTGCACTTACTACAACTTACACAGCATCACAAGGTCTTCTTTTAATGATTCCTAACATGTACAAAATTGCTGGTGAGCTTCTCCCATCAGTTTTCCATGTTTCAGCTCGTTGCGTAGCTTCTCACGCGCTCAATATTTTCGGTGACCATTCAGACGTTTATGCTTGTCGTCAGACAGGTTTCGCAATGCTCGCTGAAACAAATACTCAAGAAGTTATGGACTTAGGCGCTGTTGCTCACCTTGCAACAATCAAGAGCCGTGTTCCATTTATCAACTTCTTCGACGGTTTCCGTACATCTCACGAAATTCAGAAAATTGAAATCTGGGACTACGAAGATCTCAAAGAAATGTGCGATATGGATGCTGTTGACGCATTCCGTCAAAGAGCACTTAACCCTGAACACCCTGTAATGCGTGGTTCTCACGAAAATGGAGACATTTTCTTCCAACACAGAGAAGCATGTAACAAATACTATGACGAAGTTCCAGCAATCGTTGAAGAATACATGGGCAAAGTTAATGCTAAGCTCGGCACTAACTACCAACTCTTCAACTACTATGGCGCTGAAGATGCTGACAGAGTAATCGTAGCAATGGGTTCATTCTGTGACGTAGCAGAAGAAGTTATTGACTATCTCTTAGCAAAAGGCGAAAAAGTTGGTCTCCTTAAAGTTAGACTTTACAGACCATTCGCTGCTGACAAATTCTGTGCAGCTCTCCCTGCAACTGTTAAGAAGATTGCTGTTCTTGACAGAACTAAAGAACCTGGTTCTATTGGTGAACCACTTTACCTTGATGTTGTTGCTGCTCTTGAAGCATGTGGCAAAACAGGTCTTACAGTAACAGGCGGTCGTTACGGTCTTGGTTCAAAAGACACACCACCTGCATCAGTATTTGCAGTTTACGATGAACTCGCAAAAGCTGAACCAAAGAAACACTTCACACTTGGTATTAACGACGACGTTACTTACCTTTCACTTGAAGAAAAAGAAGCTCCAGCAACTGCTGCTGAAGGTACAATTGAATGTAAATTCTGGGGTCTCGGCGGTGACGGTACTGTTGGTGCTAACAAAGACTCTATCAAAATCATTGGTGACCATACTGACAAATATGTACAAGCATATTTCCAATACGACTCAAAGAAAACAGGTGGCGTTACAATTTCTCACCTTCGTTTCGGCGATAAGCCAATCAAGAGCCCATACTATGTAAACAAGGCAGACTTCGTTGCTTGCCACACACCTGCTTACATTGAAAAAGGCTACAAGATTGTTAACGACGTTAAACCAGGCGGTGTATTCCTTATCAACTGCCAGTGGGATGATGCTGAAGTAGCTGAAAAGCTCAACGCTGAAACAAAACAATATATTGCTAAGAACAACATTCAGCTCTACACAGTTAACGCTATTGACTTAGCTGCTGAAATTGGTCTTGGTAAGAGAACAAACACAATTCTTCAGGCTTCATTCTTCGCACTTGCTAATGTTCTTCCTAAAGAAGATGCAATCGGCTACATGAAGAACGCTGCTATGAAGTTCCTCAAAAAAGGTCAGGATATCGTTGATATGAACCACAAAGCTATTGACGCTGGTTTCGGTGCATTCAAAAAATATGATGTTCCTGCTGACTGGGCAAATGCAACTGACAATGTTACTGCTGAAAAAGCTGAAGGCCCAGCTAAACTTGTTAAGATGGTTGACAACATCATGAAACCAGTTGGTAACATGAATGGTGACTCTCTTCCAGTTTCTGTATTTATGGATCACGCTGACGGTACATTCGAACAAGGTGCTTCTGCTTACGAAAAACGTGGTGTTGCAGTTATGGTTCCTGAATGGAACAACGACACTTGCGTTGGTTGTAACAAATGTGCTTATGTTTGTCCTCATGCTACAATCCGTCCATTCGCAATGAGTGAAGAAGAAGCAGCTAATGCTCCTGAAATCACAAAGGTTGCTACAAAAGAAAAAGCAGTTACAAACAAAGGCTACAAATATACACTTGCTGTATCACCTATGGATTGTATGGGTTGCGGTGTTTGTGTTGGCGTTTGTCCTACTGCATCACTTAAAATGGTTTCTCGTGAAAGCCAGGATGCTCAGCAAGCAGCATTTGATTACTGCGTAGCAAATGTTACAGAAAAAGAAGGCATTGCTTCATCAGCTAACCTTATCTCAAGCCAGTTCAAGAAACCTCTTCTTGAGTTCTCAGGCTCATGTGCTGGTTGTGCTGAAACAGCTTACGCTCGTCTTATTACTCAACTCTTTGGTGACAGAATGTACATCTCTAACGCAACAGGTTGTTCTTCAATCTGGGGTGGTCCAGCTGCTACATCACCATACACAGTAAACGCTAAGGGTCAGGGTCCTGCTTGGGCTAACTCACTCTTTGAAGATAACGCTGAACACGGTTTCGGTATGTTCTTAGGTCAGAACGCTATCCGTAACAGCCTTATTGCTAAAGTTGAAAACATTCTTACATCAGACAAAGCTTCTGATGACCTCAAGGCTAAAGCACAGGCTTACCTTGATACAGTTAATGATGGTGAAGCAAACGGCGCTGCTGCTGAAGCACTCGTTGCTGCTATCGGCGATGGTTCTTGCTGTGACAACTGCAAATCAATTCTTGCAAATAAAGATTACCTTGCTAAGAAATCTGTATGGATCTTCGGTGGTGACGGTTGGGCATACGACATCGGCTTCGGCGGTGTTGACCACGTTCTTGCTTCCGGTGAAGATGTAAACATTATGGTATTCGATACAGAAGTTTACTCAAATACAGGTGGTCAGGCATCTAAGGCATCTAACATCGGTCAGGTTGCTCAGTTCGCAGCTGCTGGTAAAGCAATTGCTAAGAAGAGCCTCGCTGAAATCGCTATGAGCTATCGTTATGTTTATGTTGCTCAGATCGCTATGGGCGCAGACCAGAACCAGACTCTTAAAGCAATCAAGGAAGCTGAAGCTTACAATGGTCCTTCACTTATCATTGCTTACTCACCTTGCGAAATGCACTCAATTAAGGGTGGTATGATCCATTGTCAAGAAGAAATGAAGAAGGCTGTTGATTGCGGTTATTGGAATATGTTCCGCTTTAACCCTGCAAGCGAAAAGCCCTTCACAATCGATTCCAAGGCACCTACAACCGATTATAAGGAATTCATTATGAACGAAGCTCGTTATTCTTCATTAACACGTTCCTTCCCCGAGCGTGCTGAAGAATTGTTCAACAAGGCTGCTGAAGCTGCAAAGGCTAAGAGAGCACACCTTGAGAAGCTTCAGGCTCTTTACAACGACTAATAAAGTCAGCGTAAAGCGATTTAAGTGCAAGCGCGTTTAAGATTTTATTTTAAAGGTGTATGCATTACAAAAACAATAAAAGAGAGAAGTTTTACTTCTCTCTTTTTTTGTTTTAAAATCAAAGTGTTG
>JAZLAG010000033.1:0-78237 GCA_045613085.1 Acutalibacteraceae bacterium | reverse complement strand
AGTCTTTCGGATTCTTTAATGCGCTGCTCACAATTATTTACCATTCTTATTTCGCCAGCAAGACCTATTTCACCAAATACAATAGTTTCGCTATCAATTACAATGTCCTTAAGGCTTGAAATAAGTGCAACTGCAACCGCTAAATCAGATGCGGGCTCGTCCGCTCTTAAACCACCAACTATATTTAAATAACAGTCCATATTAGAGAAAAAATAACCAGCACGTTTTTCCAAAATTGCAATTAACATAGCCATTCTGTTGTAATCAAAACCAGTTGCCATTCTTCTTGGATTACCAAAACCAGAAGTTGTGGCGAGCCCTTGAATTTCTGCTAAAATAGGTCTCGAGCCCTCTATAAGACAAGTAACACAAGTGCCAGAAACATTTATTGGTCTGCCTGCTAAAAGTGCCATAGACGGACTTTCAATCTGTGAAAGTCCCATTTCAGTCATTTCAAACACACCAATTTCATTTGTCGAGCCAAAACGGTTTTTTGCAGCTCTTAAAATTCTGTAAGAATAATTTCTTTCACCCTCAAAATAAAGAACTGTATCAACTATATGCTCTAAAACCTTTGGACCTGCGATATTACCATCCTTATTTACATGACCAACAAGAATTGTTGAAATATCATTGTTTTTTGAAGTTTGCATAAAAAGATTAGTGCATTCTCTTACTTGTGTTATGCTACCAGTGCTAGAAGAAAGCTCAGGAATACTCATTGTCTGAATTGAGTCAACCATAACAATATCTGGCTTTTCTGTTCTTAAATACTCACAAACAACTTCAGCATCGGTCTCACACATAACAGATAGATTTTCAGATTTTACACCCAGCCTCTTTGCCCTCATTTTAAGTTGATAGGCTGATTCTTCGCCTGAAACATAAAGAACAGTCAAATCTTTGGAAAGATGATTGCAAATCTGTAAAAGTAAAGTAGATTTGCCAATACCCGGGTCACCAGATAAAAGTACTAAAGAACCCTTAACAAGACCTCCACCTAATACTCGGTTTAATTCTGAAATACCAGTGTTAAAACGAAATTCTCTTGACGAATCTATTGAATCTAATTTCAACACGTTTAATCCTTTATTAATTACAGTTGTAGCTTTTTTGGATGTTTTAGACTCGGAAATAACAACCTCTTCATCTAAGGTTCCCCATTCGTTGCAAGATGGGCATTTACCATACCATTTTGCAGATTCGTAGCCACAATTACTGCAAATATATACCGTTTTCTGTTTTGAAGCCATAATTTTCACTGACCTTCATAATAATTTAAAATTCCTAAAGCTATAGAAAACGCCATTTTTCTTTGGTAGTCTTCTGTTTTCAAGTTTTCTGCTTCCTCGTAGTTTGAAAGAAAGCCACATTCTACTAAAACTGCAGGTTTAACTGCATTGTATATTAAATAAACTGATGTTCCACAAGGCTTAATTTGACGGGTGTTGCCTGGTTGTAAATAGTAAACTATACTTTCTTGAATATTTTGTGCTAAAACGGAGCTTTGCTCACTAAAATTGCCAGAATAAAAAACCTGAGCACCGCTATATTGTGATGATGAGTAGTGATTCTGATGAATACTCACAAAAATAGAATTTTCTGTTTTTTCCATTAAAGCCATTCTGTTATGTAAATCAGATGATTTTCTGCTTCTTATGGTAGTTAAACCCTCATCTTCAGTTGAAGTATCAGTTTCTCGTGTCATAACAACTTGAAACCCGAAGAAATTCAAATAATCTTTTAAATATAAAGCTATATTTAGATTAATACCTTTTTCACTGACACCATCATCAGTTGATGCACCGCCATCAAAACCACCATGACCAGCATCAACAATAATAACAGGTTTATTTTTTACAGAAAGATTATCTGATACATCCCGTGATAGCTTTTCATTATTTATAACTCCTATTGAAACTAAAAAAGAAAGAAGAACTAAAGCACATAAAAATACGAGTTTTTTCAAAATAATCACCCATAAATTTATATGTAGAAAACATTAAAGTTATCTGAATTCTGTGCCGTCTTTTAACAAAAGTTTATTTCTTGTGATTGCCCAGGAAATATTTTCTGGTGCAAAATCAGCTATAAGTGCATCCTTAAACATAACTGGGTTAATTGTAAAATCATTACCAGCAGGTAAAATAAATGAAAAATGCAAATCATTATCATCAGTTTTTATAAAATTAAGTTTTGTAAGATGCTCTGAAACATTTATTTCTTTAATTTCACCTTTTTTAGTCTTTTTCTGAATTAAAACATTATTACTGTTTAATTTATATAAAATATTTTCTTTTATTTTTTCACCATTATTAGATGAAATTTTCATTTCATAAAGACCCGATGTTATAAATAAAGGTTTAAATTCTGGCGTTTCAATTTTTAAAAATTGAATTCCTGGAACGGTTACCCTGTTCAATTCTGAAATTACGCGTTCATTTGGATAACTTTCATCATCAAGACGAATATCTAAAATCTCACATTCCCCTTCTACACCCAATGGCAATGAAAGACCAAAAACAAGATGTGGATGCGGATTGAAGCCTTCCGTATACCAAAGAGGAATATCAGTTCTTCTGAATGCTCTTATTAAACAACGGGTTAAATCAAGATGTGAAATATACTTAGCAGTGTCTTTTTTAGTGAACCATATTCTTACAGAGCGCATCACACTTACCCCCATTCAGTTTATTAGAGCCACAAGCATTACATTGTTCTCGACAATGCTTTGATGTTTCTGCTTTTTTAGCTTTTTCGTTTTCTTTTATTAAAAATTCTTTGGTTATGCCAGAATTAATGTGATCCCAAGGTAAAATTTCATCATAAGAACGACGGCGGTTAGCGTAAAATTCAGTGTCTATACCACATTCTTTGAATGCATACATCCATGTATCATATTTGAATTTATCATCCCAGCTGTCAAATGTGCAACCGTTTTTCCAAGCAGTCTCAATAACATTACAGAGTTTTCTGTCACCACGGGCAAAAATTGCTTCAAGAAAAATCTGGTCAGTTGTATGGAAGCGGAATGAAATTTTTTTAGATGTAACAGTATCTTTTAAAAGCTGTTGCTTTGCGGTAATTTCTTCTCTTGTAGCCTGTGGTTCCCATTGGAATGGTGTGCAAGGCTTTGGTACAAATGAAGAAACACCAGCACTAACACTAACAGTTTTACCTTTGGGTTTATTCGGATTACTATAAAACTCTTCAACAACCTTCTGACAAAGCTCATTAATGCCCTTAACGTCTTCATCAGTTTCAGTTGGTAAACCAATCATAAAATATAATTTAACTGCAGTCCAACCGCCCTCAAATGCTTTTCTGCAAGTACCTAAAATTTCTTCTTCAGTAATATTTTTATTTATAACATCACGAAGTCTTTGTGTGCCAGCTTCTGCAGCAAATGTAAGTCCTGAGCGTCTCACTAAAGCTAATTTTTCTCTTAACTCATCTGAGAAATTATCAATCCTTAGGGATGGCAAGGCAACATTAATTTTTTGTGGTGATGCCCAGCTTAAAAGAGCTTCAAGTAATTCTGTAATTTTTGTGTAATCACTACTTGAAAGTGAACAAAGAGAAAGCTCATCATAACCAGTTTCACAAGCGATTTTCTGACTTTGTTTACTTATGGTTTCAACAGATTTTTCTCTTATAGGTCTGTACCAGAAACCAGCCTGGCAAAATCTACAACCACGAATACAACCACGGAAAATTTCGTGAACAACTCTGTCGTGAACTACTTCTACAAAGGGAACAACAAAGTTTTCAGGGTAATAAATATTATCAAGGTCAGAAACAACCCTTTTATTTATAACACTCGGTGCACCATCGTTTGCAATAAATTCTTTTATTGTGCCGTCTTCATTATAAGAAACATCATAAAGAGCTGGTACATAAATACCCTCAATGTGAGACGCAGCAATTAAAAATTCTTTTCTCGTAGCATTTTTAGCCTTGTATTCATTTAATAAATCAAGGAATTCAAGCATTACCTCTTCGCCTTCACCAATCTCAAATACATCTATAAAATCTGCTAAAGGTTCTGGGTTAACAACACAAGGTCCACCAGCCACAATTATAGGGTTGTCCTTTAAGTATTCACCACGATTTTCACTTCTAACAGGAATACCCGCCATATCTAACATATTAAGCACATTAGAAAATGATAATTCGTATTGCAAGGTAAAACCTACTGCATCAAAATCTTTTAAACTATCGTGGCTCTCAAGCGCAAAAAGCGGAATATTATTCTTTCTTAAAATTTCTTCCATATCACTGTCAGGTGCAAAAATTCTTTCACACCAGTAGTTTTCTCTTGAGTTTATTAAGCCGTAAAGAATTTTTAAGCCTAAATGTGACATTCCAATTTCGTATGTATCAGGAAAACAAAACGCAAATCTAATATCAACATTATTTTTATCCTTTACAATAGAATTGAGTTCGCCACCCGTGTAACGTGCCGGCTTTTGAACAAGTGGTAAAATGCTTTCAATTTTCTTGTGTAACATAAATAAAGATTCTCCAATTTTAATATAAAATTATACACTGCAATTTTACAATAAAATCGGAGAATTATCAAGTGAATTATATTACTTTTTTAATATAATCGTAAGTAACATTAAAAGCGAGACTAAAATGAAATAAAAATTATTATTGCTACTTAAAAACATAAGAATTGAAAAGTAAGTAATTGGTATTAAAACAATAAAAGAAATAATTGTAATTACCCTACTTGCTATAGTTTCATTAAAATAAATTTTCAATATTGCCTCAAGAATTTTGCCACCATCAAAACTATAAAAAGGTAATAAATTAAAAACAGCTAAAATTAGATTAACCATAATTATTTCAATGAATATACTGTTTTCAAAAAACTTATTAAAAAAACAAAAAATCAAAGAAAGACATAAATTCACCATTGGACCAGATAAAGAAATGATTATATCTTTCAGATAATCTATTCTTTCAATATTTTGCGTTGTAATATTTCCACCAAACAAAGAAATTTTAAATTCAAGAATATCTGCACCAAAATGCTTTAACGCACACAAATGTCCAATTTCGTGAAGTAAAGCAGAAAAAATAGAAGTATATAAATAATCAGTTTTTTTTAAAATAATAAGCATAAGTATTAATGCAAAAAAGGTAAAACTAATTGTAATGTTTATATTTTTGACTTTAAACTGCATTTTTTGCATCCTTTAAAGCAAATTCTGGATTGTAACTTACATCATCAATTCTCAACTCAAAGTGTAAATGAGGTCCAGTCGATTGCCCTGTTGAACCAACTAAAGCAATAACCTCACCACCTCGGATTATATCACCTTTTTTCACAAAGAGTTTATTGCAATGGCAATAAACACTTATAATATTATTATCATGCTTTATTTTTATATAATTGCCGTTCCATTGGTCATAAGTTGCCTCAATTACTTCCCCATCAAAAACCGCATAAATAGGTTCATTTTCATCTAAGGCTATATCAATCCCCTTGTGCACTCCTAAAGTGCCATTAATTGGATGGACACGCTCACCGAATTCAGAAGAAATTTCTCCACCAATAACTGGCTTGTAAATTTTGTAATTGAGGTTATATTTTGCAAATGAAACATTTTTAATTTCGTTTTCATAAATTTTTTCATCCTTTCCACCCTCACCTAAAATTTCTGCATCAAACAAAATGTCAGAAAAATCAGTTACAATAAATTTTTCATCTGTAAAATTTTCAATTTTCTTAAATGTTTCAATTACTTCCTCTGATGTTGTTTGCTTATTTATTTCGTTTTCAAATGTTTCTTTTAAACTTACTAAGAAAGGTATATTAAAATATTTTATTGAATAAAAAAATCCAATAATAAGTGCACAAACCAAAAATTGAAGTATTAATGTTTTAATTAAATAATCTTGTTTCTTTTTGTCCATAAAAAAATCACCCGCAAATATATATGCAAGTGATTTTTTAATTATGCTTGTAATTCTTCCCATTCTGAATAGAGTTCATCTAACTCATTTTTCAAAGAATCCAATTTTTCGGTTAATTCAAGTAGCTTTTCATAATCGGCAGAGGTTTCGGATAATTCAAGTAAACTCTGAATTTCTGAAATTTCATTTTCTTTTTCTTCAATTTCTTTTTCAATTTTAGAAATTCTTGAGTTACGCTTTCTTTCAAGTGCTTGTTGTTCTTTTTGTAATTTATAGGTATTAACCTTTGTTGTTTCCTTTTTTTCTTTTTCAACCGGTTTTTGATTATCTTCTTTGAATTCTAAATAAGTATCGTAATTACCATCAATACTTACTGCACTGTCGTGAGTCAAATAAATAATTTTATTTGATAATTTATTTATAAAATAACGGTCGTGAGAAACGACTAAAAGTGTGCCATCATAATTAAGCAAAGCCTCTTCTAAAACCTCTCGAGAGTTAATATCAAGGTGGTTTGTAGGCTCGTCTAAAATTAAGAAATTAGGTTTTGAGAGCATTATTTTAAGTAGAGCAATTTTTGCTCTTTCGCCACCACTTAAAACAGAAACCTTTTTAAATACATCGTCACCACGGAATAAAAATAACGCTAATGCACTGCGTATTTCGGTCTGGTCCATAAACTTATACATATCCCAGACTTCATCTAGCACTGTTTTGTCACTATTTAATTTATCGATATTCTGGTCAAAATAGCCTATTTTTACATTTGTACCGAATTTAATAATACCGCTATCCTGTGAAATTTCTTTATTTAAAATCTTTAAAAATGTAGATTTACCACACCCATTAGGACCTAACAGAAACATTTTATCCTCTCTGTTTATAGAAATATTAAGATTTTTAAATAAAGGTTTTTGTGGGAATGATTTTTCTAAATCAAATACTGTTAAAACATTGTCACCTGAACGCACTTCTGAATTAAAAGAGAATCTTACAGAAGCTAATGCTTTATCAGGCACAATTAAATCTGCTTTAATTCGTTCTATCTGCTTTTCTTTACTTGCGATTGTTATATAATTTCGTTCCTGATTAAAGCGTTTTTGTTGCTCAATAATACCTTCAATTCTTTTGATTTCGGCAATATTTTTTTCGTATTCACGCTCAATAGTTAATTCTCTCTCTGCTTTTAACTTCTGGAATACAGAATAATTACCTTTTGTCATTGTAATTTTCTTATGCGAAATTTCCATTGTTAAAAATGTGATTTTATCAAGAAAATATCTATCGTGAGATACAACAATTACTGCACCTTTATATTTATTTAAAAAATCTTCCAGCCACGAAATAGCATCAATATCAAGGTTATTAGTTGGCTCGTCCAATAAAATTAAATTTGCATTTGAAAGCAGTAATTTACAAAGCGAAACCTTTGAACGTTGACCGCCACTGAGATTTTTCACTGGATAATCAAGCTCACTTTCTTTAAAGCCTAAACCAACAAGTGCTGAGCGTGATTTTGCCTTGTAAACAAGACCATCTCTGCGCTCAATTTCTTCGGTAAGATGTAACTGACGTTCAATAAGGCTTATATCACTGTTATTTTCAAGCTTTTTAGTAATTTCTTCAAGCTCTGTTTCCATTTCAGTTATATCAGAAAATACTTTTAAAACTTCTTCGTAAACTGTAAGGTTATCTTCACATTCAAGATATTGCTCCATATAGCCGATTCTTACATCTTTACCACGGACAATGCCACCCTCTTGCGGTGTGTATTCTCCTGTTATTAGCTTAAAAAGTGAAGTTTTACCCGTACCATTAGAGCCAATAAGTCCAATTCGGTCATTTTCTTCAACCTGAAAAGCGGCGTCTTTAAACAAGACGCCGTCAGAAAAGCCGAATTTTAAATTTAAAGCCGTTAATAATGACATAAAAATTCACCTTTAAATTCTTGGATAAAACTAAAATTATAATGTGCTTAAAAGTGCCTCTAATTCACCTGAAAGCACAACATTACCGCTATTTGCAGGAATAAATATACTATCACCTTTTTTTACGCTTACAGCAGTATTATCTACAGTTATACTACCATTACCACTGAGAATGAGAACAGATAAAAATGAACTATCATCACAGTTATATTCATATTTACCATTTAATTTTATTGATGTCATAGTAAAGAATTCGCAAGAGCAGAGTTTCTGTACTTTTGCATCACCAATAACAATTTCATCACCCTCTGCTTCTGCAGAGCGTACTGGTGGAAGTGTATTAGTTACATCAAGTGCTTTTTTAATATGTAATTCACGAGGTTTGCCGTCAACTAATCTGCCATAGTCATAAACTCTGTAAGTAGTATTGCAGTTTTGTTGAACTTCTGCAAGTAAAATTCCGCCACCAATAGCGTGTAATGTGCCTGCTTCAATAAAGAAAATATCACCTTTTTTTACTTTTACTTTATTTACATGATTAAGGAAAGAATTGTCTTTAATTGAATTTTCAAATTCTACTTTTGTGATTTTTTTGTTAAAACCATAAATAAGCTCTGCATCATCTGTACAATCTAAAATATACCACGCTTCAGTTTTACCCAAAGAATTTTCGTGTACTCTTGCATAATCATCATCAGGATGCACCTGAATGGATAAATCAGATTTAGCATCAATAAATTTTATTAAAAGAGGGAATTCATTATATTTCTCGCCTTTTTTGCCTAAAAATTGTGGGTTGTTTTTAATAAGCTCTGTAAAGCTCTGACCTACATACTCGCCGTTCTTAACAGTATTATCACCATCATTACGAGCAGTAAGCACCCACGCCTCTGCAATATTATTTAAATCACTTTCGTAACCATAATCACTCTTTAAACGCTCGCCACCCCAGACAATTTCTTTAAAAATTGGATTTAATTTAATTGGATACATTTTTTACACCTCAGTTGAATTAATTGCATTATTTTCGTTATTTGAGTCATTTTTTTCTGCTTGTGCTTCAAGCTCTTTTTTATCAATAAACGGAACAGTTGAAGATTTGATATCAACTCTGTCGTAATATTCTTTAAATCTTATAGTAAAGCGAATTTTCCTTTTACAATTAGTACACTGAAAAATTGCTCTGAACGATTGGTTCATAACACGCCAGTCAGAAACTCTTTCACAGCCTGCACCACAAACATCACAAAGACATTTCATTTTACTTCTGTCTATAAGTGGGCTGTTAATATCAGTTATAACTTTTGGTTTAAACGATAACTTCAAATAAAAAGCATTATCACAAGTGTGGGTATATGATGCAATCATCTGCTTATTAAAAATCTTTCTGAAAATATCTGCAGTTAAAAGACTGTCATCAATAGCACGATGTAAAGAATAATGCTCAATATCAAGACCTAACTTCTCAGCCGCAGTAGAAAGCCCAATCTGGTCTGCTTTTGAAACATTCATAAATGCCTGAGTATAATTCTGTAAATTAACATAATTCTTTAAAAACGGAACAAAATTAATACCATTAAAATATCTGAAATTTTCAACTAAAACTCTGACATCAGTGTCACCCCAGGTAAGAACAACAGTGTCTTCACCAGCAGACCATTTTCTGAATTCTGACATAGCTTGAGAAAACGGTGTACCAGCACTGATATCATCGTTAGAAATATTGGTTAATTCTTTAACCCTAGTATGAAGTTTTTTACCTAACTGAGCCTTGATAAAAAGTGAAAAGGTATCTACCTGATTAAGATTTTCATCAAGCTTTACTGCACCAATTTCAATGATTTCATTTAAAAAACCTTTTTTCTTTTTGCAGTAAGTGTTATTCCACTCAAGGTCCATTATTATATAATTCATTTAAGAACACTCACTCTAAATTCAAATTAAACCTTCGCTATCATAAAGACACGCTGTTTCAAGTAATACCTTAGCACCAACCTCAAGTGCTTCTGGCACAAGTAAATCTGGTGTATCTAAACGAGTATGATAATATCTTGGTGGTGTTGGGTCCATTGCAGCAAAACCAGTTGCTTTAATTTTCTTTTGGGTAAACGCCGCTGCATCACAAGCACCTAAATAAATTGAAGCGTAAGGCAAGTCATAACCGCAATTCTTAGCAGCTCTTTTAACAAGCTCTTTAGCTTGTTTATCGTGCTTTAAAGTACCGCTTAAATCTCTATCGTAAACTGCCATATCCTTTAAATCTCTCATGGTATCGCAAGCAATAACAACAGTTTCAATTTCTTTTAATTCTTTTTCGTGGGTTTCTGCATAATTCTTTGCACCACGAAGACCAGCTTCTTCGGAGCCTGTAAGCATAATTCTTACTTCGGTGTTTTCAAATTCAATGTCATTTTCTTTCATAAGCTTTAAAACTGACATAGCTGTTAAGCAACCAGTAAGATTATCATTAGCACCAGGAACACTTCTTGTGTAACTCTGGAAGAACAAGAAGCCGAAATACGGAATTACAAATACACAAAGTATAATTCCCACTATGAAGAAAAATGTATCAACACCTTTTGATGGTGCATCTAAATTAAGATATGTAAAATATTTAATGATACTTGCAAAGCAAACAACAAAAAGTCCAACTGCTGCAGGGATAAGGAATAATTTCATTCCCGTACCACCCAACAAGTAGTTTAAAGTCCATTCATATTGTGAGTCGGCGTGACCAATAAAAATTATTCTTTTTTTAACTTCACCTTTTGGCTTTTTTGTTGCAATAAGGTTATGTGACGGATGACCGATAAATAATGGGTCAAGAAAACGCTTGTACATTAAAAATTCGAGCACTAAAGGAATTATGCCGAGAACTGTGCACAAAAATGCAATAAGTGGGTAATCTACCCAATAAAGAACAGTAGCTGCTAAAGCCATCGCAACAGTAAATGGAATAAAGCCCATAAAAGCCTGTCTGTGAACTGTGAATTCTTCAATCGTAATCTCATCAGACCATTGTTTTAAATCTTCACCCATTGACTCCTGAGCGGCTAATTCTTCTTTACTACCAGGTGCTCGAGGACCAATCTTTTCAACTATATCAGTAATTTTCTTAACCATATAATCAACAGTTGGTGAAAAATCAATTGTCTCTAATTTGCTTTTTTCAAGAATTGTTTTCAAATCACACCACTCCAATATATAAAAGTGAACACTTACTAAATATAGCATATTATTCTTCATTTTACAACATTATCTTGTTAAAATCATTGATTTTTACAAAATACTAAGGTATAATATGTTCAAAATTTCAGTAGTAGGTGTTTTTATGTTAAACGATTCATTAAATTTATACTATTCATCCCCTGCAAAAGAGTGGATTGAAGCATTACCTTTAGGTAACGGCTCAATTGGTGCGATGGTTTACGGTAAAACAAATGCAGAAAAAATCTGTATGAATAGTGATACTTTATGGACTGGTTTCCCAAGAGAAACAAGAATTAAAGAAAATACATACGAAAACTTCTTAAAAGCAAGAGAATTATCTCTTAAAGGTAAATATGATGAAGCGCAAGATTTAATTGAAGAAGAATGCTTAGGTAACTGGACTCAAAGTTATCTTCCGCTTTGTGATATTGATATAAAGTTCAATACTAAAGGCTGTCGTGCAAAGGAATACAAAAGAATTCTTGATTTAAGCACAGGTATTCATACTGTAAGTTATATTAAGAATGATGTAGAATTCAAAAGAGAGGCTTTTGTTTCTGCCCCTAATAATGCATTTATTCAAAAATACTCTGCAAGTAAAAAAGCATTAAGCTTCAAGCTTTCTCTTTCAACTCAACTCAAAGGTGAATCACGCGTTGAAAACGATGTTTTAATTTTAGACGGAATATGCCCTTCTGATGAGCAAGATAATTTAGAACTTCTTAACAGATGTGAATTTTACCCAGAAGAAAAAGAATTACAAGGCATAAGCTTCAGAGCTGCAGTTAAAGTAATTACAGATGGTAAAATTTCTTATTCTGATAAATACATAACTGTTGAAAACGCTTCAAAAGCTTATATATTCTTTACAACAGAAAACTCATTTAATGGTTACGATAAACACCCTGCATTAGAAGGCAAGGAATATAAAAATGCTTGTCTCGAAATGCTCAAAAACGTTTCAGCATTTGATTACAAAACACTTAAAAAATCTCACACTGATGATTTTACTGCACTTTTCTCAAGAGTTTCACTTGATTTAGGTACAGATAATAAGGGCGATATCCCAACAAATAAACGTTTAATAAAACACGACAAAGGTGCAAAAGATATTGCTCTTTATACTCTTATTTTTAACTTCGGCAGATATTTAATTGTTTCTGGCTCAAGACAAGGCACACAAGCTACAAACTTACAAGGTATCTGGAACGATAAATTCAGAGCACCTTGGCACTCAAATTACACAGTTAACATCAACACAGAAATGAATTACTGGCCTGTTTTAATGTGTAACCTTGCAGAATGTAATTTACCAATAGTTGAATTTGTAAAAGATTTATCTGTTACTGGTGAAAAAATTGCTCAGAAACGTTACCACGCTCGTGGTTTCTGTGTTCACCACAACGTTGATTTATGGCGTCACGCTGACTGTGTTGCTGGCGCTGCACAATGGGCATTCTGGCCAATGGCTGGCGGTTGGCTTTGTGAGCATATTTACAATCACTACCTTTATACAAACGACGTAAATTACTTAAAAGAAACAGGCTACCCTCTTATGAAAAAGTCTGCAGAGTTCTTCCTTGATATGTTAGTTGAAGATAAAGAGGGTTATTTGATTTGTGCTCCTTCAACTTCACCTGAAAATGATTTCCACTTTGGTAAAAGACATATTTCTGTGAGTGCTACATCAACAATGACAATGGCAATTATCAGAGAAAATTTTGAGAACGTTCTCAAAAGTGCAAAAGTTCTTGGTATTCACGATGACTTCACAAAAGACGTTGAGAATGCTTTAGGTAAACTCTTACCATTTAAAACGGGTTCACAAGGTGAACTTTTAGAGTGGTATGAAGAACAAGAAGCAGTTGAGCCACACCACAGACACAAATCTCATTTATATGGTCTTCACCCAGCTCAGCTTATTACACCAGATGAAACTCCTGAGCTTGCTGCTGCTTGTAAAAAATCGCTTGAATTGCGTGGTGATAATGGTACTGGCTGGAGCTTAGGTTGGAAGATTAATATGTGGGCAAGGCTCTGGGACGGCGACCACGCATTAAAACTTCTCGATATGCAGTTAAGACCAGTATTACCAAAACAAATCCGATACCACGGTGGCGGAACTTACCCTAATCTTTTCGATGCTCATCCACCATTCCAGATTGACGGTAACTATGGTTGCACAAGTGGTATTTGTGAAATGTTAATGCAATCAAGAGAAGGTAAAATCTTCTTACTCCCTGCCCTTCCTTCAAGCTGGAAAAACGGAAGAGTTAAAGGTCTTAAAGCTATTGGTAACGTTACAGTTGATATTGAATGGAAAAATGGTAAACTTTCTAAATACAAATTAGATGGTGACACAAGTAATATTGATGTAATTTACAACGGCGAAATTTTAAAGAAATAATAAGAAAACGAGTTAACTGACTAAAATCAGTTAACTCGTTAATTTTTGTTTAATTATGAGAAAAGTATTGAATTCATAACACTTTCTAAATATTCTTGTCTGCCACTCTGAACATTTTTTGTATCACCTAAATTAATAGCAAAATCTGCAAGTTCCGAGAGTGTAGCGTTACCGCTTAAAATCTTTTTACCGATTTCTGTATCATTGAATGATGAATATTTGTTTTTGATAAAATCATCAATTCTGCCATCTTCAATTATTGCGGCAGCTTTTAAAAGACCTAACGCGAATGTATCCATACCTAAAATATAAGCGTGGAACATATCTTCAAATGTATTACTTGGTCTGCGGTTTTTAGCATCAAAGTTAAAGCCACCTGTAAGACCACCCGCTTTAAGGACTTCATACATACAAAGAGTTGCTTCATAAACATCAAATGGGAATTCATCAGTATCCCAACCGAGTAAATAGTCACCCTGGTTAGCATCAATGCTTCCTAACATTCCGTTAATTGCAGAAATTCTTAATTCATGTTGGAATGTATGACCTGCAAGAGTTGCATGGTTTGCTTCAATATTCATCTTAAAATCTTTATCCAAACCATATTGACGAAGGAATCCAATAGCTGTAGCAGCATCAAAATCATATTGGTGTTTCATTGGCTCCTTTGGTTTTGGTTCAATATAAAAGTCACCAGTAAAGCCAATACTTCTGCCGTACTCGACAGCCATTTTCATAAGTCTTGCAATGTTTTCTTGCTCGAATTTTACGTCTGTGTTTAGAAGAGTTTCATAACCTTCTCTACCACCCCAGAAAACATAACCTCTACCACCGAGTTTAACTGTTAACTCAAGCGCTTTTTTAATCTGAGCGGCAGCAAAGCAATAAACCTCTGCAGAGTTTGTGCTACCAGCACCATTCATAAATCTTGGGTTAGAAAACATATTAGCAGTACCCCAAAGGCACTTGATATCTGTACCTTTCATTTTTTCTAATATGTAATCTGTAATTTCATCAAGACGGCGGTTTGTTTCTTTTATATCATCTGCTTCAGGAACAATATCAACGTCATGGAAGCAGAAATATTTAATACCGAGTTTTTGCATAAACTCAAAACCAGCATCAACTTTAGCTTTAGCGTGTTCCATTGTTGCTTTCTCTGTACCAAAAGATTTGTCTGCAGTATCTCTACCGAACATATCGGTACCGCCAGCACAGAGATTATGCCACCAAGCCATAGCAAATGGTAAATGTTCGCTCATTTTTTTACCAAGAACTACTTGGTCAGGATTATAAAATTTGAAAGCAAATGGATTTTTGGACTCTTTACCTTCATATTTGATTACTGGAATATTTTTAAAAATTTCACTCATTTTAATTACTCCTTAATAGATTTATAAAGCTCTTTTATTGCAGGATAAATCTGCTTAAATTTATTATATCTTTCTTCATATAAATTTACAAGTTCTTTTTCAGGTAAAAAGTTATCTTTTACAGAAAGAAGTTTTTTAGCACATTCGTTAACATTTTTATATTCGCCTGCACCTACCATAGAAAGCATTGCAGAACCATACCCCGGACCTTCTTCAGCATTTGGAATCTGTAATTCAATATTAAGAATATTCGAAAGAATTTTACGCCACAATTTACTTTTAGCACCGCCGCCACAAATGTAGCTTGTTTTTACATCTATGCCAATTGCCTTTGCTACTTCAATATTATCTCTTATAGCAAATGAAACACCTTCTAAAACTGCTAAAAGCATCTGTGAGCGTGTTGTGTCTGGACGTAAACCGATAAACATACCCGTAGCATCCGTATCATTTATAGGGCTTCTCTCACCCATCAAATATGGTAAGAAAAATAATTCGTTTTTACCTAAAAGTGACGTATCAATTTCTTGTTCTAATTTATTATAATCTGTTTCAGTAAAAATCTTATCACAAATCCACTTATGACAAGATGCGGCAGAAAGAATGCAACCCATTAAATGAAATCCTGAATCAGCGTGACAGAAAGAATGTAATGCGTTGTTTTCATCAACACCAAATTTATCTGAAGAAATAAATACCGTGCCAGAAGTACCAAGCGAAATGTTACATCTTCCACTACCAATAGTGCCTGTTCCAATTGCAGCTGCGGCATTATCACCCGCACCAGCAACAACTTTTGCAGCATTAATACCTAATTCACTTGCAATTTCACTTTTAACGTTACCTATAACATCGTAACTTTCAAAAAGCTTTGGCATTTGCTCATTTGTTACTGAACAGATTTCGAGCATTTCTTTTGACCAGCATTTATTTTTAACATCAAGTAAAAGCATACCTGAAGCATCTGAATAATCGCAAGCGTGAACACCAGTTAATTTATAATTAATATAATCCTTCGGAAGCATAATCTTGCTTATTCTTTTGAAGTTTTCTGGTTCGTTTTCTTTCATCCAGAGAAGCTTTGGTGCAGTAAAGCCCGCAAAAGCAATATTTGCAGTATTTTCTGATAATTTATCTTTACCGATTACTGTATTCAAATACTCTGTTTCTTTCCATGTTCTGCCATCATTCCAGAGAATAACATTACGAATTATGTTGTCATTTTCATCTAAAACAACAAGTCCGTGCATCTGACCTGCAACACCAATACCTTTAACATCAGCACCATTATAGCCCTCTAAAAGCTCCGGAATGCCCGATTTAACCGAATTCCACCACTCATCAGGGTCTTGTTCTGACCAACCTGATTTTGGGTAAATTACAGGATATTCTTTTGAAATTGAATTAAGAATTTTACCGTTTTCATCAACTAATAAAAATTTAGTTGCCGAAGTACCTAAATCAATACCTATATAAAGCAAAAAATCACCCCAATAGAAATAATCACTTTATAATTATATTTCTATCAGGGTAATAAGTCAATATTGAAGTAAGTTTTTAATTGTTTTTTCCTGCCTTTTCAGCATTTTGAGCCAGCTTATAAAACCATATAAATCATTTACTAAAAATACAACAAAACAAATAACAACTGAAATATAAGAAATATCCTTAAATGATGCTAACACCCACAACACAATTAAAACAATATCATTAGATGCATACGCCAATGCAAAATAAGGACTTCTTCTGAAAGTTAAATATGCCGCTATAAAACTTGTTGTAATTGAAATTGTGCTTGGTATCATATTTGATGTCCTGAAATATAAGAGAATATAATAAAAAACTAAAGTAACAATACAGGATAAAACAATCATTAATATAACTTCTTTTAATGTTATTCTGTTTACAGTAACTTCAGATTTTTTGTTACCAAATGGATTTTTCAGCCAGGCAATAAGCGAAAAAACAGCCATTGGAAGCGACATTCCAAGATAAGTCAACATTTCGCCATAGTATTGAAATGAAAAAGAAATAATTGAATAAATTATTGCAAATATTATCATTAAAAACTGACCAAAAGGATTACCTTTTGCACAGAAAATCAACGAGGTAACGCCAATTAAAGATGCAACAAGCGTTAAATAGCCATCATTCTCAAAAAGAAAAAATGAAATGATAATAACTATAACAGAAATAGACCAGATAAGCTTTTCTGTTAAATTAAAATAATTAAGTAATTTTTTTATTTTCATAAATAGACTTCACTCCAAACAAAAAGCACTCGCTACACATCTTCAAAGACCTAACGATGTGTAAACGAATGCTCTATTTTAAACATTCACTACCCGGTGGCAGTTTAGTTATATTAAATTGACAACTATATTAAAAATTGTTAAACCAAGAACAATAATTAATACAAAATTAAATGCCTTATTAACGGTTGCATCCGAAAGTTTTTTGTTAAAATGAGCACCAAGAAAACCACCGATTATAGCGGCAATTACCATAACAGCTACAACTGTAAAAACTAAATCAGTAAAGCCCTTTGTAAAGAAAACAGTTGCAAGCTTTGAAAATTGTGAAAAAAGAATTGTCATCAATGAACATACCGTTGCAGTTTTAATTGGTAACGAAAAGAGAAAAATTATAACTGAAACATTAATCGGTCCGCCACCAATTCCTAAAAAAGCAGAGGTCATACCTAAAAGTAAGCCAACAAAAAGAGATGGTAAAACACCTTTAAACTCTTTACATTTAAATTTACTCTTATTGTTCATATAAATAAATACCCAAACAATTAAAACCGTTAGCACTATATTCTGAACAATTTTAACTATTGAATCGGCTTTAAACAAATCAACAATAAAACTAAAAACTCTTTCACCTAAAATTCCACCTATAACAGAACCTAATGACAAAGGAATTGCTATACAAAAAGGAATTTTACTTTTAGACTTAATCTGCTTAAAAATTGAAACAAACGCCATTGAGAAAACTGTAATTGAAGCAATTACACCTATAGAATGAACATCGAAATTACCAATAACGTCCATAATCGGTTTTATAATAACTCCCCCACCCATACCTGTAAGCGAACAGATTGTAGTAGCAAAAAGAGTTATTATAAAATAAATAACGTACTGGAGCATTATCTTATACCATATTTTTCAATGATATAGTCCATATCTTTGTCGCCTCTGCCTGAAAGATTGATAAGAACTGAGCCTCTGCCCATCTCTTTTGCAAGCTTCATACCGTAAGCAACAGCGTGAGCACTTTCAATAGCAGGAATAATACCCTCGAGTCTTGAAAGTGTAAAGAAAGCATCAAGAGTTTCTTCATCATTAACTACATCATATTTAATTCTGCCAACTTCTTGCAAGAAAGCGTGTTCAGGACCAGATGATGGATAATCAAGACCACTTGCAATTGAATAAACCGGAGCTGGTTCGCCATTTTCATCTTTTAACATAATGCTGTTAAATCCGTGCATAATGCCTTCTGTACCATATTTAAGGCTTGCGGCGTGGTCACCAAGAGTTGTACCTCTGCCTAAAGGCTCAATACCATAAATATCAACAGGGTCGTTTAAGAAGCCAGAGAAAATACCCATAGCGTTAGAGCCACCACCAACACAAGCAACAACTGCATCTGGAAGTTCACCAGTCATACCAATAAATTGCTCTCTTGCTTCAACACCAATAACACTCTGAAAGTCACGAACCATTAATGGAAATGGATGTGGACCTAACACAGAACCAATGCAATAAATAGCATCGTTATATTCATTCATATAAGCGTTAAATGCAGCATCAACTGCTTCTTTAAGAGTTTGTAAGCCCTCTGTTACCTCAATAACGTTAGCGCCTAAAATCTTCATTCGGGCAACGTTTGGTGCTTGTTTTTTAATATCAACTGCACCCATATAAATGTCACACTGAAGACCAAAATAAGCTGCTGCAGTAGCAAGAGCAACACCGTGCTGACCAGCACCTGTTTCTGCAATTACCTTTTTCTTGCCCATATATTTTGCAAGAAGAGCTTCACCCATACAGTGATTTAACTTGTGGGCACCTGTGTGGTTTAAATCTTCTCTTTTAACGTAAAGCTGAACATTGCCAAGGCTCTCAGAAAGTCTCTCCAAATGAGAAATCGGGGTTGGTCTGCCTTGAAAATCACGGCGGATTCTACGAAGCTCACTAATAAATTTACTTGATTTACAAATTGTAAAATAAGCTTCTGTAATTTCTTCCATAGCCTTTTTTAATTCTGGCGAAACGTAAGCGCCACCAAATTTTCCAAAATAACCATCGTTATCAGGATAATGTTTAAAATAAGTTTCAAAATCAATATTGTTTAAAATCATAAATAATTCCTCCAAGATAATTAAATTTAAATAAGTTTATCTTGAGCTACGCCATCGTTTTGTTAATAACATAAATTTCTCCTTTAGTCAAGGAAATAAAAAAGCCCTTGACAGAATTAAATTAACTGTCAAGGACGAATTATAAAATCCGCGGTGCCACCTTGATTTCATAGAAAAACTATGCTCTTTCAGAGTACTATCATACCCCAGATGATTAACGCTCATCAATCGTTGCAGAATACTCTGTGAAAAACACATTTGACTGCACCCTCAGCGGTCCATTTGACAACTTGTTTCTTACCTGACTTTCAGCAACGCAGGCTCTCTGTGAAGGCATAATTGCCGTTATCTCCGCTTCAACGGTTTATTATTATGTTCAGTATTATACTACCACTATATTTAATTGTCAAGAGAATTGCTACTAAATTTCAGCTTCAAAAACACCGATAGACTCTCTGCCCAACAAATTATTTGAAACGTTACGTGCGTTAAAATATAACCTGAATTTATTTTCATATTTTGTAAGACAGCAAGCATAAACGTATTGAGCCATCCAGTTACTATCCCCACACTTTTGAGGAACTAAGAAAGGTTTAACAAACTGGAAATTGATGCCATCATCTGATTTTAAAAGCATAATCGCAGAGTGACTTTTTCCATTTTCTTGAAACAAGCCATTCTGAAGCCCAATGTAACAATCCTTTAATTTATAAACCTTAAGGCAACCAGAACAAAGATTTAAGTATTTTGAATTCTCATCTGGACTAATAATAGGTTTTTCTAAAGAAATATAATCTTTATTTACACTGTCACTTTCAGCAAAACTTATGTGAGTTGGTTCACAAAAGCCACAATCATTTATAAATGTCTGACCGCAAGAGTAATAAAGTCTGAATTTTTCATTAACTTTTAAAAGGAATGGATTTGAAATCGCCAAACCTCTGTCATCTTCCTGGTAATCTCTTGATTTAGTAATAACAGGATAAGGCATAGACCAGTTCTTTAAATCTTTTGACTCTGTGCAATAAATCTCTGATTTCCATTTCAAACCAACAAGTGAAAAAAGATTTGCAATTGGTGACCTTGTTCTTTCAAAAAACAAATAATATGTACCATCAATATAGTTAATATTAGGTCGCATTGCATTGTTAGTAATCTTTTTAACCTTTTTAAAGTTTATACCGTCATCACTCGAGTACAAATAAACGCCAAAAAAAGTGTGACAAAACAGATGGAACTTATTATCGTGTGAAACATCTGGAGTTATAACACTCGGGTCAGCAATAACAAAGCTATTTAACGGATTTTTAATTATCGGATTTTTATCGTACAAATTAAACTCAAGTTTATTGAATTCATCAAAAGTTATATCTATCATTTATTTCTCCTGTAATTTTTGTTTTTTAAAGTATCTGATAATAAACACAATCAAAAATGAACCAAGAATCGGGAAAATTGAAGTAATTAACATGCCAACCTTTAAACCGATTTGCTCAGGGCTAAGATTTAAAGTATTACTCATATTTAAAGCAAACTCACTTACAGATATATTATCAACAACAATACCCATAAGCTGTGGTGCTAAAGATGCTCCAAAATCGCCTGCAGAAGCCATTAAAGCGTATGCGGCAACACCTACACCCTTAACCTTTTCTTCCATAAGAATGAGAGTACCAGGCCAAAGCATCGCTGTGAAAATACCAGTTAAAACACAACCAACAAAGCTTAAAATTGTGTTGTTTGAGAAACTGACAGTTAAATAACAAACTGAAGCACAAATCATACTAACAAGTAAGAATTTTGAAATATTTTTACCGTATTTCGCATACGTAATTCTTGTGATACCCAAAAGAATCGCAAACATTGCCATTCCTAAAATATCACCAAACGCCTTATCAATATTAAGTGCGTTTTCCATATATGTAGAAATCCAGTTAGACATTGTGTTCTCAGCACAGCTACCTAAAAAGATAGAGCCAACACAAAGAGCTAAACCAATAGTTCTGTTTTTATTCTTTTCTTTATTCTTTTCTTGTGATGCTTCTTCGGTCATATCAGGGAATGGTGAAATTTTGAACATTACTGCAGCAGTAAGTGGTAATGCACCAATTAACAATACAAGGTAAGACCAATTTGCATTACCAAAAATTTTTAAGAACAGCGTACTTATTACTACCATCGTAAAAAATCCGAAAGCATAAAGAGAATGAAGCATACTCATATCTTTTTGCGGATTATCTGATGGAATCGCAGCAATAACAGGACTCAGAAGAACCTCCGAAAGACCTGCTGACACAGAAAAAATTATAGTGCCAACAACCAAACCAACATATGCATATTGCGGAAAGAAATTCGGAACAAGTGCATAAATAAATAATCCTAAAGAAGTAATGCACGGCATTACCCTGACAACTTTTTGAATATTAAACTTTTTAGAAAACAGTGTAAAAATCAAATCAACTAACATCTGAGTACAAAAGTTAGTTAAAACAAGTGTTCCTAAAAGTGTGTAAGAAATATTATATAAATTATGAAACGTCATAAACAATAACGGCGGTACACAGAATATTGATGACATTGTAAAGTATGCTGTATAGCATGCAAGCTTTGTGCGTTTAAAATTTGAAATTTGCATTTTGACTCCTATTAAAAAACTGATAACTCATCATATTGGTGAATTATCAGTTTTTTGATTAAATAGTATTGATTTTGCTTTGCAAAATCATTCCCACTCGATTGTGCCTATCGGCTTTGGAGTAAGGTCATAAAGAACACGGTTGATACCGTCTACCTCGTGTGTAATTCTATCTGTGATTTTATGAAGAATTGCATAAGGAATTTCTTCGATTGTAGCACTCATAGCGTCAGTTGTATTAACTGCACGGATGATTGCTGGCCAGCCCTCGTAGCGTTTTGAATCTTTAACACCAACGCTCTTAACATCAGGAACAGCAATAAAGTATTGCCAAACTTTACCTGCAAGACCATTTTTATCAAATTCTTCACGAAGGATTGCATCTGCTTCACGAAGAGCGTGAAGTCTATCTCTTGTGATTGCACCAAGGCAACGAACACCGAGACCTGGGCCTGGGAATGGTTGTCTATAAACCATTTCATCTGGAAGACCGAGTGCAGAACCTACAACACGAACTTCATCTTTAAAGAGAAGTGCAACAGGCTCAACGAGTTCCATTTTCATATCTTCGGGAAGACCACCAACATTGTGGTGAGCTTTAACGCCGTCACTTTCAAGAATGTCAGGATAAATTGTACCTTGAGCAAGGAATGAAATACCTTCTAATTTTTTTGCTTCTTCATTAAATACTTCAATGAATTCGCCACCTATGATTTTTCTTTTCTTTTCAGGCTCACTTACACCTGCTAATTTATCTAAAAATCTGTCTGTAGCATCAATATAAATTAAGTTAGCATCTAACTGTTTGCCGAAAACTTCAATAACTTGTTCACTCTCGCCTTTTCTCATAAGACCGTGGTTTACGTGAACACAAACTAATTGTTTGCCAATTGCTTTAATAAGAAGTGCTGCAACAACAGAAGAGTCAACACCACCTGAAAGAGCGAGTAAAACTTTTTTGTCACCAACTTGAGCTCTTACTTTTTCAACTTGCTCATCAATAAATGCATTTGCAAGTTCTTTTGTGGTGATTCTTTGCATATCATCAGGTCTTTTAATAATTTCCATAATTTTTACCTCCGTTGTAATTAAAATCAGTTTGTATAGTTATCGAAATAACCTTGAACAAGAACAACAGGAGTACCTTTGTCGCCCGAACCACTTGTTAAGTCGCAGAGTGAACCGATAAGGTCGGTTAACTGTCTTGGGGTAGTACCCTGAGAAGCCATATTACCAACAAGGTTATCACTCTTGGCTTTAATGCTTTCTGAAATAGCTTTTTTGAGTTCTTCACCACTTAAATCTTTAAAGTCATTATCTGCAAGATATTTAAGCTTTAATTCGTTTGGTGTACCAACTAAGCCGTCAGTAAATGCTGGTGAAACACAAGGGTCTGCAAGTTCCCAAATTTTACCTTGTGGGTCTTTAAAAGCACCGTCACCATAAACCATAACTTCAACATGTTTACCAGTTGCATCGAGAACGAGTTTCTGAATTTCTAAAACAAAATCTTTACATTCTCTTGGGAAGAGTTTAATTGTATCTTCTGTAGATTTATTAGAACCTAAAAGACCATATTTTTCGTTACAACCGCTACCATCAACTGGTGCATTAAGAATATCATCAAGACCACAAACAACTTTTGCGCCGTTTTTAAGAAGAATTCTCTTTGTTCTTGCTCTTGTATGAATATCGCAGTTAAGAACACAGTCAGTATACTTAAGAATTGTTGTTGGCTGGTTAGCAAAGATAACCTCTACTTCAGCACCAGCATCACGAATGATTTGTGAATAGTAATCAACGTAGTCAACACCTGTGAATTCGTGCTTATTTTCACCGAAAAGTTCACGATATTTTTCGAGTGTTAAAACATCGCTGTATGGGTTAACACCTGCTTCATCAATTTTATCTAAAGAAACAAGGCAGTTACCAACTTCATCACTTGGGTAGCTTAACATAAGCACAATTTTCTTAGCGCCCATAGCAATACCTTTTAGACAAATAGCAAAACGATTTCTTGAAAGAATCGGGAAAATAACACCGATTGTTTCGCCACCTAACTTTGTCTTTACATCTTTTGCGATAGCTTCAACAGAAGCGTAGTTACCCTGACTTCTTGCAACAATTGATTCGGTAACAGAAATAACGTCTCTGTCACGAAGACTGAAGCCTTCACTTTCTGCAGCTTCAATTACGCTATCAGCAACGATTTTTGCAAGATTATCACCTTCTCTGATAATAGGGCAACGAATACCTCTCGAAACAGTACCAACTTTTCTTTCCATTTTCTTCACCTTTCATTCGGTAGAATTTAAAAAATAATTTGACAATTTATTATACCACTCACATTTTTAGTGTCAATATTTTTTTGTGAAAAAAGATTGATTTTAATATAAAATATCTGGTAAATTATTTTAAAATAGTATTTTTAATTTCGTTTGTAAATTCAAACATCTGCACAATTTCCAATTTTCTGGTTTCTGTTAACTCCTCAGGATTTCTTGTTCTGGTATGAATACCAATTCCAAGTCCCTCAAGGCTTAAGTAATATTTAGCATTAGCAGGATAGCACTGACATTCAGTAACAGACATATAACCTACAATATTCTGCAATTTTTCAGCTAAAGCCGAATTACCGTCGTTATAAGCTTTGATAAGTTGAGAATAAAGCTCTGGGTGGAAGTTTGCCATAACACCAGAATAACCGCTACACCCCATTCTTAAACTCTGTAAAAACGTTGCAGCATTAGCGTTAAATATTTTAAGGTTACTACCCTTTACTGCTGCGTGCTTTGCTTTTAACATTTCTGTATCACAACAAGTATCTTTTAAGAACTGGAAGCGACCATCATCTGCCATTTTCTTTAAAAGCTCTGGTGTAAGTACACGTTTATACGGATAAGGGCACTCGTAAACACCAAATGGAATATTAGGCAAAGCATCTGCAACATATTTCATATTTTCAAACAAAACGTCGTCACTTTCATCTGCTTTAGCAAAACGATTAGAAATGAAAACGTAAGCGTCAATGCCAGTTTCAATAAAAGCTTTTGCTTCTTTTATTTGTGTTTCTAAATCGTCTGCAACGTGACCAGAAGCAACAATATTCATTCCCTCTGGCTTATTTGCCATAATAAATTTTAAAAGCTCTAATCTTTCTTCAAAAGATAAGTAGAAAATTTCACTACTCTGACAAATTGCAAAAATTCCATCTACACCACGGAATTTATACCAATCTAAAAGCTCAAGAACGCCATTGTAATCGATTTTATTATCATCAGTAAAAGGTGTAATCATTGTTGGATAAACACCATTTTTAATCATTTTCATAGTCAAAATCCCCTATCTTTTTTTCTGAAATCTATGTAATCCTGCAAAATAATATCTGCAGCGACCGCATCAACAACTGCTTTTCTTTTTTTACCACGAACATTATTCTCACTAAGAATTTTATGAGCAGAAACAGTCGTTAAACGTTCATCCCAGAAATTCACTGGAATTTCAGTTAAACTCTTTAACTTCTCGCCTAATTCTTTACAAGCATCAGCTCTGAAGCCTTCGCTTCCATCCATATTCTTAGGAAGCCCAACAACTATTTCTTCTGCTCGTTTTTCTTTTGCAACATCAATTATTTTATTTGCTAATGAATCAATATTCCACTCTGTAATAACACATACAGGTGAAGCTAACATTTCAAATTTATCACAAACAGCAATTCCTGTTCGTTTATCGCCATAATCAACTGATAAAATAACCATAAATTAACCCCAAAAGCCGAAAAGTTACTTCCCTTTTCGGCTTTATTACATAATAAATTTTATTGAGGAGCTACAACTGGAACAGTTGTACTTTCAACAATAGGAAGAGTTGTTGGCTCTTCAGGAACTATGACATCAGTAGTATCTGGTGGCAAGGTTGTATTAACTGGAGTAGTAGTTGCTGTGGTTTTTGGGGGTGCCACAGTTGTTTTTGGTGGCTTTGTTACTTTCTCTGTTGTAGGTTCTGTTGTTGTAGTATATTGTGCAGATGTTGCTTCATCTGGAATTTCTGAACCTATAGCGTGAATCATTGCACAGTTTTTACAAGCTGGCGGTAATTTTGAGGTTCTGTAGTAGCCAGTTGCAGTCTTACCACAAGTAGCGGAAGCTAAATCACCTGTTAATTTACAATATTTTCTTGCAACAACACCACTTGATGATGGGAATGACTTTGAATCCAAATCTTCATGGATTGCATTCATAACCTCTCTGTAAATTTTACCAGCAGGGTTACCAGAAGTATTAGTAATTCTTTTTGGCTTATCATAACCATACCAAACAGAAGCAACATAGTAAGGTGTACCACCGCAGAACCAACGGTCTTTATCATCAGAAGTTGTACCAGTTTTTGCAAAATTTTCAAATCCACTAACACCGTAACCCGCACCAGTACCTGAGGATGAAACGGTTTTTAATAATTGTTTCATAACACCTGCAGTACTTTCGCTTATAACTTGTTCACCCTTTGCATCACCAGCGGTAAGCAAAGTTTCGCTACCATCATTGTTAGTTACCTTATAATAACAATAAGGTTCAAAGTAATAGCCGTTATTACCGAAAATAGCATAAGCAGCAGTCATTTCAAGAGTTGTAACACCCTCACTAACACCACCAACACAAAGTGAAGAGAAGTTACCATCGTAGTTAGGGTCTTTTTCATCGGTAACGAGTGTAGTAAATTTCAAGTCATCAATAAGGAAATCAAAACAAGGGTCTATACCAATGCGTTTTACTAATTGTGCAGGAACTGTATTGTAAGAAACCTGTAAAGCATACTGAACAGTAACAAAGGATTTAGCACTACCATAAGAGCCACCATAGTTAACAGGCCATCTTGAAGACCCCATTCTGATACCATAGTTCTGTACCATTGTTGACCATGTGGCAACATTGTTTTCTATAACAGGAGCATAAACTGAAAGTGGTTTAATTGAAGAACCAGGCTGACGCGGTGAATCCCACGCACGATTAAGTCCACGGAAAGTTTCCTTTGGACCAGCACCACCAACCATAGCAACAACTCTGCCGCTATAATCCATAATAGTGATCGCAGACTGGACAGCTGGGTTTTCTTTGGTATTTGTTTCTTGAGGGAAAGTTTTTCTATTTTCGTAAACATCTTCTGCAGCCTCTTGTGCTTTCAAATCAACCGCAGTATATATTCTTAAACCACCAAAGAATACCTTTCTCCAAGCCTCATTGTATGTTAAATCATATTCCTCTTGTAAATCATAGATAACTTTATCAATTACATAGTCTACATAATAAGATGATTTATCTGAATCAGACAATTTATCGTTAATTTTATCAATTTCTTCTTCTGTAAGCTCTTTTTCATCGCTTTCATCTTTAGTAACCTGACTACCCTTGTATTTTTCACTGTTTGTAAAAATCAATTCGTACTTTTCAGCTTTTTTATATTCCTTTTCTGTTAAAGTACCATTTTGATACATCAAATAAAGACAGTCTTGTTGTCTTTCAAGATGATTTTCTAAATTTGTAAAAGGGTCATAGGTTGCAGGCGCTTTAGTAATAACTGCGATACTCGCACATTCAGCAACATTTAAATCTTCAACATCTTTACCAAAATATTCTTCTGCCGCAGTTTTAATACCATAACAACCATTGCCTAAGTAAATGGTGTTAAGATAAGCTTCCATAATTGTATCTTTTGAATAGAAGCGTTCTAGATTAAGCGCATTTAAAATCTCATAAAACTTACGAGAAATATCGCGGTTATTCTCGCCAGTAAGATTCTTGATTAACTGTTGAGTTATAGTCGAACCACCGTGTTTGAATTTGTTTTTGATAACGCCAAAAATGGTTCTTACCCAGTCAACACCACTATGCTCTTCAAAACGCTTATCTTCAAGGTCACGAAAAGCATTTACCATATCTTCTGGTATATCTTCATATTTTATCCATACACGATTCTGTGCACCATGAAGTTTAAGAAGCTCAACAGGCTCATTATTTTCGTCATAAGCATAAATAATACTTGTTTGTTGCTGATTTGCCTTGTAATCCTCTAAATCTATAACTTTATCGCCATAGACATAATCGTGAGCATAATTGAGAACGTACACACACGCAACAGTTAAACAAACAACACCAATTGTACAAAGAATACCAAGAACAGTAAGAACTTTTCTAGTCACAGGACTTAATTGTTTGCGTTCTTTCTTCTTTTTATTTGAACCACGCTTTTTTAAAGCGTTTAAATTTGTGCTTGGTTTTCTGCTTGCACCATTTCTTTTGCTATTTGCCATAAAGGAATCGCCTCCTGAAATAAGAAACCAAATTGAATAATATATTAAATAAAGTTAAAACTAGATAAGCATTACTTTCACAAACTAATTACTATTTGCAATAATTGCGTGAGCTACAGCTAAATCAAAAGGCGTTGTGATTTTGATGTTATTATCTGAGCCTTTAACTAATTTTACATTATAGCCTTTATCACGAAAAATTGAAGCAACATCTGTATAAGTCGCTAACTCTTCATCGTTAAGAGAATTAATAACCGACTCCAACTCTTTAAATTTAAAAGATTGAGGCGTCTGAACACGATAGATATCATCACGTTTAACACATTCGCTTAAAAATTCACCATTATTTGAACGGATTATCGAGTCATAGACTGGCATAACGGTGTTTGCCGCTCCAAATTCGTTAACTGCTGAGATATTTTCTTTTATAATTCTTGAATTAATAAATGGTCTTACTGCATCGTGAGTTAAAATAACATCTTCATAAGATATTTTATAATTTTCACTTAAAAATCTACAACCATTTTTTACCGAACAGTTACGATTTTTACCACCAGAAATAACAGTAATTGAGTTTGAAGAAATACCGTACTCTAAAAGCATAGCTTTAGTATATTCTATCCAATCAATTGGACAACATACAACACCAGCTGTAAATGCACCAAACTCTTCAAAATTGCGTATTGTTTTAACAATAATAGGTTCATCATGAACCTTAAGGTACTGCTTTGGTAATTCTGGTGAGTTCATTCTTGAACCAATACCACCAGCCATAATCATATAATATAACATTATTTATCAAAACTCTTCCTTTTTTTCTCTTTAAATCCTTCGGTACTTTCTTTCTTAAATAGAATCTTGACTGTCATAATAATGAGCTTTATATCAAGACCTAAAGAATAATTCTGGATATACATTAAATCCATCTTAAGCTTGTTATATGCAGAAGTGTTATATTTACCGAAAACCTGTGCGTAGCCGGTAAGACCTCCCCTAACTTTATATCTGCATGTAAACTCTGGTATTTGCTTTGAATATTTTTCGACATGTTCAACTCGTTCTGGTCGTGGACCAACGACAGACATATCACCCTTTAAAATATTTAAAATTTGTGGAAGCTCATCAACTCTTAATGCTCTGATAACCTTACCAACTGGGGTAATTCTGGAGTCATTGTCTATTGCAGGCTGTGGTCCATCTTTTTCAGCATCAACAATCATACTGCGGAATTTTAAGATATCAAATACACGCATATCCTTTGTTGCTCTCTTCTGTTTATAAAAAACAGGACCACCATCATAAAGCTTTATAGCGAGTGAAATTATAATAAAAAATGGTAAAAAAACAATTAATGCCAAAAGCGACAAAACAATATCCATAAAGCGCTTAACTGCCCTTTGTTCAATTGTTAATCCTTGTGAATGGGCGTGAATTATAGGTGAATCAAAATAAGTAATTTCAGATGAGCTTCTGACGATAATATCAGATATTTTAGGAACTACATATATACTTTTGTTTTCCTGATAACAGTATTTTAAGACATCGTTTCTCATTCTTGCTGGCACATCACAGATAATAACACTTTTGTATTTATTGATTTTCTCTACAATCTCATCAAAACCCGCATCAACATTAATAGATTCATTGATTTTGTAACGCTCCTCCATCTCGCTCATTTTATAAACAATCTCTGTTGCAAGATGACTGCCATAAATTATGAGCATCTCTTCTGGTGGGCTCAATCTTCTTACTATTTCAGTAGCGACAAGAGTCCAAGCAACAATGACAGTTGCCTGAATTAGGAGAATATAAAGCATACCAAAAACATTAGCTAAAACTGCCTCTAATAAGCAAATTTGAGCATAAGCAATACAGTTAGCGAAAATTACCGCTAAAATCTGGTAGAACATAATCTCACTTTTTCTGAATTTATCAACCTTAGAGGCACCTAACGCTATACTTGTGACCAGTAATACTAAAAAATAAACGGCAACTAAGAACATTTTACCCTGATTTCTGAAAGAGTTTTCAAACTCAGGATTATAAACATTGTTCCAGACCAAGTAATAAATACTTGACAAAATTGCACAAAGTATAAAGTTAGACGAAAAGCGTATCGTCAATTTAAACTGCTCAATTTTTGACATATAATCACTCTTTTTTTATGGACTTGCAAACAAACGGAATAAGCTGAATATAACTTAACACGAGGGGTGTTAATATGGATATTTTTGCATTATTCAGTAATTTGCTTGTATTTATTCTCCATGTAACAAATATGGAGTCTTTCCCACCACCACTTTCAAAAAAGAAAGAATCGGAAGCTATTGAAAAGATGGTAAACGGCGACAATGTCGCAAAAGAAAAACTAATAAAACACAATTTAAGGCTTGTAGCTCATATTATTAAGAAATACTATGCAACCTATAGTGACCAGGATGATTTAATATCGATAGGTACAATAGGTCTTATAAAAGGTATAAATAGCTTTAAGCCAGAAAAAGGTACTAAACTTGCAACCTATGTTTCAAGATGTATTGAGAATGAAATTTTGATGTATTTCAGAAACATGAAAAAGATAAATCAAGAAGTCTCATTCAGTGAACCAATTGATATTGACAATGAGGGAAACCCTTTGACACTTATGGACATTATTGCAATAGATGACACTATTATTGATGACATAGACTCAAAAGAAAAATTAAAAAGAACTATTGAGATAATAAACAATATCAAAAATCGTCGTGACAGACTTATCATAATAATGCGATATGGCTTGGATGGAAATCCTCCAAAAACACAAAAGGAAGTTGCAAAAACTCTTAATATTTCACGCTCTTATGTTTCGAGAATTGAAAAAAGGATTATTGAAACTATAAGAAATGAATTTACATAATGGGTATAAGAATGCATTGGAAACGTGCTGGTTGACCTAAATGATTAAGTATACATTGAATAGAAATCGTGTATTCTCTAAAATCACTTAAATCTTTATTGGCAACACATTTTACAGTGCAAATAACTGGCTTCATAGTCTCTTTTGCAGAAGAAATAGCTATCATAAACTTCTCAAAATCCTCTTCAAAAATAAACTTTCTTACAAAGTCTATAGAAGAGTCCCCAAAGCTTGTTTTTACATCAAATCCAAAAACATCGCTAGCATTTTCTGAAATTTCTATCCTATCGTTATTTGCATCATAAGACACAATAACAATTGAAGAATTAACAAAATCATGTAAGAACATAGCTGGATTTATACTGTTTATAAACGATTTTTCATCATTAAGTATTTTTTGGTTAATTTCACGATTTTTGAAATCGTCAAACATACCACTGAAATCATTGATAGGTTCTAAGGTGTGTGTAAAATCAACCGAACCACAATTGAACAAATTGTCTGAATCAGCATCAGTAACTGTCAACGGAATAGAAATATAATCAGAAACAGCCTTTAAATTGTTAAGAGTTAACGCAGAATAACTTGAAGACTGCTTTGACATCAATGCAGTGTCAAGGAATGTTGGTGCCATAACAATTCTGCTGAAAACTCCGCGGGTATAGCAAATGTTATGAATATAACGCTCTCCTACTAAATAAACACCAAGTGAAAAACCAATACTTTTTAAGAACGATGAGAATGATGTGAGATGTCTAACATCAATTTTCTCAAGGAAATCCTGTGGAACATTTATTGTTAAATCTATTCCTTTACAATCATTCTGAATTACAAAATCATTAAGATTCTGCACAAGACCTAAAACATCATCAGGGACCAATAGAGTGTAAATTGAAATTGGTGGAATTTTTTCACCAGAGTCACGCTTTTCAATAAGCGTAAGCAAAAGATCTTTAATTGCCAAAAGGCTGAAATTCTTTACATTTGCTTCCGATTTGTTTATGGCGTGATATAAATCAGATGAAAATGCAATTTTACTTAATGAACCAGCAAATGGGTTGTAATCATAACAAACCAAGTCACCTGTCTTTTTGCTGACAACTGGGAAGAATTTTTGTGAACCATCTGATTTAAAAGAGTTAGAAATTTCTTTAATTTCAGAAGAAAGCTGAGAAAAATCCTTCATTGATGGATTAAAGAATGCGTACGTGCTTCTCTTATTAAGTTTTGCAGCTTTACAAGCAAACTCAGCATTATTAAAGAGTTCTTTAAAGCTTTTACCATCCTGTGGGTACTTTGCAATACCTAAAGTAACTGTAAAAATTCCCATCTCTGTTGGTGTATGATAAGTTTTCTTCAAAGTTTTATGAAGATTATCAATAAGTATTATAAGATCTCTTAACTTAGTTATATTCTTAACAAAAACTAGGAATTTATCTGCAGAAGCTTTACCGATATAAATATCGTTATTATCCTGAAACTCACGAAGTTTACCAGCGATTTCTTTAATAAATGCATTACCATACTCATAGCCAAACATATTATTAATAAAGCCCATTTCGTCTATATCAATAAATATGAGGGCATTTTGAGAATTCGGCATAAGTTTAAGGAAATTATTAACATCTTTTGAAAATTTCTTTTGAAGCGGTACGCCGGTAAGTCCATCAGAAACAGTAAAGCTTCTTTGAATTTCTTTTTCAATTTCATCTTCAAAATATGCATCAAAAGCACCAAAGACTTTAGTAATTTCACCATTTTCATCAGCTTCAAAAGCGATAATACCTAGAATTACATATTCAGTCTCTTTCTTGACTGCTCTGAATTCAACACGTGTTTTCATAACACCTGCTTTAACAAGCTCTTTAAAAGCAGACATTGAAACATTTTGCAAAAACCTTGCTGAATCAGCAGGATGGCAAATTTTATGACATTGAGCGAACGCTTCGTAAATATTCTTTGGTAAGAATGGAAAAAGTGGAGACCATGAACCACGAATTACCTGGAAATCATTTTCATTGATATCTGCTTCAAAAATAACATTGTAAGCAGAAAGCAATTTATCTTCACAAATTGAAATTTTAAGCTCGCGTTCAGCTTCAGAATCATTATGATGTTCAGCATAAAGTTGAAATTCAGTTGTATATTTACTTGCAATTGAATCAGTTGACTCGTCATTCTCAGCACTTGTAGCTTTAAAGTTACGCTCAATTCTTTGGAATTCTGGTAAAGCGATTCTAAAGCAATTAAGTAATTGCTCAGAAAAAGTACCACAAGCACCATTTGTTATAAGTTCAACAGCTTCATCGTGTGAAAGTGCATTCTTATAAGGACGATCACTTGTAAGAGCATCGTAACAGTCTGCAATAGATACAATCTGTGCAGAAATCGGGATTTCATCCCCTTTTAAGCCTTTAGGGTAGCCCTTACCATCCCATCTTTCATGGTGATAAAGACAAATATCACGACAATATCTTGAATATTGAGAGTCGGTAATTTCTTCCATCATATCAAGAAGCTTTGCACCATGAGTAGTATGAGTTTTCATTATTTCGAACTCTTCTTTAGTAAGACGGCCAGGCTTTAACATAATAGCATCAGGAATTGCAATTTTACCAATGTCGTGAACAGATGATGCTAAGAATATGTATTCAGCCTGAATTGCAGAAATATTGTACTCAGGGCATTCTTTAACTACAACATCTGTAAGAGCTTTGGTAAAATATTTAATTCTTTTAATGTGCTGACCAGATTCCATATCACGACTTTCAATAGCAGCAACAAGTAACTCAACAAGCTCAAAGTTCATTGTATTCATTTTATTTGACTGCTCTTTGAGCATATTTGCTTGGTCTAAAATACGTTTAGTCTGGATACTTGACATTTTATTCATCTGCTTTTTAAGCTGATAAATTTCAACAAGATTTTCAAAGCGTCTTATAAACACATCCTGACGGATTGGCTCTGTTATTAAATCCATAGCACAAGCTCTGTAGCCCATATGTTCAAAAGCATACATTGACTCGTCAGATGTGAAAATTACAGGTACTTCATCAAAAACATTATCCTCAGAAAGCTTTGTTACAATCCAAGGGAACTTATTGTTTTCTCGTAATCCATCAAAAACAAATGCAACAATATTTTTTGCGTAAAAGTCAACATCATCCCATATCTGTGAATTATATCCACAAACTGAAACTTGTGCAATTTCCTCAAACATATTTATTAAATTTGAATTAGCATCAATATCTTCTGTAAAGTAAATAACAGCATTTGATTTCAAAAATAATCACCTCAACCGAGAAAAATGTAACAAAACAAACCTTAATGCAATATAAACATAATTTGCGTATTATAACTTACTTATAATATCATTTTTTTAGTAAAAAGTCAAATAAATAACACTATTGTAACTATTTTTTAATATATTTGATAAGAAGAAAAACCGTAGGTCAATCTCCTACGGTTTTCTAAGTTTTAATTACCTAATTTAAAATGAATTGGCATACCATTAAGGTAATGGATATCCTGCTCACCCTGAATAAGCGGTAAAATATAATCAACCGCTTCATCAGTTACGTTGTTGCCACTTGAATTTATCCAGCCAAGTGGAAAATATTTAACCTTATTTGCAATTTCATTAGCATCAATTGAATCAATTACAACTGTGTATGGTGAATTTGAAACACGTTTAAAATACATAACCTTACCAGACTCACCTTTTAATGCCCTTTCAACCGCCATAACACCAATTTGCTCTGCTTCTTCAATATCAGTTTTGGAGCTTAAGTGCGAAGAGCAACGTTGCATAACATTGAGTTCAATAGAACGAACCTTACAACCGATTTCTTTACGAACAATGTTTTCAAGTGTTTTTCCAACACCAGACAAATATCTGTGACCGAATTCATCACTTGTTTCGTTGTAAAACTCCGAATTTATATCTTCTTCATCGAGTGTAACACCCTCTGAAACAGCAACAACTACTGCCCTACGGCTTTGTTGAACACGCTTTAAATCTTTAATGAAGTTCTGAACAGAAAAATGTGTTTCAGGCAAATAAATAAGATGCGGCGCAATTTCACCATTAGCACGAAGTACTGCAGAAGCCGCAGTAAGCCAACCAGTGTCACGACCCATAATTTCGATAATTGTAATTGAATTTATACTGTAAACAGAGCAGTCACGCACAATCTCTTGAACAGTTGTTGCAACATATTTTGCCGCAGAACCAAAACCTGGTGTATGGTCTGTAATCATTAAATCATTATCAATAGTTTTTGGAATACCAATAACTTTAATATCGCTACCAATTTCGGTAAGATATTTTGAAAGCTTATTAACGGTATCCATAGAGTCATTACCACCAATGTAGAAAAACGCACCAATACCATGAGCTTTTAAATTTTTAACGATTTTCTCATAAACTGTTGCATCCTCTGTATATTCTGGTAATTTATAACGACAAGAGTTTAAAACTGTTGACGGAGTTTGTCTCAACTTTTCAAAATCAAGATAAGTTTTAATATAGTCATTAAGAATAATTAAATCATCATTAATAATACCCTCGATACCATTAAGAGAACCGAAAACAATATCTATCTTATCTGAACGAATAGCACCTTTAAAAACACCTAAAAGTGATGCATTAATAGCACAAGTTGGTCCACCTGATTGAGCGACAGCAATATTCATAATAAAACTCCTTTTAAAATTATGTTATCATTATAGCATATTGTTCTAAAATTGAAAATAGAAAATCTTTGGATAAAAGGTTAAAATTTTCATATTTTTAAAATTAATCTGCTTGACACAACATACATCTTTTGTTAAAATTACTAAGGTAATTAAATATATGGAGACGTATCGAAGTGGTCATAACGGACATGACTCGAAATCATGATGCCCCCTGAGGGACGTGGGTTCGAATCCCACCGTCTCCGCCACACACCACAGTTTTAAAACTGTGGTTTGTTTATTTTAAAAAAATGTTAAATTTTACCACTTTACTTTCAATTTGCGAAAAATGTAGAATAACATAATACAAGAGAGTTTTCCCTATTTTATTTTACAGGAGAATTTGCTATGAAATTAATCCGCGAATATCTTGAAACTGTCAATATTCTTGCACAAATGGAAGAGGAAGATTTTGAAAACGAAGATTTAGTCCTCGTTTTTAATCAGGCGGCTGCAAGAATACGATTTATCGCACAAGAAATTGAATACGAAAAACCTGAATTAAAGGATAAATTTAAAGAGTTGCTTTTCATTGATAGTATTACAATCAGAATTTGGGTTGCTCACCATATTCTTGAGGTAATGAACTACGATGACGAAACGCGTGCTTTAGCATTAAAGGAAATTGCTTTAGCAAAAAGACATAGCGAACCATCTTATGCTCTTGGCAATAAAATCTGGCTTGAAAACTGGTTAAAAAAATATCCAGATGACGCTATGTTATTAATGTAAAATTTCAAGGTCTGTAAACGAGAAATTCATTTACAGACCTTTGTTTTTTACTTACTAAGATAAATTATCCCTGCTCTCGGAATTCTAATTTCTTCAAGCTTGTTTTCTACTATAAATTCAGAAACAATTTCACCTAAGCAATTGATAACTTTTGACTTATAATCTTTGGCACCTTTAAGAACTAAAGTATCCTTTGTAGTTGCATTGATTACGATTGCTTTATTCTCTCTGATTTCAACAAGTGTATTTGTGTAAGGCGTGACAATTTCTGTATTTTCAAGTGTTGCTCTCACAACTGAATATTCACATTCTGGATTTTCGGCAGTCAATTTGCCGTTTAATAACACTTCTTTATTTTCGTTCCAGAAACCAAGATAAAATTTCAGCATTGTTTTATGTGTTTCTGGCAATTTATTAATAATCATTGAAATTTGAGGAACAGAATAAATTATATTTATTAATTGCTGGGCAGCATTTTCAACCGTGTCATTTTCGTTCCACATTATCATATCTGAATGAACCGCTGTTTTTCCAGAGGTGTAACGAAGATTTATAATCTGGCTACGATTTGTGAGAACATCACCAGGGCAATCGCCAACACGAAGCATATTACCATATTTTCTTATAGACGGACCAACATAAGATTGACGAAATTCAATAAGTATATCACTATTGAGTTTTGTCAATTTTCCTTTTGTTTCACTCATAAGAGCGTGAATTGCATCTTCAAGAGACTCGAAATCACGATTATTATCACATTCTAGTGATTTACCTTTTAAGACAAAACTATCAATAAAATCAAGCTTAAATCCATCTAAATTCCATTCTTTAATTGCCTCTTCATAAAAATTCGAGAGGTAATCCCTCACCTTTTTATACCTTGGGTCCAGTGCAAAGAATGTTTTATTGTCGCCTGACTCGTCTAAAAGCATACTTTTAAATTCACAAAATTTATTTGAATGAATACCCATGAAAGGAACTGAATACCAAAGAATTACTTTCATCCCGATGTTATGTATTTCTTCTACAAGCTTTTTCATATCCTTCATTTTGCTTTTGCAAACTTCCCAGTCACCACAGAAAGCATAACCACGATTGTTATCATCTGTCTGCCAACCATCATCAATTATAACAGTCTCAAGACCTAACTCTTTCGAATTCTTACATTCTTCTATAACTTTTTCATAGTCTAAATTCTGGTGAAAGCTATACCACAATGAATCCATTGGTAATTTTGCGTATTCTGGCACAAATGCACTTTCATAGCCACATTCATTTTCCCACCAGTCAACTGTATCGTAAATAGCATCATAATATTTTATTTCTCTAAAATCAATTCTTATTATCGCGTTATACTCACATCTTTTATTAGTCTGTAAACTGAAAAATTCAACCTCACAAATAACCTCAGCATTTTCCTCGTTATATCCCATTCTTATTTTAATTGGTGTATCGACATCGGAAACAGAAACACACATTCTGTTATTACCATCAAAACCGAAAAGCTGTTGAATTGGCATACCTGAGGCTAAACGTGAATTAATTTCATTCATACTCCAATCAGGTCTTAATGTGTGAACCCTGTCGAAGCTACTCCATATCGCAAGAGAATTTGTTGCTGGAATTCTGAAAGAAACAATAATCTTTTCTGGTATTTCATTTTGTAATTTAACATTTAAATCTAAAAAAAGTATTTCTCCCTGTTTTCTTCGGGTAATTACAGTTTTAGAATTTTTATTATAATCTTTAATTTCATAGTTTAAATCAAAAGTCATAAACTCACCTTCAATTTCCAAATTCTGCTTCTTTAATATATTCAATCAAAGCATTAAGACTATTTGAGAGCCATTTATTTTTATGATATATAAGTTGTTTCCATATATCTGTTTCAACATCTGTAACATTGAGAAATACAAGTTGACCACTATCGACCTTTTCTTTTGTTACAAAATCTGGCAAAAATGATATTCTGTTGTCACCATATTCAAGCAGTTCTGTTATAATATCCGTTCTGCCAACTTCAAGTACAGGTAAAATTTCAATTGATTTTTTAGCTAACGCTTTATCTAAAATTCTTCGATACCCCATTTCCTTTTCAGTTAAAATAAATTGATAGTCCAACAAATCATTTATCGAAAGTTTTTTCTTTTTTACTAATGGTGAATTTTTATTTGTTACAAAATGCATTGATATATGTTCCTCTTTTGCAATTATGTAATCACTTTTATAGATATGATTATCTAATGTAACCATTAAATCGGCTTCATTTCTATCAAGCATATCGAACATATCCCCTGTATCTGCTGCAGTAAACTTTAATGAAATCCCAGGGTATTTACTATGAAAATCATTATAATTTGTTTTGAGCATATCTTCACAAACAGAATCTGGTGCAACGACATGAATACTGCCTTTTAATTGTGTTGAATTATCAATATTTTGACGAAACTCATCTGTTAGCTTACAAACATTGTGAGCATAAGAAAGAAGATCTTTTCCCCTTTCTGTCAAAGTTATTGTATGGTTAATTCTTTCAAACAAAAGGCAATTAAGCTCGGTTTCTAGCTGTTTAATCTGAAATGAAACAGTTGATTGTGAGTAACCCAAAACATCTGCCGCCTTAGTGAAACTGTTAAGCTCTGCAACCTGAATAAATGACATCAAATTACGAATCTCCATAATTTATCCTTTCAATCGATTTTTTCGATAACATTTATCTAAACTATTTGTTTTATTTATTATTGAATGTATTATATACTATTCGACGGATAATTACAATATATTGAAAGGAATTTTTAATTATGTCAGAAATCAAGTTTTATAGCAGACCTGAAGTACCAGTTGAAATGCATAAAGTAAAGATTGTTCAGAAGCTCAATCTTTTACCGGCTAAAGAGCGTTTAAATAAAATGCAAGAAGCTGGTTTTAATACATTTATGCTTCACAATGGCGATATTTTTATGGATATGCTCACTGACTCAGGCGTTAACGCTATGAGTGATAATCAGCAAGCGGCGATGCTTCGTGCAGACGACGCTTATGCTGGTAGTGAAACATTCTACAGAATGGAAAAGAAATTAACTGAAATTTTTGGTATCAATCACCTTCTTCCTACTCACCAGGGTCGTGCTTGTGAACATATTATTGCACAGCATTTTGTTAAACCAGACAGTTGTGTAATTATGAACTATCACTTTACAACATCAAAAGCACACGTTACAAGACTCGGCGGTAGAGTTGAAGAACTCGTTAAAGATGAAGGCTTGATTGTTAAAAGTGATTTACCATTCAAAGGTAACATTGATTTAGACAAGGTTAAAGCTTGTATTGAAAGAGAAGGTGCCGATAACATTGCGTTCTTAAGACTTGAAGCTGGTACTAACCTTATCGGTGGTCAGCCTATTTCTTATGAAAATATGAAAGAAGCAACAGAGCTTGCTAAATCTTACGGCATTACAACTGTTTTAGACGCTTCTCTCTTACAAGATAACCTTTACTTTATTAAAACAAGAGAAGAATCAATGAAAGATAAAACTATTCCTGAAATTACAAGAATGGTTGCAGACCTTTTCGATATGATTTACTTCTCAGGCAGAAAATTTGGCTTCGGTCGTGGTGGCGGAATTCTCATAAGAGATGAAAAGTTATTCCACGAAATGGAAGACTACGTTACAATGTTTGAAGGTTTCTTAACTTATGGCGGTATGTCTGTTAAAGAAATGGAAGCTCTCATCATTGGCTTTGAAGAAACAATGGATTTAGACATTATTTCACAAGGTCCTCAGTTTATTAAGCATTGTGTTTCAATTCTTGATTCTATGGGCGTTCCAATGGTTACACCAGGTGGTGGCTTAGGTGCTCACATTGATGCTCGTCAGGTAGTTGACCACATTCCAGCAGAGCAATACCCTGCTGGCGCTTTAACAGTTGCACTTTACCTTTGCGGTGGTATTCGCGGTATGGAACGCGGTACACTTTCTGAAGAAAGAAATCCAGATGGTAGTGAGCATATTGCTTCTGTTGAAATGGTTCGTCTTGCATTCCCGAGACGTGTATACACACTTTCACAGACAGAATATGTAATCGACAGAGTTAAATGGCTTTATGACCACAGACATTTAGTTGGCGGTTTAAGATTTGTTCACGAACCAAAAACACTCCGTTTCTTTACTGGTAAGCTTGAACCAGTTTCGGACTGGCCAGAAAAACTTATTGCTGAATTCATTAAAGACTTTGGGGAAGACCAATAAAATATATAAAAGCATAGAAGCCTTAATGGTTTCTATGCTTTATTTTTAAATCTGCAGTTGCCGGATTATCTAATAATTTCCCATTTTCAGAAAAACGTGAACCGTGACACGGACAATCCCAGCTTTTTTCAGCATTATTCCATTTCAGCGCACAGCCTAGGTGTGGACAACGTGGCGTTGTAGGATTTAAGAGGTTTATTGTACTTTCAATAATATTGGTAAACAACTGAGTACTAAAAATCTTTCTTGATGGTGAATATAAATTGCTATATTCATTTTCATTCCCCATTACCAAATCACAAAGAATATTTGCCGCCACCATTGATAAAGTCATTCCCCATTTGTTATATCCTGTTGCAACAAAAATGTCTGGTGTTGTTTTTGAATACTGACCAATATAAGGAATTCCATCAAGTGACATACAGTCCTGTGTTGCCCACCGTGTTACTTCTTTTGAAGCTGGGTAAAAACGATTTTTAAATTTAGTTAATTCGTTCCAGTTTCCACCATCTTTACCAGTACGATGAGCACCACCACCTAAAAGAAGTAAATCATTATACATTCTGAAAGAAAGTCCTGTTGGGTTTTCATCAATATACATACCCTCAACTTTTTTTGCTTTTTCTAGTGCTATAACATAAGAACGGTCCTGATAGAGCTTCAAAGGATAAAACCCGAACTTATTAAAAATCGGAAAATGAGTAGCGATAATAGTTTTATTTGCTGTAATTTTACCACCATTTGTTACATAGCTTTCACCATCAAATGAAAGGACTTTTGTATTTTCATAAATATTCAAATCCTTTACAATACCTTTAACAAATTTAAGTGGGTTAAATTGTGCCTGTTTTTTGAATTTTATTGCTCCCGCAACGCTGAAAGGCAAATCAAGTTTTTCAGTATACCCAAAATCAGCATTAATTTTTCCAAGAACTTTGCATTCTTCATTAATTCTATCGCTTCTGTTTATAGAATAAACAAATGCATCTTTTTCCAGGAAATCACAATCAATGTTTTTACATCTAATTTTAAACTCTTTTAACGCTTCTTGATTTGATTTATAATACATTTCTGCCATTTCAGCGCCAAACGACTTATTAATTTTACTGTAAATCAGACTATGTTGAGATGTAATTTTAGCAGTTGTATTGCGTGTTACACCACTACAAATTTTATTTGCTTCAACTAAAGCATATTGAACACCAAATTCTTTAAGTTTTAATGCCAGTAACACGCCTGTCAGACCACCACCAATAATTAAAACATCAGTTTTGAGGTCGTGTTTCAACTGTTCAAAACCTGGTAAATGGGCAGAAGTATTCCAGATTGAATTTATCATATTATCACCAAATCTTAGTATATGTAAAAAAATTAAGGATAGCCGAAGCTATCCTTAAAAATTATAAAATTATGCAAATTAAACCACTACAACCCTCATTTATAATTTTTTCTAAAGTTTCCTGAATTTTACCTCGGGCATCCTGTGGCATATGACAAAGCTTATTTCTAAGACCCTCATTAACAAGCTCGTTAAGAGATTTACCAAAAATATCTGATTCCCAGATTTTTAACGGATCTTCCTCGAATTCCTTCAAAAGATATTTTATAAGCTCCTCTGATTGACTTTCAGTACCAACAACTGGTGCAACCTCAGTTTCAATATCAGCTTTTAAAAGATGAATTGACGGAGCAGAAGCCGAGAGTCTGACACCATAACGCCCACCCTGTTTTACAATTTCAGGCTCTTTTAATGTAAGCTCGTCAATATCTGGCATTACAATGCCATACCCCGTCGCTTCAACCTCTTCTAAAGCATTCTCCAATCTATCATATTTCTTTTTAATTTTTGAAAGCTCGTTAAGGCAGTTAACTAAACCTTGCTCACTACCAATTTCAAGTCCCGTTTGTTCCTCAATAATTTTATAGAATAATTCACTTTTTAAGCTCGTTGACAAGATAGCTGTACCATTACCCAAATTAATAGAGTTAATTGATGCAGAGCTTACATACTCGTTATTTTCAATACCTACTAATAAAGCACCAATATCTGCAACACAATTAATTGAGTTTGAAGACTCTTTTACAGAACTACAAAGTGATGAACGAAGCCAGTGTTCTCTTTCAAGTGACATAACCCAGCTTGGTATTTCAACACTTATTTCTTGGACAGGAAAGCGATATAAAATAGAACTTAAAATTTCTGTAATTTCTTTTTCAGTTAATTCAAGACAATTTACTGGAATAACAGGAACTGCATATTTATTTGAGAGTTCATTTGAAAGCGCAATAACCTCTTGTGCGTCTGGTGTAATTGAATTTAAAATCATAACAAATGGCTTGTTAATCTCTTTCAATTCATTAATAACTCTTTCTTCTGCTTCCTCGTACTCTGATCTTGGAATTTCACTTATGGTGCCATCCGTTGTTACAACAAGCCCAATAGTAGAATGTTCTGTTATGACTTTTTGAGTACCAATTTCTGCAGCCATATTAAAAGGAACTTCTTCATCAAACCAAGGTGTTTTAACCATTCGTGGTTGCTCATTTTCAATATACCCTAAAGAGCTTGGTACTATATAACCAACACAGTCAATTAATCTTACATTAAGTGAAGCTTTCTCCGGCAATTCAATTTTAACGGCTTCTTCGGGAATAAATTTTGGTTCAGTTGTCATAATTGTTCTACCAGCAGCTGACTGTGGAAGTTCGTCGAGAGCGCGTTCTTTTTTATGTGTGCTATCAATATTGGGTATAACAAGCTTTTCCATAAATCGTTTTATGAATGTAGATTTACCAGTTCTTACAGGCCCTACAACACCAATGTAAATATCACCGCCTGTTCGTGTTTCAATATCCTGATAGATAGTAGTATCTGTCATAATACTTCCCCCTTGTACTTTCTTTATCTTCTCTAAAAGATATGTACAAAGCTTTATTAATATGACAAAGTTAGAATTAACAAACGAGCAGAAGAATTTTCCACAAAGTTCACAATTGACTTATTGTACATATTGTAGTATAATATTAAATTATATTTTTTAAACACATTTTTAGATAAAGGAGAGCAAACATGAAAGAAATGTTTTTAGAAGTTCTTAATGATTTTCAGGTAGCGTTACCCTACCTTTGCAGATTAGTTGTTTCTGCAATTTGTGGTGCTGGAATTGGTCTTGAAAGAACCTACAGACAAAAAGAAGCGGGCCTTAGAACACACATTATTGTAGCACTCGGTTCTGCACTTATGATGATTGTTAGTAAATATGGTTTCTTTGATTTGTTCCTTTATGACAACGTTAAGTTTGATGGCTCAAGACTTGCTGCAAACATTATTACTGGTGTCAGCTTTTTAGGTAGTGGTATTATTATTTATAAAGGCTCAATTAAAGGTCTTACAACTGCCGCGGGTATCTGGGCAACCGCTGGTATTGGTCTTGCGATTGGTGCTGGTATGTATGGCATTGGTGTTTACGCAACGGTTGTTCTTCTCCTCATTCAGATTTTTATTCATAAATTTGTACCAATTGAAAACACAGTTGCTACAACAATTAAATTAAAGATTAAAAATGACCCTGTTGCTCTTGACCATGTTGAAGCAATACTTCATAAAAAAGGCGTGGATATTATGACAACAGATGTTGAAAAAAAAGAAGATTTAATTTACTGTAAATTTGATTTAAAAACACACAACGCCTTTTCTTTTAAGGAAATTAAAGAAATATTGAAAGATGATGAGTATATAATTTCGATTTCGCTTTAATTCAAAAAATAGTAATAAAACTCGGATAGTTGAGAATCCCTCAATTATCCGAGTTTTTTATTTCGTCTAAATTACAAAACTTTCCACTAAACCTACCAAAAAAGTCTTTTTCGCTATTTTGATTTACGACAAATACACGGTTTGTTTTGTAGAGTATTGCGATTTTATTGTGTTCACCTTTTATATTTGCAAAGTGTTTTTTTATTTTTTTATATAGTGGGTCGTTTATTTTAAAAATTTCTGGAATCTGCAATGCAGATGAACAAGAAAGCAAATCGCAAAGAATTGTTTCTCTTAAAATTCCCTCGTCTGCATATTCTTTAAAAAAGTAATAAATATGAACTGCATAATCTGAAAGGTTCATTTTTGTGCCGTCAATCTCATTACCAAACTGATAGAAAAGCTGGAATGGTGTAAAAATTTTATTACTTATTAAATAATCAAGAGTAAATAAAAATCTTCCACTGTTATAAAGTCTTTCTAATGCATCTTCACATTTTTTAAGTTTTTTAATTTCTTCACTTGAAAGCCACGGAGTTTCAGTAACTTCATAAGGTGGTTTCTGGAGGTATTTACAAGGATATTTTTCAGGATTCTCACGCATATCTGCACCATAAAGAAGCTTTAAAAAGCCCATCTGGAGCATATTAGCCCCCAAAGAGTACCCGATGTCAAAACTTCTTTCAAAGCTCTTTAAATCCTCGCCTGTAAGCCCTGCAATCAAATCAATATGAATATGCATATTATTAAAAGAAATTAAACGTTTAATGTTCTCAATAAGCTTTTTAGTATCAGTTTTACGGTTAATTGCTTTTAAGGTATCTTCATTAAAAGACTGCATACCAATTTCAAGCTGAAAAAGTCCTTTTGGTGCATTTTCTAAAATTTCAAAGGTTTCTTCTTTTAAAATATCCCCCGCAATTTCGAAGTGAAAGCATATATTTTCGGGAATTTGGACTCCCCTGTTTTCTAATATAAATTCTATTATTTCGTTTGCTCTTTTGGCGTTAGCGTTAAATGTTCTGTCCACAAATTTAACTGTTTGTGTGCCACTGTTAGCAACTTTAATAATATCTGCTTTGACTTTATCCAAGTCAAAAAATCTTAAAGGTGAAGTGTTACCAGAAAGGCAGAAAGCACATCTATAAGGGCAACCACGACTTGTTTCAATATAAGTAATTTTGCCGTTAAGGTTATTGAAATATTCGTCTGTATAAGGGCTTACTGGTGTACCCGAGTATTCCTTTTCAGGAATTGAAATAATTTTTTCGTTTTCCCTATAAGACAATCCGGCAACTGATGATAAATCACCATTTTCTGAAATGACGTCTAACAATAATGGGTATGTTTCTTCACCCTCACCTGAAAGCACATAGTCAATAAAAGAGTAATTTTCTAATACATTTTTAGCGCGGTAAGAAACCTCTGGACCACCTAAAACTATAGTAATATCACTTTTACTTTTAACATACTTACAAACTTCGAGTGTCTTTTCAATATTCCATATATAACACGAGAAAGAAAGTACCTCAGGGCTTTCACCTAAGATACTTTCTGCAAAGTCTATTATATTACTGTTTATTGTACATTCCATAACTTTAACGTCGTGCTTTAAAAAAGCGTAATTTTTAACACCCGAAAACAAGCACCACGGTGCTAAAGATGAATGAACATATTTTGAATTAAGGCAAGAAATTATTACTTTCATTTAAACATCATTTCTAATAATATCGTCTAAAGTTTCTCTTTTAACAGCAATGTAATCTTCATTACCATTGAGCATTACAACTGGTAATTTTGGAATTCTGTTGTAATTAGATGACATTGAATAATTATAAGCGCCTGTTGTAAGCACTGCAATCAAATCGCCACGCTTAACGCTTGAAGGCAACATAACGTTTTCTTGCAAAATGTCACCACTCTCACAGCAACGACCTACAAGGCTACATTTGAAATCACAGTTATCTTCTGCTTTAGAAGCAGCAACAACTGTATAGTTTGATTTATAAAGTGCAAAACGTGGGTTATCTGTCATACCACCATCAACTGCAACGTAGTTTTTGTAGCCTTCGATAATTTTAACAGTGTTTGCAGTATAAAGTGTAAGACCTGCATCTGCTACAATACTTCTCCCCGGCTCCATTCTTACACTTGGTTCTTTAATGCCTAATTCAGCACATTTCTTCTTGTAAAATTCTGCAACCTGACGAATGTTATCTTCGATATCTAAATATGGGTCACTCTGCACGTAACGTACGCCATAGCCACCACCAAGGTCGAGAATTTCTGCCATAAAACCAAATTTTTTATTCATATCTGCAACAAAGTCTAGCATTATATCAGCAGCACGAATGAAAACCTCTGAATCAAAAAGCTGAGAACCAACGTGACAATGAAAGCCTTTTAACTCAATATTTTCTCTTTTAAGTGCTTCGCCAGTTATAAATTCAGCCGCACCTGTTTCAATAGGGAAACCAAATTTAGAGTCTACCTTACCAGTATTAACTGCTTCATATGTATGAGTATCAATACCAGGAGTAATTCTGATAAGAATTTTTTGTTTTATATTCTTTTCAGATGCATAACGATTAATTGCATCAAGCTCTTCAATATTATCAATTACAAAATAACCAATGTTCTGTGAAATAGCATATTCAATATCTTCATCAGTCTTGCTATTTGAATGAAAATAGAGTTCTTGTGGGTTTACATTAGCTTTAAGTGCTGTATATAATTCACCAACAGAAACAACATCTGCACCCATGTTTTCTGAAGATATAATTTCATACATTCTTTTAAAAGAACACGCTTTACTTGCAAACAAAGCCTTTGCACCATTACCAAAATACTTAGTTAAGCTTTCGGCATATTTTCTGCAATTAGCTCTTATAGTTACTTCATCCATTACGTAAAGTGGTGTTTTATATTTTGATGCAATTTCTTTTGTGCTTCTGCCACCAAAGTATAATTCATTATTTTTAATTTCAAGATTACTACAAATTAAATTGCTCATACGTTAAGACCTTGTTCTCTCATAAGTGATAATAATTTTTCTTCATTAGATTTTTCCATTGTAGTAAGAGGTAATCTTAAATAATTCTCACCATAACCCATAGCCGCTACACCAGCTTTTGCAGGAATTGGATTAACCTCACAGAAAAGAGCATTAATGAGTGGGATTAATTTGAGTTGAATTTCTGCACTACCGGCAATATCGCCTGCGAAGAATTTGTCGCACATTTCTACTGTTTCCTTTGGTAAAACATTTGAAAGCACAGAAATAACACCTTTACCACCTAATGAAAGAAGCGGAACAATCTGGTCATCGTTACCAGAATAAACATCAATTTCGCCCTTTGTGAGTGAAATGAGTTCTGCAATTTGTGAGAAATTGCCACTTGCTTCTTTAATAGCAACAATATTAGGATGTTTTGCTAAAACTGCAACTGATTGTGGTAAAAGGTTGCAACCAGTTCTACTTGGAACATTATAAAGAATGCACGGTTTGGTTGAAGCATCTGCAATAGCAGTAAAAGACTCAATTAAACCACGTTGAGTTGCTTTGTTATAATAAGGTGTTACTAAAAGCATAGCATCACATCCAACTTCACAAGCGTGTTTTGTGAGTTGGATTGCATACGCTGTATCATTTGAACCAGTACCAGCAATAATAGGCACTCTTTTATTTGCTCTTTTTACAGAAAAAGCAAGAACTTCTTTGTGTTCTTCATCGGTAAGAGTAGAGCCTTCACCTGTTGTGCCAGCAATAACTAAAGCGTTAACGCCTTCTTCAATTTGCCAATCAATAAGTTTACCTAAATTTTCGTAATCAATACCATCTTTTGTCATTGGTGTAACTAAAGCAGTTGCTACGCCAGTAAAAATTGTGTTACTCATAAATCTTTCTCCTAACAAAATAAAAAATAGTTGCCCGAAAAGCAACTACCTACACTTTACGCAATTATGCATTAAAATTGTAAGATAGCTCTCCGCACTTCTGCGACAACGATACAGATATTATTCCATACCGCCAGACCAGTTTTTTACCGTAAACTGACTTCGGCACCTACCCCTTTCACACTTACCGTTTTTGGCAAACGACTTTGTAAATGCTACTGATGATAAAATGCACCTCTATCGGATGTGAATACTATAACACAGTTATATGTTTATGTCAATCTAAAAATGTTAAATAATGTAAAAATGGTTCTATGAAAATTCATAGAACCATTTTTAATATTAAACTGATTCTGTAAACGTAACTGAACTTGCCCATTCATCGAAAGAGTTGTAGTTAGCTACGTAAGCTTCTTCTGTACTACAAACAAATCTTACAGACCAGAAACCATCACTAACTTCGTATAAATATTCTTTATAATAATACACAGAACCATCTTCATTATTTATCTGATATTCGATATAGTTAAAGCCATTTTCAGATTTGAAATCGGAGCAATTACCACCATATTTATTAAAATAGTTTTCTTCTATAAAATTCGCAGACAAAACACCATATTCCTGCAACGTCATATCCTGATACTCTTTTTCGCTAGGTATATAATTTTTAAAAGCAAAAACACTTACTTCTTCACTAGAAAAAGTTGCACCATATCCATCAACATCAAGTTGATAAAAACTATCCAATAAAGTAATTTGCATTTCATTTACTACAAACGTTTCTGGTTCATCTGAATTATCGCCAAAATAACCTAAACAGAAACCAAACACAAAACCAATAAGACCCCAGGTAAGGAAAAATTTTAACGCTTTTTTTCTACCTGATTTTCTATTTAATTTTGTTTCTTCACTAACCTGACCTTCTAAACGGAATGGGTTACCCATAAATGGACTGTATTTGCATTTACCAAGTAAATACGCATCAGTTTCACCAGCAGGAATTACAACAAATTCATTACAGAATGATTTTGTGAATTTATCTGCAATTATGTAAATTTTAACTTCTTCATTTGGAATTTGAAAAACAACTTCCTGACCATTTTTTAAAGTTCCTAATTTTCTGCAAGACTGTTTGTTAATTTTTAAATCATTTGAATTCGGGTCAACTATATAAACCTTGAATTTACCCAAAAAACCAACAAATGACTTTTCTCTTTTAATTACTAAATTTCTCATATTTTTACCCCCCAAAAAAATTTTTAATAAGGCAATAATAACACAAAATTCGACAAACTTCAATATATTAAGTAAATTTTAAGAGTTTTTTAATAAATTATGAATTAAGGCAGAGTATGTGTTTACACTCTGCCTTAAAATTAAAATATAATTAATACTGATGCAACGAATGATACTGCAGTTGCAATATAATCTTTTTTAGTTAATTTTTCTTTTTGTAGAATACTTATAACAGTTGAGAATACCATTACCCCACCAGTTACAAGTGGATATTGTACTGACGCTGGTAAATTAGCGAGTGCTATAAGCAAGAATAAATTACCAATACCATTTAAAACACCGTAACCAGATGAATATAAAAGATTTTTACCTTTAACAATTGGAATTTTTTTGTATTTAACTAAAATCCACACGCCACAAATAATAACAGAAATAATATTTATTAAAAACGTAAAACCTGTGCTATCAGTTATCGGGTAGCCTGATGACTGATGAATTTTAGAAATAACTCCAGCCATACCATTAAGCACAAAAACTGCCATATAATAAAGGAGTGCTTTTTTACCATTCTCACCCTTTTGAATATTTAAAAGAACTGCAAGAACAATTAAAATGCAGCAAACTATTTTTAATGGTGATAGTTCTTCATTATAAAAACAAACGCCTAAAAGGAATGGCAAAATCATACCACCAAGCATTGAAAAAACTGAATAAACAGAAAGGTTGGCAACAGAAAATGCTTTTAAACTGAAATAAAGCATCATTATTCCTGAAACTGCACTTACAAATGCCAGTAAAACACTGAATGGGGTTATAGTTATTTTAAACCCACTTATTATTAACATTATAAGTGAAGCAACTGCACTCTTATATAATGAAAACACAAGAGTTGCTTTTGTGTCACTACCATAACCTTGCTGAAATTTCTGATTGAATAAAAATTGCACTGCAAACATTACTGTTGCAATTATAACGAGCGAATAATGTAACATAAAATTAAAATCCTTTACACATAAATCCTGACCAATCTGAATCCTGAGACAACTCTCCACCATCTTTAAACATATCTTTATGGTTGTTATCATTATAAAACCAGGCATTAAACCAGCTTATTGCATAACGTGAGTATGCAGTTGGATTTGAACAACAGGTAGTGTGAATTGCACCGTTAAGTGAAGCATAAACTGCAGGTCCTTTTACTGCATTATAAGCAGTAACGAGCCATTTATTAGCATCTACAACTTTATCTTTAGTGCCAGCCATAAATAAAACAGGTTTTGAAAGCTTTTCTGCTTCTTCTACGTAGTTACTACCGGCAAGAGAAAGAACACAAAGAATTCTATCATCCATAGCACCAGCATTAACAGCGCTTCTGCCACCCTGTGAGTGACCAATTACACCAATTTTAGAAGAATTAACTTTTTTATATAATGCACTTGATTTATTACTGTTTTCATCAATCACAAAATCAATCTGAGCGATTTGTGCAGTACCATCAGCAGCCATTGTTTCATCACTTGCAACTACAATAAATCCAGCACTTGCAAGCTCTCTTAGTAACCCATCATAAAGTGACGGCGGACACCCAGTACCATTTGCCCACGAAACAATCGGGAACTTTGAGTCATGAGTCAACAATTCAGACATATAGTAAACAATATATGTTCTGTCGCTTGTTGTATATGTAGCCTTTTCAATACCATTTGAACTTTCAACACTATCTGGCGTTAATCCTTTTGGTGCAGAAGTTGTAGGCACTTCTGTTGTTTTTTCCTGAACAGTTGTAGTATTCTCTGAATTCCATCCACCACTGCTCTCAGTTGTATTCTGCACATTCTGTGCAACAGTCGGCTGTGGTGCTACATTAGTTATAATATCTGAATTTAAGTATGTAGTATCGAGATTTGAGTTATCGATATATTCATTATCGTAATTATTGTTAACACCACTATCTATATAAGGTGTTGTGGTGGTTGGGACATCATCACTTTTACCACATCCAGCAAAAATAAACAATAAACTTAATGATAAAAATACCGCAATTATCTTTTTCATAGCTATCTCCTGAACTTATTTTTTACTAAGTATATCAAAAACTAAACTATAATGCAATTATAAAAACAAAAATCCGTCATAAAGACGGATTTTTTTATCCTAATAAAACATCAGTCACAAGCATCACACAAAAACCAACTAATAAAGCATAAGTTGCACCACGTTCACTACCATGGGCATGTGTTTCAGGAATCATTTCATCACTTATAACATAAAGCATTGTACCACCAGCAAAAGCTAAGGCAAATGGCAGAATTGCAGAGGCAACACTCACCGCAAAGTAACCAATCATTGTACCAACAACTTCTACAAGACCAGTAATCATAGCACAAACAAAGGTCTTTTTAGCTGATACACCAGCAGAAAGCATTGGTGAAATTATAACCATACCCTCAGGTATATTTTGAAGAGCAATACCCCCTGCTATTATAAGCGCCTGTGAGGTATCACCAGAGCCAAAGCCAACGCCAGCGGCGATACCTTCTGGCAAATTATGAATTGCTATAGCAGTTACAAACAAAAGAACCTTACTAAGACTTGAGTTTTTATGCTCTTCCTGCTCGGCACCAACTAATTTATGAAGATGCGGAACTAATTTATCAATAAGATTAAGCGCCAATGCCCCCACAAAAATCCCCAAAATTGTAATTAAAAGTCCATATTTCCCACCGTATTCCAATGATGGTAAAATAAGCCCCAATACCGCTGCAGCAAGCATTACGCCTGCCGCAAACGATAAAACAATATCAGAGAATTTATGAGAAATCTTTTTGAATGCAAAGCCAATTAAAGAACCGATAATTGTAGCTCCACCAACACCAAAGGCTGTTAAAAGTACTAATTTCATACTAACTCATCTGCCAATTTATTAATTTCTTCAATATTTTCGCTACTTAATGACGATAAAATTTTAACTGAATTTTCACAATACTCAAGATTCTTGCTATCTTCAAGCATTTTTAGCATAACCTTTTTTGCCATTGGCATCCAGCTACCATTTTCAATAAAAGCAACTTTTCTGTTACTGTAATTTCTTTCGGTTAATTCGTGAATAAACTCTCTCATAAATGGGAAAATCTCACCATTATAAGTAGTTGTTGCAAGAACTAACTTGCTATAACGGAAAGCGTCTTCAACATTTTCAGCCATATCACTTCTTGCAAGGTCTGTAACAACTACTTTTTTTGCACCTTTTTTATTTAAAACTTTCTCAAGTTCTAACACTGCCTTTTTAGTATTACCATAAACTGAAGTGTAAGCTATTAAAATACCCTCTTCTTCTGGTGTGTAGCTTGACCATTTGTTATAAAGGTCTAAGTAATATGCTAAATTTTCTTTAAGTACAGGTCCATGAAGTGGACAGATAATCTGAATATCTAATTTGGATGCTTTTGAAAGAAGCTTCTGAACTTGCATACCGTATTTACCAACAATACCAAAATAATATCTTCTTGCTTCACAAGCCCAATCTTCATCAACATCCAAAGCGCCAAATTTACCAAAGCCATCAGCAGAGAATAATACTTTATCAGTGCTATCAAAAGACACAATAACTTCTGGCCAGTGCACCATTGGTGCAGTTAAAAAAGTTAATTCGTGATTACCTAAATTTAATTTATCTCCCTCACCAACAACAATTTGTCTGTCTTTAAAATTATCTTTAAAGAAATTCTGCATTATATCAAACGCTTTTTGTGAAGATACAATTTTAATTTCTGGGTATTCTTTAACAAATTCTGCAATATTTGAAGAATGGTCTGGCTCCATATGATGAACTACCAAATAATCTGGTTTTCTGTCACCTAATACTGTTTTTACATTATTAAGCCATTCATCTTTAAAATCATTGTCAACAGTATCCATAACCGCAATTTTTTCATCAAGAATAACGTAAGAGTTATATGCCATTCCGTTTGGCACTTCATACTGACCCTCAAATAAATCTATTTTGTGGTCATTAACACCTACGTATTTAATATCTTTTGTAATTTCCATATCTTTTAACTCCTCAATTTTAATCTAATATTTTTCCATCAGTTGAAATTGTAACAACCTGCCACGGAATAAATTTACCACTTTGTTGTAATGCTTTTTTTACAGCATTTTCTATTCCACCACAACACGGAACTTCCATTCTTACAACTTTTACACTTTTAATATTATTACTTCTTATAATTTGTGTCAACTTTTCAGAATAATCGACATCATCTAACTTAGGACACCCAATTAAAGTAATATGATTTTTAATAAAATCATTATGAAAATTGCCATAGGCAAAAGCAGAACAATCAGCCGCAATTAAAAGATTTGCGTTTTCAAAATATGGTGCATTGACTGGCACAAGTTTAATCTGACAAGGCCATTGAGCAAGTTGACTTTGTACGCTTTGAATATTCTCATTAATAGCTTTTTCATTTCGATTTATAGCTTTGGTCTGAGTACCAGGGCAACCACAAGGAAGCTTTGTGCCCATATTTTTCATTTTAGCTTCTAAAACGGCTTTTTCATTATATTCTGGTGCTTCTCTTTCTTCAAATGAAATAGCATCCACAGGGCACGCTGGTAAACAGTCACCGAGTCCATCGCAATAATCTTCACGAGTTAACGTTGCTTTACCGTTTATCATTTCAATTGCGCCCTCGTGACAAGCTGTTGCACACGCACCGCAACCGTTACATTTTTCTTCGTTTATTTTAATTATTTTTCTTATCATAACATTTTTTCACCCAAAATTAAAGTTTAATTTCATTTTCAGAAGAATTATTTTTCATAATATCGTTAAAGTTTTTTATAGTTGTTTCAGCAATATTTTCTAATGCTTCTTCTGTTAAAAATGCCTGGTGAGACGTAACAATAACGTTTGGCATTGAAATAAGACGTGCCAAAATTTCATCTTCCATAATATGACCTGAATTATCTTCAAAGAAAAGGTCAGATTCTTCTTCGTAAACATCTAAGCAGGCAGCACCAACTTTTCGGGATTTAATTCCGTTTAAGAGCGCTTCTGCATCAACTAATGCACCACGTGAAGTATTTAAAATTACAACTCCTTTTTTCATAATACTGATTGCATTTTCATCAATAATATGATGTGTATCGTTCATTAAAGGACAATGAAGTGAGATAATATCACTCTCTTTAAAAAGCTCTAAAAGCTCAACATATTTCACACGCTCTCCATCAACAATAGAATTATCTGGAAATTTATCGTAAGCTAAGACTTTCATACCGAAGCCTTTACAAATATCAATAAATGCCTTACCTATTCTACCAGTGCCAATTACACCGATTGTTTTTCCGTGCAAATCAAACCCAGTAAGATTAGTTAAACTAAAATTATAATCTCTTGAACGTATATAAGCTTTGTGGATTCGTCTTATAGAAGTCAATAATAAAGCTATTGTGTGTTCCGCTACTGCATAAGGTGAATAAGCCGGAACTCTTACAACCTTAATTTTACCTTTGGCGTGTTTAATATCTACATTATTAAATCCAGCACAACGGAGTAAAATAACCTTAACACCAAATTCAACTAAACAATCAACCACCGCACTATTAACTGTGTCATTAACAAAAACACATACCCCGTCATAGTCTTTCGCAAGATTTACTGTATCTTCATTAAGCTTTGTTTCAAAGTACTTTATTTTAATAGCATTTTCACCGCAAAATTTATCGAATGCAACTTTATCATAAGGTTTTGCATCAAAAAATGCAATTTTCATAAAATCACTCCTTGTATTTATGTATTTATTTTAGTATAATAAAGAAAATAATTATGTTGAAATTTCAACAAAAGGTGATTTTTTTGAAAAAATATTTAGAAATCTTAAAGGAATGTGATTTATTTAAAAATATTGATGAAAAAAATATTGATAAAATGCTCACTTGCCTTGGGACTAAAGTAATTTCTTTTGATAAGAAATACACAATATTTTCTGAGGGCTCTCCCGCTAAATATATTGGAATAATGCTTTCTGGCTCTGCACAGATTTTTCAGGTTGATTATAACGGAAACAGAAATATATTAAGTAGCATTGAAACTGGCGAGGTTTTTGCAGAAGCATTTGCCTGTGCAGAAATTGACTCGTTACCTGTTACAATAATTGCAAATGAACCGAGTGAGGTTATGCTTATTGATTCGAGCAGAGTTTTATACACTTGCTCTAATAACTGTGACTTTCACAGGCAGTTGATTTTTAATCTTATGAAAAACCTTGCAACTAAGTCTTTACAATTTCATCAAAAAATTGAAATAACATCTAAAAGAACAACGAGAGAAAAGCTTTTAACGTATCTTTCGTTGCAGTCTAAAAAGGTTAACAAAAAGAGCTTTACAATTCCATTTGACAGACAAGAATTAGCTGACTATTTAGAAGTTGAAAGAAGCGGTCTTTCAATGGAAATAAGCAAATTAAAGAAAGATGGAATAATAAACAGCCACAAAAACCATTTTGAATTATTATAAATTCTCCCCTTGAATCAGCATTAAATTCAAGGGGATTTTTTTATATTTCTAATAGTTTCTCATCATCTAAATTAAATGAACTAAGCTCAACCTTTTTTATATTAAAATCATCATAGGTTTTATAATAATAAATACCTTTGTCAGCATTACAGCATGAAGAATAGCGTGTGTATTCATATTCACCGTCACGAACCAACACACAACCCTTTGGCATAGCTACTGAATTCAAAATATAAAAAAACTGGTTGACGCTTTCTTTTTCGCTACTCCCCGATTTTGATTTGTATTTTACAAAGGTTGCTTTAATAAATCTTGAAGCAGATGAAAAATCACCGGGTAGCCCCAAAGCACCTAACCCGAGACTATAATTTTCAAATTCAATATTCTCTGACAAATTATTCTCTGTTGCACCTTCGTGCAGCGACATATAATTATTTAAGTTCATTAAATGATATGGAAACGTTGGATTATTAGTAAGAACACCAACAGGATTTTCGTATATTTTAAACCCTGTTTTTACACTTTCTATGGTTAACGATTTGGTTTTGTCAGAAATAATCCAGTGAAGTGGTGAAAGTGGCAAATCACCATTAAAATTAATATTTACAAGATTTATGTCGTTTAATTCTCTTTCTGCCTCTTTGATATCTTTACATTTACCAAGTATATATGGTATCAGCTCAAATGGAGTAATATTTTTTAAATTATCTGAAAATGGCTTATAATCTGAATTATCTGGAAAATTAAGCCCTGCCATCGAAAGACCTTTTTCATTTGTTGCTTCAAAATACAATGGGTAATTTTCAATTACAGTCGCCATTCCAATTAAAGCATAATGCGTTTTTAAAGGCTCTACACACCGCATTTTCAACGGGAAATTTCTTGGGGTTATAACTACCCTTTCATTATAAGAACGCTCTAAATCAAGATTACGACCAAAATAAAAGTCATTTGTTTTAAAAGTTATTGCCGTGCACATTTTAATCACCAGAAATATTATAACCAAAACCCGCCTGCAAAATTGCAGACGGGTTAAAAAATTATTTAATTGGATATTTGACCGCATCAATTAAAACAACTTCATTATTTTCCCAGCGAACATCAATATCATCAAATTCGCCCCATTCACCATAATAAATTCTATTTGGCTTCTTTTCAATCTTAAAAATCAGACAATTAATCCCTTTATCCTCCTGAATCTGAATTATTGTATCGCAACCTAAAGCACCTTGATTTGAATCGAGAATTTCAGCAATATACTCCCCATTTGGTGATGGAACAGAACGAACAACTTTTACATATCCGATTGAACCAAATAAAGTCACAAAAAGTAAACCTATAATTAAAGGTATTACTAAAACTATAACGGCAATTATATTTGTAATTTGTCTCGCCTTTGTATCAGATATAATAAAATTAAGAATGACAGCAAAAACAAAATTAAGAATCATAACAGCAGAAAATATAATCGTTACGTAAGAAGATTCAGAATTATACCCTTTAAAATAAAAAATAAAATTGAGAAAAGCAAGTACAGGTAGTATTGGAAAATATATTTTTTTGTAATGTTCAATTACATAATCTCTTTTTCTTTTTGCAAAAACCATAAATACCAAGGTAACCGCCATAGTAATTATTGCCATAACTGGATAATTAAAAAGCGAAAATTCATAACCAAAAAGGGTTGAAATTAAAGCACATATTGGAAAAAATCCATTTAAAACAAATGCAATTTGAAATAAACTTGAATAAATTTTTTCTTGCTTAATTCCGAACATAAAAATCACCCTTCACCTTAATTAGACAAATGATAACATAAAAGTTTTTAATATCAATATTAAAACTTATAGGTAATTCCACTATTTATAAATCCTACATTCTTAAAATCCTCATAATTGTGTCGCACAATATAATCAATATAAGAATCAATGAGCTCTGCTGTTAAAATGTAACCAGACGGATTGAGATGACCATGAAGATAAAACTGTTTTTTAAACTTTTCATCATAAACAGGACCATATTTATAGAGGTCAATTACATAAGAATTTGAAAAAACTTCTGTTAATTTATAAAGCTCATTATAAAAGATTTTAAAATTTGGGTTACTTGTTCTGCTCTCATCCTTAGGAAAAGTTACAAAAAAGAATTTTGCATCAGGACTAATCTCTTTATAACGACTTATAATTGCACCATAGTAACCAATAAAAGTCTTTTTATTTTTAGTGAAATCCTTTGTATCAATATCATCAACCGAACCTATTTCTATACCGCTGTGGATGTCATTAGCACCAAGGGCAATTACATAAGCCTGACAAGCTTTATCTTTATTAAAAAAGTCGTTTTCTTCACCAAAGCTTTCAATATATTCACTTGCAGTCATTCCACCACGTGAAAAATTAAATGCTGTCAAGCCATTTTTACGTGCAATATATTGCCCCCAGGAATATTCATATAAATCGTGATAGGCTTTATTACCCTCTTTGTCACAGGTTTCAAATTCACCAGAGGAAAGACTATCACCGATAAAAGCAATTTTTCTGAAAACTGATGTGTGACTGTAACCAGTAACTAAATTATCGAGTGGTTTCTCGTTTTCATTAAATAATTTTTCATTCCAGTTCATAATATCACTCCTTATTTAAAGGTTCAAAGCTAAACAGTTCGCCCTCAACCAACTGCAATTTACCTTTCAGACCAATTTCAAAACCATCATACATTCCTTTAAAAACTTGTAGCTTGAGAATTTCTCCGCTTTCAGTCTCAAAAGTTATAAAAAACTCTTCAATGGATTTTACATCTTTTATACCTACTACCCGTGTTGAACAAGACATATCAATAACAGTTGCCAGATGCTCCGTTTCTTCAAATTGATAATTTATATCAGTTTTCATTCTGATATCTTTATCGTCAACTACGACCTGTGTTTTTTTACTTTTGTAAATAGCGATTGAACTTGCGATTAAAAAACCCAAAACTGTAAAAGTAGCAAAACAAATACCTATAAATTGAAAATCCATCATAAATCCCCCACAATCAAAACTTAAATACTCCAAGGTTTTTCGTTTATAAACACTCTGAAAAGTGGTAAGCAAGATGTAAAAAATCTTTTGTAAGCAATACAATAATCTTCGCTTACCTGCGTTCTTTTACATCCACCCGCTCTGCAAAGACCAAAGACGTTGCAACTTTTACATTTCTCTGGTATTTTAAGGCTTTCTTTAATAAAGCTCTTTGCAGTTTCACTTTTTTCCATTGTAGCAAAATCAGTTTCAAGAACATTGCCAAGAAAATATTCGTCTGTACAATAGAAGTCACAAGGATAAATATTGCCATTTGCTTCTGAAACATACTGATGTGTGCAATGACCTAAGATTCCACATTGCTCAACTGGTTGCTTTAAAAACAGCCTTACCCAGTTATCAAACTGACGAATACTTATATAATTATGCCTTACATAATCTTTTACATAAAGGTTAAACACTTTTATAAGAAAATCACCATATTGCTCTGGTGTCATATAAAGTTCACTTTCTTCGTGAGAGTCAAAAGGTTTAAGGCAAGGAATAAACTGAATATACTTAAAGCCTTTTGAACGGAAGAATTTATAAACCTTTTCACCATTATCGGCACAAAAACCAGTAAGAACTGTTAAAATATTAAACTCAACGTTATGTCTTTTAAAAAGCTCCGCAGTAGTCAGAATTTTATAAAATGAATTATCGCCACTCGGTTTTTTACGGAATTTATTGCCGTCAAAATCACCATCAAGGCTAAGACCAACTAAAAAGTTGTTATCGTGAAAAAATCTTGCCCATTCTGCATCTACGAGTGTGCCATTAGTCTGAATTCCATAAAAAATCTTGCTGTTTTTAACATTCTTTTCTTTAACTGTTTCAACAAAAAACTTAAAAAAGTCAAGACCAGCAATAGTAGGCTCGCCACCCTGAAATGCAAAAGAAATGTTTTCACCATCGGCATATTTAAGTGCTTTTTCTATTAAAACTTCTGCAGTTTCTTTTTCCATAACGCCAAAACCAAGATGTTCCCTGTGTTCTGAAACATCCTTATAAAAGCAGTATTCACAAGAAAGATTGCAAAGTGATGAAGCTGGTTTAATCATCAAAGAAAGTGGTGGCATACTTTTTTCCTTTCAAATTTAACTAAAGGGTGACATTTCTGCCACCCTTAATATTATTGTTCTATTATACCGCGTCTGTTTTCGTTGAAATCATCAATAATTTCGTGCATACGCTCGTTGAAATGGTCTGCAATTTCAGGGTAAACAGGTGTACGGTTGTAGTTCTCTGCATAGTCATCAGTAAGAATGTGAAGCCAGTTCTTTCTGTTTTTATCAAAGAATGCAGAGTTATCATTCTGAATTTTTTCAAAATATTTAAACGTTACGTATTCGTTGTTTTTAAGAACGTCGTAATCATATTCTGGGTACTGTGAAGTAACATCACTAACCGGAACTGCATACTGAATTGCTTTGAGTTTTTCACGCTTCATATGAAGAATTGGATGTTCTTCTGTATGTAATACTGTGTCTTTCTTAAGTAAATCGGTCATTGAAATACCGTCAATAACTCTATCTTGAGGTAAGTTATTATCACTGCAATCAACAGTAATATCACAAAGGTCTAAAAGAGTCGGGAACAAGTCAACAAGAACTGCTGAATTTTCTCTCTCGCTCTTCTTTTCACCGAGTGCACCATTGTCATTATCCCATCTAATCATAAATGGAACCTTCTGACCGCCCTCATAAGCCAAGTATTTACCACCACGAAGGTCGCCAACTGAACCCTCAAGTGCAGGGCCGTTATCACTTGTGAACACAATAATTGTATCTTCAAGAACACCTTGTTTTTCCATTTCATCAAAGAGAATACCAAGGTAATGGTCAAATTCTGTAACACAGTCAACGTAAGTACCAAGACCTGACGTGCCGTCAAAATCATCGCCAGCAAACACTGGAGCGTGTGGCCAAGGTGAAGCATAATAAGCAAAGAATGGTTTGTCTGATTCAGATTGTTCAGCAATCCAGGAACTGATTTCGTCGTGAATCCATTTTGTAGCCATACTCTGGTCTTTAAGGTCTTTTGTTGAATGAACAATTTCCCAATCGCCATCAGTTTCAGTTACGTGGTAGAATGGGGTCATATCGTTTACATGGTGGCTACCATAGAAGTAGTCAAAGCCCTGATTTGTTGGAAGATATTCGCCATAATCACCAAGATGCCATTTACCGAAAGCACCAGTGTTATAACCAGCAGCTTTAAAGGCTTCTGCCATAGTAATTTCATCACCGAGCATACCGTCAACGTTATTACCTAATTCAACAGAGTTAAAAATACGTGTCTGTGCAAATGGTGTGATTGTCTGAACTGTTGGATAAATAACGTTATCAGCATAACCACGATATGGATATCTACCAGTAAGAGCTGAAAATCTTGCTGGTGAGCAAACTGAATAAGCTGAGTAGAAGTTAGTGAAATTAAGACCATTTTCACCAATTGAGTCGATGTTTGGTGTATCGTAAATAGCGCCATTTAAAGAAACGTCACCATAGCCTAAGTCATCCATCATAATAATAAGAACGTTAGGTGACTCTTTAGTTGCTTTGTTATCAACTTTTTTAAGGTAATCGTCGTGACCTTCCCAGAGTCTTTCTGTGTTAGGCTTTGAACGAAGATTCATTGTAAGAACGTAAAGAACAGTTGTAGCAAGCAAGCAAACTGTAAGAACTGCTGTTAAAACAGTTTTTGCAACATTATTTTTAAAACTCTTTTTTGCTACAAAGAAAAGTGCCCATAAAGAAACTGCATTAGGAGCAACAATAAGAAGATTACCGAGTAATCTTGTCAAAAAATTACCCTCACCTGTAAATAATTCAAAATCATAAGAAGCGTAGCCTGTAAGGCCTGAAGTAAATGCACCAAAACCTGCATCTGCACCCCAGATGATATAGTAAATAACTATGCCGACACTAACTGCCGCATAAGAGAACACCATAGGAGCATAAACTTTTTTCTTAATTATAAGGCTTAAAGCAATAAGTGCAGAGAGTATACAATTAAAAGCAACACAAACAACTGCAGTAAAATTAAGCCTTGTAACAAGCATTGCAATACAGAGCGCAACACCTAAACCCATAATAATTAATGGGAATATCTTTTTACCAAAATCAAGTTGAATTTCTTTTTTCATTGGTTAAAACCTCCACTAACATACAGGGTTATTATACTAATAAACACAAATATTGTCAAGAAAAAAGAACAAATTTAGTTATTATTGTTAAATTTCTGTTAATGGTGGTGATGAGCGTGACCTGAATTAACGTTTAAATGAGCATTACAATCATTTTCGTGACAATGTTCACCAACTGCTTCTAATTCAAGCGTAGCGTGGCTTATGCCGTGTTCAGAAAGCTCTTCTCTCACCTTTTCTTTTATTTCATGAGCATCGCAATTTGTTACTACGTGCATAGTAGCAAAATTTGAGTTTCCATCCATACTCCATATATGAATATGATGAACGTCTTCTACCCCATCAATTTCTGAAATATGAGTTTTTATTTCTTCAATACTTATTCCGTGTGGTGTTTTTTCTAAAAATAAATCTAACACTTCTTTTAAATTTTTAAAGGCATTAATAAAAATGAAAACTGAAACACCAATTGACATAAGCGGGTCAATAATTTTAATATCAGTAAAATTCATTATAAGTGCACCGACTAAAACAACTGCCCACCCTAAAACATCTTCTAACATATGAAGATTAACTGCCTTTTGGTTAAGTGAACCACCACCGTGAGTAACAAGGGCTGCAACAAAATTAATTATAAGACCGAAAACTGCAAAAATAATCATACCCTTATAATAAATTTCAGTAGGATTCATAATTTTATTTATTGCATTTATAACCACAACAACAGAACCAACTAAAAGAATTAAGGTTGTAATTACGCTACCTATTACAGAATATCTTAAATAGCCATAAGTGTATTTTTCATCTGGTTTTTTCTTGCTTTTCTTCTCTAAAAAATAAGAAATACCAATACTTGTAGCATCGCCAACATCATGAATTGCATCTGAAACAATAGCGACACTACCAGTAAAAATGCCACCCAAAAATTCAAAAATTGCAAATGATAAGTTAAGTATAAATGCGATTAAAATATTTTTTTCGGTTTTCATAATACACCTCTCCTATTGACTAAAAAACAATTTATGGTACAATATATTCATTACTGAACTCTTTGTTCATTATTTTAAACTAAATTTAATTAATTAACAATATTCAATTTTCAAAACTTGTACAATACTGAACATTTTATAAAATTTGTATGGTGATATTATGGATAGACGACAAAGAAAATCTAGGGAAGCAATTTTTTCTGCATTTGTAGAACTGTTATCTAAAAAAGATTTTAACGAAATAACAGTTGGTGAAATAATAGAAAAAGCAGATATTGCGAGAGCAACATTTTATTCTCATTTTGAAACAAAGGAATATTTATTAAAAGAATTGCTTGAAGAATTATTCTGCCACATTTTTGATTCAAATAATAATGAATATAACAATCATAAGCATATTTTTAATTGTAATGCTCCGGATTCTGTCTTTTTACACCTTTTTCAGCATTTTAAGAAGAATGATAACAATATATTAGAATTGCTTTCAAGCCAGAACAATGATTTATTTTTAAGTTACTTTAAAACTAATTTAAAAACAATGATAAAATCACAATTAGATTTATTTGAGACAAGAAAAAACGAAAAACTACCAGATGACTTCTGGATAAATCACATAACTTCAACTTTTGTAGAGACTCTGCGCTGGTGGATTGATAACGGAATGAAAGAATCACCTGAAACAATAACTGAATATTTTTATTTGTCGGTTTAAACAAGTTTTTATATTTAATGAATAATGAAGAAAGAATAAATAATAGTGAATAATACAAAAGAAAAAGAGTTCTCTTGTGAGAACTCTTTTTCTTTTGGTTGCGGGGGCGGGATTTGATGGGCTCTGCCCATCATTCGCTTTGCGAACACCCGATTATGTTCGCCTTCGGCGAGGTGTTTCAAATCCCTTTTAGACACATTTTGATAAATAAAAAATTAAGGACACCAAGTAGGTATCCTTAATTACTGGTTGCGGGGGCGGGATTTGAACCACACGACCTCCGGGTTATGAGCCCGACGAGCTACCAAGCTGCTCTACCCCGCGATATATTCATTCGCACTTCCAAAGTGCTTTGCTATTATACATAAATTATATTACATTGTCAAGTGTTTTATTCAAAAATTTTAAAATAATTTATTGTAGTGAGTGTATTGAACATTTTCGTTCGGTACACTCACTACAATTTAACTTTTTAGTCAGCGTAACTCACTTGTCTATGTGTAAGTGTTTCGGTTATTTCTCTGCAAACGTCCGTTGCAATTTTCTGAACTTTACCTTTTACCCAAAATTCACGAGCCATTTTATATTTGAATTCATCGCCATTTTGTTTTTCTGCTTTTACAGCTTCATAATCAAATATATCAAAAATACGCTCAACTCTTGTTTCATAGGTTGAAGTATCATTTTCATCAACTTCGATTACACGATAACCACATTGTGTAGAATGAAAAAGACCAATATAGCGTGTACTGAGAGAATTTACAATATCAATCCCCTTGTATTTAACGCCAAAAGCATTGGTGTGGTCGTGCCCCGAAAACATTGCGAGGACGTCCCCTTTTTCAACCATTGCATTAAATTGCCCATAATTTTCATAGCCTGGGCACGGGAATTCTCTTATAGTACCATAATTTATCTGCTCCGGGTCAAACCTGTAATATTCATCGTCATTATATAAATGTTTATAAGCATACGGCTTTTTAGAGTCTGACTTTTCAAGCACGTCATAAATTTCGCCGACAATTATATGCTGAAAAACAAGTGAATTTATTTTTTCACCATTATTATTTTCTTTAAGTTTATCATACGTTTTGTTGTACCAATCAATCTGGTCGGGTTTAACACAACTGTAATGACCATTTTCGTCATAGTCACCCGAGTCAAACACCCAAAGATTAAATTTAACCTTTTCGCCATTTGAAGAAAACACAGGGATATTATAAGTACCACAACCCGAAAGCGTTTCACCATCATCTACCGAAACAGAGCAAGAGAAAGTGTTATAATACGCCATTAATTCTTCACGGCTCATTGCACCTTGTTCTGAATCGTGATTACCAAAAGTAACCGCTACAGGAATATTTCTCTTTTCAAAAATATTCATCAATGCATTTATCATTCTCTTGGTATCTTCCGCATTTTCACTATTAGTAACAATATCACCAGTTAAGACAACAATATCAGGAGTTTCCAATTCACACGCTTTTTCAACTAACCATATTGTCGGGTCAAAGTTATGGTTAAGTTTTAAGTGTGTGTCAGTAATATGTAAAATCTTTAGTTTTCCGTTTGAATTGAATTGTATCGTTTTATCAGTGTTATTCACTGTATTTGCCGGTGAATAATCAACACCGCTATATTCCGGTCTTATAGAAAGAGCTAAAATACCTGAAACAATAACTATTATTAACACAAACGGCAATATAATTTTAATTCGCTTTTTCATTAGTCAATCTCACTATAATTAATTTTAACAATCTTCGTACTGTTTAAGCAAATATCAGTATTATTGCTATGATAATACGCTAAAAGCATATAGTCTTCACCTGCATAAATTGCAGGATAGCAGTAACCATTATTCAAATCATCTTCAATATAATAAAGATTTTCTTTTGTAAAGGTTTTACCATTATCTTTACTAACTGCCATTACGTAAGGCGTTCTACCCCAAGGTTCAGAGTCACTTCTTAAAATATGCTCTGGAACCGGATTAAAAATTGCAACTGTATTTTCACCACAATCCTTTACGAGCATTGGGGAACAAGCAGAAGAAAAGAACATATTTGGTTCCGGAACAGTAAACGTTTCGCCGTTATCTTCTGAAAAGCATTCGTACTGAAACCCGAGACCTGTTCTTATATAGCACCAGATTTTACCATCTAGGAACTGATAAAGCCCAGGTTCTTCATAACCATCAGGGTTTTGTGGGAATGGGCATTTAAACACTTGTTTAGTTTTCACCCACGAATTACCATCATCATCTGAATAAAAAAAGTGAATTTCACCAGGTTCAAAGTCTTTAGTTGTATTAAGAACAGTATGCTTTGCAACAGAAAAAAGAATTCTGCCGTTTTGAAGTTTTAAAACTCTGTCGTTATTTAAAACGAAATAGTCCTGTTCTTCTAAGCATACCATACAACTAATGGGCTCTGACCAATTTTCTCCTTCATCACTTGAACAGGTAAAAACAATTTTATCAGTACCATCAAGGTTTTTGTGTATGTAAAATGCGCCTATATCATCATTATTCATTCTCAAAAATGAAAGGCTCATTATATTTTTGGCATTCTGTGGTCTTTCAAAAAGAACCTTTTTATCTGACCAGGTTTCACCCTCGTCATCAGAAGTAATAAATGAAATTCTGGCACAAAAATCGTCGTCCCAGTCATTACCGATAAATTCAGTAAAACCAAACATAATAGAGCCGTTTTTTAGTTTTACAAATGCACCTTCGCCGTTTCTCTGGTTAAATTCACTCGTACCTAAGAAATTAACTTGTCTGCCAATTTTTTTCATTTATATCTCCAACAACTTAACAATACTTTCTTTTGGGTAAGCACCAACAGCTTTATTTACTAATTCGCCATCTTTAAAAATTAAAAGAGTAGGAATACTTGAAACACCATATTTAATTGCAACTTCTGGTGTTTCATCAACATTTACTTTAAAGAATTTTACATCAGTTTTTTCGTTTGAGATTTCTTCAATAATTGGTGCAATCATCTGACAAGGCATACACCAATCTGCAAATAAATCTACTAAAGCCACACCTTTACCATTTAAAACTTCGCTTTGAAATTCTGCATTACTAATTTTTTTTACCATTTTAAGCACCTCAATCTTTTGATTTATAATAAAGCATACAATGGCAATAGCCTTCAAACTCAGGGTCTTTAATCTGCGCTTTGAATTCTTCACACATACATTTATTTTCTGGTAATTTGCCTAACTTACAAGGGCAAAAACCATGTTTTTCTTTGAGACCTTTTTTAATTCTTTCAACAACAGATTTATCTTCATTGAATTTTACTGCCATTTTCAACACCTCTTTTTTTAATTATTATAAGTTATTTTCTATACATAATCAATATTTTTTCAAAAAGTTAATTTTTAAACTACATATTGTGAAATTTTATATAAAAAAACTTAAAATATTTTCAAAAAAAACTTGCTTTTTTCAAGTGTTCGTGGTAATATATACAACTGTATGAATAGGTAACGGAGGTGAAATACGTGCCAAACATTAAATCAGCAAAGAAAAGAGTTCTTGTTAACCAGACAAAAGCTGCTAAAAACAAAGCTACAAACTCTGCTCTTAAAACTGCAATCAAAAAAGCAAACGCTGCTATTGATGCAAATGACGCTAACAAGGCTGATGTAGTTAAAGTTGCTGTTAAGAAAATCGACCAGGCTGCTGCTAAAGGTCTTCTTCACAAAAACAACGCTGCTCACAAAAAGTCTGCACTTGTTACAAAGCTTAACAAAGCTAACTAATTTAATATTAGTTTGAGGAAAGCCGTGGCATAGTGCCACGGCTTTTCCTTTTATTAAATAAATAATCTCCACAATAAATTCAATTTGATTTCGTTGTGGAGATTTATTTTATCTTGGTAAGAAGCCTACTTTTTTCATTACTTTATCAAGTGTTCTTTGAGAAAGTTTTGTTGCAAATTCTGCACCGTTTCTCATGCATTCTTCAAGATATTTCTTTTCATTAATAAGTTCTTTATACTTTGTCTGAATTGGCTCTAACTCTTTAACAACTGCTTCACCTACTGCAGTTTTAAAATCGCCATAGCCTCTGCCGTCAAATTCTTTTTCAATCTCTTCAAAAGATTTACCTGTACAGCAAGAGTAAATTGTCATAAGATTATTAATACCATCTTTACCCTCAGCAAAACGAACACAAGCTTCACTGTCTGTAACGGCGCTTTTAATTTTCTTCATAATTACGTTTGGTTCGTCAAGCATTGAGATATATGACTTAGGATTATCGTCAGATTTACTCATTTTCTTGAGTGGGTCCTGAAGAGAAGTAATTTTAGCACCAGCCTTACCAATGAATGGTTCTGGCATTTTTAAAACGTCACCATAAATTGAATTAAATCTGTCACAGATATTTCTTGCAATTTCAAGGTGTTGCTTCTGGTCAGCACCAATCGGCACGAAGTCAGCATTATAAATAAGAATATCAGCAGCCATTAAAATTGGATAATCAAAAAGACCAACAGTAATATTATCACTGTGCTTCTGACTTTTTTCTTTAAACTGTGTCATTCTTGATGCTTCGCCAAATTGAGTGTAACAGTTTAAAATCCAGCATAACTGTGCGTGTGTTGGCACGTGGCTCTGAACGAATACAACGTTTTTCTCAGGGTCAATACCTAACGCTAAAAGTAAAGCATAAAGCTCTAAAGTATTCTTTTTTAATTGCTGTGGATTTTCACGGAAAGTTGGAACCGTAATTGAGTGTAAATCTGCAACACCATAAAGGCAGTTATAATCATCACACATATTAGCCCAGTTTTTTAAAGCACCTAAATAGTTACCTAAAGTTGGTGTACCTGTTGGCTGAATACAGCTTAAAACAATCTTTTTCTTTTCTTGAGTGTTCTCCATAATATATAAACCTTTCAACTAATTTGCTATTAACTATTTTATTACAATTTCATACCAAATGCAACATCATATTTCGTTTTCTCTAATTCTTTAAAACCGTATTTTCTGTAAAAATTCAAGCCTACTTCATTTTCACTACTACAACAAAGCATTACACCCTTAACACCTTTATTTCTGTAATGCTCAAAAAGTGCATTTATGAGTTTGCCACCAGCACCAACTCTCTGATACTCAGGCAAAATATTAATATGAAAATGTGCTGGGTATTCATCTTTAAATTTTTCGTGTATTTCTGTTGAAGCTCTTGACCAGTTATATCGTTCTTCACCTAAATATTTATTCATCTCGCAATATTCCTCATGAAGTGCTTTTTTATATGGCTCAAAGCTCTCTGCTGAAATTATAAAACCTACTGCCCTGCCGTCGTCATCTACAACAAAACAATTCTCTGGTTCACGTTCAATATAATACTCGCAAAACGTATGTAAAACTAACTCAGCCGTTTCTTTATCAGGAATACTGTTATACCCTTCAGCATTAAGACAAGCGAACTTAACATTCTCTGAATCTCTTTCCTCATATTTTCTTATTGTTATCATTTAAAATCACCTTATATATTATAGGTAAAAACAATTAAAAATGCAATAGTAAATTAAGTATTGAAAGATAAATAAATATTATATATAATAAATTCGGGTGATAAAAATGAATGTTAAACGAAAAGCAATAGAAATTTTAGGCAAAGCAATAGTTTTATTAATGCCAAAGCGATATTTAGCCGATGAAGAAGACGCAAAAGAATATATGCTTTCTGGTGACAGTAGTTTTGATTTTTCAAGTGGTGAACACTTTACCTGTGGTTTTTCTAAAACAATTCTTACACCAAAATATGTAAAAGATAATAAATATTTTATTGCTGGTTACGATTCAAATAACAAGGCAGAAGACGTGCTTGACGATATGTTTGCAAGGGCGATTTTTATCGATGACAACAAAGGTAACGGTGGTATTATATTTTGTAGCATTGATGCAGTTGGAATGAGCCGTAAAGACATAAATGATATAAGAAAACTTGTTTTAAAGTCAAGTGAAATTGGCAAATTAAAATCCATTAACATCTGTTGCACACATAGTCACTCTGCAATTGATACACAAGGTCTATGGGGTGAAAAGATTTATAAAAGCGGTAAAAACGAAGAGTTCATGTATTCTTTAAAACAAAAAACGGCAAATGCTATTATTGAGGCTTATAAAAATCGTACAGAGGGTAAAATATATTTCACTAAAACAGAAACTGAAGATTTACAGTATGACTGCAGAACACCTGAAACATTTGACAGAAATTTAAACAGAATTCATTTTATTCCTGATGATAAAGCCAAAAAAGAAATATTTGCAGTGAATTTTGCTTCTCACGCTGAACTTATGGGCAGTAAAACTAAAAAAGTTAGTGCAGACTTCCCCTGCTATATGATTAAAGAGATTGAAGAAAACCACAAAAATTGTGAAGTCATTTATCTTAATGGTGCTATTGGCGGTATGATTTCTGCTAAAGAGATAAAAAAGGTTTACAGACACGAAATTGACTGCGAAGAATACACCAAAGAATTTGGTAAAGCCTTAGGTAAATTAGTTTTAAGTTTAAACGACGAAGAAGAAATTGAACCAATCATTAATATAAAATCGAAGCAAATTAACGTACCAGCAGAAAACTTTGTTTTAATCTTAGCAAGACTTTTAAAAGTGCTTAACAATGATTTTATTAAGACAAAAACAAATGCTTTTGTTATTTCAGAAACAGGATATTTAATTTTAGGTAAAAATCAAGTTGCTATGTTTTTAATACCTGGTGAATTATTTCCAGAGCTTTATAATGGTGAATTTTTAAATACCGAAAATTCTGCGAATGGTTGTGAAGCTGACTACACACCACTCACCCAGATGACAGAGATTAAAAATAACTTCGTTGTTGGTCTTTGTAATGATGAATTAGGCTATATAATACCAACAAATGACTTTTATCTCAATAAAGAAACACCTTACATAAACGGTGCTACAGATCACTTAGAAAGACGACATTATGAAGAAACAAATTCTGTAGGTCCTCAAGTAGCGAAAACCTTGCTTGATAATCTCAACACATTAATAAACTCTCATTAAAAATCTCGGGACTATTTATATAGCCCCGAGATTTTTAATTTTTTCTTCTAACAAATCCAAGAATTTTGAGAGCATTAATTTATCTTCTTCGTTACCAACCGAGCAAATAGAAAGCTGAAGATTACCATTGATTGTTAAAGCGGTCATCATAGCACAAGGTTTTTTCTTAGCGGCACCAGCAACTGCGGCACCTATTGGTTTGTTACCATTTAACGAAAGTGCATCTAAATCCATTTTACCAACATTACTTATAGCTAAATTTGCATTGTTATAAAACAGACCTACAACAATCTCTGCCTGAGCATAAATCATTGTACTGTAACCAATGTTAAGAAGTGGTAAGCCGTGAAGCCCCATAAATTTATCTTCTTTATTCTTTTTGTTACATTCAACAACTTGCTTTAAAATATCAAAAATATTTTCGCCCTTACCTTCAACGATACAAGGCATAAAGGTTGTGTGATTTGTGTATCCTGTTCTGTTAATGTTTTTTATGTAGCGTCTTAAATCTACTGCACAAGAAATACCAACCCGCTCATTTTCTGGCAAATTACAAATATCATAAACCGCACCAATATAAGCAGTTGCGATTAAATCATTAACAGTACCATCATATTTTTTAACATTTTCTCTCGCTTTATTAAAAACTACACTTGGTACACTTTTTCTTGCTATAAATTTATTATCATTTTCAGTTTTCTCGGTAAATGGTAAAATGTGCTTATCGTGTGGTGAAACACCAGCAAATTGCGATTTTGCTTTTTTCTTATCTGATTCTGCAAAATCATCATAAACACTTTTGTATGAGCGAGAGCCTTTTCTAAAATCAAGTGTCATTGTTTTATTAGTTACGTATTCATTATAATTTCTGAATAAATCACTAACAAAATGCTTGTAATCGCCACCATCAACGAGCATATGATTCCATCTAAAACAAAGCTTTGACGCTCTACCCTTTATTAAAAGTGCTACAGTAAACTGAACATTACTGTTTACTGGAATATCCTTTAATAAAAACTCATCTGCACTTTTTAAGAAATCATCAGTATGAATTACTGTTAAAACTTCGTCTATATGATAATCACATACTTTCCAATATGGTGCAATATGGTTATCAATAAACTGAGAATGAAAAACAGGAGCACTTTCAAAAATGCAAATTAAAGCATATTTCAACGCATCGATATCTGGAATAAAATCGTAATCAAGCTCAAATCGTGCAATTCTATCCATATATCTTCTGCACATATAATTAACCTTATCATACATTTCGGATTTTAATTTTCGGGGAACAATATAGCTTTCTTTTATTTCTTTTTCGATTAAAGAAATAATTAAATTTTCGTCAGCAAGTCCCCTGCTCTTTAATTGATTTGCTCTGTTTTCGATAAATTCTCTTTTATCTGGATATTTGTTTAAAAATTCTGTCATAATTATACCTTCATATTATATGTGAGAAAAAGAAATCCTTTTTCATATCTGTATCAATTAATTTAATTGGCTTAATCTGATTAAGATTTGCACCATTCTGCCTTAAAACCTCTCTATATGCGTCATAAGTACCCTTTTTAAGTAATTTAACCTCGCACTCACCTAAAGCGCCACTTCTTATAAGTGGTTCAACAGAAACGTTACCTTTACAAAGCTCTTCTGTAAAAATTTTTGATAACTCATTTTCTTTTGATTTATCAAAAATGTTCTCAGTTTCAACCAACAAAACATAGTGACCTGGTGATGAATCTCTATCAGGAAAAATTGAATAACCAATAAACAATTCATTAATACGGGTTGAAAAATTGTCAATAATCTCATCAAAAGCCATAGAGTTTATTTTTTCGCCACTTATATTTGCAATCTGATTTTTTCTATAGCAGAAAGTTACCTTTGGTGACTCGTGATAAAAACCTGTTACTTTTATTACATCTTCAATTTTATAACGATAAAAACCACTTAAATTGGTTAAAATTAATTCGTATTCATTACCAACTTCAACATCTTTAATTGTAAGTGGTTTTGTGTTTTCATCTGCATCGAGTGGTAAAAATTCATAAAATCCATTTTGTGGTAACATTACATATTCAAAAGAGTCAAACTCAATTGGTACAGCCATCATCGCTTCTGTTGCAACATAACCTAAATAATGAATTGGCATATCTTTACCTATATATCTTTGAAGCTTTTTGGCATAAAGTGATAATGAGCCAGTCCCCATTCCATACATCCACTCACACTTTTTCCAGATTCTTGGAACGATTGGTGAAACATCAAAGCCTTTTTTAAATTCTTCTCTCAATTCATTTGCTCTTTTGGGGTTAGGTCTGACTTTTTTAGAAAGTTTTTTTCTTAATTCATCAGGCATTATAATATTTTCATTTATAATACCTTTTTCAATGTCGTTACACAACATTTCCCAGTTGTTTTCCAAATAAAAAAACATTGATTCAAGTGTTGTAATAAATATTGTACCAACATAGCTTACATTTCTATCTTGTAAAGCAAAACGCAATTTTAAATAATGCATATCTGCATCCAGAGCATCATTATGAAACATAACCTCAGGCGGTGTTGTATTAAAAAATCGCACAAGTGGCTTTAAATTCAAAAGCGGAATTGAAGAAAGACAACTGACAGTACCGCCCTTTAATTTTTTAGCACCAACCTCCGCAGTTAATAAACCGCGTTGAGGTGGTATAATTCTACCCTTACTTTTAAAGTATTTAACTGCACAGCCAACCGGAGCACTAAAGCTGAAGCATTGACAAGTCCACTCAGCAAAACCCGAAAGTGGTACTAATTTTGAACGTCCTGTGCTACCAGAGCTCTCAGTAAAACGGCGAATAAATCTATTTGTTATGAGACCCTTTTCACCTTTATGTGCCATTCGCATTACATAATCTTCATAATCAAGATAATCAGAAAAAGGAACTTTATTTTGATAATCGCTGATAGATTTAACTTCTTTAAAATTATTCTTTTTACCATATTCTGTAGTTTTATTATCTTTCATTAATTTTAATAAAACTTTTTCTTGCCTTTTTACAGCATTTTTAGAATATAAAAACAATTTAATGTGCTCACATATTCCCAAGAATGCACCAAATAATGCTAAAATTTGTCTAAATAAATTACCCATAAATACACTCCACAAAAATATTCAATTAATTATAGTTGAATTTAAAATAAAACGCAATATATTTATAAAAATAAATCACTCGCCTTATAAGACAAGTGATTTTATTCTTCAACAAAACTAAACAAAAGTGTTGAAAAAAGCTCAATTAACTGACTTTTGAAAATCAATTAACTGAGCTTTCGTTTAAATGTTATTCAATTTTTATCAAGACATAGAACCGTCCCCTGTCTTAATTACATACTGTTTACCGCTGTACCTTTTGCCCAACCACTGACTATATATGTGTCCTTTGGGTTACTTGCAACTGCTACTCTTTGGTAAACGTGCTTTTAAAAAGAATAGCGGCACTTTCAGTTGAGAAAACACCGCTAAACTCGTTAGATTTTTTGTTTTTAGTGAAAAATTTTAGATTTTTACAATTTCTACAAAATCAAGGAAATTCCAAGACTGTTCAGACCGTTTAAAATATCACTTTTTCAGTGGTTTCTAACTGTCCCTTGATTGTCACTTAAACATAAAATTATAGTAATCAATAATTTGTGAATTATATTTTCCTGTAAACATACATGACCAACAATATTTTGCAAATTCTATATCACTTAAAGAAAACTTATATTCATACTCCGTCATATTACTAACGGAATCCAACCATAAACCTTCATACATTTGTGAAGATTTATTTTTGATATCAAAATAATCATAGAAAGCAACAATATATTCTAAATATTTTTGTTTTTCAACACCTGTTGAGTCATTATATAACTTAATTATTGAATTTAAAATGGTATCTTTATTTTCGTTTGCAAATTCAAAATCTTCCGCCAAAGCATATGATAAATGTGCTAAAGGCTCTGACATTTTTACTAATCTAAAATAATAAGTTATATTCTGTTCTGAAAAAGCAATATTTGATTTAGCCATACACTTAAAAGCCTGCAATATAAGCAAATCATTATACCTTTCCCATGATACATCTGTTTGTTCTCTTGAATAAACTTCTTCAAAATCATCTCTGGTTAAAAGCTCATCAATATATTTTAAACTATGATTATTACCCTCAATAATCAAAATATCACAAACGTCAATTAAATTTTCCGTCGAATTGTTTAACTGATATTTTAAAATTAAATATTGAGAATTATTATGTGATACAAAAAAACCAGCAACAATAGATATACACAAAACAGTTATAGTTATAAATAAAAATTTATTTTTAAAAATATTCATAACGCAACCTCAACTAAACATATCCAATAACATTTCAACACCATCTCTACGAACAATATAATGGTAGTTTTCATCAATCGCAGGTAAAAGATCTATAACATCTTGAGATTTCCCTTTATTACACAACGAATCCCAACTCAGTCCGTTTGTATATAAATTAGTAGTATTTGCCAAAGATAAACAATACTGACTATATTCATAATTGTTTGCAAAGTAACCCGTATCAATAGATTCAGCATAAAAAGGATGATTATTTTTTTCTGCCCAAGCAGCATTAGCAAGATTCTTGGCATGCGTCTCTTTACGTTGTTCTGATTCAAATAAAGATTCACCACCACTATTGATTGAATCTAGCGTTCCTAACATATCATTTTGATTTGTAATAATACTTTCAACAACATCTTCTTTAGTTATAGGTTCTATTTCTCTACCCAAAATTGCATACTTAACTATACGATTAACTAGCAAAGATGATAAAGCTACTGCTATTATTTTCGCAAGTGTCAGCCAACAATATCCACTCGGATCGCTACACATCACCGGATTATTCCCACAATACGCAAACATATTGTAACTTAATACACCTTGCCCAGTGGTTATATATCCATCCGCATTCAAAAACCTACCAACTTGCGGATTGTAATACCTCGACTGAAGATAATACAACCCCGTCTCTGTATCATAGTAATACCCACGATAACGAATCGGGTTAAGATTTGCAATGTGACTTGTACTTGTAATATCTTCATTATTTGCATCTTTTACAGAAACAACTTTACCCCAAGCATCGTATTCATAGCTTGCAATAAGATCACCGCTACCGCTATAAATTTCTAAGACATCACCATGAATGTTTGTAAGCACATAGTACATTGAAGCAGTACCACTTGCGTTATGGTAACGAATAGCAGAAAGGTTTCCGTAAGCATCGTAGAAATAGTAAAACTTAAGATTTCCACGAGTTTCATACCTCAATTGTCCACCTACATAATGGTAAGTTGATTTTGTTCCGTTATATATTTTAGTACCACGAAGTCCGTCAGAGTCGTAAGTATAGCTTACACTTGTCGAACCCTTTGTGTAACTCTTTAACTGTCTACCATACCAACTAAGACTTGCACCTAAGTATGTAGTCGGGTTACCTATAGCATCGTAACTAATCGTTTCAGTAGATTCATAAGCAACATTACCACTTAAATCAACGCCAGTTAAAAGGTTATTCCAGCCAGATTTGCCGTCATTACCATAGCGGTAAGATATAGTTTTTGTTGAATTACCGCTTTCAACTTTCTTGGTTATGTTACCCAAAGAGTCGTAAGTAAACGCGGTAGTTATACCAGTTGTAGCGTTAACCTCTTTTGTTAACTGGTTCTTATTATCGTAAGTATAATCTCTGTAAACTGCAGAACCTTTGTCTATTCCAGTAATATTTCCTACTTTATCATAATAATACTTGTAAGTTGTGTTGTCAAGTTTTTCTGTCTCAATTAATGAAGTTGTGTACTTTGTACCACGGTCAGAAGCTTTGAAAGTATAACTTGAATTTAAAGCTTTACCATTTAATTGAAGCTTCTTGTTTGTCAACCTGTTAATTTCGTCATAGGTGTAGTCAATGTACCTTGAGCTTAAACCATTTATTTTGTAACGAGAAACAAGATTGTCTTTTGTGTAACTACTTGCATTCGTAGCACCTGATGAAGCTGAATACAAATACTGGTCAACTGCCGTATTTCCACCAAATTCACTTTCTACCTTTGTTACGTTATTTCTTACATCGTAAGTAACCTCAGTTGAACCAACATGATTAAAACTTGTGTTATCCTGAACCTCTTGACGAATAAGACGACCTAATGAGTCGTAGTCGTAGATGTACCTGAGGTTGTTTTCGTTGTCAGTATGACTCAACGCAACACCCACACTTGAGTAAGTCCACTCATAGCTTCTTTTTGCGTTTGTGTCTGAACTGTCAGCATCCTTGGTTTCGATTGCTTTTATTAAACCTAAGTTGTTGTATTTTGTTGCTTTCTTGTCGTTATTACCGTAGGTTTCTTTACCTAAAAGACCATTTCTCTCTTCATATTCATTTGTTACGAGTATTTGATTACCTACTTTTGTTGTTGTAACATTACCAAAATTGTCAAAAGTAAAACCATAACTCTCGTTTTTGCCGTCAATACCGCTAAAAGTAATTTTATTCACACGGTCGCCAGTGTATGAATATTTTACACTTGTATTGTCGGTTGTTACAGAATTCAACCTCGTGTAGTTACTGTTGTATGAATTAGTCGTAACTGTACCTTTAGCATCTGTAACAGTTTTTATTTTACCAGAGTTAAAGTCATAGGTGTAGGTTGCAGCCGCTTTGTTGTCCTCATTATAGACAACATTTGTAAAAGCATTTTCTTTTACAGTTGTGCTTGTGTTGTCGGTAAAATATGTCTGGTTAGTACGAATAACCATAGTAGAGTCTGCGGTTGTGTCTACGTTTCTTGTTTCGTTAGCATTTAAGGTACCGTTTGAATTGTACCCGTTAGCATAAACTACACCTTTAGCAGATTTTGTACGAAGCAAGTTGCGGTTACTGTCGTAGGTAAGGGTTGTTTTGTTCCCGGCTGTGTCTGTATATGACGTTAAATCGTTGTTATCATTATACACTGCATTTGTTGATTGCTCTGAGTTCGCCTGTGTAGAAACAAGATTACCTTTTTTATCATAAGTATATGTCGGTGCT
>JAZLAG010000032.1:0-88010 GCA_045613085.1 Acutalibacteraceae bacterium | reverse complement strand
AAAAAAAGACAACCACTCGTGAGTGGTTGCCTGAGATTGTAATGCGGTGCTAAACTTTCAGTGCCCCTTTGAGGGGCTAAGCCAGTATTCGCCCCTTATAGGGGCAGAGCAAACCACCAGTTTACTGGTGGTTATGATTATATAATCTGATTTCTAACCAGCCAACTAGCCATTAGCTGTTAGCCATTAGTCATTAGCCCCTGGTCCCTAACAGACTACACCCTAGCTACTAATAACTAATAGCCAAAAGCTAATAGCTAATCGCCCCTTGCAACAGACTCCCAAAAGTGCTATCATGTTAAATTATATTTAAAAAGGAGCAATAACTATGATAGTTACAAATGTTAATTCAAAAGATTTAGAAAAATTCAAAAGTATTCATCCTCGTTTTAGTGAAGCGTTTGACTTCTTAAAAAAGGCGGTCAGCGAAAATCTTGAGGATGGCAATTATGAAATTGACGGTAAAGAAATTTACGCGTTTATTTCATCTTACACGACAAAGACCGAGGCAGAAGCAAAATTTGAAGCACACAGAAAATATATTGATATTCAATGTATTTTAAGGGGTACAGAGGTTATCGGCTTCGAAGCAGCAGACGAGGTAGAGCTTTTGGAGGATTACAAGGACGGCAATGATATTTGCTTTTATGGTTTAAATAAAAATTATGACAAAATCGTGCTTAACAAGGGCGAATTTACAATTATTATGACGGACGAGCTCCACGCCCCATGCCTCAGCCTTAACAACGAGCCATGCGATGTTAAAAAAATAGTGGTTAAGATTAGCTGTTAGCCGTTAGCCGTTAGCCACTAGCCAACTAGCCATACTAGCCAACTAGTCCCTAGTCCCTGATTTAGTCAAACCAACCAAAATATCCCCAAAACACTTGGTAAAAATTTACGAAGTGGGGTGGGGTAGTTATTTTGTAAAAACTATTGCAAAATTAGTTGTATTATGATACAATTACGGAGAATATGAAATATAATGTCTGGGAGTATCCGCTGTTGTTAAAAAGTGGAGCTTAGGCTGTAAAATTTGGGTGAAATTATGGAAGAGTTAAAGACTACTAATGTAGCAGAACAAGTGAATACAGAAGTAGCCGAAGATGTTGTAATGGTCAAAAGCAATGTCACTTTAAAGAAAAAACCGGTTTATGATTTTTTAAAGAGATTTGCTGACATTTTAATCTCTTTGGTGGGGTTAACCTGCGGTCTTCCATTCTTTGTGCTTATTGCAATTGTTATTATGATTGACGATTTCGGCAATCCGTTCTTTATGCAGGAAAGAATCGGTAAAGATGGCAAGGCGTTTAATATGTTCAAGTTCAGAACAATGTTCCGTCACGCTGATGCTATGAAAGTCGATTTAATGGAGCAAAATGAGTACGACTCAGTTCATTTTAAAATGTCAAACGACCCACGAATTACAAAAGTTGGCAAGTTCTTACGTAAGACAAGCCTTGACGAGCTTCCACAGATTTTAAACGTGTTCTTAGGCCATATGACAATTATCGGGCCAAGACCGTTCGTAAGAGCTGAGCAAGACCAGCTCCCGAGTGATAGGCTTTTGGTAAAACCAGGTCTTTCATGCTATTGGCAGATTACAGATACGGTTAAAATGTCCGACGAAGACCAACTCGAGTTGGACTATAAATATATAAGAAATCGTTCCATAGGAACAGATATTAAAATTATCCTCGCAACGGTAAAAATGATACTTGGTGCGGGTAATGAGTAACTAATTAGTAAGGGTGAATGTTATGTGTGGCGAGCCCATTCGTATTGCTGAGATAGTTGGCAAGTGGTTAGGCGGCGGCGTTGAAGCTTTCATAATGAATTATTACAGACACATTGATAAGTCAAAAATTCAGTTTGATTTCATTTGTGATTCTGATTCGACAAATATTCCGTATGAAGAAATCGAGTCTTTAGGCGGAAAAGTAATATTGGTACCACCTTATGAAAAGGTGGTACTTTATCATAGGGAACTGAAAAAAGTGTTAAAAGATGGCAAGTACAAGATTGTTCATTCTCATATTAATACGATGTCCGTATTCCCGTTATTTGCAGCTATGTGTGCAGGTGTTCCTGTGAGGATTGCTCATAGTCACAGTACAACAAGTAAACTAGAGAAAAAAAGGAATTTTATCAAATTAGTATTAAGACCACTTGTTCCACTTTTTGCAACACATTTTTTGGCTTGTACAGAACATGCAGGTCGTTGGGCATTTGGTGATAAACGTTTTGAAGCTGGAAGGGTTACTGTGATAAATAATGCTATCGATATAGAATCGTTTAATTATAATGAAGAAGTGAGAAATATAAAGAGAAAAGAGTTGAATATTAATGATAAAACTATTGTTTTTGGACATGCTGGTAGATTTGTATCTGTAAAAAATCATAGTTTTATAATTGATGTTTTTAATGAGTTTCATAAAAAGAATAATGATTCTTTACTTTTGCTCGCAGGACAAGGTCCATTATTAGAAGAGGTATCTCAAAAAGTAAGAAGTTTGGGCCTTCAAAAAGATGTTCTTTTTCTTGGTCAAAGAACAGACATAAGTGAATTATATCAAGCGTTTGATGTGTTTTTATTTCCGTCTTTGTACGAAGGTTTGGGGATGGCTTTGATAGAGGCTCAATGTGCAGGGAATTTGTGCGTTACATCAACTGAAGTTCCTAAGGTAACAAAAGTAACGGAGAATATTCATTTTATAGATTTAAACGATGGTGCAGTTACTTGGTCGGAATGTATAGAACTCGCATTGAAGAGTCACAAGAGAGATGAGCATAGTGATGATGTTAAAATTAATGGCTTTGATATTATTAAAGAAGTTTTAAAATTAGAAACTGTATATACGAAATTGGAGAGATAAATCAAAGGCATTTTAAAAATTTTGAAAATAATGAGGGTTATAAAATATGGAAAGGAAAGTAAAGGTTGTTGAATTTGTAACTAGATTGGAGTTTGGTGGAGTTGAGGCAATGTTACTTAACTACTTATCTAATTTCAAAAATCCAGAATTTTTCGATTTTCACATAATAACACAAGATATAAATGACCTAGATTGTATAAAGGAATTTGAAAAAATCGGTTGCAAAGTTCATATAGTGACACATAAAAGAAAAGGTATATTTAAAAATGTCAAAGAAATTTTTCATATTATGAAGACAGAGCATTTTGATGTTGTTCATAGTCATATGACTATGACTAACTTTTATGTTTTGTTCATGGCGAAAATGTTAGGTGTTCCTACAAGGATTTCTCATTCTCATGGCTCGGTTAATGATATAGGGTTTGAAACAAAAATTACTGATTTTATTTTAAAAAAGCTAAATAAATGGCCTGCAAATATATTGATGTCGTGTGGTTATGATGCTGGCGCTTTCCTTTATGGTAAAAAAGCAATAGATAGAGGAAATGTATTTATAGTAAAAAATGCGATTGATTTAAAAAAATTTGAATATAACGATGAAATACGACAAGCAATGCGAAACCAATATGGGATTAATGATGGATTTTGTATAGGTCAAGTAGGTCGCTTTGTCACAGTAAAAAATCATGAGTTTACGCTTCGTGTTTTTAAAGAGATATTAAAAACAAAACCGAATGCAAAATTGCTTTTGGTTGGTGATGGTGAGTTGCATGATGAAATTTATAATAAAGTGAATGAACTTTATCTTAATGATAGTGTAGTGTTTACAGGTAATGTATCTAATACAAATGAATTGTATCAAGCTATGGATGTATTAGTGTTGCCATCGTTTCATGAGGGTTTTCCTGTTGTGACTGTTGAAGCACAAGCAGCTGGACTTCCGTGCATAATTTCTGATAAAGTTGATAGGAGTTGTGCGATGACACCAGGAATTAGATTTATGTCTATAGAAAAAGAGATAACTGATTGGGCATCTGTTATTATTCGTAGTGCAGAAAATGTAAAAGCGTATTCAGGGTATGAAGCACTGACCCAAGCTGGATATAATATAGCAGAGGAATCCCCAAAATTAGAATATCTTTATAAAACGGGAGATTTTAAACAGGGGGTAAGTGTTGGTATAAACGGAGGAAAGTAAAATGTATGAATATGGAGCTTCTATAGATGTAGAATGGAGTGTAGAAACTCTAATTTTTTATTCGCTTGTAGTTTTTAGCGTTTATTTTTGTGCTACCAACCTAAAAGATGTAGCTTTAAAATTTAAAGAGAAAAAAGTTGTTATTCCTTTGGGGATAATTTCGGCATCTGCTATTTTAATTTGTGTAAAGGGTTTTTCTGTTTGCGGAAGGGATTTAGTTTCAGGTTATTATAGAAACTTTTTAACAGCAGAATCTTTAGATACAATAGCAGACCAAACTACGGAAATAGGATATCGAATTTTAAATGTTTTAGTTTACAGGTTTAGTACTAATTATCAAGTTTTTATTTTTATAGTGGCTTTGCTAACAATTCTACCCTTAGCATTTATAGCTAATAAATACAAGCACAAAGTAGATATAGGAATTATGTTTTTTTTGTATGCTACTTTTTTCTTTTTTCCTGGGTTTTCAGCGTTGCGTTCGTGTTTAGCTGCAAGTTTTGGTTTTTTAGCTATAGTTTTCGTGTACGAGAAAAAGGTGTTCAAGGCATTATTCTGGTTTGTAATAGCTATAAGTATACATATTAGTGTGTTGGCTTTGGTTTTGCCAATTGTGTTATTTGTATTTTTTAGGCGGTTTGATAGAAAAATTATATTTATAGGATTAATTTTGCTTTTTGTAATGGTATTCCTAACAAGAGATACATGGAGTAGTATATTTGTAGGGCGATATCAAAATTATAGTGTTTTTGAAGATATAAGAATAGGATATGAGGAATTTTTATATTATTTACCATTTTTTATATTGGTTTATAATATGAAAAAAAGTGAACCCAAAGGGGATTTTTTAAGATTTAGCTTGATATATCTTTTAAGTGGCCTATTTTTTGGGGTGTTAGGATATATAGTGCTCATTTTTGGACGAATTCAAGAAGTTTTTATTGCGGTTGTATTAATTTGTGGATACTATTGTAAAAAAAGTGAAGATATGGATTATTATTTTTCAAAAATCATTAAATTATTTGTTGTTTTTTATGGATATGCTCGGTTTTTCTATTTTATTGTTATGAATTATGACCAAATTGATATTATGCCGTATGTCAATATATTTGGCTGGATTTGTAATTAAAAGATATATTTTGGAGGTTTTTTAATGATACCAAAAAAAATAAATTACTGTTGGTTTGGTGGTAATCCATTACCCGAAAGTGTAAAAGCCTGTATAAAAAGTTGGGAGGATAAATGCCCAGATTACGAGATAATAGAATGGAATGAAAGTAACTTTGATGTTAATTCACATCCATTTATGAAAGCTGCTTATGAAGCAAAAGCGTGGGCATTTGTATCAGATTACGCACGATTAAAAGTAGTTTATGAAAATGGCGGTTTTTATTTAGATACAGATGTTGAATTATTGAAAAGTCTGGATTTTTTGTGTGAAAACAAGTGTTATTTCGGTATAGAGCGAGATAGTGTAACAGTTGCTACAGGTCTAGGTTTTGGTGCTGAAAAAGGTCATAGAATTATTTTAGAGATGTTGAAAGCATACGATGAGATTATTTTTTCTAAAGAAACAATAAATGATATTACATGTCCTGTTCTTAATACCAAAGTACTAAAAGTTAAGGGATTTATAAAAGAAAACAAAATTCAAAAATTAAATGATATAGTTATTTATCCATCTGAATATTTTGATCCAGTTTGCCCATGGTTAAAAACAAATTTAATTTGTGATAAAACAATATCTATTCACCATTATGATGCTTCGTGGGCTACAAATGAAGAAAAATATAGAACTCAGTTATTAACAAAACTGATTAAAATTTTCCCAACTTTTATAGCACGAATAATAGCGGGAATTTTGGCTTCTTTCACAGAACGAGGAGTAAAAGGTGTTTTTCAAAAAATTCTTTCAAAAGTAAAAGTTAAGTAGAATTGTTAATTGTTGTTAAATGATAAGGTGATGTGTATAATATAAATTTTGATGTAGCAATATATAATGTAAATTTGTGGATGCTTAGAAATTTGAAGACAAAGGTTTGATTTAGTAAATATGGAAAAATTAGGCATAATATCTCAGTTGTCAAATAATACATTAAATTATGGCAATAGGCTTCAGGCTTATGCATTAAATAATTATTTAATAAACAACTTTGAATGTGAAGCAACCTCTTTAATAATTGATTTTTATGAAAAACAAATTACGTTTGAAAAATCGCCAATATGGTTTATTCAAAGAGTAGTAAAAAAAGTAAAAGAAAAGCTTAACCCAGTTAATGAGGATTTCAATGATAGGTTTAGTTTAAGGTTGAAAAATTGTCAGGCATTTACCAACAAAACTAGAACATTAAATATTTCTAATTTTGGTGATTTGGAAAATGTTGATTTTGATATTTTAATTGCTGGGTCTGATGTTATCTGGGCACAGAGTGATTTTGGGGTGGACAGAGTTAGGTTTTTGGATTTCTATTTGTCGTGTCATTTTAAAAAAATATCCTATGCTGCTTCTTTTGGTGAAAATTGGATTCCAACACAAAATAAAAAATATGTTAAGAAGTATTTAAATGATTTTGATGCAATTTCAGTAAGAGAAAAATCAAGTATAGATTTACTTGAAAGTATTGATGTGAAAAATGTTATTCACGTTTGTGACCCTACATTGCTTCTTACTGCAGATGAATGGAGTTCCGTTGCTGAACCTGTACAGGAAATTAACGAAAAATATATATTTGTATATTTGTTAGGTAAGGATGTAAGTCAACGAGAAGCAATAAATAATCTTGCTAAAAAGTATAACTTGAAAATTGCAACAATTCCGCACGCAAATAATGTATATGATTCTGTTGACGATAACTTTGGTGATTATAAATTGATGGATGCAAGTCCTGAAAACTGGCTATGGCTTATTAAAAATGCAGAATATGTAATTACAGATAGTTTTCATGGAACAGTGTTTTCAACAATTTTTTCAAAAAATTTTCTTGTAACTAAGCGCCACTATGAACAGGATATTAATATGAGAATGACAGACTATCTTGATACAATAGGTGAACAAGATAAATTTGTTGATATTTTATCAGTAGATTCTTTAGATGATTTTGTTTGGGATTATGAAAAAATTTATAAAATTACAGATGAATTTATAGAAAAATCAAAAGAGTATTTAGAAAAAGCATTAACCAAATAAAATAGAGGTGTTTCAAAAATTAATGCGAATTAATCAAAGAAAATCGGGAGCTATCCTTTCTTATGTATCACAAGCGATACATATATTATCTGGTATTATTTATACCCCTATAATGCTTCGCTTACTGGGGCAAAGTGAATATGGTCTTTACCAATTAGTTTATTCTGTAGTTTCTTACCTTAGTCTTTTAAGCCTTGGTTTCGCAGCTTCTTATATGAGGTTTTATAGCAGAGCAAAAGCTAAAAATGACGAAAAAGAAGTAAGTAAGCTTAATGGTATGTATTTAACCATATTTCTTATAATAGCACTTGTTTGCATATTATGTGGATTCGTTATGGTTAATAACATACACTCAATATTCGATTCTGGTTTGAGTGATACTGAATACAGTACAGCCAGAATTTTGATGATTCTTATGGTGTTCAATTTAGCTTTGACATTTCCTAATAGTGTATTTGATGCGTTTACATCTGCTCACGAGAAATTCTTTTTTCAGAAGATACTTGATGTATGTCAGGGCCTTTTAAATCCATTTTTAACTTTACCACTGTTGCTTCTCGGTTTTGGTTCTGTTGGAATGGTCGCTGTTACAACATTTTTAACTGTTGCAAAGCTTTCGGTTAATATCTGGTTCAGTTTGAAAAAATTGAAAGTTAAGTTTATATTTAGAGACTTAAATTTTGGTTTATTAAAAGAAATGTTTGTTTTTACATTTTTTATATTTTTAAATCAGATAATCGACCAGGTGAATTGGAGTGTTGGTAAATTTTTGCTTGGTAGGATAGTGGGTACTGTTGCTGTAGCGGTTTTCGGGTTGGGTGCACAAATTAACTCGATGTACTTACAGTTTTCAGGTTCAATCTCAAGTGTTTTTGTTCCAAAGGTAAATAAGATTGTTGCAACATCAAACGATAACAATGAATTAACAAAACTTTTTACAAAAATTGGCAGAATTCAATTTATTATTTTAGCGTTAATTTTAACCGGCTTTATTTTCTTAGGGAAACCATTTATGGTGTTCTGGGGTGGGCTGGAATATGCTGAGTCATATTATGTTGTATTATTGTTAATTATACCAGTTACGATTCCATTAATTCAGAATATAGGTATAGAAATTCAGAGGGCTAAAAATATGCATAAGGCTCGTTCAATTGCTTATTTCTTTATGGCAATTGGAAATGTACTTATTAGTATTCCGTTAATAAAGAGTCTGGGTGCTATTGGAGCAGCAATTGGTACATGTTTATCTTTGGTTTGTGGGAATATTATTTTTATGAATTGGTATTATCATAAGCGAATAGGTATAAATATCATTTATTTCTGGAAAGAAATAGCAAAGTTTATACCATCACTTATAGCACCAGTTGCATTAGGTATTTGTATAATGAAATTTATAAATATAGAAGGTATATTAAAAATAATAATTTTTGCTGGTATTTATACTATTGTTTATTGTACTTCAATGTATTTCTTAGGTTTTAACAACTATGAAAAAAGTCTTATAACAGGTGTTGTTAAGAAGGTAACTAATAAATTAAAGAAAAACGCTCAGTAGAAATTTCTGCTGAGTGTGTTTTTAAAAGGTGATGTTATGAAAGCGTATGCACTATATAATAAAAATGAAGAAATAAGAGCAAAAAGTTCTTCGGGTGGTGTATTTTATGAATTAGCAAAAACAATCATCAATCAAAATGGTGTAGTTTTTGGGGCAAGGTTCGATAGTGAGTGGAATGTAGTGCACAGTTATGCCGAGGATTTAGAGGGTGTAAAAGTTTTTCTTGGTAGCAAATATGCACAAAGTTCAGTTGGTAATTGTTACAAAGATGTAAAAAAATTTTTAGTAGCAGGAAGATTGTGTTTGTTTTCAGGAACTCCTTGCCAAGTAGCAGGATTAAAATCATTTTTAGGTAAAGAATATAATAATCTTTTGACAGTTGATTTTATTTGTCATGGTGTTCCTAGCCGCTCTGTATGGAGAGAGTATGTAAAATATCGTAGTAATACAGATAAGATAAAAAGAATAACTTTTAGAGATAAAACTATGGGGTGGGAAAAATACGCCTTAACGTTACAAGGAGATAATTCATGTATTTATAGTGAAAAATTTACCGAAGACATATATATGAAAGGATTTATTCAAGACATTTATTTGAGACCATCTTGTTATAACTGTGCATTCAAAGGTGTGGAAAGAAAATCAGATATAACATTAGCTGATTATTGGGGAATTCAATCGGATTTACCAGAAATGTTTGACGACAATGGCACCTCATTTATAATGATTCATTCAGAGTCAGGAGACAAAATTCTCAAAGAAATTGAAAAAAACTTTGTATATAAAGAGATTAATTCTGAAAAACCATTATCTCATAATCCTTCAGCATTGTATTCAGCAAAATTGCCTAAAAAGAGAGCTGAGTTTTTTGAAAATGGTACAATTGATTTTGGCTTATTAGAAAAACTTACAAAACAATCTTTTACAAAAAAACTGACTTTACGAATTTTAAATAAAGTAAAAAGTATAATAAAGAAACTTATAAGATATGAAAAGTGGCGAGGTGCAAAATAGTGGAAAAGGAAAATCCAGTTTTATATAACAAAAAAGATGAATGTTGTGGCTGTACTGCATGCTTTGCCGTTTGCCCTAAATCTGCAATAACAATGATTGAAGATGAAGAAGGTTTTGAATACCCACATATAAATGCAGAAAAATGTGTAAAATGCGATATGTGTGTTAATGTTTGTCCGATAAAGTAATTCCTCACACCGATGTGAATTTTCTCCATTGAAAACATCTTAAAAACCACATACCAATGCCTGTACGAGAGAGATTTCTCGTACAGGCATTGTTTTTTGGGGGGAAGAATTAGTTTCATATTTTTTAAAGAGATATGTAATTAGCGAAGTGCAAATTTTTCAGATTGTTTTTCAGTTCTGATTTTTTCGATAACCTCGGCTTTCATTTCAGGTGACAGGCTTCGATATTTTAAAATTAATTCGTATTCATCATCTGAAAGTTCAGCCTTCTCAATTATTTTGCATTCATTATTATAAAGCAAATGTTAACCACCTCAATTGTTTAAATTTTTGTATCCAGATATAATGGATTTATAGATGAATTTTAAGAAAACATAATTATTCACCCATTTATATATGTTATTATCAAGGCATATACTACAAAAAACATAAAGTCAGTGGGTCAGGGACTAGTTGGCTAGTGTTGCAAGTTGCTAACATCTAGCGGCTAATGACTAATAGCTAAATTTGTTTGGTTTTTGTTTCATAGCTCTTGTAACTTGCGGTTTTTTATGCTATAATACACCAGTATATACTATTTTATAAAAAATGGTGTAGTATGCCGTTTTGGATAGAATGATTTTAGCGCTGCTAGGTGCAAAATATTATGGAAAGAGAAAATTTGAAATGTTAAAAAAAGATATTGGAAGTCACAAAATGCGACTTTTAAAGATCGCACACATCGGTATAACATGGGCTATGTTTTATGTATGCTGGATAATCTTCTACAAAAAAGATGGCACCGCCATGCACGCCCGTTTTGACTTTTTAATGAGCGTACTTTATGTGGTTATGATTTTCATTTTAGGCAGAGTTTATCATATGTATGAAATTGGATTTTCAAAGGTGTCAGAGCTTATTTATGCACAGTCTCTTGCTACGACAATTTCATTATGCGTTATAGTTGTTGCCCATATTTTTGCATTCCTCTGGTTCCCAAACCCAATATTACCACTCGTAGTTTTATATATAATTCAACTCTGCTTTAACGCTTTGTGGTGTTATTTTGCAAACAAGTTGTATTTTGAAACATATCCACCTAAGAAAACAATTGTCCTTTACAGAAATGATGAGGATTTAAGCAGATTGGATGAGGTTTCAAAATTTCCACGAAAATTTGATGTTCAGGAATATTTGAAATGCGATTTTGACGATTACCGCGATTTACTTAAAGCTATAGAGCCCTATGACGTTGTTTTTGCAGTTGGGGTCAGTGCAACCCTTAGAAACTCCATTGCAAAGGAATGTATTGATACAAACAAACAAGGCTATTTTGTTCCACATGTTGGTGATATTATTATGATGGGTTCGCGACATGTTGTTCAGTTCAGTGTTCCTGTTATGAATGTCGGCAGAGCGTACTTAGACCCTGAATATTTAGTTTTAAAACGAGCGATAGATATTGTTATTTCGATTTTAGGGATTATTATTCTCAGTCCGCTTATGACTATAGTTGCAATTGCAATTAAAGCGTATGATGGCGGTCCTGTGCTCTATAAGCAAACTCGTCTTACAAAGGATGGAAAGCTTTTTAAAATCTGGAAATTCCGTAGTATGAAGGTGGATGCTGAAAAGGACGGTGTTGCCCGTCTTGCATCAGAAAAGGACGACAGAATTACACCAATTGGCAGGGTTGTCCGTGCATGCCGTTTTGATGAGCTTCCACAATTATTCAACATTCTCAAAGGTGATATGACAATTGTTGGTCCAAGACCAGAAAGACCAGAAATTGCTGCTCAATACGAAGAGGTTTTACCATCGTTCAGATTGAGACTTCAGGTAAAAGCTGGTCTTACGGGTACTGCACAGGTGTATGGCAAGTATAACTCAACACCTTACGATAAATTAGAAATGGACCTTTTATACATTAAAAATATGTCATTGCTTGAGGATGTTAAACTGATGTTTGCTACAATTAGAATATTATTCTTAAAGGATAGTACAAGTGGTATTGATGAAGGTCAGGTTACAGCGGTTAAGGATGTAGAAGATATTGAGCCGCAGAATGAAATGATAGAAAAATAAATGCTTGGGTATATTTTGTGTAATAACAAATTGAAGAAAAAGGAAATGACTAAAAAATGAAATATTCTGTTTTGATGTCTGTGTATAAAAATGATTCGCCCGAGTTTCTCAGTTTGGCGTTAGAAAGTATATATGACAAACAAACACGAAAACCAGATGAAATTGTTGTTGTTTTCGATGGTCCTCTTACAGATGAGCTTTATAAGGTATTGAATGAGTTCTATGCAGGGAAAGAAGATGTCGTTTTTTATTATCCGCAAGAAGTTAATCGCGGTTTGGGTGAAGCATTACGAATTGGCTCAGAAAAATGTACAGGAGACTATATATTAAGAATGGATTCGGATGATATTAGTGATTCCCGGAGATTTGAAAAGCAAATTGCTTATGTAGAAGCACATCCGGAGGTTGATGTACTAGGCACAGATATTGCAGAATTTCAAATAACCGAGCAAGAAGTTAACAAAAGAGTTCGTGTTTGCCCTGCTAAGCACGATGATATTGTAAAAATGAGTAAAAAACGCAATCCTGTAAATCATGTAACAGCGTGTATTAAAAAATCAGCTTTAGAAAAAAGCGGTGGATATAAAACACTAATTTTTGTTGAGGATTATTATTTGTGGTTAAATATGATTGTAGCAGGTTGTACTTTTGCGAATATTAACGAATCACTTGTTTATGTCCGTGTGGGAAATGGTTTTGAAGTAAGGCGTACTTCGAATAAAATAATCAAGAGTAGGAAAGTGATTGTGGATTTTATGCTCGAGCATAAAATGATAACTAAATATGAAGCAAAAATGAATATGATTTGTGTTTGGTGTTTGGTTAATTCTCCAGTTAAGATAAAAAAGCTTATGTACGATAAAGTTTTACGAAAGTGAGAGAATATGGTAATTTTACACATAGCTTCTATAAGTAATGATTTGTGTGCGGGTGTTTGTGTGGCGGTGCCACAGCACATAATTTCGCAGCAAAAATTTGCAGAAGTTGGATTTGTTAATGTTAATAATATAAAAATTGATGGTATTACTAACCAATTTGAATATGCAAAAGGTTTTTCAATTAAAAATTTACCCCATCCATTTTCTAGCCCTGATATTGTAATTTTTCATGAGATTTATAGACCAGAATATTTTCAGGTATCCTTTGATGTGAGAAATAATAATATTCCATATGTTATAATGCCTCATGGGGGCTTCTCAGCCGAGGCACAGAAGAAAAAGCGATTTAAGAAGTTGTTAGCTAATAACACCTTTTTTAGAAGTTATATAAAAAAAGCAACTGCAATTCAATGTTTATCGGAATTAGAAATTAAAAAATCTTTGGCTAAGAACAAAAAATTTATTGGGACTAATGGTGTTTTTATTCCGAATAAGATAAAAGAGAAATTTAGTGAATCAGAAGTCAAATTAGTCTATATCGGACGACTTGAAATCCATATAAAAGGTATAGATTTAATGATGGAGGCTGTAGTATCCATAGCAGACTTTATGCGTAAGGAAAATGCAAAATTGAATTTATATGGACCAGAAACTCTTAACTGCGTAGCTGAAATTAAGTCTATGATTACAGAAAAAAATATTGAAGATGTTGTGAAAATTAATTCTGCGATAATAGGTAAAGATAAAGAGAACTCACTATTAAATTCGGATGTATTTATCCAAACATCGCGTACAGAGGGTATGCCTATGAGTATACTAGAAGCTATGAGCTATGGAGTACCGTGTCTTGTTACTAAAGGAACAAATATGGGCGAACTAGTGGAACAATATGATTCTGGCTGGGTTTCAGAAACGAGTTCAGAATCAATAGCGGAAAATATAAAAAAAGCAATATTAGATAGAGAATTGTGGAAAAGAAAATCCGCAAATGCAAGAGAGATGGTAGAAGAAAATTTTTCTTGGGATAAAGTGAGCTCAGAGACTATTAAGCGATATGAAGAAATTATAAAATGAAAAATAAAAGAGTTAGTGAAAAGTAGCTGGTTAATGTTGGTTATACAGGATATAGGATTATTATATAAAAAAGGAGGTAATTGTTATGGCTATTTACAAAGAACATAGTTTGAAAGAAAATATTTCTACAAATGGTTTATTTTTAGGTGTGTTAGTTGTTGCATTATCTCCTATAATTTTTAAAGTTTTGGGTTTGCATGATAACTTTTCATCTGTTTTGTGTACTGTGTTTACTACAGGTGTTTTAGGTTTGTGTTATTTAACATACGGGAAAAAATTTGTTTCATCAAGTTTTATGTGGTTGCTGGTAATAAATGCAGGTAGCTTGGTGATATCAATTGTTCTAAATGGTAGTGGTTTAGGTGTTGCGGCGATTCACATTAATACATTACTAATAGTTAATATATTAAATAATACGACATTTAAAAAGGAACAAGTTTGTTTAGTTCATTTGTTAGTGGGCTTATATTTGTTGTTTTGGGTAATGTCATTAGATACAAGATTAATCTGGAGGTCGTATGTTTGTGACCCCGACGGACAATATGTTAATCCTTGTACATTAGCAATTATAACTTTGGCTAGTTATTATCATTTGTTTGCTTTTGCTGATTTGGTGATTAAAAGATTTTGGATGAAAATGTTGCTAATAGTGCCTTTGTCTGCATGGGCATTATATTATATATATATTTCGGTGTGTAGAACATCACTGTTAGCATTGTTTGCTTTCTGGGCTTTTTGTGTAATGAAAAGGCCAGTGTTAGGAAATTATCGGAAGATTACAGTGTTGTTAATTAGCTTGGCATTTATATTCCCTGCAATTTATATCGTTCTATATAATACAATGGATGATTGGAATTTATTTGGAGAAAGTTTTTTCACAGGTAGGCAGGTTGTGTGGCCATCTACATTTGAAAATATTTTAGATAACGCATTTTTTGGAGCAGGTTCAGAAAGCACTATAGAGTTAAGGCATGGTCTTATGGATGATGCTCACAACTTGATTTTGGGTGTATGGAAAAATATAGGTATTATTCCGGTTATAAGCTTGTTTGTGATATTTTTAAGAGGCAATAATTTAAAATGGATATCAATAAATAATCAGAGAACTAAAATTATGTTTTTAACATGTTTTATTGCAAGTATAGCAGAAACACTTCTAAATAGTAGTGAATTTTATATGCTTTTTATTCCTCTTCTTATGACCATTTGTAGCAATAATTATAATAAAGGAAAAAATAGATTTATTCGGTGAAATACGATTTAATATAAATAAGGATAAGCAAATATTATGCAAAGTGATAAAAAAAAGATACCCAAAAAAATTCATTATTGCTGGTTTGGTGGTAAGCCTCTTAATAAGCTGGGCAGAAAGTGCCTTAAAAGCTGGAAGAAGTATTTTCCTGATTATGAAATTATTGAGTGGAATGAGAGCAATTTTGATTTTAATTGTTGTCAATACGTTAAAGAGGCGTACGAAGCAAAAAAATGGGCTTTTGTATCCGATTATGCCCGCTATAAAATTCTTTATGAACAAGGTGGCATTTACTTTGATACGGATGTTGAGGTTATAAAAGGTTTTGAGGATATTTTAGACCAAGGGTCATTTATGGGGTGCGAAAACCCTGTAGTTGAAATTGATGCAGCTGTAAATCCAGGTCTTGGTTGTGCTGCAGAGCCAGGTCTTACTTTCTATCGTGAAATACTTGATGATTATGAAAAAAGTTCTTTTTTAAACGAGGATGGTTCGTTAAATTTATATACAATAGTAGAGCGTACAACCGATTTGTTAAAAAAGTATGGATTGAAAAATACAATGGATATTCAGCGTGTTGCTGATATTAATGTTTATCCCGCTGAGTATTTTTGTCCTATTGATATGCGTAATGGTAAATTGAATATTTCGAAAAATACATATTCAATTCATCATTATGCTGCAAGTTGGGAAAGCAAGTATAGCATCATTCGAGGGAAAGTGTATCGTTTTATAAACAGATATTTTGGTGAGAGCGTTGCACAAGGGTTCAAAAAAATTTTTGGTAGAAAATAAATTAAAGAGGATTTTTATGTCGAAGATTTCAGATAATGTGCTTATAACAATTTTCACACCAACATATAATAGGGCATATATTTTACCGCAGTTGTACGAATCCTTGAAAAATCAGACCTCAAATAAGTTTAAATGGCTTATCGTTGACGATGGTTCAACTGATAATACAGAAGCTTTAGTTTCAGAGTGGATAAATGAGTCTCGGGTGGATATTCAATATGTAAAGCAAGAAAATTCAGGGAAAATGAAGGCACACAATGTTGGTGTGGGAAATACAGAAACCAAATTGTTCGTGTGTGTTGATTCAGATGATTGGATTGTACCAAAGACAGTTGAAGAAATATCGGCAAAATGGGACGGACTTTCTAAAGAGGTACAGAACAAGATAATTGGTTTTGTTGCCTATAGAGGCAAAAACGCCCGTGAAGTAATAGGTAATGAATTTCCTGATGGGTTAGAAGAAGCGAGCTTAAATGAGCTTTATAACAAAGGCTTTACTGGTGATACAACATTGGTTTTTAAGACTGATATTATAAAGCAATATCCTTTTCCCATTATAAATGGAGAGAAATTTATCCCAGAAGCTTTTATATATGACCAGATAGATAGAAAATACAAATATCTTTTAATTCCATCTATTATGATAGTATGTGAATACAGAGATGATGGTATTACAAGAAACACATTGAAAGCAGCGCTTAACAATCCGTGTGGTTATGTTACATATTTTATTCAAAAAGCAAATTTTTCAGGTAGCTTTAGAGAAAGAATTGGATACTATATCAGGGCAAATTGTTTCAGACATAAAATAAGGAATAAAGAACTGCCAGTTGCTCCAGAAAACAAGCTTTTATATAATTTATTGTATCCTGCTGGGTTGCTTCTGTTTTGTAGTAAGAAAATAAAGTACAAGAGATTACAAAAAGGTGATTAAATGGAAAAAATAAAGCGTTTCTTTAGCACCACAATGGTGTATTTTACAGGAAACGTATTGTCAAAGCTGGTAGTATTTTTTTTGTTGCCACTTTATACTGCAAAGATTAATCCTGAGCAATATGGTGTTTACGACCTTGTAATTGCATTTGTAAATCTTATTGCACCTATTATATTTATTCAGATTTGGGATGGTATGTTCAGAGTAAGTTTTGATTACCCTGATAATAAGGATAAATATAAGATTATCAGCAATTCTTTACTAGTGTGCTTATTGGGAGGAATTGTTTATACAGCGATATTTGCAATTGTTCAGCACTTGCTATACATAGAATATGCGGTTTATGTTTTTTTATATGGATTGTTGTATTCCATATATTATATGTATGGTTACATCTGTAGAGTTTTTTTAGATAATAAACTTTATGTTGTTTCAGGTTTAGTAAACACACTGCTTACTGCTATAATAAATGTAATTTTAATTTTAGCTTTTAATTGGGATGTAAAATCTTTGTATCTTGCTCCTGCTATTGGAATGTTTGTGCAAATTTTAATTATTGAACTAAAGTACAAGGCAATTAAAAATTTCAAGTTTAATTATATAAACAAAAATGAAATCACAAAAATGATTAAATTTTCAGCACCACTTTGTTTAGCGGCAATTTCTTATTGGTTACTTAATGGTTTTTCAAAAGTGCTCATAACAAACATTCTTGGTGCTTCAGAAAATGGTTTATTTGCAATTGCAACTCGCTTTTCTTCTATGGTGGTATTGATTATGACGGTTTTTCAATATGCATGGAATGAATTGGCGTATCTTATGTCCAATGATGAAAACAGAGTGAAGATATATAATACTTGTATAGATTTGTTATTTAAATTTGTGATTCTGGGTAGTGCAGGGGTTTGTATAGTAATTAAGCTTATATTCCCTTATATTATAAATGAACAGTATTCACTTGCGCTTTATATTATACCTGCAACAATTATTGGTAGCATGATGAATTCAATGTCTGATTTTATCGGGACATTATTTATGACCGAAAAAAAGACGAATAATATAATGTATAGTACAATGATAGCTGCAGCTATAAACATTGTGTTAGGTATAGTTTTAACCAAAGCATTTGAGCTTCATGGTGCAACAATTGCATTATTGATTGCATTTACATTATTAATGATAATAAGACTTATCAAAGCAAAGAAGCAATTTAATATAGATTACAAGTTGCAAAATTTCTTGTGGCTTGTTTGTGTATTGATAATTGCGGTTATTGAATATTATCTGGTTCAGAATATTGCTGTTGATATATGTGCATTATTGGTGATTGGAGGACTCTTTTTATTATCAGTGCGAAAATATATCAATGTCATCTGGACAAGTGTATTGAAAAATAAATTAGTTTCAAGAGGTAAAAATGGAACAATCTAAAATTGACAGAATAAACTTTTTAGCCAGAAAATCACGCGAAAGCGGACTTTCGGAAGAAGAGAAAAAAGAACAACAAAAATTAAGAGCAGAATATGTTGCGGCGTTCAGAAAAAATTTGGTTTCTACTCTTGAGTCAACAATAGTTGAACGCCCTGACGGCACTCGTTTGCCACTTGTAGAGAATAATAAGCTCAACAAGAAATTAAAGTAAAGTATGGTTGAAATCAGGAAAGCAAAGTCTACGGATTTAAAAAGGGTAGAGTATATTTGCAGAATGACTGCCAGGGGCTTACCCAAAAAAGATGAGGTAATAGGAAAAATAATTTCGTTGACATATTCGACTTATTACATTGAACAAGAAATAGAGAATTGCTTTGTTCTGTGTGATGATGAAGTTGTTGGTTACATAATCTGTTCGACGGATGCAAAAAGGTTTAATAAGCTTTTTAAAACAGACTATATTAAAAGAATTTCAAAAATAAGCAAGAGCGAAGCGAGAAAGTTACAATTTATTCCTGTGCCATATATGATATTTAAAAATATATTTCCAGCACATCTTCATATCAATTTGTTGGAGGATTATCAGGGTAAGGGCTATGGAACTAAAATGATTAATGCACTTCTGGATGAGCTTAAAAATAAGAATATAAAATCTGTTATGCTGCTTGCGGATAGTGAAAATACGGGAGCAATAAGATTTTATGAGCGTAACGGTTTTAAAAAATTTGTTACCGCATTCGGCGGTGTGGGAATGTATAAGAAATTAAGATAGGTTAGGACTTGAGAATTTTGAAAAAACCAATTACAGCAATAGTTATAGGTGCGGGGCATCGAGCTCTTGTTTATGCTGACTATTCGTTAAAGCACCCTGATGAATTGAAAATTGTAGGTGTTGCAGACCCTGACGAATATCGCAGAAATATGGTAAGAGAAAAATTTGGTTTTCCAAAAGAAAATTGTTTTGTTGATGCCGAGGCACTCTCAAAAGTACCAAAATTTGCGGATGCAGTAATTAATGGTACAATGGATGAACAGCATGTAAAAACCTCTATTCCTCTTTTGAAGCTTGGTTACGATATGCTTTTAGAAAAGCCGTTTTGTGTAAACAAGGTTGAAATGAAAGAGCTTTTAGATGTTGTAAAGGAGCACAAAAATAAAGTTATGGTGTGTCACGTGCTTCGTTATGCTCCGTTTTATCTTAAATTTAAAGAGAAAATACAAAGCGGGGAGCTCGGTGAGATAATTAATATCCAGACCATTGAAAATGTTAGTTACCATCATATAACCACCTCGTTTGTCAGAGGTAAGTGGGGGAATAGTGATAAATGTCACACATCAATGCTTTTGGCAAAATGTTGTCATGATATGGATATTATGATGTGGATGATGTCACCTAATAGACCTGTTTCAGTTTCTTCGGTTGGTTCACTTGGTCAATATAAAAGAGAGAATGCACCGGAAAATTCGGGTACATATTGCCTTAAGGATTGTCCTCTTGCCGACAGTTGTCAATATAGTGCAAAAAAGATTTATCTTGACCACCTAGGTTCATGGGAATTTTATGTCTGGCAGGAGCTTGAAAGTATAGAAAATCCGACAATGGAGCAAAGGATTGAGCTTTTGAAGCGTAGCGATTATGGCAGATGTGTTTATAAATGTGACAACAATGTGGTTGACCATCAGAGTGTATTGATAAATTTCTCAAATGGTGCTACTGCTACGCATAATATGATAGGCGGTGCGGCTTCACCGTTAAGGGTAATAAAGGTTACAGGCACAAAGGGTGAAATTTATGGCGAGTTTGAAAACAATGTAATCAAATTCTCAAAAATTGATCCTGACAGTGAGAATTTCTATACGGAAGAAAGACTTGATATAGAAGATTTTGATTTGGATGGTCACGGCGGTGGAGACGACAATTTAACTGCAGATTTTGTTAAATTTGTTGCAGGAGAAGAGGTTTCTGTTTCTTGTACATCTATTTACGATTCTATTGATGGCCACAATATTATTTTCTTAGCGGATGAATCAAGAGAAGCAAATGGTGCTTTAAAGTTGGTTGACAAATAATAGAAAATAGTGTAAAATATTTTTACTTATAGCAATGAAATTAATTTTATTTGGAGGGTATATAAAATGGAAGCACTTTCAGGACTTTCAGGCGGAATTGAAATAATCAGTTCTATAATTTATAAAATTAACAGTCTTATAATGGCTTTAGCAATGCTTACTGGTGGCGTAAGCACACCATCTAAGGATGCCAGAATTTATTATTCAGAGCCAGATGCTCAGCTTATGGCAGTTGTTTGGGGTGATACTCAGCTTTGTAACTACAACCCTGAAAGAGAAATCAACTTTATTGCAGCAGTTGATGATTTACAGAATTCTGCTTGCCAGATTGATGCTCTTTTAGTTGCTGGTGATATTGTAGAGAATGGTTTCCAATCAGAATACGACAGCCTTACAGACGACCTGGAAAAATTAACAAAGGTTGACCATTTCGTTATGTGTGCTGGTAACCACGACATAAGAATCCGTGATTACGAACAAGCAACACAGCGCTACTTTGATTTTACAAATAATCTTAATGATAAAGAAAATGCGATTGATAATATCTGGTATGAATATGAGGTTAATGGCTATTCATTCCTTGTTATTGGTTCAGATGAAATGCGTTTTGAGGATGCATATTTAAGTGATGCTCAGCTCGAGTGGCTTGAAGAAAGAGTTGCAGCAATATCTGCAAGTGGTAAGCCAGTATTTATTATGGGTCACTATCCATTAAGAGATACTCACGGTCTTCCTCTTACTTGGGGTGCTTCGCTCTGGGAGTCAGGTACTATTGGCGACCAGTCAGATATCATTTATGATATGCTTAATAAATACGATAATGTATTCTATCTTACAGGACATCTTCATACAGGTATAGGTCAATATACTTATGAAGAAATTGGTAATATTCATGGTATCAATGTTCCATCAATCGGTATTACAAATAAAGATGGCGATTACAATAACGCTACTGGTGTTATTCTTGAGGTTTATGAAGATAAAGTTGTTTCAAGAGCAAGAGATTTTGGTACAGGTGAATACATTCCTGAATATACAGTAACATACGAACTCGTGTAAAATATCAGAGCTGTAGTGAGCACTCACTACAGCTATTTTTTCGCCCGATTTCATTGACAACCCTTGGTTTTAATAGTATTATTAATCTGTATAAGTATTTTAAAAAATGAGATTTGTCAGTAAAGGAGTGAAAATAATGCATCTTATTCCTACACCTAAAAAAATGGAAATCAAATCCGGTTTTTATTATTTTGATAAGGAGCCTGAAGTAAGAAAGGAAATCAAACATTCTTTTTTAACAGAAGAGGGTTACAGACTTACTGTAGATGAAGAAGGGGTTTTAATTGAGGGCGGTAGTGAAAAAGGTGTTTATTATGGCGAAGTAACATTAAAGCAGTTAATGTGCAATTACCGCGGACTTCTTCCATTTCTTTATATTTCAGACGAACCAGAATTCTCTTACAGAGGTTTTATGGTAGATTCTTCAAGGCATTTTTTTACGGTAGAAGAAATAAAAAAAGTAATAGATGCTTGTGCGTTTTTCAAGTTTAACAAATTTCATTTCCACCTCACCGATGACCAGGGCTTTCGCTTTCCTATGAAAGAATATCCTTTGCTTACAGAAATAGGCAGTAAGCGTAAAGCCTCAGAATTCGATAAAAATGAAAATGTTCAGGAAGAATATGCTTATTACTATACCAAAGATGAATTAAAAGATATAGTAAAATACTGTCGTGAGCGTTACATAGAGGTAATACCAGAGTTTGATATTCCAGGTCACACAACTTCACTTTTAGCCGCTTATCCAGAGCTTTCCTGTAGAGGAGAAGAAATAGAAACAAAAACTACCGGAGGTATTTTTTCTGACATTTTATGTGTGGGTAATCCAGAAACCGAAAAGGTAATTCACGCTGTAATTGATGAAATGTGCGAAATATTTGACAGTAAATATTTTCATATAGGTGGCGATGAAGCACCAAAAGAGCGTTGGATTGAATGTCCTAAGTGCCGTGCTAAGAAAGATGAATTGGGACTTAAAACCTTTCAGGAGCTTCAAGGGTATTTAATGAATGAAACTGCAAAATATCTCAAAACAAAAGGAAGAATAGCAATTTGCTGGAATGATGCGTTAAGGGGTAATAATTTAGACTCTACTAATATAGCAGTTTCTCTATGGCTTGAGCATAATAATAAAAGTATTGAGTGGGCAAACAACGGTAATAAGTTAATAGTCGAGAATAACATTCCATTATATATGGACTATCCTTATGCTTTGAATACTTTAGAAAAAATTTATAAGTTTATGCCTAAAAAATTTAAAGGACTTACAGAAATAGGCGAGAATTCAATTTTAGGTGTTGAGTCACCTGTCTGGACAGAGCATATTAAAAACTTTAACGAGTTAAGCTGTATGTGCTTCCCAAGGTGGCTTGCAGTTTCTGAAACTGCGTGGACGGGCGGTAATAAAAAGGGGTACAGTCAATTTTTAAATTCTACACAGTTTTTCTGTGATATATTAAAGGAAATGAAAATCCCTACAGCTTCCAAAACAGAGTGGGCAGGTCCACCACAAAAAAGGATTTCTCAATTATTAAAATACGGTAAAAATACGATTACACCTGAAAGTGTAGTAGAATTTTTAAGAATACAGAAAAATGAATTGTTAGGGGGCGATAGGTAATGCAGGAGATTAAATATTCAGTAATAGGTACATCTTGGATAACCAATTCATTTATAGAGGGTGCAAAAACGGTTGAGGGTCTTGTTTTAGATGGCGTTTATTCGCGTTCAGAGGAAAAGGGCAAAGCGTTTTCACAAGCCACTGGGGCTTTAAGGGTATTTAACTCTATTGAAGAGGTTGCCGATTCTGATACGGATTTTGTTTATGTTGCAAGCCCTAATTCTTGTCACTATGAGCAATGCAAGTTTCTTTTAGAGAATGGTAAAAGTGTTATTTGCGAAAAGCCCATTACAATTACAAGTGAGGAGTTTTCAAAACTATTCTTTTTGGCAGAAGAAAATAATGTAAGATATTTTGAAGCTATTATGTATATGCACACAAATACAAGGTATGCTTTAAAGCAAGCAGTTCAGCAAATTGGTAATATTTCATCTGCTCATTTAGACTATTCTCAGTTATCATCAAAATATGATTTGCTTTTAGCGGGAATGTTGCCTAATATTTTTAATCCTGAATTGAAAACAGGTGCGCTTAATGATTTAGGTATTTATTGCGTATACCCTACAATTGATTTGTTTGGTGAACCACAGAGTATAGTAGCTTTACAAAACTTCTTGTTTACAGGTGCCGACGGTGCGGGTTCTGCAATTTTAAACTATAAAGATAAAATTGTTACTATAACTTATTCAAAAACAGCAGAAAGCAGAGCACCATCTCAAATCATAGGTGATAATGGTGCGGTTACTATTGATTCTGTTTCTCAATTACATGGAATTAATTGTTATGATAAAAAAGGTAATATAACAGATACCTTTTCTGCAGAGGATAAAATATCTCTTATGGCGAATGAAGCAAGGAGTATGTATAACTTTATTACAGATTTTGAGCATAATAAAGGTCTTTATTACGAATGTGCGGCAATGAGTCAGAAGGTATTGCATTGTATGGAAAAAATGAGGACGGAAAATGGTACAGAATGATATTTTGTCATTACAAAATGAACTGAAACAACTGCTTTTAAGCCGTGGTGTAAGTGATGTAGGTTTTGCTTTTCTTGGTAATGCAGATACAGGTGAATTGCAAAATGCGGTAAGTATAGTTGTGAAACTGTCGGATGCTATTATTGATGAAATTACGGACGAACCAACGCCGACGTATTTTAATCACTACAGAACGGTTAACGCATTTATTGACCGTTGCCTTTTAGAAGCTGGATTGTTTTTAGAAAGTAAGGGCTATAAATATATAACGGTGGCGGCTTCTCAGAGTATGCCTGGTACACCGTATAATGGACGCTATTCTCATAAAGAAGCAGCAAGAAAAGCGGGTCTTGGTTCAATCGGTAAAAATTCTTTGTTTCTCCATAAAGAATATGGTGCGAGAGTAAGACTTGGTACAATTATTACAAATTGTCCTGTTGAAAGAGATTGCGAATTGCCGAATGATTTATGTAAAAATTGTGATTTGTGTGTTAAAGCGTGTCCGTCGGGGGCTATTTTAGGCAAAAACTTTGAAGAGGGCGTGAAAAGAGAAGATGTTTTTAGCCCGAAGCTTTGCAGTGATTATATGAAAAAGGCTTATCATCACATAGGTCGTGGTGTGGTTTGCGGAATTTGTATGAAGGTATGTCCTATGTATCAATAAGGCGGTGAAATTGTGGCAAAAATTCTCATAGCGGATGATGAACAGCTTATAAGAAAGCTGATGAACGACTGTCTTTCAAAAGAGGGTCACGAAATCATAGAAGCATCTGATGGTCTTGAAGCATTGAATATTTTCAAAAGAAATCCTGATATAAATTTGGCTCTTCTTGATATTATGATGCCTGAAATTGATGGCTGGGAGGTTTGCCGTAAAATCAGAGAAACAAGCGGGATACCAATTATTCTGGTTTCTGCAAGAAGTCAGGATTTTGATCAGATTATGGGTTTTGAATCGGGTGCTGATGATTATGTTACAAAGCCGTTTTCTCTCACAGTTTTAACAAAAAGAGTTAACGCTCTTTTAAAAAGAGGTGCTGCACCTGTAGAGAAAAAGCCTGATAATGAAAATATTTCTCTTGATGGGTTAATTATAAATCCATTAGCTCACGAGGTTTATTTAGATGGTGTGACTGTTGAGTTAACCTTAAAGGAATATAAAATTCTTTTGAAGCTTTCGGGCAATACTGGTAGAGTATATACTCGTGAACAGCTTTTAGATGAGGTTTGGGGTTATGAATATGAGGGTGACACAAGAACGGTGGATTCTCATGTAGCAAGGCTCAGAACAAAGCTTGGTGAGTGGGGCGTAACTCATATTAAAACTATTTACGGAACGGGATATAAAATTCAAATTTAAATTACAAGGATTAACATTCAGGAGGAAGAGCGGTGAAAAAGAAAAAACTCGGTATAAGAATTCGCGTCTTTCTCGAAGTTGGTGCAATTTTTGCAGGCTGCCTTATTGCTCTTATAGTAGTTAACTCACAAATGATTGATAAGGTGTATTTGCTAAACGAAGAATTATCATTAAAGCAAATGGCGCAGGAAGCAGAAAATCATTCAGGTGATTATTACCCGCTTTTATCGGAGTTTGAAATAAAAAACAATGTGAGTATCGACCTTTATGATAATAATGATAATTATATTTATGAGGGTAGCGGCAATTTTGTTTCAGGTAAAAAGCTTATTGTAGTAAGTCGTACTGAAAATGAAGATGGTAGCTATTTTAATATTTTACAGGAAGAGGACAGTTCTACACAATATATACTTTATGGTAAAGATTTTCATGATGGTTATCATATCGAAATAACATCCAGAAAGGATATAATTCAGGAGAATGCTTCATTAGCAACAAGTGTTACTACAGTTATTGCAATTGTAGCATTGATACTTTCTCTTTTATATATCTCAATTTATGCAAAACGCTTTACAAAGCCTATTATAAAAATTACAGAAGTAGCTAATAAAATGAGTAATCTGGATTTTTCAGAAAAATGTGAAGTTGACAAAAATGATGAAATTGGGGTGCTTTCTGATAGTATAAACAAGCTTTCTTCGTCACTTGATACTGCTTTGACAGAGCTTAAAACAACAAACGAGCAGTTAGTGAGCGATATTGAAAAAGAACGTAATTTAGAAAGGATGCGACAGGACTTTGTTTCGTCAGCATCCCACGAATTAAAAACACCTATTGCAATAATCCGTGGCTATGCCGAGGGTCTTAAAATGAATGTTTCTGAAGAAGATACCGCTATGCAGGAGTATTGCGACATTATAATGAATGAAGCAGATAAAATGAATTCACTTGTTTTAAATCTTCTTGAAGCGTCACTTTATTCTTCGGGAATGAAAACAGCTAATAAAGAAGAGTTTGAATTAAACGAATTTATTAAAGAATATATGAAAGCGGCAAAACCTATTTTTCTGGAAAAACAGGTTAATGCTACTTTCAAGGAAGTTAATGAAAAATGTGTTGTTTTTGCAGACAGAACACAAATTGAAAGAGTGCTTTCAAACTATATTTCAAATGCCTGCAGTCACGCAAAAAATGAAAAAGAAATAATTGTTTCTATAAGTGATATTGGTGAAAAATATAAAGTTTCCGTTTACAATTCAGGTAGCTTTATTGATGATAAGGATAAAGATAACATTTTCGATTCTTTCTACAGAGCAGACAAAGCTCACTCAAGAAAAGAGGGTCGCTTTGGATTAGGTCTCTCCATTGTAAAATCTATAATGGATATGCACAAAACTAAATGTGGTTTTGAAAACAAAGAAAATGGCGTAGAATTCTGGTTCGAAATTGAAAAAATGAAAGGTTAAAATTATGAAAATAAATTTTGTGATACCGTGTATTTTGGGTGTCGAGGGTATTATTGCAGATGAGCTTCGTTCTTTAGAAGCGGAGGATGTTAAAGCGGAAAATGGTAGAGTGCTTTTTTCTGGGGACGAAAATCTTTTAGCAAGAGTAAATATATGCTCACATTTTGCAGAAAGAGTACAGATTTTAGTTGGTTCATTTAAAGCAACTACATTTGAAGAGCTTTTTCAAGGTACAAAAAATCTTCCTTGGGAGCAGTGGATTTTAAAGGATGATGCTTTTCCTGTAAAGGGATATTCATTAAAATCAATTCTTTTCAGTGTAAGCGACTGTCAGGCTATTATTAAAAAAGCGGTTGTTGAAAGATTAAAATCAAAATATGGTATTTCGTGGTTCCAAGAAACTGGTCCGACACATCAGATTCAGTTTTCGATTATGAATGACGAAGCAACTCTTTTAATAGATACTTCTGGTGCAGGGCTTCATAAAAGGGGCTACCGTTTACAAAGTAACTTTGCCCCAATGAAAGAAACTTTAGCGGCAGCTATTTGCTCACTTGCAAAGTTAAAGCATTACCACACACTTTATGACCCAATGTGCGGTAGTGGTACTTTAATGATAGAAGGTGCTTTATATGCACATAATATAGCACCAGGTTTAAATCGTCATTTCTCAGCAGAGCGTTTTGAGGTTTTACCTAAAAATATCTGGGCAGAGGAACGCGAAAGAGCAAGAAGTCTTGAAAAGATTGACACAGATTTTCAGGGCTTTGGTTCGGACATTGATGGTGAAACAATAAAGCTTGCAATGGCGAATGCCGCAAGACTTCCTATAGGTAAAAAGCTTCATTTCGAAAAACGCGATATAAAAGATTTTCAAAGGCATACTGAAAGAGGTACTGTTTTAGTTAATCCACCTTATGGTGAACGACTTTTAGATTTACAAGAAGCAGAACGCCTTTACAGAGAAATGGGAAAGGTTTTTCCACAGAGTCACGGCTGGAGTTATTATATAATCACGCCAGATGAAGAATTTGAAACTTGTTTTGGCAGAAAAGCAGACAAGCGCAGAAAATTATATAATGGTATGATTAAATGCCAGTTATATATGTATTTTAAATAGAATCAATTTATCTTATGAGAGAAGATGGCTTTATGAAACATATTTTTATTATGAACCCTACTGCAGGAAACGGAATTGATTGTGAGGCTTACACTGAAAAAATTAAAGCGGCTTTTAAAGAACTTGGTATTCAAGATGAATATGAAATTCATCTTACAACATCTGAAACAGATGCTTATGATTATACTAAATCACAGGTTGAAACAGGTGAGCATATAAGATTTTATGCTTGCGGTGGTGACGGAACTCTTTCAGAGGTTGTTAATGCTTGTGCAGAACACAAAAATGCAGAAGTAGCAACTATTCCTCTGGGTAGTGGTAATGATTTTATAAGAATTTTCGGCAAAAAAGAAGATTTATTAGATGTAAAAGCGCACATCTTAGGTACACCTATGGAATTTGACTTAATTAAATACGAAGACCAGTATGCTATAAACCAGTGTTCAATGGGACTTGATGCAGAAGTTTGTGCAAAACAGGCGAGCTTTAAAAAGTTACCTTTCTTGTCACCGGAAGCGGCATATACAGCATCACTTCTTTATACCTTCTTAGGCAAAATGAAAAACACTTTTACAATTCAGTTTGATGACGATGAGCCTTTTACTAAGGATGTTCTTTTTTGTGTTGTAGGAAACTCACGCTGGTATGGTGGTGGCTATATGGCAGCACCAAAAGCACTCACCTATGATGGACTTTTAGACTTTGTTGTTGTTGAAAAGGACTGCACAAGGCTTACACTTTTAGGACTTATAAATCCATATAAACGCGGAGAGCACTTATCTTGGAAAAGAACTCATTTTAAACGAGGTAAAAAAATAACAATTAAAAGTACAAAGCCATCTGCGGTTAATTTTGATGGAGAAGTAAAGATTGTAACAGAAGCAACTTTCCATATAGTTGAAAAAGCTATTACTTATGTTGTACCATCAAATTCTGATTTTATGAAAAAAGTAGAAGCTGGTACATTATAAATAATTAATTGAATTGGGGGACTGTAAAATTCAGCCCCCCTTTTTTATTTACAAATTGTTCACAAAAAAACAATTCACATTTTGACACACTTATTTGTTTTATTAGTGTGAGGTAAAAATTATGGCTGAAAATTTAAACACAGAAATAAGAAACGAATATGTTCAGCAGATTGTTAATAAGTACAGCGATATGCTTTTCAGAATTTGCTACTGTATTCTGTGCAGTAAGGTTGATGCAGAAGATGCTCTTCAAGACACTTTTGTAAAGCTTATTACAAAAGCACCCGAATTTACAGATGATGAGCACGAAAAAGCATGGCTTATTAAAGTTGCAACAAACATAAGCAGAAATATGCTGATGCTCAGATTAAGACGCAGTACTACAAATCTGGACGACATAGCAGAAATTGGTGTTAAGGATGAAGATTCAGAAGTGTTTGAAGCGATTATGGGCTTGCCCGTAAAATACAAAATACCAATGGTACTTTTCTATGTTGAAGGCTACAAAACAAACGAAATTGCAGATATTATGCAGATTTCTTGTGAAGTTGTCAGAAAACGACTTCAAAAGGGTAGAGAGTTATTAAAAATTGAATTTGAAAGGTGTAATTATTTCAATGAATAAGTATATTAAAGAGTATATCAGAATTATAAATTCTATGGGAGTAGATGAAGCTACAAAAAAATGTATCGCTGAAAATGTTATGTTAAAAGCAGAGCTTCAGAAAAGAGAAGCAAAAAAGCAATTTGCAGTAGCATCTGTTGCAGTAGTTGCTTTAGCATTTGCAGGTACTTATTTTTATAAGAATAAAATGAAATAAAGCTATAAAACCTTCAAGCCAGATTTACTCTCACAAGTAAAAGCGTGATTTTTCACCATAAAAGAAGGTAATAAAATGCAAAAAATAACTAATACCACACCTGTTTTAAATCCATTGTTTACATTTGAAGATAAAAACAGTCCGTTAGGCTTTAATGTACCAGATGTTTCAATGTACGGAATGTTAAAAATTTCTGCAGAAAGTCACCCCGAAGCAGATGCTATAGATTATTTCAGCAATAAAATTTCTTATAAAACGCTTTTAAAAAGAGTTGTTGAAGCATCATATTCTTATAATAAACTTGGTGTAAAAAAAGGTGATATTGTTACAATTATTATGCCTAATACACCAGAAGCACTTGTTTCAATATATGCTCTTAATAGAATTGGTGCAGTCTGTAATGTTGTGCATCCACTTTCGGCAAAAGAAGAAATAAAGTTTTATGTAAATTCAGTAAAAAGCAAGGTTGTTTTAGCAATAGATTTATGCTGTGGCAAAATTTCAGATATTATAGATGAAACAGAAATAGAAAAAGTTATTGTCGCTTCTGCGGGAAATTCTATGAAATTACCATTAAAATTAGGATATGCCTTGACAAACAAAAGCAAAAACTGTTATTCTAAAAAGGATATCCGTTTTGTTAAGTGGAGCGACTTTATAAAATCAGGCGAAAAGATAAACGAATATATACCAGCTGGCGAAGAAAATGATGAAATGTCAGTTATTCTTCATAGTGGTGGAACAACAGGTGTCCCAAAAGAAATAATGCTTTCTAACAGAAACTTCAATTCATTTGGTATGCAGTCTGTTCTTACTTTGAGGAATGTGTCAGTAGGGGATAGAATTTTAGCAATTCTTCCTATTTTCCATGGCTTCGGTTTAGGTGTATGTGTTCATGTATGTTTCTGTTTTGGTGCTTGTTCTGTGTTGATTCCTAAATTTAAGGCAGATGAATTCGGTAGCATTTTAAAGAAACAAAAGCCTACAATGATTTTTGGTGTTCCTACACTTTATGAGGGTCTCTTAAAAACAAAGGGTATTGAAAATGAAGATTTGTCATTTTTAAAGTATGCAATAAGTGGTGGCGATGCTTTGCCAAAGCCATTAGAAGAAAAGGTTAACGAATTCTTTAAAAATCACAATGCAAGTATTCGTATTTCAGAAGGTTATGGTATGACTGAAGGACTTGCCGCAATATCACTTTCTGTTAATGATGATTATAAATCAGGTACAATAGGTAAGCCGCTTATTGGTAACGAGGTTTGCGTTGTTGATCCTGACACCTATGAAGTACTTGAGAATGGTGAAGATGGTGAGCTTTGTATACATGGTCCGACAGTAATGCGTGGCTATAGAAATAATGAAGAAGAAAACGCTTCTACATTAGTTATGCATAAGGATGGTAAACAGTGGCTTCATACCGGTGATTTATGTTCTATTGATGAAGATGGTTTTGTTCATTATAAATTGAGAATTAAACGACTTATAATTTCTTCGGGTTACAATGTTTACCCGTCACAAATTGAAAAAATAGTTGAAGAGATTCCTGAAGTAATGAAATGTACAGTTGTTTCAATGTTCCATAAGTACAGAAAAGAAGTTGCAAAAGCTTATATCATTCTTAAAAATGATTATCTTCCAGCAGAAAAAGAAAAGGTGATGAAAAAAATTAAAGAATACTGTGAGAAAAATTTAGCTCATTACAGTATTCCTTATAAATATGAATTCTTAAAGGAATTCCCAAAAACACCTTACGGAAAAGTAGATTTCAGAAAATTACAGAAAAAGGCGAATGAGGAGAAAGTAGAATGACTAATTATGCGAAAAGCAACACAGGTTTTAAAATTTTATCAGCAATATTAAAACCAGTTTTTAAATGCTGGTACACACCAAGGCTTATAGGTAAAGAGAATATTCCAGAGAGTGGTGCTATTGTTGTAGCTTGTAACCATAAGCACTTAATGGACCAATGTATGGTAATTATTTCTACAAAAAGACCAATTCATTATATGGCAAAAAGCGAATATTTTGAAAATAAAAAGGTTGCTTGGTTTTTTAAAGCGGCTGGTTGCATTCCTGTAAATAGAAATGGTCACGACTCAGAGGCTAAAGATGCCGCAACAGAGGTTTTACAGTCAAAAGGTGCTTTAGGTATCTTCCCTGAGGGCACAAGAAACAAAACAGAAGATTTACTTATGCCGTTTAAATTCGGTGCTGTGTCACTCGCTAAAAAGAATAACGCGTTAGTCATACCTGTTGGTGTTTCAGGTGATTATAAATTCAGGCCCAAAAATCTTGTTGCACGAATTGGTGAACCAATTGATGTTTCAGAAATGGATTTAGAGGAAGCAAATGAAAAGCTTCACAAAGCAGTTGAAACACTCATTCTCGAAAATCTCAAGGAAGGCAACGGAAGCGAGCAGGATTTTGAGAGAGCTAGACATTCGCGGCTTATTTAATTTGAATGATTAGTTATAAGTAAAGAGGGGCTGTAAAAAAAGCGCAGACCACATAAAACTATATAGATCAAGGGGTTCCTACAGTGCAGATAGCTGTAAGAACCCCTAGAAATTATCAAAAAAACTAAAATTGCAAAAAATTTTTCGTTTTATGCTACGAACAAATCTCACCACTCGACGTACCTATGTACGCCTTCGGGCAAGCAAAAACAAGACTAAAGCCTTGTTTTTGTTCGATTTGTCCGTTCTGCATCTTTTTTTCCTATCCCCTAAAAAGAGGTTGTAAAAAACTTAACGTTTTTTAACAGCCCCTTTGTTTTATTTCCATATTACCAGCCGTTAGCTGTTAGCCTCTAGTCCCTAGTCCCTGACTACTGACTACCGATAACTAGCTATACTATCCAATAGCTAATTCCCTCTTGCAAAAAAATGGGATATGTGATACAATATCCTTGATTAAATTGTCAATTAAATTTAAGAAAAGGGGATGGGTATAAAATGAAACTTTCAAAGAAGTTTATATCCGTAATTTTAGTAATTGCTATGCTTTCTACAACGTTTGCTGTTGTGGCAACTGCAGCAAATTACAATCCTATTCCAAGTATTGTTGTTCCAGGTCTTTTCCAAAGTGAAACAAAGTACTATGAAGACGGTAAAGCAACTGATTTAGAAGCACCGTTCTTTATGGATGACACAATGGATATTGCAGGTCTTGCGCTTACAGAAGCGTTGATTCCTATAAGCAAGCTTCTTATTTCTCAGGAGGATAAGGACCAGCAGGCAGCTAAAGCGCTTTCAGGTGTTTTAGGTGATGTTCTTATGGGCAAGTTAAAGAGTGATGAAAATGGTAAATTTATAAATGATGTAAGAGCTACAAAATATTATGATTCATTCAAAGATTTGAGCGCTTACGATCAGGATTACATACTTGACCAGTTACCACTCAATAAATATATTGATTTAGCTGGTGAAGAAAATCTTTATGTGTTCTCATACGCTTCTTTAGGTAATATGAAGGATACTGCTCAGGAACTTTATGATTTCATTCAGTTCGTAAAAGAGGATTCAGGCTCAGACAAGGTTAACTTAGCACCAATAAGCCAGGGTGGTTCTCTTATGAATGCGGTTATGCAGCTTTACAGAGATAACGGCAGAGCATACAGTGACGATATAAACAGAATAGTTTATGTTATTCCTGCACTTGATGGTTCACTTTTAGTAGGTGAAATTTACCAGTATGGTCTTCTTGATGACAATATTGAGCTTTACAGTGAAATGATGCCTGCTCTTATGGGGGCAGACGAAATGGCTGGTTATCTTGTAAATATCGTTCTCCGCATTATGCCTAATGCAGACTTGAACGCTATTCTTGATACCGTTGCGTTTGACCTTGTTAATGACTATATGAAATATTCAACTCTTTTGTGGGGCTTGGTTCCATCAGGTAACTACGAGCCTTGCAGAGAGATGTATTTAATGGATGACTCAATGTCTGTTATCCGTGAACAGACAGACTGGTACTATAATGCACAGAAAAATTCTGATGCTAATATTTTAGAAGCAAAAGCACAGGGTGTTAAAATTTTTGACCTTGTAGATTATAACGTTCCGCTTTATGAAATTATTGATTCATGGGACGATGTAAATGCTGACGGTGTTATTCACCTTGATTCAACATCAATGGGTGCTTACAGTGTTGGTGTTGGTAAAGAACTCCCTGCGGATTATGTTCGTTCACAAAACAACTGTACTGACCCAACTCATGACCACTCTGACCCAAGAAATATAGTTGATGCAAATACAGGTCTTCTTCCTTGCACAACATTCTATTTCTATAATCAGAATCATGAAAGAACAGGCTCTAACGACGTTATTATGAAGCTTGTTTCTGAACTTCTTGTTGATGAAAACTTTGTGGATGTTTATAGCTATCCTGACAGATTCCCACAATTTAATGTTGGTCGTAATTCAAAAGGCTTTATGAAAGATGTTGAAGCAGCTAAAAATATGGATACAAGTAAGCTCTCAGCTGAGGATAGGGCTAAGTTAGAAGGCGCTATTGCTCGTGGTGAAGCTGCTCTTGATAATACAAATGTTAATTTAGCTGAATTTGAAGCTGCAGAAACATATTTCTATGATACTCTTGATGAAATTAATGGTGTTGAAAAGGAATATACAGGCGGTCTTGATACTAACGATTATTTAGCAACTATATTTAGAATTATCAGTGAATTACTTTATTTCTTCTTTGAGGGTGCTGGCTTTAGTGATATGTAATCTTCAAAGAATGTTTGAAAGGTTTGAATTTATATGATGGTATCCGCAAAGGGCAGATATGCATTAAGAATTTTTATAGATTTAGCACAAAACCAAGGTGATGGCTTTGTGGCTTTGTCAGAGGTTTCAAAGCGACAGGATGTATCGCTTAAATATCTTGAAACAATAGTTGCAACACTTGTCCGTGGCGGACTTTTAAGAAGCCAGAGAGGTATGTCTGGTGGCTACAGACTTGCAAGAGATGCAAGAGATATTTCAATCTATGAGATATTTAATATAACAGAGGGAAGTCTTTCTCCCGTTGCTTGTATTAACTGTGGCGAAAGCTTTTGCAACAGATCTGATATTTGTATTACTAAAGAAATGTGGGTTAGTGTAGATAATCTTCTTAACAATTATTTTAAGGGTGTATCTGTTCAGGATTTGCTTGATGGTAATATTGATGTAATTCAATCTCTATAAATAATAAAATGGGGCTGTAAAAAAAGCGCAGACCGCATAAAACTATATAGATCAAGGGGTTCCTACAGTGCAGATAGCTGTAAGAACCCCTATAAATTATAAAAAAACTAAAATTGCAAAAAATTTTTCGTTTTATGCTACGAACAAATCTCACCACTCGACGTACCTATGTACGCCTTCGGGCAAGCAAAAACAAGACTGAAGCCTTGTTTTAGTTCGATTTGTCCGTTCGGCATCTTTTTTTCCTATCCCCTAAAAAGAGGCTGTAAAAAAACTTAGCGTTTTTTACAGCCCCTTTTTGTATTTAATTTTAAGCTTTAACTCTTGCCTTTGCTTCATCGTACATTTTGAATATCTCGTCGAGGTGACTGTAATTTTCTTGTTGCTTAATGAGCTTTTCAGCGTCAAGATAAACCTTTGCAGCACGATTAAAGTATGCGTGTCTGTCAGTTTCATCTTTTGTAGCTTTTTTGGCTTGCTTTTTGTTTTCCTGGGTAGCCTTGAGTTCAACCTTTATTTCGTTAACCTTAGCAGAATCTTTTGATTTCTTAGCTTTTTGTAAATCAAGATAAAGTGCTTTGAGTTTATCGTCACACTCGTCTTCGTTGTTAAAACAAGCTTCAAGAACTTCAAAATCAGGAGCAACAAGGGCACCCGTGTTAGCGAAATGCTTTTTGATTGCTTTAAATGAAGCCATCTTTTTATTAGCAATTTCAATAGCGAGCTTTCTCGCTTCTTTTTCTTCTTTTGTCGATTTTGGCATAGCTTTTGCAATTAAAATTTCTTTTTTGATTGCAAATTTATCAAGGCTTAAAAGACTATTGATACCCGCTGAGTAAACTTTGTTATTCTCTGCAAGAGCTAATTTATATGCAGGAGTTGAAAATTTGTTGAGTTCGTCGCACACAAATTGGGCAATTTCAATTTCGTTATTATACTTAATATCTTCTTTAAGAGCTTTTTTGCCCTCTTTTCCTTTGTAATCCTTTTTGTTTAGTACTTTAGGTGTTTGTGTAGCCATTTCCTGTGAAGTGCGTATAATGTCAATTCCTTCGACAAGCTTTTCGTCATCAAGAATACCATTACCATAGTCTTCAAACATCGCGCGGATTTTAAGAACACGAATAACAGATTCTTGTTTCTTTTCGTTGAAGTCGTACCAGAAATATGGAAGAACATTCATTAAGGCACCAAATGCAGAAAGAAGGATAAGAATCTTAAGAAGTTCTGTAAGAATGACAGGGTCATAAAGAGCGGAGTAAGGATTAGAATAGTTGTCCTGTCCGTTTGCAAGTTGATCGGCAAGAATTTCGCCAACAGTTTTGCCATCGCCTAACATTCTGTTAAGAATTTCTGGTCTTGAAGTAACGAGTTTTGCATTTGTATCTGTAATGCCGTTTTTCTCGTATACAATAGGAAGAACAGAAGAGAAAATGAGGTTTAATACAGTACCGATAGTTGCAACTGTAGCGAACATACCGTCAATTCTTTCACCTGTTTTATATTGTTGATAGTCACGGATATCTGCTTGAACAGCAGGATTGAGAATGTGTGCAAAGGAGCCCATAAGAGCGTTGAGATACATACAACCCATAACAAGCCAGATAAGAACAGACGATACATCCTGAACCAGTGGAAGTAACATAAGAATAAATAAAATGTTAAAAGCGTTTGTTGTAATAAGAACTGCTTTTTTACCCCATTTTTTAATACAGAATGGTGCAAGAATCATACCCCAGAGTGAAGCGTTGCCATAAACGGTAATGATAATACCATATTCTGTACCTGAGCAAGCACCAGCATAGTTGTAGAGCCATGCAAGAATATTTAAGAAAGAAGCCTCAAGGAAGCCTAACCAACCTGCAAGAGAAATAATCCAGAAATATTTATTTTTAGCAACTGCTTTAACAGCATCTATAAACTTAATCTGAACAATGTGTGTTCTAGCCTGAACAATTTTTTCTTCTGTATATTTATAAACAACGATACAAAGAAGAATACCGCCAACTGTAAGAATTGGATATAAAAATCTATAAACACGGATATCTGTTGTATTCGTATGGAAAAGATGTTGTGCAATAATAGGTGTTAAGAGATTAACAACTGTTGGTGCAAAGGAGTAAACAACACTCTTTATGGATGCAACATCTGTACGCTCCTGAGAGTTAGGAGAGAGAACATGAATGAGGTTCTCATAAGCATCATAGAAGAAATAGTAGAAGAAATGAATAAAAAGGTTAAAAACCATAACAATGGCACATTTTGCAATATATGCAATGTCTTCTCCGAACAGTGTGCCATCACCAAGCCATAAAGGTAGTTTGTTATACGGGAACCAAACTGTTAAAATACAAGCAATTGCAGAAGGAATTGCCATTGTAACTATGTACGGTCTGTATTTACCAGCTTTGTTACGGGTGTTATCAATAATATTTGCTCTAATACCAGTAAGAAAGATATTTACAACAACAGCGATAAGATACATAATGTACATATCTGTTGCACCAATACCAAGGGCGCTGGAAAGCAAAACATTGTTTGATGACAAAAGGCAGGCAGAACCCATTGTAATAATCATATATGCACCAATACCACCGCCTGAATAAGCAGCGATTTCTCTGAAAGGCATATATCTGCCTTTCGCAGGGGTTTTCCAATGTTCTTTTACATTAGAAACAAGCCCTGTTGCTTTTTCTTTGAGATTCATTTTCTCAACTCCTGTATTCAATAAATTATAATAAAATGATTATACCATAATAGACAACATATTTACAATGCAAAAAACAGGGTTATGATACACAAAAAAAGACAAATGTAGTTAGTGTAGTTGCACAAACAAGGAAATGAGAGCCAATTTTAAAAATTATCTATTAAAATTTTGTTTTACTATAGCAAAATCAGATTTAATGTGATACAATAACAGTAATTTTTGAAAGGTGGTGTTATTGTGGTCGATTTGAAAGACGAAGAAGAGATAGAATTAAATAGAAATAAAAACAATTCGCAATCTGTACCACAAACACTTGCACAGAGAAAGAATGCGGCACAACCAAGTAGTGTAAATCGTAATGTTGTAAGTAATTCGAGTGTTAACAGAAGTAATATGAATACTAAAAGAAATGCGACAAACAGAGTGCAGAATGATTCTACTGCTTCACGCACAAGAACACAAAGCAGAACAAGTGTGTCTACAAAAACAACAGATAGAAATACGAGTGCGAAAACAGTTCAAAATAAGAAAAGAAAAAAAGATAAAGCTAATATTGTAATGAGGGTAACAACAGTTCTTGTAATTTGCCTTACATTAGTTATTTCAATGTATGCTCTTGTTGTTTTTGGTAATGTTCCATTTATTACAAAATGGCGTAATATCTGGATTGAAACTGCAATGACTACTGACCAGCACAAATGGCTTGCTACTTCATTTTTCCCTGAGGCTCTTATCAATGAGGTTATGGATGCTCAGGTTGATGTTACCGATATCGGAAAAACTGAAATCGTCGAAGAAGAGGAACCGGATATTTTAGGACAAAAGGACCTTGTAGTTGGCGGTTTAGATAAACATGGTAACGAAGTTTTAATAAACGATATTGAGCAAGGCATAGTAGTTTTAAAGGTGAAAACCTCAAACTATGTGGGCAGATTAGTTTTGATTGATGACCCGTCAAGAGTTTATATTGCAACTACAGATTACAAAAACTCCCGTGGACAATTTATTTGCGATTATCTTGAGAGAGAAAATGCGGTAATCGGCTCGAATGCTTCAGGCTTTTATGATCCAGGTGGAACAAGCGTAGGTGGTGTAGTTACTGCGCAATGTATTTCACAGGGCGAATATTGGGGAACATATTCCTCTAAATATATTACAGTTGGTTTTGATGAAAATGACCGTCTTGTTGTCGGCGAATTTTCAAATTGGGACGATTATAAATTGCGTGATGCTTTTCAATATCACCCTGCACTTATAGTTAATGGTGATAAGGTTATTGAAGGTTCATCAGGCTGGGGGCTTCAACCACGTACTGTAATAGGTCAGGCTGAAAATGGTGTCGTTATGATTTTTGTTGTTGACGGCAGACAGGTTGGCTACTCTTTAGGTGCAACAATGGGCGATTGTGCAGATGTTTTAGAAATGTATGGCGCAGTTAATGCGGGTGCATGTGATGGTGGATCATCTTCTGTGTTAGCTTATGAGGGTGAAATTTTAAATGAACCTTCGACAAATATGCCAACCGGTAGATATTTGCCTAATGCATGGGTAGTGGCAAGAAAAACAACCGAGTAAAAGGGGTGCTTTATTTGAAAAAGATTTTGGATAAGTTAAGTTATACACCGGATAGCTGGTGCACAACCAATAAAGAGAGGAAAAGCTATTATCTGTATTTATCAGGTCAGAATATGATTTATACAATGATTACATCATTTTTGACTACGTACCTTTTATTCCAGGGTGTTGATCCAGTGAAATCAGGTACAGTAATGCTCATAGTTAAAATATGGGACGCTATGAACGATGCTGTTTTCGGTTGTATTTTTGACAAAGTAAAGTTTAAAAGTAAACAGAAGTTTTTGCCGTGGCTTAAAATTTCATTACCTTTAATTCCGCTTGCAACTGCACTTTTATATATGATTCCGAGTGGTGCAGGTGAAATGTTGAAGCTTCTTTGGTTTGCTGTTTTCTACCTTATTTGGGATACGGTTTACACTATATGCGATGCACCGATTCATGGTATGGTTACTGTTATGACAGATAACCTAGATGAAAGGACCTCAATTATTTCATACAAGAGCATTTGGTCAGGTGTAGGTAGCGGTATTGCAACAATTATACCGACAATTGTAACAGGTCAGGCAGTAGGCCTTGGCTTTGGCGTTGCCGCAGCTATTGTAAGCGTGTGTGCATTTGCTACTATGCTTCCTGTGTGTATCAACGGTAAAGAACGCTTTACAAATGTTGATGATGAAGAACAGTTTACAGTAAGAAAAATGTTCAAATACTTGTTTTCAAATAAATATTTGCTTATTTATTATGCAGGTTATTTCTTCCAGAGTGGCTTTAACGTTATGATTTCAATGAGCCTTCTTACTTCTTATTACTTATTCCATAACGAAGCATTCAGTCTTATAGTTCTTGCGTTAGCAGGTGCACCTATATTTATAGCATCACTTTTCGTGCCTAAATTGGTCGAAAAATACGGAAAACGCAAAATTTTTATCATAAGCAACTGGGCAGCAGTGATTTTCGGTACAATCAGTTGGCTCTGTGGTTATCAGAATATGATAGTGTTTATTCTTTTAACATTGCTTCGTGCAGTTCCTTTAGGCATTCAGGGTATTATGATATTTATGTTTACGCCTGACTGTGCAGAGTACGGTGAATTTAAAACGGGTATCGATGCTAAAGGTATCACCTTCGCTATACAGACGTTCGTTACAAAAATGGCTTCAGCTCTTTCGGGTGCACTTGGTATGTTTTTACTCGGCTTCTTCGGTTGGAAAGAAGTTAACGCTGAAAGCTTTCAGGATTTAGCAACACAGAATGTTCAGCAATCAGACTTTACACTTAACGGTTTGTGGTTTATATTTGTAATGATTCCGACAATCGGTCTCATTTTCGCAGGTTTTATCTGGCATTTCTATAAACTCAAAGACGAAGATGTTAAGATTATGATTGACTGTAATAACGGTAAAATCACAAAAGAAGAAGCGTTAGAGAAAATTTCTATAAAAGATGAATTTTAATCAATGAATTTAAAAGTGACTATCGGGAGTTTCCGGTAGTCGCTTTTTTGCACATATTGTGTGGGGGATTTTCGGTTAATATTATCGTTGAAAATTTACAATATTTGTTATATAATTTTTATTATAATGAAATAATTATATTTAGATTTTTATTGTTTTTGAAAAGGGGCGTTTGTTATGAAAAAAACAAAAAAGATAATTGCCGTATTTATGGCTGCTTGCATGTTAATGGTGAGTTATTCTACTGTTGCTTTTGCAGGTGACACAGACACAGGTGTCGATTATACAATTATTGACCCATATGAAGACGTTAACTGGCTCACTTATAAGCAATACAAAACCGACCTTCACAATCATACAACTGCCAGTGATGGTAACGATAATTTAAAGGATATGTTAGAAAAGCAATATGAGTATGGATTTGATATTGCTGCAGTTACCGACCACGGTGTTGTTGACTATGGTTGGACTCGTCAGGAAGTTATTCCTGCTATGGAAATTTTTATTGACTTATTTAAAGGCAGAGCAGGCGATATTGTTCCTCTTGAATCAAAGGGGGGCGAGACTGCAAATGGTAATACATATTCACTTGAAACAAAAAAAGGTGGAACATATTACTCACAAAAAACTTCTTCAGGCGTTAAGCTTCACAGTATGTTAAGAGTGCCTTGTGGTATTGAGAATAACCCAAGTTCCCTTAATAACGCTCATGTTAACAGCTGGTTTGTTGATTATGGTCATGGTTTATTAGGTGGCACAAGCGACTATGAAACACCAATTAAAAATGTTCACGAAATGGGCGGTCTTTCAGTTATTAACCACCCGGGTGAATATACTAATGCCCGTGATGAAGAAAACACAGCGGATGCTTATGACTATAGTGACACAATGTATAAATATTATATCGATAAATTTGCAGGTCTTCTTATGGAATATGATTCTTGCATAGGTATTGATATTAACAGTAAGGGTGACTCAAGAACACGCTATGACAGAAAGCTCTGGGACATACTTTTAGGTAAGGTTACACCAACCGGTAGAAATGTTTTAGCAATTGCTACTTCTGATGCTCACTCTACAGATGCAGTTTATACCGGTTACACTGAGATGGTTATGCCATCGCTCACAGTTGATAATCTTAAAGAGTGTATGGAAGACGGTGCATTCTTTGCTTGTAGTAAAAATTTAGGTAACCCGGAAGAAATTACAGAAATAGCCAATTATTTGGTAGAAAGCCTTGACCCTACTGCAGTTAAACTCGGTGAACAGATTAAAGCAATTCAGGCAGAAAACCCTAAGGGTAAGTATGAAGCTCCAAAGGATGTTGATGCACCTAAGGTTACTGCAATTTCTGTTGATCAGGATAGCGATACTATTACTTTAGTTACAGCCGGAGCAAAAAATATCCGTTGGATTGCAGATGGCAAAACAATTGCAACAGGAAACAGTATTGACCTTGATGACCATAAAAAAGAACTTGGCAATTATGTAAGAGCTGAAATATTTGGTGAAGGCGGTATTGTTTATACTCAGGCATTTATGTTAGAGTACGAGGGTGTAGCAGAATCAGATGGTGGTAACTACACTGACCTCTGGCAGCTTGCAAGCTTTATTCCTGACACACTTGTAAGACTTTTAGGTGGACTCTCAATATTTGATACAATCTACGGCTGGATAGCTTAAAATTGTTGATTTTGGCGATTATGTCATTTTCGCACCCGCTCGGCGTATCTTTATACGCCTTCGGAGTTTAAAAATGCCATACTCATCCAAACTGAACAATTTTAAATCAGGGTAGACTTTGGCGATTATGTCATTTTCGCACCCGCTCGGCGTATCTTTATACGCTTTCGGAGTTTAAAATAGAGTGGATTTTGGCGGATATATCCGTGTGAATTGAAATCAGAAGGGCTGTAAAAACTTTGAAAAGTTTTTTTGCAGCTCTTTTTGTATTGTAAAAAATATAAAAATATGATAAACTTATGAAGTATTTTGAAACAAAGAGGGTATCAGATATGAATGCTATTGTTACAGTTATTGGTAAAGACAGAGTCGGAATTATGGCTGGTGTATGTGTTGCATTTGAAAAAGCAAATGTAAATGTTTTAGATATTAACCAGACAATTCTTAAAGATATGTTTACTATGAATATGCTTGTAGATATGAAAAATGCAAATGTCAGTTTTTCTGAGATGGTAGATATTCTTGACAGAGAGGGCGAAAGACTCGGTGTAAGTATTCGCATTCAACGTGAGGATATTTTTGATGCTATGCATAGAATATGAGGTGCCGGAATGCTTAATCAACACGAAATTATTGAAACCTTAAATATGATTGATGAACAGCATCTTGATATCCGTACAATTACTATGGGTATTTCTTTAAGAGATTGCGGTCATCCGGATGCCAAACTTTCGGCAACTAAGATGTATGACAAAATTACAAAATATGCAGAAAACCTTGTTAAAACAGGTGAAGAAATAGAAAAGGAAATGGGAATTCCAATTATAAATAAAAGAATTTCTGTTACTCCTATGGCTATTGCTGCAGAGTCAAGCGAAACTGAAGATTATACAATCTTCGCAAAGGCTATGGATAATGCTGCAAAAGAATGTGGTGTAAACTTTATCGGTGGTTTTTCAGCACTTGTGCAAAAAGGGTTTACTATTGGTGACAGACGCCTTATAAATTCAATTCCGTCTGCCTTGGCCGAGACTGATTTTGTTTGCTCATCCGTTAATGTAGGCTCTACAAAAGCTGGTATAAATATGGATGCTGTAAAACTTATGGGAAATATAATTAAAGATACAGCAGAGAAGACAAAAGAAAACGATGGCTTAGGCTGTGCAAAGCTCGTTGTATTCTGTAATGCAGTCGAAGATAATCCGTTTATGGCTGGTGCTTTTCACGGAGTAGGCGAACCTGAATGTGCTATAAATGTAGGTGTTTCAGGCCCTGGTGTTGTTTATAATGCTTTAAAGGGTATAAAGGGTGCGCCATTTGATGTGGTTGCAGAAACTGTTAAAAAGACTGCGTTTAAAATTACAAGAATGGGTCAGCTTATTGCAAGAGAGGCTTCTTCGAGGCTCAATGCAGAATTTGGTATTGTTGACTTGAGTTTGGCACCAACACCAGCAGTAGGCGACTCTGTTGCAAGAATTTTAGAAGAAATGGGACTTGAGACCTGTGGTACTCATGGTACTACTGCTGCACTTGCACTTCTTAACGATGCAGTTAAAAAAGGTGGCGTTATGGCGTCATCTTCTGTTGGTGGTCTTTCTGGAGCATTTATTCCAGTTTCAGAAGACGAAGGAATGATTGAAGCAGTTCACAAAGGTGTTCTTACATTAGATAAGTTAGAAGCAATGACCTGCGTTTGTTCTGTTGGTCTTGATATGATTGCAGTTCCAGGCGACACAACTGCTGAAACAATTGCCGCGATTATTGCAGATGAAGCGGCAATTGGTATGATAAACCAGAAAACAACCGCAGTAAGAATTATTCCTGCTTTAAATAAAAAAGTTGGTGACGAAATAGAAATGGGCGGTCTTTTAGGTACTGCACCTGTTATGCCTGTTCATAAAGAAAGTAGTTACGATTTTATTATGCGTGGTGGTAGAATTCCAGCACCACTTAACAGTCTCAAAAACTAAGACTGTCTGAAATTCATATACTATTGTATATAGTAAATATATATAAAACTGAGAGGTGATAAAATGCATTATAATGTGTTTTACAAAACACTTATGAGTAAACTTGAGTTACCAGAAGAAGCAGAAAAAGAGTTTACAGAAGTTGTTAAATTGGCAGATGAAAACTTACAGTTTGGCAGAGAGATTGATAAATTGATAATGCGTTTTATGTTTCCTAAAGCACACGACATAAGAAGATTTTTAGAAAAGCTCCAGCCACTTGCTATAAAATACTCAGTTGACGAAAATGCTTTGCAATTTGTATTTTTGCTTTTATCTGCTGAAACGCTTTACAAAAGATATAAAAAGCAGGGGATAGAAGATGAAATCTTTTATGACACAATAAAGGATTTAAAATACAAGCTCTTAGAGTGTATAGAGTGCAAAGGTTATAATGGTACTTTTGTGCCACACTGGTTTGAGGGCTTTTACAGGCTCGAAAGGTTTGGTTTAGGTCGTTTTCAGTATGAGAATACCGATACCGACAGGGAAATAATAACACCAAGTGGAATTAAAATAAAAAAAGGTACAAAAGCTTTATTTTTACACATCCCATCATCAGGTACCCCCATTACAGATGAAATAAGATTAGAGTCTTATAAAAAAGCGTATGAGTTTTATAAAAATACATCATTTGTTAAAAATGGAAGAATTGTTTTTGTGTGCCATTCATGGTTGCTTTATAAAAAGCATTATGACTTTTTACCCAAAAACTCAAATATTTTAAGATTTATGAATGATTTTTATATTTATGATGGATATTTAAGTGATACAAAAGAGGATTTGTGGCGGATATTCGGAAAGGATGACAAATTACCATATAATGAATTACCAGAAGATACGTCATTAAAGAAAGCGTATAAAAAATGGCTTTTAAAGGAAGGCGAAACTGGTGGTGGCGTTGGCTTAATAGTGTTTGATGGTGAAAAAATTATAAATTAGTCGAAAATTCGTAGCAAATCTGAGGTGTAAAAATTTCAAAATGTTACGAAAAGTGTGTCAAATTCTTAATTTTTTGTTGAGAATTATGCAAAATATATTAAAGTAAGGGTCTTTTATAGTGCAACTTGTGCATTGTAAAAGACTTTTTTATGTGGTAAAATGACTATCGTTCGCAGGAATTGTTACAAAATTGTAATAATTCGAAATAACTTTGAAATAAATATTAGTATAGTAAAGCAAAAACTCAAAAAATGAAAGGCAAAATTATTCTATGATTAAGAGCAGAATTAAAAGCGCTATTGCAGTAGCTCTTACTGCAGTGCTCGCAGTAGTACCTATGTTCAGCGTAAACGCAGCTGCTAAAAAAGTTGAATACAGCGCCTCCTCTTCTTATATGAGCAGCAGCTTTTATAAAGCACTTAGCGAAGTTGAACTCACAGGTGATCAGGTTACAGATATTTGTAACGTAGCAAAGACACAGGTTGGTTATCGCGAAAGTGGTGACAATTATACAGAATACGGCAGATGGTATGGAAGACAAAGCTATTGGTGTAATGTTTTCGTTTCATGGTGTGCTTATGTAGCCGGTGTTCCAACATCTGTTTTTCCTAAATTACCATCGGCAAGTGGTTCATATTACTCAACACTCCCGGCAGTTGGTGCAGATTGCTTCAAGTTTGGTTCAAAGCCTGTTCAGGCGGGTGATGTTCTCTTTAGTTGCACTTGTTCAGGTGGATTTGGTTGTATTGACCATGTTGGTCTTATTGTAGATGTTGATGACCAATATATTTATACTGTTGAGGGTAATATGTCAGATACAGTTAAGGCATTAACATACCCTGTTTCAACAGGTTATTCAGCACATAATCGTGCAAGAATCAATTATATTGCTCGTCCCAATTATCAGGACCGTTCAGCAGATATAAGTGATATTGAGAGAGCAGATGCAATTAAAACTACAGAGAATAGCATTTACGCACTTTTTGATATGTCGCTTCCATTCAGTGAAGCAGAGGCAGTTTGCTCACTTATGGGTGGTCACCTTGTAACAATTGCAAGTGAACAAGAGCAAGAAATAGTTTCTCAGCTTCTTCAAAATGGTTCATTTGACAGATATTACATTGGTTTAACTGATGAAACTGAGAATGGCATTTATTTCTGGAGCAATGGCGAACCATATAACTATACTAAGTTAACTGCTTCACCAAGAGCTAACTTTACTTCAGTTGTAATTAATACTAACGGTACCTGGGAAGAAACAGTTAGCGAAAAGCGTCAGACTGGTTTTATTTGTGAAATAGAAATTGACAAAATGATACCTGCTAATACTGCAAAATTCGGTGGTAGCAGATATGAAATTTATGATAGTTCATTAACCTATGAGCAAGCTACTGCATTTGCAAAAGCAAAGGGTGGTAAATTAGCTGTAATTGAAACTGAGTCGGAAAATCAGCTTCTTTCACTTCTTCTTAAAGAATGTGACCAGTATTATTTAGGTGTAAATGGTACAAAGAGGGAAGTTACATCAATTGACTATTCAAATTATGCTAAAAAGGTTAAGTACAATACCGGTAAGGATAATTACACAGTAATGCTTAATGATGGTTCAAGTGAATGGACAGTTGCCGGTATTTTTGAAGCTAAAACATTAACAGGCTTTATTGTTGAGTATGATGAAGCTACAAAATATACTGTAACCTACAATGTAAATGGTGGTGTGAAAACACCAAATGAGCAGATTTGTGAGGCTGGCTCAAAAGTTGTAGTTAGTACAACAAAACCAACCTTAGTTGGAGCAAAGTTCTTAGGTTGGGCAACAGAAAGTGATGCCCAAGAGCCACAGTTTAAGTCAGGTGAAAAAATTACCGTTAGCGAAGACACAATTCTTTACGCAGTATATTCAAAATAAAAATGACTGCTACAGGCATTTCAATTTGTGCTTGTAGCAGTTTTTTGTCTGTTTATGAATTTTTAAGAGTATCTGTTGCCATTCCGTAAATCATATAAAAGAATGGTGCTGTGTAAAAGAATGTCAACCCAAAAAGTGAAGAGCAAAAATATGCTCCAACAGTGCAAACAAGACCTATTACTAATGGATTTGAAACTTTCTTTTTAAAGAATGTTACTGTAAATGTAATAATTGAAATAAGATAAGCAATACTAGCGGGTACACCTAACTCAGCAGCGAATTGTAAAGGCTCACAATGTGGTCTGCCATCGTCAATGCCAATTCTTAAGTACTCAGGCTCCAAGCAATCTGGACCAAAGCCAAACCAAGGCTTTTCTTTGATAAGCTGTATTGCGCCTAACCATAAACGCCATCTTGCAGTACCTGCACGCAGTGCTTCTTCGCTTCGGGTATCTTTTAATATAATACCAAAATCAATAAAAACCTGAAGAGCATCAAGTAATGGGCTTTTTCCGGTAAAAACAGAAATTATTGTAACTATAATAATTGCTCCGAAAATAAAGAGAGATTGTTTTAAAATTTGTTTATTAAAAAGTGTTGTTGCAAAAATTAAACAGCAACCACCAAAAACAATACCTAAAAATGAACCTGTAGAGTTAGTTAAAATATTTCCATAAAAACATATACCAAAAACAATCAATCTTAGAATAAGAAGAAATGTATCCTTTTTTGTTTTTAGGTTTAATCTTAAAATTTCTACAGAATTTAAAATAGTCGCTATGCAGAAATAATACCCTGTGTGATTTCTGTTAAAAAATACTGAGTTTGTATGAGTTGTTCTGAAATGCATATTTAAAAATGGCGAATCAATAATCATAAAAATTGCCAGAATTACTGCAATAATAGAAAAAAGATTAAAGATGTAATGAAGCTTATTGCCTTTTGCAGCTATATAACCACAACCAAAATAGCCACAATATGTAAACGCCATTAAAAGCCCATCCTGACGATATGAGGAACCATAAAAAGCAGTGTCAAAGTCGGAGGCAAGTATGGTGGAGGGAATTGCCCAAAGAAGCATAATAAATAAAAATATAGGAATTATGTTTTCCGTGAAATATTTTTTATTTGAAAGCTTAAAGGCTAATCTGCTTTTAATAAATGAGAATAGCGTCAGAACACAACCTAAATATCCCAATAGTAAAAGATAAGTGTACATATAGCTATCATAGCCTGTAAACAGTGCTATAAAAGGTGTAATTACAAGTCCTAAAGAAATTACAAGGGAGGAGCTTGTAAAAAGTGATATATCCAAAGCACCAAAAAGTTCATGGAATGTCTTTGCGTTTTTTAATTCGTTAAAATTTGTTTTCAAGTTGAACAATCTCCTGGGTTATCTCACAATTTCATAAATAAGAGGAATTTCTTTCGGTTTTTCATTAGAGTATTCTATTGCCGAAAGGAATTTTTCTTTTGCAGTATTTAAAGAATTTTTATTATTTGTATAAAGAGTTGCAATTATATCACCTTTAGCAACCTTGTCACCAGATTTTCTATTTAACACTATTCCAGCGGAAAAGTCAATAATATCATCCTTCTTTTCACGACCAGCACCTAAAATTACTGAAGAAACACCAATTTCTTCTGCATTCATTGAAGAAATGTAGAAGTCTCTTTCTGCAATTATATCTTCTTTAAATTCTGCTTTCGGGAAAAGCTCGGGATTTTCTATCCAGTTACCATTGCCACCCTGATGAGAAATCCACTCTTTGAATTTTTTAAAAGCTTCACCACTTGAAAGTGTATTATCAACTAATTCATTTGCTTTATCAATACCGATATTCTTTGAAAGTGCAACAATCTCAGAAGCGAGGGCTTTTGCTACGAATTTTAAATCCTCAGCACCGTTACCTTTTAAAATTTCAATAGCTTCTATAACTTCTAAAGAATTACCGATGTTTTTGCCTAAAGGGGTATTCATATCGGTAATAATAGCTGCCATATTTCTGCCATTGTTTTTACCGATTTTAACCATTTCTGTGGCTAACGCTTTTGCATCTTCTGGTGTTTTCATAAAAGCACCACTACCGCACTTAACGTCAAGAACTATAGTGTGTGAGCCTGCCGCAAGCTTTTTACTCATAATACTTGAAGCAATAAGCGGAATGCTATCAACTGTTGCAGTAACGTCACGTAACGCATATAGCTTTTTATCAGCTGGTGTTAAGTTACCAGTCTGCCCTACAACTGCAATACCAATATTTTTAACTTGTTTAAAAAATTCTTCGTTAGTAAGTGAAGTGTTAAAGCCCTCAATGGACTCTAATTTATCAACAGTACCGCCTGTGTGACCGAGGCCTCGGCCACTCATTTTAGCAATAATACAACCTAATGAAGCAACAATTGGTGCTACAATAAGTGTGGTTTTATCGCCAACGCCACCAGTTGAATGTTTATCGACAGTTTTATCACCAAAAAGGCTTAAATCAACTGTATCACCAGACTCAGCCATAGCGAGTGTAAGGGTGGCAGTTTCCTTTTCGGTCATATCATTAAAGAAAATTGCCATAGTGAGAGCTGAAGCCTGATAGTCTGGGATAGAACCATCTGTGTAGCCCTTAACAAAGAATTCAATTTCTTCTTTTGTTAATTCTTTATTGTCACGCTTGTTTTTTATAATATCATACATTCTCATTTTGATAAAATCTCCGGTTTAAAGGATTGAGGTAACAGGTCTTTAAGTAAAACCTTATCATAATTCTCGTTTTCTCTGACAATTAAAATTTCAAAGTCATCATTGCAAAATTCACGCATTACCTGTCTGCAAACTCCACAAGGTGGGGTAGGTGAAGATATTACACCAGCCTTACCACCGACAACTGCTATTTTTGAAAAGTGTTTTTCACCCTCGGAAATTGCCTTAAAAAATGCAACTCGTTCTGCACAAACTGATGGTCCAAATGCAACATTTTCAATGTTACAGCCAGTAAAAACCTTGCCGGTTTCAGTAAGCAACGCCGCACCTACTTTAAAATCAGAGTAGGGTGAATATGAATTTTTCATAGCATTAATTGCTTCAATAACTAATTCTTTATCTGTCATAAAATCATCCCAATAATAATCTTTTTACAGTATCTGCAATAAAAGTAAATCCGTCAATAGTACCATTGTTTTTTGGTTCAATTTCTTCACCATACATAATAAATGGTACGTATTCACGAGTGTGGTCGGTGCTGACGTCACCCGGGTCGCATCCGTGGTCAGCCGTAATAATTAAAACATCATCACTATTCATATTAGCAATAAATGATGGTAACCATTTATCGAAATCAGTTAATGCCTTAGCGTAACCATCCACATCGTTTCTGTGACCATAAACCATGTCAAAATCAACAAGATTTACAAAGCAAAGACCCTCAAAATCTTTTTTCTGATATTCAAGTGTCTTTTCCATACCATCATCATTATTTTTTGTGTAAACATATTCTGTAAGACCTTTACCAGCAAAAATATCATTTATTTTACCTATGCCGATTACATCAAAACCATTGCTTTTAAGTTCGTCTAAAACTGTGTCTTTTGGTGGCTCTAATGAAAAATCGTGCCTTCTTGGAGTCCTTTTAAATGGATGCTCACCCTCAAAAGGTCTTGCAATAACTCTGCCGACACCCAAGTCACCAACTAATAATTTTCTTGCAATTCTGCAGTATTCATAAAGTGTTTCAGGTGGTACTATTGCTTCGTGAGCGGCTATCTGGAACACGCTGTCAGCAGAGGTGTAAACAATCAAATCACCAGTTTTTAAATGCTCTTCACCATAATTCTTAATAACCTCAGTGCCAGAATATGGCTTGTTGCAAAGAACCCCACGTCCTGTAAGGCGAGAAAATTCATCTAAAAGCTCTTTAGGAAAACCATCAGGGAATGTAGGTAACGGTTTTTCTGAAACAACACCCGCAATTTCCCAGTGGCCGATTGTTGTATCTTTACCTTTTGATTTTTCTCTGAGTCTTGATACGCTACTTTTTAATTCGCCTTTACCAAGGTAAGAAAGACCGTCTATTTCAGTAAAGCCGATATTTTTAAGGTTTTCTATATTAAATTCTTTTGACTCAGAAATGCTACCAACTGTGTTAGCACCTTTATCACCGAAGCTTTCAGCATCGGGTGCTTCACCGATTCCGCAAGAGTCAAGAACTATAAGAAATACTCTTTTAGCCATTATTTATTCTCCAATTCTACTGCAGTTTCAAGTGCTAATTTCATCATATCTGTAAATGAGTTTTGTCTTTCAATTGCTGGGAGTGATTCGCCTGTAACTATATGGTCAGAAATTGTAAATAATGCACCAGCACGTTTGCCTGCACGTGCCGCATTCATAAAGAGTGCGGCTGCCTCCATTTCTACAGCAAGTACGCCCATTTTTTGCCAGTTAGCTGAAAGCTCTGGGGTATCGCCATAAAATACATCAGAAGAAAGCACGTTACCAACCTCATATTTAATACCTAATTCTTCTGATTTTTCTACGAGTGTTCTTAAAACAGTGAAATCTGAAATAGGTGCAAAATCACCAGGAAGATTAAATGTGTGGCTGTATCTTGAAGTAGTACAAGCACCCTGTGCTATAACTATATCACGCACCTTAACCTTATCGCACATACCACCAGCAGAGCCGATTCTAATAATATTATCTACATCGAAAAAGTTAAAAAGCTCGTAGCTGTAAATTCCTATAGATGGCATACCCATACCAGAAGCCATAACAGAAACACGAGTCCCCTTATAAGTACCGGTGTAGCCGTGAATTCCACGGACATTGTTTACTAAAACTGCATCTTCTAAAAAGTTTTCTGCTATAAATTTTGCTCTTAACGGGTCGCCCGGCATAAGTACAGTTTTTGCAAAATCTTCTGGCTTAGCATCAATGTGAGGTGTAGGATAATTTTTCATAAAATCAACTCCTTAATAGTGTAAATATTAATTACTATACATTTCATAAAGTTTAGCGTAAACGCCATTCTTTTTAATTAATTCGTCGTGAGTACCACTTTCTTCAATTCCGTCATTTGTCATAACAAGAATATTATCGGCATTTTTAATTGTAGTTAAGCGGTGAGCAACAATTAAGGTTGTTCTGCCCTCTGCCAATAAATCGAGTGATTTTTTTACTATCTGCTCACTTTCATTATCGAGTGCACTTGTTGCTTCGTCAAGAATAAGAATTTTAGGGTTCTTTAAGAATACACGCGCAATACTTATTCTCTGCTTCTGACCACCTGAAAGCTTAACACCACGTTCACCTACATAAGTGTCGTAGCCTTTGGGTAATCCCTCAATAAATTCGTGAGCACCGGCAAGACGTGCGGCGTTATAAATATCCTCGTCAGTAGCATCCTTTAAGCCGTAAGCGATGTTTTCTTTAACTGTGCCAGAGAATAAATAAACGTCTTGCTGAACAACACCAATGTTAGTTCTTAAGGATTTTAAGGTAACATCCTGAATGTTGGTGTCATCAATTAAAATTTCACCATCAGTAATTTCGTAAAATCTTGGAATAAGATTGCAAAGTGTAGTTTTACCACTACCGGAAGGACCAACTAACGCTACCTTTTGCCCTTTTTCAATGTGAATATTTAAGTTGGTGAGCACGTTCTCTGTAACATCAGAATATTTAAAGGATACGTTTTTAAAATCAATATTGCCTTCATGAACATCTAATTCCTTTGCGCCTTGTCTGTCTTTGATAGATGGCTCAATATCCATAATCTCGGTAAAGCGCTCAATACCGGTCATACCACGCTGGAATTGCTCTGCGAATTCAACAATTCGTTTAATTGCAGTTAAAAGAACAGAAATATACATTAAGTAGGCAACGTAATCTGCCGCCTCAATTTTTTTGTTGATTAAGAAGATACCACCAGCAATTACTACTACAATATACATAATGCCCTCAAACACTCTGTTAATTGCAGTGAATGAACCCATAAGCTTGTAAACTATTGATTTTATATTTAAAAATCCAACATTGCCGATTTTGAATTTTTCTTCTTCAATGTGTTCATTGGCAAAAGATTTTACAACACGGATTCCTAAAAGACTGTCTTCAATCTGGCTGTTTAATTCGCCGACTTTTTTTCTTGATTCTTTAAATCCGTCACGCATTTTGTGGTTGTATTTTGCAAGAATTACAATCATAAATGGTAAAACTGCAAACATTATGAGTGTTAAAGGAACATTCATAAATGCTAAAATTGAGAAAGATGCAACGATTTTAATACCCGCTATGAAAAATTCTTCGGGGCAGTGGTGAGCGAACTCTGTAACATCAAAAAGGTCAGATGTTATTCGCGACATAAGAGTACCGACTTTAGCATCATCATAGAATGAGAATGGTAATTTTTGTAAGTGACCGAAAAAGTCCTTTCTCATTTCTGTTTCAATTTTAGTACCCATTATATGACCAATTGACGACATATAATAATAGGCGAGAGCATCTATTATTTTTAATATGATATAAACTCCACCGAGTGTTAAAATGAATTTTAAGGTTAAATTTTCGGGATTATTTGTTGCAGTGCCTGTAATTTCACGGACAATTATAGGTAAAGCTAATTCACAAAGAGTTGTGAGTGCAGCACAAAATAAGTCAAAACTTAATGTGCCAAGATGTCTTTTGTAGTAGGGCATAAATCTTTTAATAAGACCGCCCTTTTTTGCTTGTTTCTCTGTTTTCAAAATGTTTCTCCTGTTTCTATATAACTATAAATTTAATTCTATAATACAATAATATCACAAATATTTTAAAATGAAAACTGTTATATTTTACGATATTTAAGCAAAATATTTGTAATAGTATTGATTTTTTAAAATTTTTCATATATAATACAACAGTTGAAAAAATTATATATGCCGGTGTGATGGAATTGGCAGACGTGACGGACTCAAAATCCGTTGATGGCGACATCGTGTGGGTTCGAGTCCCACCACCGGCACCAACAAAAAGGCATCGCTTTGGCGGTGCCTTTTTGTTGGTGCAATGAAATTCGCCTTACGGCGAGTGAAATATTACTTTGTAATGTGAAATTGCTTCGCAGTGAAATATTTACTTCGTAAATGTTAATAGCGAATTTTATTTCACTTTCTGCATAAGCAGAAAATTTCACAATTATCATAAGATAATTATTTCATATTTTGCTTCAGCAAAATATTTCATTAAACAAAAAATGTTTTTTATCAATATATTAATTTACAGAATTATTATCATATGATATAATTAAAGAAAAATATAATTCTCTGGTCCAAAATACATTACTTCTTACTTTAAACACGGGGTATTAGCGCAGTTGGGAGCGCACCACACTGGCAGTGTGGGGGTCAGGGGTTCAAGTCCCCTATACTCCACCAAACAAAAATCCGTTCACGATAGTGGACGGTTTTTGTTTGTATTATTCATTATTCAATATTCATCATTCACTATTCATTAAAAGAAGAACGGATTTTTAATGAATGATGAATAATGAAGTCGCTCGTAAAATCGCTGATGAATAATTAATAATTGATTTTACAGAAAAAACTGCTATAATAAAATAAAGTTTTTTGTAATGTTGTTAAACAAGGGGAGTGGTAATAATGTGTTATGGTTTTTTGATTGCTTTGGGAGTTTGGCTTTCAGGATTTTTATTGTCGGGTACATTTGCTTACGTGGAACTTTTTCAATTATATTATACTGGAGAATTGGTATTAGTTTTTCCGTTTGTATTTGCCGTTGTTTCTGTTATTGTTGCAATATTTAGTAAGAAATTTAATAATCGTTCTTTATATAAATCTTTTATTGTGAGTTTTTTTATTCCAGTAATTTGTTTTCTAATTTCAGGTCTTTTAGTTCAATATGCTGATTTGCAAACAAACATTGTTGCGATTATTATAAATTTTATTATGGCAATTCCAGCTATTCCAGCGAACAATGTTTTTCTTCCTATGTATGATTCTTTTGAGACTTCTACAATTTATTTAATAAACATAATTCCAACTATTATCAGTTTTTTTATTTCATTCATGATTTTAAAAAAACGAAAAGAATGACACAATATAATTTTGGAATAGTAGTTTTTACTTTTAAATTAATAAAAGAAACTCCGAGGTTTTTAAACCTCGGAGTTGTTTTGTATACGCCATAGCCTAATTTTCATTTAACATTTGTATAATTTCTTTAAACTCATTTGTTTCTTTAAATTTATCTGTAAGAGGGTATTTTTTAGTTAGTAGTTCTTTTACTCTGCTTTTTGCGACGAATGTACTACCAAGAGTATGTTTATCAAATTCTTTTCCATTAAACATTGTTGAATGCATAATGCTTATTCTCTCTAAATTATCAAATTCAATTGCGAGTTCGGCAGATTTTTTGAAATTCAAATTTGCATTTTTATAATCATTCAGTTTAAAATAACTTACTCCTAAAAAAACATAGAGACTAATAATCGTTTTCCACATCTTACCATAATTTCCGTCATTATAAAAGAATTCAAAATATTCAATTTCTTTTTTTATTGCTTTCGTCTGCCATTCATTGGTACAACTGTTGTTGTAGAAGTAATAGTGAGAGTAAAATGTTGTGCGAAGTAAAAAATTTTCTTCAATTGCATTTTGAATTTTGGTGTCATGTTCGGGATGCTCTTCAGGATAAAAGGTACAGAACATTTCACGACTGTCACGCATATCGGGCATTTCACTAATAATCTTTTCACATTTTTCAAACATAACATCGGCGTTCTCTGAATTTAATTGTGAACGGTAAAACTCTATCATTGCCCGTTTTGCTTTTATTCTTATTCTGTCATCTGTGCAGTTTTGTTGGATGTTATTGTAAATAGTAAATACTTCTGAAGAAACAGCTGATAAATCTTCTGAAAAATTCACAAGACATCTAAGGTATCTGATTAACACTCTGAAATCATTTGGAAATTTTGATTTTAAATCGTTTATGATTTCTTGCATCAGTTTATGGTCAGTCAGATTATCATATTCTGCAATTTTTGAATTTATTTCGTGTTCATTTTCAGACTTGTTAACACCGAGAAGTTCATCGACACTTACTTTAAAAAAAGCTGCAATTTCAGGAAGCAGCGTGATGTCGGGATAGCTTTCGCCACGTTCCCAATTACTGACACTCTGAAAAGTAACTCCCAAAAACTCTGCAAGCGCTTCTTGGGTAAGTTCTTTTTCGCGTCTTAATCTTTTGATGTTTTCGCTTAAATAAATATTCATCGCATCGTACTCCTTAGATTTATTGACCGGTCTGTTCATATAATAACGCATCAAGATATGAAAAACAATAAATTGTTCTTTGAATGATATTCAAGAAACGCTTGAGTTTTTCAATTAAATTGCATCGAATATAAATGAATAATGTTATCTCTTGCTACAAAAAACAATTTATGCTACAATTATTTTACAAAACTATTTTATGGTGATATCTTATGTCAATAACAATAAATATTTATTACACAGGTAAAAATGGGAATGCGAAAAAGTTTGCACAGGAGATGCTCTCACGCGGTATTGTAGAGAAAATATGTGCTGAAGAGGGGAATATAAAATACGAATATTTTTTACCTATGAATGATGAAGAAACACTTCTTCTTATTGACTGCTGGAAAGACCAACTGTCTTTAGATAAGCACCACAATTCACCAATGATGCAAGAAATTATTGGTTTGCGAGAAAAATATGACTTGCATATGCAAGTTGAGCGATATGTTTCTGATGTGTCAGAAAATTCAGATGATAAAAAGTATATAAGAGAATAATCATAATTTGCCCCGAGTAGTTGCTACTCGGGGTTAGTGTTATTTATTAAGCTTCTCTAAATTCTCTTTAGCATATTCTTTTGCCCTATCAGCTTCTACGTCAAAACCTCGTTTGTGTAAAATTTCTGCAATATTCATATATTCATCATGAGCTTTTTTATAATTTTCTAAATCTTCATAAAGGTCAGCTTTACAGTAAAGCTCATCACAGAAATATGTGCCGATTTCACCAGCTTTATCATAGTAGGTTAAAGCTTCGTCATATTTTTTGAGCCATTTGCATAAATCACCGCCGTGAATATACATATTCCAGTCATCAGGGAATTTTTTAATTGCTTCTTTAAAAACAGCAAATGCTTCTTCATACTTTTTTGCAAAAGAAAGTGCAGTAATAAGATTATCCGTTTCTCTAACGTTATCTGGATTTTCTTTAATTTTTTCTGTTAATTCAGCAATAATTTCGTCACCTTTATTAAGAAGAAAGTACATCCATATTCTTTGCATACAAGCAATTCTGTAATTTTGTGGGTCGATATCAGGGTCATCATTTACTGCCTTATCATACCATTCAATTGCAGTATCTCTGCAGTAGTTCATCATACACATATGAATCCAACCGTAGAGCCATTTGTCTTCTGTTGAAAGTTCACCTTGTTTTATTAATTTAAGGTATTCGTTTCTGCAACGGAAAAAGTCCTCAGGGTCGTGAGAATTTTCATAAACTGATGAAAGTCGTTGTGCATAGTTATCGTATGCCACAGAGTTCTTTTTGTATAAATCATCCGTGGTGATTTCATAAAGCTTTGCTATTTCAGGTAACATCAAAACGTCAGGTAAAGTTGTGCCACACTCCCAACGGGAAACAGAGTGTGAGCTTACGCCTAAAATATCTGCAACTTGCTCTTGAGTGTAATTTTTATTTTGCCTGAATTTTTTTAAATTGTCTGAAAATATTGTGTTCATATCTAAAATCCTTTCGTGTGTTTAGTTTTCTTCAGAAGCTTCTGTTTTAATTATACTCGTCTTATTGCTAAAGTCTACATCGCATTTTGTGACCATACTCGCAGGATTTGTTCAGTTGAGATTAGTTTTTAAAAGAATTAAATTATAACTTTATTTTTTACTTTTTATGTTGTATAATCAAATTTGAAAAACTCAGATAGAGGTGTACTATGTCCAACTACGATATTGCAGCATTTGTGTGGCCGTCATATACAGGTGACGAGCCTCGAACAAGAATTTTCTGGCCTGATGGTATTGGTGAATGGCAGACTGTAAAGGCTATGACAAACAAGGGTTATAAAGGTTGTAGATGGCCTCGTGTTCCGTTGTGGGGATATGAAAATGAAGCGGACAGTACTGTTATGGAAAAACAGATTGAGTGTGCAGTTTCTTATGGTGTTAATGTGTTTATTTATGACTGGTACTGGTACGATAACAGACCATTTTTAGAAAACTGTCTTAATGACGGATTTTTGAAAGCAAAAAATAATAAAAAGATGAAATTTTGTCTTATGTGGGCAAACCACGATGCAAATCATTTGTGGGATAAAAGGAATTCTGATAATGATTTATCAACAGTAATCTGGAGTGGTGTTGTTACACCAAAAATATTTTCAGAAATCTGCGACAGAACAATTGAAAAATATTTTAAAAGAAATAACTACTACACAATCGACGGTTGCCCTGTTTATATGATTTTTGATATAGACAATTTTATTCGTTCATTTGGTACAAGCGACGAGTGTAAAAAAGGCCTGGAGGAATTCAGAAGAAAAACCAAAGAAGCAGGCTTTTCAGACCTTCATTTTCAGGTTGTTCATTGGCGTGACAGAATTTTCAACTGGTTAAAAGATGAAGATTCAAACAAGGGCGCTTGTTCAAGTGAAATGTATGAATTTTTAGGTGTTGATTCTGTAACAAGCTATAACTGGGGTTGCTCTGCCGATTTAGATGGTGACTTTAATGATGTTACAGAAAACTATGTAAAAGCAATAGAAAAAGAATCGGAAAATCTTACAATTCCTTTTTACCCGAATATTTCAGTTGGTTGGGATAATAACGTAAGATTTAATAACTTCGTGCCTGGAGTAATTGAAAACAATACACCCGAAAACTTTAAAATTGCCTGTGAAAAAATCAAAAATTTTGCAGATGCTTCACTCAAGAAGGGTGTTATGAAATCACCATTTATAACAGTCAATAGCTGGAACGAATGGACTGAAACAAGCTACCTTGAGCCAGACGACCTTTACGGCTACGGCTACCTTGAATCAATTAAAGAAGTTTTCGGAGAAAAATAATTATGGGTGGAAATTATTCTGTTTTAAAAGATATTTCTTATGGGAATCACGAAAGACACACTTTTGATTTGTTTATACCAGAAAATGCAGAAAATAAGTCGGGTGTAATACTCTTTATTCACGGTGGTGGTTGGAGTAACGGCGACAAATCAGATTATAAAAACGAGGCGGAAATTTACGTTTCTTCAGGATATATCTGTGCTACTATGAATTATCGTTTCGTTACTGAAAAAATAAATGTATTTCACGAGCTTGATGATATAACTTCTGTTTTGAATACGATAAAAATAAAGTGTAAGAAATACGGCTTTGATGTCAAAAATGCGATTTTAATAGGTGCTTCTGCGGGGGCGCACTTGTCACTACTTTACGCTTACACAAGAAAGAGCGAAGCACCAATAACACCGGTTGCAGTTTGTGCTTATTGTCCACCGGTCAATTGTTGGGCAGAGAATTTTCTTATGGGTATTAAAGGCGAGTTTGAAGATTGGAAATATGGTGTTCTTTCAAATTGTTGTGGTGTAAAAATTACTAAAGATACACTTTTAAATGAAGCGCAGCAAAATGCACTTGAAAAGATGTCACCACAAATTTATGTTTCAAAGGAATGTGTTCCGACTGTAGTTTTTCAAGGAATTTTAGATGACCTTGTTCCGTTTGAATACGCTGAAATATTTATATACAGTCTTACAAAAGTAGGCGTAAAAAATGACTTTTTAATTTATGAAAACTCAGGTCACGCACTCGACAAAGACCCTGACAAGACAGATGAGTCAAGAAAAATAGTTTTAAGTTATGCAGAAATGTATTTTTAAGAGGTTTTACTATGAGAAAATTTTTAACTGATTTCTCAGATTTAACAAAATATGCGGCAGAATATAATTTTAAATGAGGGGTAATTTTGATTATGGAAAAAATTAAAAACAGTAAAAAAATAATTTGTGAAATATTGTGCCTTGTGCTTGGTATTGCGTGTTCTATTGTAGGACTTTATTACTACCATTTTCAATATCTTTGCTATAGATATACACCACTTCTTTTTATTCTTGCGGTAGTTGTGTGCCTTGGTAGTGCTTTACTTGCTTTGTGCATAAGTGTTGCAAAAAATAAGGATAAAAAGGCGAAAATAAAAAATTCACTTCTTTCTGCCTTAGTAGTTGCAATAATTCTTCTTGTTGTTACTTTTATAATAAATTTAATTATAGGCAAGGGTGTATTTCAGTTAGTAGGTTTAATTGTTCCTGTTTACTTAACCTTTATTATAACAGCGGTTTTAACTGTGCTTTGTGTTTTGGAAATTTTCAGCAAGAAAGTGTTAAAATCAATAGCTGTACTCGCAGTTCTTATAAGCTTTTCTATAGGTAGTTATTCATATATCGGTACACATTTAGGTGATATAATATATGAAAATTACAAAGCTCCTGTACCAGTTCTTTCAACGTATACTGAAACAGAAAATGATGAAAAAACGGTTAAAGGCGATTTTTACGTAAGTACAAAAGGTAACGATAATAATAACGGTAGCAAAGAAACTCCGTTTCTTACAATTGAAAAGGCAATTGAAGCAGTAAGAAATGCTGATAAAACAAATAAAAAGGGTATAACTGTTTGTATAGAAGCAGGTGAATACTGCGTTTCTTCAATAGAGTTTACAAAAGAAGATTCTGGTACAAAAGAATGTCCTGTTAAATATTGCTCTTATAACGGAGAAGTAGTGATTAATGGCGGTGTTACGCTTTCTGCTAACGATTTTGAAGATGTAAAAAATTATCCTGAATACGAAAAAAGACTTTCAGAAGAAGCTCAGAAAAACGTTGTTGTAATAGATTTGACAAAGAAGCCATATTCTCTTACAAAAGACGATTGGGGCAAAATTTGTGCAATCGGCTCTTATCATACTGCAAACAACTATGATGGTGATTATGTAGGTCCGCTTTATTGTGAGCTTTTTGTTGATGATATAAGGCAGACTGTTGCAAGATACCCCGATAATGAATATCTTTATACAGAAGAGGTTGTAAAAACAGGGTTAGGAAAAGAATCTGATGGTGCTCTCACAGAGGTCCAGAACTGGAGCGAAATCCGTAACCCTGAAAGTGATATTTATAAGGTTAATGCTGACCTTGCTAAAAAAATCAGCGGTTGGGAAAATCTCGATGAGGTATGGATGTTCGGATACTGGAAGTATGATTGGGCAGATGCATCTTCACCTATTGGTAGCTTTAATGATGAAACAGGTGAGCTTTCACCAAAATTTGTAAGTCTTTATGGTACAAAAACAGATGCACCATATTATTTCTTTAACGTGTTTGAGGAATTGACCAAAGAAGGCGAATGGTACTTAGACAGAGAAAACGGCTTGCTTTTCCTCTGGAAGCAGGAAGGCTTTGAAAATGCAAAAATTGACCTTTCGTTGTCACTTGAACCAATAATAAGTGCTGAGGCAGATTATATTACTTTTGACGGAATTACCTTTAAGGGTACAAGAGATGATGGAATTATTATTACAGGTAATAACAATAAACTTCAGAATTGTGTCGTTAAAAATGTCGCAGGTAACGCACTTCTTATGACGGGTAGTAATAACTTAGCTTATAATAACGAAATAACCCGTACCGGTAAGGGTGGTATTATTCTTGATGGTGGTGATACTGAAACACTTACTGCTGGTAACAATATAGCAGATAATAACTATATTCACCATTGGTCAGAGATTTACCAGACATATCAGCCTGCAGTAACACTGCTTGGTGTTGGTAATATTTGCAGTCACAATGAAATGCACGACTCTCCACACGAAGCTGTTACATATAAAGGTAATAATCATATAATTGAATATAATAATATTTATAACGTTTGCTTGCTTTCTGATGATGCGGGTGCAATATATTCAGGCAGAAGCTGGGTATGGTATGGTAATATCATAAGATATAACTGTGTTTGTAATTTAGGTTCGTTAGAGTTTACTCCCGATGGAATTTATCTTGACGATGCACTTTCGGGTCAGACCGTTTACGGTAACTTACTCGTAAACGTTCCAGGTAATTCAATTCACATCGGTGGTGGACGTGATAATATAGTAACTAACAATATTATTATAAATCACGGCGAAAACGTAGTAAGATTTGATGATAGAGCAAGAGAGGGCGCATTAGAAAGAGGTTGGTTTACTCACGCTTATACAGATACTGGTGATATGTGGGAAGCACTTCATAATTCGCCTTGGCAGAGTGAAGTATGGCAAGAAAAATTACCGCAATACAGTACTATGACAGATGATATTGAAAAGGCAGATTCGCCAGAATATATACCTAATCCTACAAGTGTTGTTAAAGGAAATCTTATAGTAGGTAATGGAATAAGGCTTGGTGAAATATATGATTCAGTTTACGAGTTCAGTGATATATCACAGAACGAGCTTTATTCACTCAATAAAATGAATAAAATTTTTGTGGATGCGAAGAATGGCGATTATAATATAAAGGATATTGAAAAGCTTAAAGAGGATATTCCTGAATTCGAAAATATCCCTTATGAAAAAATCGGCAGAATAGCAGAATAATGGAAATTTACATAAAAGAAAAATAGTTGAACAAAAATAACCAAAATTTCGAGCAGAAGTCTTGAAATTTTGGTTATTTTGTGTTAGAATAACACTTACTTATAAATTGTAAATTTAGAAAAGGAGAGAACCTTATGGAAATACAATTGCAAGAGCTTATCGAGCAGATTAAAAAAGATGGTGTAGAAGCAGCAGAATCTCAAGCTGAAGCTATACTCACTGCTGCAAAAGACGAAGCCCAGAAAATCATTTCTGAAGCTAAAGCAGAGGCAGAAAAACTCATAGCCGATGCTAAACTGGAAAATGAAAAAACAGTTAAATCTGGTGAAGATGCACTTCGTCAGGCAAGCAGAAATTTGCTCATTTCTTTTAGAGAAAGTGTTACTAAAGAGCTTAAAGCTATTTTAGGCGAAAGCGTTTCTTCTGTATATTCTTCTGATGCTTTAGCAGGTCTTATTGTTAATCTTGTTGAAGGTTTTAAAAATAATGCAGGGGCTGAAGATATAACTGTTGCTTTAAACAGTGAAGATTTAAAGAAGATAGAAGACACAGTGCTTTCAGGTCTTAAAGCAAAAATGCTTTCTGGCGTTACTCTTAAAGCGAATGATAATTTTGACGGTGGATTCCGTATTGCTGTAAATGATGGCGGAGCATATTATGATTACTCCAAAGATGCTGTTATAGATATGTTATCAAACTATTTAAGTCCAAAAATTGCGGCACTTATGAAAGAGGCTGAATAATTATGGCTGAGTATTATTTAATATCTCAACTGCCTTCTTTAGATGGACTTTCTGAAAATGTGCCAATGCCAATTACTGAAGAACGCTTCTTTGAACTTTGTGAGCGTTTTTTAAATAAAAAGGCACAGAATGAGTTAAAGCAGTTAACGCTTATGCCATCAAGAGAATGTGAAGAAACAGGCTCTCAATTTTTAGATAAATGGAATGATGGCGAACGTAATCTTCGACTTGTTCTCGGTAAAATCCGTGCTGAAAAAATGAATAAAGCTTTTAATGCAGAGAAAATTCAATCTGCACCAGTTGAGCTTCTTCAGGCAGCACGAGAAGCCGTAGAGATAGAAAATCCATTAGAGGCAGAAAAATTCCTTAATAAATACAGATTAGAATTTTTAGAAAGTTTAAGACCGATGGATTCTTTTTCAGAGGATTTTGTATTTTACTATGGTCTTAAATTAAAGATAATCTCCCGTATCAAGCAATTTGATAAAGAAAGCGGAGAGACTGCGTATAAGAATATTTACAGCTCCATTATTAATGGAGAAAGATTGGAGGTTATATGATGACCGAAAATATAGGTAAGGTTGTAAGCGTTAATGGTAACCTTGTTTCTGTACAGTTTACAGGCGACGTTTCCATGAACGAAATTTGTTACGTTAAAGTAGATGACGTAAAACTTAAGAGTGAGGTCATTCGTATAAAAGGTGACGTAGCACAAATTCAGGTTTACGAAATGACTGGCGGTATTAAATGCGGTGACGACGTTGAGTTCACAGGCGAAATGTTATCTGCTCAGTTAGGTCCTGGTCTTTTAGGTCAGGTTTACGACGGACTTCAGAATCCGCTTCCTGTTTTAGCCCAAGAAGCTGGCTGGTTCTTAGAGCGTGGTATTTATGCTGATGGCTTAAATGCAGAAAAGAAATGGGAATTTACACCGACTGCAAAAGTGGGGGACACTTTAAAAGCTGGTGAATATATAGGAACTGTTCCAGAAGGACCATTCACACACAAAATATTTATTCCTTTTAATTTACTTGGTACTTACACAGTTAAGTCAATCAATGAAAAAGGCGAATACACAGTTAACGAAACTATTGCAGTTGTAACTGATGAACGTGGTAAAGAAATTCCACTTTCAATGGCTTTCAGATGGCCAGTTAAACGTGCAGTTAAGTGCTATAGTGAGAGATTAGCACCGCAAGAAACAATGGAAACAAAGGTACGTCTTATTGACTCTTTCTTCCCAGTTGCAAAGGGTGGTACTTATTGTACACCTGGTCCATTCGGTGCTGGTAAAACAGTTTTACAGCATACAACGTCAAAATATGCTGACGTTGATATAGTTATTATTGCTGCTTGTGGTGAGCGTGCTGGTGAAGTTGTTGAAACTCTTACAGAGTTCCCAGAATTAACTGACCCTAAAACTGGTCGTTCACTTATGGAAAGAACAATTATTATATGTAATACTTCTTCAATGCCTGTTGCTTCCCGTGAGGCTTCAGTTTACACGTCAGTAACACTTGCTGAATATTACAGACAAATGGGTCTTCACGTTCTTCTTCTTGCTGACTCAACTTCTCGTTGGGCTCAGGCTTTAAGAGAAATGTCAGGTAGACTTGAAGAAATTCCTGGTGAAGAAGCATTCCCAGCTTACCTTGAATCATATATTGCAGCATTCTATGAAAGAGCGGGTTATGTTCGCTTACCAGATGGCTCTACCGGTTCTGTTACAATCGGCGGTACAGTTTCACCTGCTGGTGGTAACTTTGAAGAACCAGTTACACAGGCAACTCTTAAGGTTGTTGGTGCATTCCACGGTCTTTCACGTGAGCGTTCAGATGCCAGAAAATATCCTGCAATTGACCCACTTATTTCGTGGTCTAAATATAAAACAGTTACTGATTCAAAGAAATCACAGTACTGCAAAAACATTCTTCTTGAGGGCGATGAAATCGGCTCTATGATGAAGGTTGTTGGTGAAGAGGGTACAAGTCTTTCTGACTATCAGGTTTATTTAAAGGCAGAAATGCTCGATGCAGTTTACCTTCAACAGAACTCTTTTGATTTAATTGAAGCAAACTGCACAAGAGAACGCCAATGCTACGTTACAGACAAGCTTATTAAAATTCTTGGTAGCGAATATGTTTTAGATAATAAAGACGATGCACGTAGCTTCTTTAACCGTCTTCGTCAAAAATTCATTAACTGGAATTATACAGAATTCGAAAGTGATGCATTTAAAAAGGCAGAACAGGAAATTGATGAAATGTATAATGAAGGCAAAGGCACTATAAGTGCTAATGCAGAACGTCTTTTAAAGGAGGCTGAGTGATAATGAGTAAAATTTATAACAGAATTGAATCAATTACAGGTAACGTTATCACTGTAAAAGCCAAAGACGTTCGTTACAACGAATTAGCACAGATTAATACACGTTTTGGTAAATCACTTGCACAGGTTAATAAAATTGACGGCGACGTTGTTTCGTTACAGGTGTTCGCAGGTGGTCAGGGTGTTTCTACTGGTGACGAGGTTCGTTTCTTAGGTCAGGAAATGCGCGTATCATTCAGCGAAGATTTATTAGGACGTATTTTCAACGGTTCAGGTGAACCAAGAGATAAAGGCCCTGCACTTACAGAAAATATGAAGCCAATCGGCGGTCCATCTGTTAACCCTACAAAGCGTATTCTCGCTAACAGAATGATGAGAACTAACATCCCTATGATTGATATGTTTAATACGTTGGTTGTTTCACAAAAGCTCCCAATTTTCTCAATCTCAGGTGAGCCTTATAACCAGCTTCTTGCTCGTATTGCTTTACAGGCAGAAGCAGATGTTATTGTTCTTGGTGGTATGGGTCTTAAATATGACGACTTCCTTTACTTTAAAGAGGAACTTTCAAATGGTGGCGCTTTAAGTAAAACAGTTATGTTTATTCACACTGCATCTGACCCTACTGTTGAATGTATGATGATTCCAGATATGGCTTTGGCTGTTGCAGAGCAATTTGCTTTACAGGATAAAGACGTATTAGTGCTTTTAACAGATATGACGAACTTTGCAGACTCAATGAAAGAGATTGCAATTACTCAGGAACAGGTTCCATCTAACCGTGGTTATCCTGGTGACCTTTATTCTCAGCTTGCTTCTCGTTACGAAAAAGCAGTTGACTTTGCAAACTCAGGTTCTGTTACAGTTCTTGCAGTTACTACAATGCCTGGTGACGACGTTACTCACCCAGTGCCAGATAATACCGGTTATATTACAGAAGGTCAGTATTATTTAAAGGGTGGCAGAATTGAGCCATTCGGTTCACTTTCACGCCTTAAACAGAACGTTAACAGTAAAACACGTAAGGACCACCGTATCCTTATGGACTCAATGATCAGATTATATTCATCCTATAAAGAAACTATTGAGAAGAAAAACATGGGCTTCTCTATGAACCGTTGGGATGAAAAGTTATTAAAATACGGCGAACTTTTCGAAAACAAGCTTATGGACTTGTCAGTTAACTTATCACTTGAAGATTCACTTGACTTAGGCTGGCAGATTTTAGCAGAATGCTTCGAAAAGGATGAAACCGGAATTAAGTCAGACCTTACAGATGAATTCTGGCCTGTAAAATAAGGTAAAAAGAATTCAATCAAGTAAAGTAAGGAGGACTGAGTTTTGGCAAAAATCAAATTAACTAAAAACGAGTTAAAGGTACAAAAAGATGCTCTCAAAATGTACCGGAGATATTTGCCTACACTGACACTTAAAAAGCAACAGCTTCAATCAGAAATAAGAACGATTGAGGCTAAAGCTATTGCAGTAAGAAAACAAAGAGAAGATTTAGAACAAGGTTTTTCTTCGTGGATTGCTGTATTCAGTGAAACAGAAGCGTTCCCCAATGGAATAATTACCGTAAGTAATATCCGCAAAGGCATAGGTAATATTGCTGGTGTTACAATCCCTACTTTTGAGGGTGCGGATTTTTATAGGGGCGATTATGATTTATATGAAACACCTCTTTGGGTAGATATTGCCGCAAATCATATGGAAAAAGCAATGTCACTTGACTTAGAGGCAGAAGTGTTAGATGAACAAGTAAGACTCTTAGAAAAAGAACTTCTTTCTACTTCACAAAGAGTTAACTTGTTTGAAAAGGTTAAAATCCCCGAAACAGAAGAGAACATTAAAAAGATATCTATTTATATGGCAGACCAGCAAGTAAGCGCTGTTGTTCGTTCCAAAATTTCAAAGCGCAAAATTGCAGCCCGTGACGAAGTATCTTCAGAAATGGAGGTTCAAGCGTTATGATAGTGCCTATGAAAAAAGTCTCCCTTATGATTATGGGAGATAAGAAAAAAGAAACGCTCAAAAAGCTTCGCAAATTAGGAATTCTTCATATTGAAATAACAGAGGGTTCTGGTAAAAAATTAGAAGAATTAAAAGAACAGATTTCTTTAATTGAAAGTGCCATTTTCAGCGTAAGTGAAAAGAAAAACAAAAATATTGAAATTAAAGAAGCAACAAAAGATGAAGTTTTAGATATTTCAAAAGAAGTTTTTGCACTTGCTGAAGAAAAGAAAGCTTGTATTAATGAAAGAGTTTCGTTAAATTCAGAGCTTGAGCGTATCAAAAACTGGGGCGAAATCGAGCCACAAATTATTGCTGATTTAAGTGAAAAAGGCGTTGAGGTTTCATTTTATGAAATGCCAAAGGCTGAATATGACACTTTAGGCGAAGCAGTAAAAACCGTGGCTATGGAAAAAGGAAAAAACACAGTTAAGTTCTTGTTAATTAAAACAGGGGCTGAGGGTGAAGCGGAGGTTATTGAGTCACTTAAAAGCTACCGCTTTGAGTTACCGAAGATTTCAACTCAGGAAATATCTTCAAAAATTGAAGAAAAAACAAACCGTATTAATGAAATAGATGAAAAGGTTTCTTCTTACGCTGGTTACGTTAAGAGTATGAAAAATGCTATTAAGGCTTGCGAAAAAGAAATTGAGTTTGAAGTTTATAATACGGGTATGCAAAATGAAAGCGTATCTTCTGATGGCAATATTTCTGTTGCATATTTTACAGGATATGTTGAAGAAGAAAATCTTTCTAAAATAAAAGAAGCCGCAAAAGAGAATTCGTGGGGACTTCTTATTGAAGACCCGACTGAAGAAGATAACGTACCAACAAAGCTTAAAAATAATAAGTTTGTAAGTCTTATTTATCCGTTAACAGACTTTTTGGGTACTGTACCGGGATATTTTGAATACGATATTTCAGGTTGGTTCTTAGGATTTATTCTTATTTTCTTCGGTATTATATTCGGCGATGGCGTTTATGGTCTTCTTTTAACTGCTGCAGCTGCCGCCTTGATTATTAAAAACAAAAAGGCGAAAAAAGAAATTCCACCAGCATTTTTACTTTTAGGATTGTTTGGTCTTTCAACAATTCTTTGGGGTGCAGTAACTTGTACTTGGGGTGGTCTTCCGGCAGAAAAATTACCGCAGTTTTTACAAAGTATTTCAATACCGGTTATTTCGAATGTGTATGCTGATAAAATCTGGTACCCATTCTGGACTAACGGTGAAGCAGGGTTAACCACAGCACAGAATTTACAGATATTCTGTTTCTCACTTGCTTTAATTCAGCTTGTTGTAGCTCATATTAAGGTAGCAAAACGAAACAGAAAGTCAATTAAAATTCTCGGTGATATTGGTTCAATATTCCAGCTTATCGGTATTTATTACGTAGTATTAAGCTTCGTTGTAAACCCTCAGGTTTTCCCATTTGGACTTGTTATCAGTGGTATTCCTGTTGGTACAGTTGCTTTGGTACTCGTTATAGTTGGCTTTGTAATGAGTTTTGTATTTTCAAACTACGAGGGAAGCGTTGTTAAATCTATATTAGAAAGCCTTAAAAACATAGTTTCTGTGTTACTTGGCGTTGTTAACGTTTTCTCAGATATAGTTTCTTATATAAGACTCTGGGCGGTAGGTCTTGCAGGTGCGGCGATTTCTGCAACTGTAAACGAACTCGCAAGTCCGTTACTTGGTAATTTTATGTTTATGATACTTGCAGTAGTGCTTTTAGTATTCGGTCACGGACTTAATATGATATTGAATGTTTTGTCGGTTATCGTTCACGGTATAAGACTTAACACATTGGAATTTTCATCACACTTGGATATGTCCTGGAGCGGACATAAGTTCAAGCCATTTAATGAAGAAAATTAATTTAATTTAAGGAGTGTTCATCATGAATTTAGGTTTATTAGGAACAGCATTAGCTATGGGTATTGCAGCTATTGGTTCTGCAATTGGTATTGGTATCGCAGGTCAGGCATCAATTGGTGCTTGGAAAAAATGTTATATGAGTAACAAAGCAGCACCTTTCATTCTTACAGTTTTCGCTGGTGCTCCACTTACTCAGACAATTTACGGTTTCCTTTTAATGCAACAGATGAAGGGCGCAGATGCTGACCCAATGTTCTTATTCGGTCTTGGTATTGCTTCTGGTCTTGCAATGGCAGTTTCTGCTTACGTACAAGGTAAAGCAGGTGCAGCTGGTGCAGATGCTTTAGCAGAAACAGGTAAAGGCTTCTCACAATACATCACAGTTGTTGGTCTTTGTGAAACAGTTGCTCTCTTCGCACTCGTTTTCAGCATGGTTGCTTTAGGCTAATTTTAATTAAAATATTCCACCGAACAAAATTTGTTGCAAATTTTGTTCGGTGGATTTTTTCTTTTTCACAAAATTCCAATGGTTTCAACCTTGTTTTCACACATTTTTCCGATGGTTTTCGACGAGTTTTTCCACATTTTTCCATATGTTTTGATGGTGCTTTCACACATTTTTTCTTAATTGCTTGAAATACAAAGAAATTTTGACTGTAGTTTAAAGTGAATTTACTATAGAGTTGATTTTATCTTCTTGTAATGGTAAAATTAGGATATATTATTAGTTATTGCGAGGTGGTTATATGGCATCAAGAGTTATGCATTTGGCGATTGCTAACGAGATTATGAAACAAGTACAGATAAATAATGTTGAACGCTTTCGACTCGGTGTTATTATGCCTGATGCCTATAAACACAACATTCAATCGGCTACAGACAGTCATTTGAAATATACCACTGAAGATGGTACTAAAAAGACTTATAAATTAACTTGGTTTCGTGAAACTTATAAAGAACAATTAAAAAACGATGAATTGTATCTTGGATATTACTTGCATTTGATACAAGATATAATATTCAGATATTTTGTTTATTCATTACATAATTGGGACCCATATCCAAAAGGGAACATAGAGCGTTTACATAATGATTATAAATTGCTAAACAATTATGTAGTTGATAAATATAATATTTTTAACTGTTTGATAATTCCCGATGGTATAAATCAAGAATCGATTTTTGATATTTATCCATTTGATTTGCAACAGTTATCAAGTGATTTCAAAACAGATTTTGAAAAGTATGATAATGGCAAAGCATTTTTCTTTACTCAACAAATGGCAGATAAATATATAAAAATGGCAACAGAAAAATGCATTGAAGAAATCAAGGCGTTAGAAAATGATGCATCAATTATCAACGAATTAGAATGGGCTTGGGATAAGAATCCACCAAAACAGAGTGTATTTGAGAAACTAAAATATAAATTGAGTAAATGATAGGAGAATTATTATGAGCTACATTGGTGATATGAGAAAATTTGTAGGACACGCACCTATTATGTCGGTTGCGGCAATGGGTATTCTTTATAATGAAGAAAACGGTTTGCTTTTAGAAAAAAGAACTGACACAGGCGAATGGTGTGTTCCTGGTGGTGCTATTGAATTAAATGAAACTTTAGAAGAAGCGTTAGCAAGGGAAGTTAAAGAAGAAACTAATTTAGATATTGCAAATCCAAAATTATATGATATTAAAGCTAATGTTCACATGGTTTACCCGAATAAAGATGAAGTTTACTACACTGATGTTGTGTATATAATAAATGAATTTTCTGGTGAATTAAAGCATGACGGTGAAAGCACAGAGTTAAGATTTTTTGGTTTAGATGAATTACCTGAAAATATAATGCCTACACAAATAGGGTATATTGAGAGATTTATTAAGGAGGAAAACAAGGAGTGATATAATGTTATTCCACAGTTTTAACAATCAGGATGAACGCAGAACATTTGGTGGTTCTGATTTTTTAGAGTTGCAGTTTTGTAAAATAAAAAAGGGAACTAACATAAAGTCAATTGTATCAACCAGGAATATTATAGATTGGTGTAATGATTCTTTGTATGTATATGGTGATGATACAGATGTTTTTTATAAGCATTATAAAGATGTATTTAAAAATGGCGTGTATAACAATTTAAAAAGTGGAGATATTGATTTTTTCGGTATCAATTATTATTCAGCTGACCAAGTTAATGAAATGATAAAAATTATAGAAGAGAATAAACCTGAAGAATATATAGTTCTTTTATCGTGGCTCAACAAAGCAAAAGAGTTTAATGGTGTTTACATTCTTGGGGTGTAAAGTTAAAGGAAATAAGAATGAAAAAAGTAATAATTATAGGTTGCCCCGGTAGTGGAAAAACAACCTTTTCAGAAAAATTGCAAAAACAAACAGGGTTACCTTTATATTATCTTGATGCGGTGTGGCATAAGCCCGACAAAACCCATATTTCAAGAGAGGAATTTGACGAGCGAATAAAAGAGATATTTGCTTTATCGGAATGGATAATTGACGGGAATTATAACAGAACAATTGAAATGCGGCTTAAGGAATGCGACACGGTTTTTCTTTTTGACTTGCCAACAGAGGTTTGTTTGCAGGGAGCTACCGAGCGTATTGGTAAAGGCAGATATGATTTACCGTGGCTTGAAACAGAATTAGACCCTGAGTTTGCTGGATTTATTAAGGATTTCAAAGAAAATTCTTTACCGAAAATATATAACCTACTTGAAAAATATAAAAATGAAAAGCAAATTGTGATTTTTAAATCACGAGAAGAAGCAGAAAAGTTTCTGGAGAATATAAAATGAAAGTTATAAATACTTGCAAAAAAATAAAATCAACATTTAAGAATGGTTTTAATATTGACTTATGGCGTGAATACACAACTGAAATATCAAAAGAATTACCATCAAAATGCGAAAATGATATAAAAAATTATGATTACAATAAAGATGTTTTACCTGTAATTGAACTTGCTTTAAATGAAGAAAAAATTGATTTAGTCAGTAAAAATTTTCAATTAGTTATAGAAAAATTAAACAAAAATCTTTCAAAACTTTTTAAAGAAGAACCTGACATTGATATTATTCTTTATTTAGGTCTTTGTAATGGTGCAGGTTGGGCAACAAGGCTTGATAATAAAAATACTGTTTTATTAGGAATTGAAAAAATCATTGAACTTAACTGGTGCGATGAGCAAAACTTGAGTGGATTGATTTTACACGAAATAGGTCACTTGTGGCATAAACTTAATGGGAATTTTGATATTCCCACATTTACAAAGCGCAGAAAAGCAATAGCACAACTTTTCTGTGAAGGTGTTGCTATGGTTTGCGAACAGATTTTATGCGATGATGAATTTTATCATCAGGATAAAGAGGGTTGGCTTGATTGGTGCTATGAACACGAAAGCGAAATAAAGAAAGAGTATCTTCGCAGACTTGATAATAAAGAAAGTGTTCAGGATTTCTTTGGTGATTGGTCTTCTTATAACGGACATTCTGATGTTGGTTATTTTTTAGGATGCAGATTTATCAGGTATCTTATGAAAAGATACTCATTAAAAGATATTGTAAATATGAAATATAAAACACTTAACAAATCATTTACAGAGTTTGCAAGTTCTGTTATAGAAAGACTTGATGTTAAAGATTATAACAAGTGTTCTAATATATGGAATATGAAAACTCAACCTCTCGCTGAAACCTGGCGAAAGGAAATAGAGTGTGGCAATCGTCTTGTATTTGTTTATAAAATCAATGGTGAGTTTATAGGTGAGGGTGCATTGGTGTTAGATACGGGCGACCCTGATTACACCATACCAGAGAAAAGAGTTTATGTTTCAAGAATGATAGTTAAAAAAGAATATCAAAATCGCGGTATCGGTGGCGAAATTCTGAAATTCCTTGTAGAGAAAGCAAAAGAAATGGGGTTTTCAGAAATGACAATTGGTGTCGATAAAGACAACGTTAATGCTTTGCATCTCTATAGAAAATTTGGTTTTACTGAAGTTCTCTTTGACGGTGCAGATGAGAATGGCGAATATTTTAAGTTGATGAAGAGGATTTAAAATGATATTTGAAGAAAAGAAAGTTATATTGAAAAATGGTGTTGAAGCAATCTTAAAAACACCAGAAACAGAAGATGCTGAAATGTTACTTAATTGCATTAAAACATCGTGTGGCGAAACGCCGTTTTTAATGAGAGATGCTGAAGATAAGAACGATATGACAGTCGAAGATGAGGATAAATGGATTCGTAATAAACGTGAATCAAAAAATGAACTTGTAATAGCGTGTTATATTGATGGCGTTGTTGTAGGCAGTTGTGATATTACATTTTTTAATGATGGCAAAACACATCACAGAGCAGGAATCGGTATTGCAATTATTAAAAAATATTGGAATATTGGTATTGGTTCTGCAATGTTTAAAGAACTTATAAAATTATCAGAAGAGCATAAAGGAACAGAAATACTTGAATTGACTGTTGTTGAAGAAAATGAGCGTGGCAGAGCACTATATGAAAAATTTGGTTTTGAAACAGTTGCTAAAATCCCAGATGCTTATAAATTAAAAAACGGAACATATCAGAATAAAATTTTTATGCAGAAATATTTGTAGTCAGAAAAGGGTGGGTTAAAATGAATTATGCGTGGAAAGATTATGACCCTAAAACAATGGGGTATGTTGAAAAATGGCTCGATAGAAAAGCTGTTAAATTGACGGGTATGGATGATGGCTGGCGTGATTTTTACGAGTGTTGGTCTAAAGAAGACGGGTTCATTGTTGGGGAAAATTATTGGTGTAAGGTAGTTTTTGAAGATGATAAACCTTTTGCTATAATAGCGCTTAGTTTGTACGAAGGTAATATTACAATTATGGAAACCTTAGTTGCACCTAAAATGCGTGGTAAAGGTAAAGGCACAAAAGTGCTCAAAGAGCTTTTAGATAATGGAAAGAGCATAATTGGTATTGATATACATAAAGCAGAAGCAATTATTTTCCCAAGTAATGAAGCTTCACAAAAGGCATTTTCAAAAGCAGGATTTAAATATAAAAGCACCCACGAAGATGGCGATGCTATGACTTATGTATATGGTGATTAAAAATGAATATAAAAATAAGAAAAGCGAAAATTGGTGATGAAAAAATACTTGCCTTTATTCAGACAGAATCGTGGAAAAATGGTTTTAAGGATATTATTTCTGAAACTGATTTGGAAAAGTATACAAACATTACTAAAGCAGAAGAAATGTATTCGAGAGTTTTAAAAGAAAATTATGCAGAGAACTTTATTTTTGAAATTGATGGTAAACCACATTGCATTGCTGCTTGGAGTAGGGTAAGAAACTCAGAGTTTTCAGATAGTGCAGAACTTATTTGTATTCATAGTCTTTGCGACAACTGGGGTAAAGGCTACGGCTCTATGATGATGACCCATATATTAAATGAAATCAAAAATGCTGGCTTTAAAAGTGTGTTGCTTTGGGTATTTGAAAAGAATACCCGTGCCAGAAAATTTTATGAAAAGCACGGTTTTGAACTCACAGATAGAACACAGGTTTCTTATGGTGCGGTAGAAGTTATGTATTGCAAGGAAGTAAATTAATGAAAATAATTTTTAAAATTTGCTTGACCTGTAATGAATAATTTGTTAAAATAATCATACAATATATTGCAACATATATGTTGTTTGGGCTGAACAGTATGTTCCTGGTCCACCGAATGGCGGGGAATTTCCCCGCCTTTTCTTTTTAGTATTGAACGAGGTGTTTTTATGTCTGAAAATATTTTAAGTGTTTTTATTGATGAATCAGGTGATTTTGGACCTTATGAGCATCACGCTCCATACTACATAGTTTCGATGGTTTTACATGAACAATCAAAAGATATTGTTAATAACATTTCTGTTTTAGAAGCACATATGCGATATTTGAATTGTGAAGAACATATAATCCATGTTGGACCATTGATTCGAAGAGAACAAATTTATAAAAATGATTTAATGGAAGACAGGAAAAAGTTGTTTTGTGCATTATTTCATTTTACCAGAAAGTTGCCAGTTTCATATATTTCTGCAAAAGTTAAGAAAAGTGAATGTGCAGATGTTGTTGAATTAACAACAAAACTTACAAAATCTATATCTCAGATTTTGAGAGCTCAGACTGAATATTTTGAAAGTTTTGATAAAATTATAGTTTATTATGATAATGGACAAGTTGAACTTACTAAAATTCTCACTACGTTGTTTAATACACTATTTAATAATGTTGAGTTCAGGAAGGTGAAACCAGCAGAATACAAACTTTTCCAAGTTGCAGATTTAATTTGCACATTAGAGTTGCTACACGAAAAGGCAGGAACTTCTTCTTTTACACATTCAGAACTTGAATTTTTTCATTCGGTAAGAGATTTCAAAAAGTTGTATTATAAATATATTTCACAAAAACATATTTAAAGAGTAATATACAAAGGATTTTTGCAACATTTTACAAAAATCTTTCGTGAAATTACTGATTTATAGAAAAGTAGGGAGTAATATGTATAATTTCTTCGTAAATGAAACTGAAAAGCAGGGTAACTCTTTTATTATTACAGAGTCAGATTTTAATCATATAAGTAACGTTCTTCGTATGAAAACAGGGGATGAGATTTTAGTCAGCTGTAACGGACAGGCTTCGCTTTGTAAAATAGAAATTTTTTCTGATTACGTTAAGGCTGAGGTTATAGAAGAAAATTATCATAATACCAATTTGCCTATAAAAATTCATTTGTTCCAAGGGTTACCTAAAAGTGATAAAATGGAGCTTATAATTCAAAAGGCTGTGGAATTGGGCGTTGAAGAAATAACACCTGTTGAAATGAACAGATGTGTTGTAAAAATTGAAGAAAAGAAAAAGAAGAGTAAACAAGAGCGTTGGCAGTTGATTGCAGAAAGTGCTGCAAAGCAGAGCAAACGAGTTGTTATTCCTAAGGTTAATAATATTATTTCTTATAAACAATTTTTAGAAAAAACAGAAGAATTGTCGGTTCTTTTAGTGCCTTATGAAAATAAGGATGGAATGAAAGCGACTAAAGAGGCTTTAAAAGAAATTAAGAGTGGTGACATAGTTGGTATAATCATTGGCCCAGAAGGTGGCTTCGATGAAAAAGAAATTGACCTTGCAACAGATGTCGGGGGTAAAACAATTTCTTTGGGCAGTAGAATTCTTCGTACAGAAACTGCCGCAATCGCATCTGTTACAATGTGTATGCTCTATGCAGAAATGGAATTAGGAGATTTTGACGAATGAAAGCGTTACCAGTAGATTTTGAAAACAGAATGAAAAATCTTTTAGGTGATGAATTTAGTAGCTACAAGGCTTCTTTGGAAGAAGAGCCTGTAAGGTCTCTGAGAGTTAATACCAATAAAATTTCACTTGAAGATTTTAATAAAATAAATATTTTTAATACAGAGAAAATCCCATATTCGCCAACGGGATTTTACTTTGATTATGAAAAAATCGGTAACCACCCATATCACCACGCTGGTATGATTTACGTTCAGGAGCCTGGCGCAATGGCACCAGCGGAGTGCCTCACAATAGGCGAGGACTGGCTCTGCTTAGATATGTGTTCTGCCCCAGGTGGAAAAAGTACACAACTTCGTAATAAATTGGGCGAAAACGGAATTTTAGTTTCAAATGAAATTATTCCATCACGTTGCAAAATTCTTACAAGTAACGTTGAACGCTTAGGGCTTAAAAATGTAATTACTACCTGTATGGATTCTGAAAGAATAGCAAGACTTTACCCAAAAACCTTTGATTTTATTATGGTGGATGCACCTTGCTCAGGGGAAGGTATGTTCAGAAAAGAGCAGATTGCAATTGACGAATGGAGTAAGGAAAACGTAGAAAAGTGTGCCACTCGTCAAAAAGAAATTTTAGAGAATGCTTCAAAATGCCTTAAAAATGGTGGTTACATTGTTTATGCTACCTGTACATTTTCACTCGAAGAGAACGAAATGCTCATAGATGAGTTTTTAAGTAATCACCCCGAATTTGAACTGTTGAGAGTAAATGAGGAAGTAGCAAAAAATACCTCTGACGGTATATTCTTTGATGGATGCAAATGCGAAAATATTACTTTTACAAGAAGAGTTTATCCGCATAAAAATAAAGGCGAAGGTCAGTTTATGGCGCTTATTCATAATACCGATCCGGAAGCACAAAGCAAATTTTCGAAAAATTCAAAAAGTAGTAATGTTAAAATAGATAAAACTGTTTTTGAATTTCTTGACGGTGTTCTTACTACATATGACAAAGATTGTGTAAAAATGAATAATGATACGCCGATTTATTTTAATGGTGATTTTGATACGTCAAAAGCTACTGTTTATATGAAAGGTGTTACCATAGGCGAAATAAAGAAAAATTATATTCAGCCACATCATCAGTTTTTTATGGCAATGGGCGAAAGCTTTGAAAGAAAAATTGAACTTGACTGTGAGAGTGATGAGATGAAAAAATATTTGCACGGAGAAGAATTTGACACCACCTGTGAAAATGGCTGGGCAGTTGTAACTGTAAATGGTTGTTCTTTAGGTGGTGTAAAGGTAGTAAATGGCAGAGCCAAAAATCACTACCCGAAGGGGTTGAGATTAAAATGAATAAACGAAATACAACTTTAAAACTTATATTATCTGCAATGTTTTTAGCGCTCGCCTTCGTTTTTCCTTTTTTAACAGGGCAGATTCCACAGGTTGGTGCTATGCTCTTACCAATGCATATTCCCGTAATTCTTTGTGGATTTATTTGCGGAGCACCCTGGGGACTTTTAGTGGGTGCTACAGCACCGCTTCTTCGTTCTTTTGTGCTTAGTATGCCACCGTTATTCCCTACTGCAATTTCAATGGCGTTTGAGCTTGCAGCGTATGGATTTTTAAGTGGTTTTTTATATAGAGTGTTACCGAAGAAGAAAATAAATATTTACGTGTCACTTGTTTTATCAATGGTTATTGGCAGACTTCTTTGGGGTGTGGTTCAATTCTGCCTGATGGGATTTGATTTAGAAAAATTCCCGTTGTCAGCATTCTTCTCAGGGGCAGTAATTAACGCTATCCCTGGTATTATTCTTCAGATAGTTCTTATTCCAGTAGTGATAGTGATTCTTGAAAATCAAAAATCAATGAAAAATTAAAATAAAAAAACGATTAGATTTTGCTTTTTAAAATCTAATCGTTTTTTCTTTTATTTAACTGTAATTTTGTTTTTTAATGTTTCACCATTTTTAGTGTAAGGACTATAAGCAGTAGTTTTTACTGTGTAATCGCCTTTTTCTAATTTACCAAGGTTTACTGTTACATCGTCATCGGTCGCTCTTACATATTCAGAAATAACAGTTTTTTCATAAACCTTTTTGTCATTACTGTTTTTTACTGTGATTTTATAGTTTTCTGCTTCGTAATATCCCTTTGCTTCTGGAAAAGAAATTATTGTTTCGTTGTTTTCATCAACAGTATTTTTAATTTTTGATTTTTCAGGAAATGTTGGTGCCGTATCAAGAGATTTTTGTTTAGTCCAGGTGTAAGTTCTCTTTTTTACATTGCTTAAATCAGTGAAGTAATATTCTATATTCTCGAAGAATATTCTGTTTTCAACATCATAAAGCTTAACTCTTACATTGTTATCTTTATCAACTTCAACAATCCACGCAGCAGCAGATTTTCCTGGGGCATCATGGTCACCTTCTATGTAGTTTAAGTTACCCATAAGTGCACCCAAAGAACCACAACCAATTGCAGTGAATTCACCTTGCCATACACTACGCGGGTCACTTGGTGAGTAATGTGAGTGACCAGAGAAGTCAATAACCTGAGGGAAATCTTTTAAAACCTTTTTGATATCTGAGTCGCTCCAGCTGATACTGCCGTAAACTGTGAGAGTAGGGTGTGGGTGCTGGTAAACGAAAACAGGCTTTTTGGGGTCTTCCTTAGTTGCATTTTCAAGTTTTTCTCTGAGCCATGCTGTTTTACCCTTAAAGGTTTTACCGTTATCATCATAAGAAACGCCAATAAAATGATAGCCGTTAATTACAATATCTGTATCAACATTTTCATTTATCATTTTTTTATAAACATCGTAACCTACAGTAGGGTCAACATCACGGTAATTAATGAATTCGTGGTTACCTAAAACTGTAAGAAGCTTAGTTTCGTCTTTTAAAACAGAATTTACAATCTTATTGAACATAGCGTATTCTGCTTCTGCACCGCCCCCTGCAAAGTCGCCGACTACCATTAAGGCATCAAGTTTGTTATAGCTTTGACTTTCGGAATACTTGTTCATATCCGCAATTAAATTTTTGAGTCTTATTGCATTTGGTTGGCTTTCGTCACCATCCAAGTGAACATCAGAACAGGCAATAAAACGAAGAACTGGTGTGAAACCGCCTGGTGTGTTAATTGCTTTACCTGTAAGACCGCTTTTCATACCTGTGAATAAATAGATAAAGCTTATTGCAGAAGAAATCATTTTTGCAATAATTTGTGAAATGAAGTTTGGCATAAATTTTCCCCTTTCAAGGTTCTGTTTGCTATAATTTATAATGATAGCACATTATATATCAAAAAGAAAGGGGGAAATTAAATTTTAATCCCGATAGCAGTTCAAAACTACTATCGGGTTGTTTTTATAATGATTTTACTTGTAAAATACAATAGCAACGCAGTTCCAAAGTTATTATCTATTCTCTATTATCTCTTATCTAACAAAAAAGCACTCTGCTTTTAGCAGAGTGCCATTTTTGTTAAGCTTACGCTTTATCTTTAGAACCAAAGAGTTCGATTTTTTCACGAACTGTTGCTTTAATTGCTTCTGAACCAGGAGCAAGGAGCTTTCTTGGGTCAAAGCCTTTGCCTTCAAGGTCTTTACCAGCTTCAATGTATTTTCTTGTAGCTTCCTGGAAAGCAAGCTGACATTCTGTGTTAACATTGATTTTTGAAACGCCGAGAGAAATTGCTTTCTGAATCATTTCAGCAGGGATGCCTGTACCGCCGTGAAGAACAAGTGGCATTGTGCCTGTTTTTTCCTGAACTGCTGCAAGAGTTTCAAATGAAAGACCAGCCCAGTTTTCTGGATATTTACCGTGAATGTTACCGATACCAGCTGCGAGCATTGTAACACCTAAATCAGCAATCATTTTGCATTCTTCTGGGTCTGCACATTCACCTGCACCAACAACGCCGTCTTCTTCGCCACCAATTGAACCAACTTCTGCTTCAATTGAAAGACCTTTTTCTTCGCAGATAGCAACTAATTCCTTAGTTTTTGCAATGTTTTCGTCGATTGGGTAGTGTGAACCGTCGAACATAATTGATGAGAAACCAGCTTCAATACAAGCTTTAGCACCCTCATATGAACCATGGTCAAGGTGAAGAGCAACAGGAACTGTAATTCCTAACTCGTCAATCATACCGTTAACCATACCAACAACTGTTTTGTAACCGCACATATATTTACCAGCACCCTCAGATACACCGAGAATAACAGGAGAATTCATTTCCTGTGCAGTGAGAAGAATTGACTTTGTCCACTCAAGGTTGTTGATGTTGAATTGACCAACTGCATAGTGGCCAGCCTTTGCTTTTGTAAGCATTTCTTTTGCATTTACTAATGGCATTTTTAACACTCCAATTTTAAAATTTTATTATATGTAATCGCAAAGCGATATTATATATTCAGGGACTAGGGACTGGGGATTGGGGACTAGATTTTATTTGGGTCGAAATCTAATACAAGCTCTCGCTTTTCTGGAACTAACTGTGTGAGTTTTACACCAGCAGCTTCAAGCATTCTTTTAGATGCTCTGGTTTCTGGTGTATCTTTATATTTATTTGAAAGGTAAATAACCTCTGTAATACCACTCTGGATAATGGCTTTTGCACATTCGTTACAAGGGAAAAGTGCGACATAAAGCCTGTTGCCTGTGAGATTTGTTCCTCTTGCATTTAAAATTGCATTAAGCTCTGCGTGACAAACATAAAGATATTTTGTGTTGTAGCGGTCGTCGCCAGAACGCTCCCAAGGGAAAACATCATCGTCACAGCCTGCAGGGAATCCATTATAGCCAACAGAGACTATTCTGTTTTCAGAGTTTACAATACAAGCACCAACTTGTGTGTTAGGGTCTTTGCTTCGTTTTGCACAGAGCATTGCTGCTCCCATAAAAAATTCATCCCACGAAATGTAACCATCTCTTTTTGGCATAGTTACCCCTCCAATAAATTATTCGCAAACTATTATATAGTATTTTAAAGAAATTTTCAATAGTAACTACTGTAATTGATTAAATATTACCAAAATATAAAAGAAATTTTGCAAAAATATGAAAAATTAAGATTATTTTAATACTTTGTTCTTGAAAAGAATTAAAAATAATGATATATTTGATATGCTTACAGGGTATTTAAATAAACTGGTGATTTGTGTCGTTTACGAATTGCAGTTTTTAAGGAGATAAAGATATGGTTAAAGACTATTTTAAAAGACTTTATAAAGATGTAAAACCAATAGAGCATATTTATTGGTGGATTCTAAGGGGCTTGATGATTTATGGTATTATCAAAAGCCTTATTACTATTGATCCTAATTTAGGTTCAATGCAACCATTACAGATGATTGCAAACCTTGTTGGCATGTTCGCTTACGAAATCTGTCAGATGTTCCCTAAAAATTCATTTCCAAGATTGTTGCCACATTATTTTCAGCATATAACAATCTTTGGCTTTTTCTGTGCATCATTTGGTGGTGCTTACCTTAATCTGTATTACGATTTACCAATGTTTGATAAGGTGCTTCACGCTTTGGGTTGTGTGGAAGCAGTGTTTATCAGCTATGAGTTGGTTTGTGCTATGCAGATTCGTGATAAGGTAGTCTGCCCACCCAAAATTGTAGCACTCTGTGCATTGGGTGTTGGTTTTGTTTTTGCATCAGGCTGGGAGCTTTTTGAATTCACCTTCGACCAATGGTTCGGTGGTGACGCTCAGCACTGGGATTTACAAAAGGCAATACAGGAAGCTGGCGGTAATGTAGAAGATGTATTTATGTTTATTCCGCTTGATGCTGAACGCTTTGAAGCAAGATTTGCTATAATGGATACAATGGGTGATATGATTCTTAATACTTTGGGTGCAGTTCCTATGTATCTCTTCTTAAGATTCCGTCCATATCGTCATATGGGACCTAACAATATCAACAAAATAATTGAAGAAGAATTAGCAAAAACTACCAAAGAAGTTGCGGCGGTTTAAATAAATATTGCATATTGTAAAAAATAGGTATATAATGTATCTGTAAAATTGCATTAAAATGCATTAAACTGGGTGGGGAATTCTGCTCGGTTTATAATCTTACTTTTCAAGGGGGCTTTTGAAATGACTAAAAAATTAGTCGCAATTATCCTTGCTTTAACACTTTCAATTTCAGTGTTTATGGTTCCTGCAAGTGCTGCCTCAGTAGTTGCACCACAAACATTAGAAATTAATGTTGAGAATGTGTTTAACAGAGTTTTAAATGACCTTATTCACTATGTTCTCACTTACCTTAACAGATTCTGGCCTGGTTTTGAGGATGAATTTGCTACATCAGAAAGCTATGTTGCTGAGCATTTCTATAAAGGTGAAGAGAGCTTTGACTCTTCTGTAAGACCAAATTCAAAATGGAGTCTTGGTTATTCAAGCGACTCTCTTATTGATGATTTTGATATTATGAACGGTGAATTCTTCCTTGCTGGTTCTCTCGAAGTATTTGAGGGCAGAGTTCCAAGAGCTGTTTACGATGACCAGAGAGTAAGAGTTTATGCTTTAAGTGATGGCGTAAGTGGTACAGTTGTTCACGCTGTGATTGACGGTTTCGGCTTTGCTAGAGGCGATGTTGAAATCATTCGTGGCAGACTTGAAGAATTTGCAAAACAAAATAATATTATAAGCCTTAATGTTTCTGTTCTTCACCAACACTCTTGTATAGATACACTTGGTATGAATGTTCCGCTTCTCAAAGCTCTTGTTACTAATACAGGTAACGCTGGTACAGGTGATGTATTTGGTGAAAATCTTCTCGATGACTATATGGTAACAAAGAACCCAGAGTTTATGGAAAATCTCTTCACAACAACAGTTGCTTGTGTTGAAGAAGCGGTAGAAAATATGACTGAGGGTACTCTTAACTATGGTTATGCAAATATCAAAGAATATATCAGAGATAAGCGTGACCCACAAGCGTTTGACGAAAATATTCACAGACTTCGTTTTACACCAAATGATGGTTCTGCTGAAACATGGATTTTAGAAGCTGGTATCCACTGCACAGGTTACGGTGCTGGTCCTGACATTCTTTCAGCTGACTATCCTTACTATATCGAAAAGAATATTAAGGAAAATGAGGGTGCAAATGTTGTATTCGTTCAGGGTGCTGAACTTGCAATAACAACAGAAGGCAATTTAACAAATGTTGAAGGCGAGTCAGATTTAAATAATATTACATATTATGCAAATGCAATTGCTGATAAAGTAAGAGGTATCAATAACGAAATTAAGCTTGACCCTGTTCTTAATATTGTTCACCAAGAAGTTATGGTTCCTGTTGATAACGGAATTCTTACACTTGCTTGCCGTGAGGGTATTTTAGGTGCAGTTGTTGTTAAGGATGGAGAAAACTATACACTCGCTTCTGAGGTTGGTTATATTGAGCTTGGTAATGAGGTTGCTATATTCATTGCTCCAGGTGAATTTGAACCAAGTATTTTCTATGGTGGAACAGCTACACCTGAAGAAAGCTGGGACGGCGAGTCTTGGGATTATCCAGCACTTAAAGATATTACAGATTGTGATAATGTATTAGTATTTGGTCTTGCTAATGACCAAGCGGGTTATGTTCTTGCAGATAATGAATACCACTCACTTCTTGGCGAAAACGAAGAAGTTAACGCAATCAGTAAGCAATCAGGTTCAACATTTACAAAAGCATTTATTGAACTTGTATCATCAGTAAAATAAGTATGGCTAGTTGTTAGCGATATAGTAATTAAATCATCCTATCATTGAAGTTGGTTTTAGCATCAACTGAAAATGGTAGGATGTTTTTATTATTTTAATACTGACAACTAACCGCTACTATAAATGATAGGATTTTTTATTTTTGCTAATAGCTAACGGCTAATGGATAATAACTAGCAACTAGCCACACTAGCAACTATTTTCTTCTTGCAATTGCTCAATCAATATAATATAATAGAAGGGTAAAGCACAAAAAGAGGTGACGAATATGAATGATATGAACGAAGAACTTGTGCAAGAGGTCGAAATAGCCGAAAAAAAGAAAAGAGCCCCATTTTTTGTTGGGCTTATTGTTTTAATATTTGCTATAATTGGTGTTGTTTCGGTTGGTATGTTTATAAAAAACTCGGTTTCTGAAAAGGTTACTGCGGAAAACGATTATTCAAACTATACCAAATACCTTACATGGGTTGTAGGTATAGACCCTGACCCGTTTACTGATATTACGAAAGCGGATTTTGACGATTTGTTAAATATTGCAGTCTGCACACTTCTTACAGACCAGATTAAAACCGGTGAATATGATGTTACTGAGCAAGGTCTGGTAGTTCCTGGTGCAGATGTTGAACAAACCTTTAAAAAGATGTTTGGAGCAGATGTTCAGATTGTTCATGCTACAGTACAAGGGTATGGTTATGAGTTTCAGTACGATGCCGTAACACATACTTACAATATACCACTTACAGGCGTTGTCCCACCATTTTCACCGAGAATTGAAAGTGTTTCTAAAACAGGTGGACTCGTAACCCTTAAGGTTGGTTATATTGGAACAAGTAACATAGAGGTAGCTATCGATGGTACTATTGCTGCTGCACAACCTGATAAATATATGGAAATTACATTAAAGGAAACTGCAGATGGTGGCTTTAACCTTATTTCTATAGTTTCTTTAACCCAAGGTGAACATCAATAAACATTGTTTGGTGGTGCAAAAGTGAAAATTAAATTTATATGCTTGCTCATTTTAATGTCGTTTTTATTGAATGGATGTATTAAAGAAGCTACACCCGTAGTAAAGACAGAAACCACAGAAACTACAGCAGAAATAATAACAGAAAAGACGTCGGAAACACATACAGAAGATTGGAGTAAAGAGATAGTTTCTTCTCTTGCTAAAAAGAATTATCTTGATTTTGAGAATTCTTCCTGGGAACGCGAGTTTCACCCTGAATTTGTCATGGTACATTTTATAAGTGCAGTTGTTCTTTCTAGAGAAGACCCATATAATGATGAACTCGTAAGAGGGATTTTTGAACAAGATGATATTGGTATAAATTATGTTATTGACCGTGAAGGTAATATAGAGTGTTATCTTCCTGAAAATAGAGCTGCCTGGCATGCCGGACCGGGTACATATATGAATAACGAAAAATATACAAACAAAATGAACAAGTACTCAATAGGTATTGAATTGTTGGCAATTGGTTCAAAGACAGATATGGCACAGTATCTGACCGGAGCAGAATATGATGCTCTTAATGACGAGCTTTACGGCTTTACAGATGCACAGTACGAGTCTTTGCAAACACTTCTTGCAGATATTTGCGGTAGACACTCTATTCCGATGGACAGAAAACACATTATTGGACATGAAGAGTATAGTGAAGCGAAAACAGACCCAGGCGAGTTGTTTGATTGGAATAGGCTCGGATTAGAATAACTGTGGCACTGTTTAGTTATGTTGACTAAAAAACAACAAACTATTTTGGCATATTTTTATTTTTATACTATGGAAAAAAATGACGAGTTTTGTTATAATGATTTTTGGTGTTATGTTGCTTTAAAATAAAGCAACTACTCAAATATATTAATAATTTATTTTTGGAGGTAAACTATGAGCAAAAAGTACGTTTATTTATTCTCCGAGGGCGACGCTTCAATGCGTGAACTTCTCGGTGGTAAAGGTGCTAACCTTGCAGAAATGACTAACATAGGTCTTCCTGTTCCTCAAGGTTTTACAATTTCTACAGAGGCTTGTACTCAATATTATGAGGACGGCAGAAAGATCAACGATGAAATCCAGGCTCAGATTATGGAATACATCGTTAAAATGGAAGGCGTTGTAGGTAAAAAATTCGGTGATTTAGAAAACCCACTTCTCGTTTCAGTTCGTTCAGGTGCTCGTGCATCAATGCCTGGTATGATGGATACAATCCTCAACCTTGGTCTTAACGAAGACGTTGTTAACGTTATGGCTACAAAATCAGGTAACGCTCGTTGGGCTTGGGACTGCTACAGAAGATTTATTCAGATGTATTCAGACGTTGTTATGGAAGTTGGTAAGAAATATTTCGAACAACTCATCGACGAAATGAAAGAAGCTAAAGGTGTTACTCAGGATATCGAGCTTACAGCTGATGACCTTAAGGAACTCGCTAGCCAATTCAAAGCAGAATACAAATCAAAGATTGGTAAAGACTTCCCAACAGATCCAAAAGAACAACTTATGGGTGCTGTTGAAGCTGTTTTCCGTTCATGGGACAACCCTCGTGCAAACGTTTACCGTCGTGACAACGATATCCCTTACTCATGGGGTACAGCTGTTAACGTTCAGGCTATGGCTTTCGGTAACATGGGTGACGATTGCGGTACTGGTGTTGCATTTACTCGTGACCCAGCTACTGGTGACAAGGGCCTTATGGGTGAATTCCTTGTAAACGCACAGGGTGAAGACGTTGTTGCTGGTGTTAGAACTCCAATGCCTATCGCACAGATGGCTGAAAAGTTCCCAGAAGCATACGCTGAATTCATCAAAGTTTGTGGCATTCTTGAAGACCACTACAGAGATATGCAGGATATGGAATTTACAGTTGAAGCTGGTAAACTCTATATGCTCCAGACAAGAAATGGTAAGAGAACAGCTAAGGCTGCTCTTAAG
>JAZLAG010000031.1:0-50741 GCA_045613085.1 Acutalibacteraceae bacterium | reverse complement strand
CCAGCTCTTTGCATTTTCTTTTGCTGTTGCTCTCTTTGTGAAGCTACTCCATTTCTTTGTCTTTGCATTATATGTTGAAGAATAAACTTCGTAGCCCGTTGCATTTGCTATCGGACTCCAGCTGACACTGATACCTTTTGAAGCATTCGCTACTTTTACTGTTGGGGTTACATTGTACTTAAGATTTTTTGTTGGAGTACCCTTACTAAGAACACCACTGTTTATTGCTTTTACCATATAACTGTAGGTTGTTCCAAGCTTTACTGTTGTATCGGTATAACTTGTTCCATTAAACGCTTTATTGAGTGTTGTCCACTCTGAATACTTCTTTGTTTTAGTATCATATGTTCTTCTATACACTCTGTAGCTTTCTGCATCTTTTATTGCAGACCATGTAAGTGAAATACCTTTTGCAGTATTCTTCTGGGTTACTTTCGGTACACCGAGAACCAATTTTGCTACATCTTTCTGAGCAACTAATATTTCATTACATACAGAACACTTTTTGCCCTCTGTTTTACCAACACTGCTATATGTTGGGGCTACTGCCGGGATTACTACTTCCTTGTGTCCTGTTGCTTCAATTACCTCGATTTTTGTTTCACCACATTTAGCACAAGTATAAATTCTTTCACCATCTTGTGTGCAAGTTGCTGGTATTTTAACTACGCCATTATCAAATCTATGTTTTGTTGCTGGAATAACTTCTCTTTCAAGCTCAATATCGCAAACAGTACATTTTTTATATCTTAAGCCGTCTGTTAAAGTTGTAGGTCTTATTTTTATTATCCAATCCGAACTTGTATGCGAAAGCTTATCTATTTTTTCACCATAAGTGATTACTGTTTTACAGACTTTACAACGGGTATCGCCTGTATAACCCTCCACACTACAAGTTGCAGATTTTATATTAACTACTTCTGTATCACCATGTGGCAATTTTGCTATAGTTCTTTTTTCAACCTCAACTCCACAAGAGGTACAAGATTTATATTCATAACCCTCTGACCCACATGTTGCTACTTTACCGGTTACCCAATTACTTATAAGTGTATGCTTACCTGTAGCCGGGATATTAGTAATATCTACTTTAGCATCACAACGAGAGCAAACGCGGTATTTTACGCCATCTATACCACAAGTAGGTTGTGCTTCAACTGTAAAATCAGCACTAAAGTCATGACCTAAAGCAGTACCATAATCCCATTCCTGTGCACCACAATGAGAACAATCTCTTAAAATAACGCCTTTATCTGTACAGGTTGGTTTATTATTAGGGTCAACATACCAATCAGACCAGATATGCTGGTCATCTAAAGCAGGAATAAGTCTTGAACTTACTTCACGACCACAGTCTATACAGTAATTCTTCTCTTCACCTTGACTTGAAGATGTAGGTTCTATAACAGTTTTCCAGTTTTCTGTTGGGTTATGATAACCTTTTGTAAATGTTTGTTCTTGTTTTGTGTTTACATTATAATTTGGTGACTTTACATACTCGCCCCAAAGAGTACAACCCACAGCAGTCATACCGTAAATTCTGAAACCTTCTTCACCTGTAGTAGCAAGAATATCTTCATTTGTAATAATTGCTTCACTTGTGTTTTCTGTAACATTGTAACAATAGACCTCTGTCGGTGTTGAATAAAAGAGATTATCACGTATAGAAGCAAGTTTTGAATAATTTCCACTCCACCAACTGCCATCAGCATTAGTCCATCTATAATCAAGTTTTGCTATTGTTTCAGGAGTTGCATCTGCTATATCACCAACAACATTTAGTTTTCCATTTACATTGTCTATATAGTATATTTTATTATCAACTAGTTGAAACGCTGTATCGGAATTTTGCCAGAAATATTCGTCATAAGTTGTATCAACAGGTGTACTTATAAAATCTGTTGCATCGTGACCAGTCTCTATAATTCCAACAGTCGACCTTAAAAAGTTTCCATGTAAAACCTGACCTGAAACATCCCATGTAGGGTCATCCCAAGTTACATCAACATGATAAGGCTTGTCATCGATATAGACAATATTCCAAGCGTGATTTAAAGCACTTGAGCTACAGTATTCCGCTTCAATCCCTACTTGCTCTAAAAGGTAGTCATACGCCAAAGCATATCCCATACAAACGGCAACACCATAACAGAATACTCCAGCAGCACTATAAGATGTCGTTGGAACACAATCATTCAAATAACTTTCATAATCATACTCACAAAACTCTGCAAGTCTATCATGCAAAAGAAGTGCCTTTTCAACATCACTTAAATTAGTGTTGTCTTTTATTCCGCTCAACAACTTTTCTGATGTATCAACAAAAAGATCATATTGTTCTCTGAAATAAGCAGGGTCAGAGTAACTATACACAGGAGTCAATGCAACTATATTACCTGACATAGTATAACTGAATCCTAATCCCCCACCCATTCTGAAAAGTTCCGGACTTTCGTACCACAACAAATTAAATAATTCATTTTTCATTGTTTCATTGTAAGGAATATTATACTTACTTACATCAATGTATCCTTGTTGATTCTTATTTGTAAGGTTGCTTTCGTCAACTAAAATACAATCTAAAAGATACTTTTGGAAATCATCAATATCCCCTATATATTTTTCCAAACTATCAAACGAGCCATTTGAAGCAGTATTATGTAATTCAGGCTCAATTATATCCGTACTGAACACAATATAATCCCCGGCAAACACAATATTAGAATTCGCAAACATAAACATCGCAACTAACATTGCACAAATTACTCTTTTTAAAAATTTTTTCATAAAACCACTCCTGATAGTTCATAACATTATTATACAATAATATTTCACCCTCGGTAAATTCGCAATATAAACAAAAGAATGTAGGTATTTTCTACCCACATTCTTTTTAATTTAACACGCTGTTTAATTACACTTCATTAAAATAGTTAACAATATACTGAACAACTGCACCAAACATCGGGTGACTGTGTGAAGCTTCGCCATTCCAGTTTTCCCAAAGGGTTGTAGCACCGTGTTTTTTCATATTGTAGAAAGTGTTTTCTTTTTCAGAAGTTAAAAGCTTTCTCGCTAAATCTTTATAACCGTTTTCACAAAGCACTCGAATTAATATATCTGTACCAAAAATACCTGTATCAAACTCACCTAACACTTCATACTTATCTACAATTGCTTTTAAAGTTCTCTCGTCGCCTAAACCGATGTCATAAGCATACGCATCACTTGCTTCAAGCGAAGAGCAGAAAGTACCAGTTGCTTCATCATAATATGCTTTTTTAAACGAATTAACAACACTTTCAAGTCTCGTATTTAATTCGGAAGTCTCTTTTCCTAAAACTTCTGAAATCTCTATAACTTGCTCAAATGCTTTTATTAAGAAATATGTATTAACAAAAGGCTCCGGAATAAGATTTTTGTTACCGGGTGAACACCAGTCACCAAGGCACCAGCCACCTAATTCTTCTCTTACTACAAGACCGTTCTCACTTCTGTCCTCCATATAATCGAGGAAGTTAAGCATATTCTGATAGTACTTTTCAATAAATTTTTTGTCTTTGTAGAATTTATAGAATGAGTATGGAACAAATACAATCGCACCACCCCAGCCACCGGGGCCACCTCCGCCACCACGGAAAGGTGCTGTATGCTGAACATGACCTGTGTAAACATCTTGTGAGTCTGCAACGTCCTGCATCCATTTTCTATACATTTTTTCAGCATCAAAGCAAGTCATAACCGCCTCAGCAGCTAACTGACCATCACCTGTGTAACCGAGTCTTTCTCTGTGTGGGCAGTCAGACGGAATACAGCCGTGTGTATTACTTAACTGCGTTCTTATAAATGCATCAAAAATCCATTGTAAAGTTTCATCGGATGATTTAAAGTTTACCGTCTTCTTTAAATCCGTATGGGTAACTCTGTACTCAACTACATCTGCATCGCCGATAACTTCAAAGTATCTTGCGCCATGCCATGTAAAACGAGTATGGAATTCTGTTTTAAATTTATCACGAATAAATCTATCTCGCTGAACTCGTGATTCCCAGCCGGCAGAGTCAAAATTGAGGGTGAAATCTTCGTTGATATTTTCTGCATAGCGAACATCACAAACACAGCTGTGTGACGTATCATCATGGAATTTAATTACAGCATAACCTGCAACGTTTTCACCGATATCATAAAGTTTAATATCGCCGTGACTATAAATGCACTTTGGTTGAAGCACTCTTACAACCTTGTCAGGTATGCAATCTTGTTCAGTTAAAACTGAAAGTGGGCGTTTAATTTCTTTTGCCTTTTTCCAGTCTTCTATATCGCAATCAACAACAGAAAAATCGTAATTACCGATACGTGCATCGTGTTCTTCACCGTAGTAAATATTAGATTTTCTTATGTATGATTTTACATATTTTACTCTGTCATCACTTTCTGCAATTTGCCTATCGCCTTGCATTAATTTAAAGCAAAGCATAATATCACCGTAGTTCGGTGAAAGCTCACCAATGCATTCATACTGACAGAACCAACCACCGCCGATATGGAAAACAATACTATTTTTACCCTCAACCAAGAATTCCGTTACATCTAATTTTTCATAAAGAATTCTGTTAGTCATCTTATCAAAAATCGGGTATGACATCGTTTTTGAATCAACTGAAATATAGTTAGTCCATGCCGGTGCTAAAAGTCTGTCTGAAATTTTTGTGCCGTTAATATAAATCTCACAAAAACCAAGACCGGAAGCGTAAAGAACCGTTTCTTTTACTTCGTCAACAAAGAAATCTTTTCTTGCAATTACCGCATCCTTTTCACCATGGAATGACACCCACTCGGCATCATCAAAAATGAATTGATACGAGCATTTTACAAAACGGGTGTCGCCCTGCGGGAATGATACGCCGTCAACAGCCAAGCCATTTTTCTCAAAAAAGCGGATACTTGAAACAGGTACATTTGCAAAAATTTCTGTAGCCCCATTTTCTTTTGCTTCTTTTTTTAATCTCTCGACAATCTTTGTGCCGAGTCCTTTTAAGCGGTATTGCTCTTTGACAAGCAAGCCGTAAATTTCAAAAATGCCTTTTTCTTTTTCGATAAGACTTCCGCAAGCAAGGATTGTGCCACCTATAACACAACTTAAATGAAAAGCTTTTTCGTCTTTAATATCTTTTTCTCTGAGAGTAAGAATATTCTCATAATTCTCACTCTCAGTTGAATGATAAATATATTCTAACATTGCCATAATTTAGCCCTCTTTTTTATCAGGAACAATTACAAAATTAAATGTAAGTTCTTTTGATAAATCAATAGTATATTGCGGGAGAGTTGTAGGACCGCATGAATTTGTACCTGTACCTCTTGTAAAGCCATCAAGAGTAACAAAAGTTGTTTTTTCGTCAACTACATCTTCTCTGTGCTTAGATTTAGCGAGAGTTTCCTGTGTATAATTATGAATATTGAAAGTGAAATCTCTGTCAGAGTAAATGAGCACCTCTGCATCATCACTCATAAGCTTCACATATTTTGTATCACAGTGGTTTGAGTTATCCTGTGGACGAATGTAAGGCTCATTACTTTCAACAACTGTACTTTCGTAAAGTCCTACGTAAGACTGTGCTTTGAAGTCATTAAGGCATTCTCTGTCGCCACGTCCGAAATACTCGAACTTATTAAATTTTTTATCTAATTCAACTGTAAGGCCGATTCTTGGAACTGATGTTAAAACTTTTTCGCCTTCTACAGTACGCTTTATGGCAACCTCAACATCTATAACACCATTACCGCCGATAATGTAAAGAATATGAGCATCAAAAATCGGGTCTTCCTTACCATAAACAGTTAAATATTCTGAAACAGTTGCAATTCCTGATTTCACTTCTGCGCTTATATCGTTAACTTCAATTTTCGGATTAGAAAGGTTTTGTTCCTTCCACATCTGAAGTGTTACATCAGCATCGTTATCAAGGTATGCTCTTGCAAGATTTAACATAAAGCCTTTATGAGAAACAGGAGTTTTATTCAAGATGCTTACACCATTTCTCTTGTAGCTTAACATTTCACCAGTTTCTTCTGAAAATTCAACACTGCCATTTTCATACTTAACAGTTAAAATATCATCATTTGAAGTAATTGACATTTTACCGCTTGTAAGTCTTGGTAAATCAAAATCTGCTTTGTTAAGCTGGAGTTGTTCTTTTGCAATCTCAAAATCGTCGTTAAGATAAGTAACGTTAAGATAAACATTTTTATCTTTATTTATTTTTGGTAAATAAAGTGTAAATGTTTGGTCTTTAAGAGCTTCAATTTCTGTTAAGAACGAACCACAAATTGCATTTACACCGTTCTCCTGAAGCTCCCAGTAAACTTCAATTCCTTTTGAAGATTTGAAACGATTGGTATTTGTAATTGTAAGTTTATTGTTTTTAAACTGTTTAACTCTTAATGGACGATAAACATTTTTCATCTGCAAAGCACCAGTGTGCGGAGTTCTGTCAGGATAGAAGAGACCATCCACACAGAAGTTACCATCGTGTAATTTTTCACCGTGGTCACCACCATAGGTATATTCATATTTAAATCCATCTTTTTTCTTATCGTGTTTTACAGAGTGGTCTGCCCATTCCCAGATACAACCACCCATAAAGATATCGTGTGACATAAAAATATCAAAATAATCTTCTAAAGAACCCGGACCCACACCCATAGCGTGAGCATATTCACATAAATAGAAAGGTACTTCTTTGTAAGATTTACCACGCTTACCCTCTCTTACTTTAATTAAATCATCTGGGTGAGTATACATTTCAGAATACACATCGTAGTGCTGACGTTTTGTTCTGCAAACGCTTTCATAATGAACAGGAATTTCTGTGCCGATTTCTTTTAACATCTTATAGCATTTATCTTGACATTTATAGCCTTCTGCTTCGTTGCCTAACGACCACATTGTAATTGAAGCGTGGTTTCTGTCACGATAATACATTCCTCTTACTCTATCCATATAATGCTTTGCCCATTTTACATCGTTACTGATAGCAGTACCCTCACAACCTAAATGGTAAAGACCGTGAGTTTCAATATCTGCTTCATCAACAACGTAAAGACCGTAGTGGTCGCAAAGCTCTAAGAAATGTGGGTCTGGTGGATAGTGTGAAGTACGAACACAGTTTACGTTATACTCTTTCATAAGAAGAACATCTTTAAGTAAATCATCGTAATTCATACAGTAACCCTTTGTTTCATGGGTATCGTGGTGGTTTACGCCTTTTAATTTAACCTTTTTACCATTGAAATAGAATACTGCATTTTTAATTTTAATATCCTTAAAGCCTGTAAATGAACGGATTGTCATTACTTCATTTTTGCCGTCGTAAACAGTAATAAACAACTGATAAAGATTAGGAATTTCAGCACTCCATTCAAGAACGTCAAGATTTTCAAGTGCTAATTTTACTTCTTTTTCTGCTTCTACTGTCTTTGTCGCAATAAATTTAGCACCATCGTGTAAAGCGACTTCAATCTTTTTGTTTTTCAAATCACCTTTAACATCAGCTTTAACTGTAAGGTTATATTTATTGCCCTTTTTAACAGGAATTGCTTCATAATCATAAATATATGTTTTTTCATATTTATGAAGAAGAACATCACGGAAAATGCCGTTTTCTCTGAACATATCCTGTGCTTCAAGATATGAACCATTTGTCCAACGGAAAACTACGGCAACAATTTCATTGTCACCTTCAGCCAAATATTTTGTAATATCAAATTCATAGGAGTTGTGTGAACCCTCTCCGTAACCTACATATTGACCATTAACATAAAGGTCAAGAGAAGCCGCAACACCTAAAAATGTAATTATAAAATTCTTGTTTACGTCATCAATTTTTACGAATTTTCTGTAAACGCCACAAGAAAAATCTTCTGGAAGTTCAGGTGGTTTTACGCCTTGCTTTTCAGGGAGACCTAAATAAACAGGGTCAAATGTATAGGGGCAGTTTATGTAAGCTGGGTTATCATAACCTGTTCTCTGCCAGGTAGATGGTACATTGATTTTATCAAAAGTGATTTTACTTGTATCCAACTTTTCTGGAAGCTTAGATTTTTTCTTATAATATTTAAAATCCCATTCACCAGAAAGCACTGTAACAACGTCACTCTGATATCTTTCGTAAGAGTAATCCATCTGAAGTGCTTTAAGTCTCTTTGAATGTGCAATAAAATATGCACGTGGGTCTAATCTGTTTACTGCGATTGTTTTAAAATCACAATGATTTGTTTTGTTGATTAAATACTTCATAGTGTCACCAATCCCACTAATTTTTTATAACGTTTTAATTCTATCATACAAATATTTCTTTTTCAATTTATTTATAAAAATTCTATAAAATTATCGCATATTTTTTTGTTTTGTGATAAAATGAATCCGATATTTAAAAAAGTGTGGTGAAAAAGGTGGAAGCAGAACTTGAAACAATAACCGGTGTGGTTGAAGATATTACGTTCCAGAATGATACCAACGGCTTTACTGTGCTTGATTTTTCAAGTGAAGACGAGCTTTTCACAGCAGTCGGCGTTATGCCTGGAATTACCGCGGGTGAAACAGTTTCTCTTACTGGTACCTTCGTTATGCACCCTACCTTTGGAAGACAGTTAAAGGTAACGAGCTTTACAAGAACTTTACCTGAAACAAGTGAGCAAATTATAAAATATCTCTCATCTGGTGTAATAAGAGGAATTGGCCCTAAAAAAGCTCTTTTAATTGTCGAAGCCTTTGGTGCTGACACGCTTAATGTTATTGAAAACACACCTGAAAGATTAGCCGATTTAAAAGGTATATCTGTTGACCAAGCAAAAAACATAAGTGAAGAATTCAAAAAACAATATGCTATGAGAACTGTTATGTTAGGTCTTGAAAAATATGGTTTAACCCCTAACGAATGTGTGCGAATTTACAAAAAACTTGGAATTCAGGCTGTAGAAAGAGTCAAAGAGAACCCTTATTGTCTATGCTCTCTGGGTATTGGAATCTCCTTTGAAAAAGCAGAGGTTATCGAAGAAAAATTAGAAGAAAAGCCTGTTCCCGAATTCAGAATAAAAGAGGGTATTCTTCATGTTATGCGACACAATCGTGCGTCACGTGGTCACACCTGCATTCCAAGAGAAAAACTTCTAAAGCCTTGTGCCGATTTACTTTCAACAAATGAAGATACTATTGACATTACAATAGACTCATTAATTTCAACAGCACAGTTAAAAGCATATATAATTGAAGGAAATGAATTTTTATTCTTACCCTCTTCTTTCAGAGATGAAAAGAAAATTGCCGAAAGAATGAGCGTTGTTGCAAATTTTCCACCACCGAGAATGAGCACCCTGGCACAAACAATTGACGATATTGAATACGAAAACAATATAAAATATGAAGATTTGCAAAGAACGGCAATTGCCACCGCTGCAAACAAAGGTCTTTTAATTCTCACTGGTGGACCAGGTACTGGTAAAACCACCGCTATCAAGGGAATTATAAATGTATTTGAAAAGCAAAATCTTGATATCGCTTTAGCTGCCCCTACTGGCAGAGCTGCAAAAAGAATGACCGAACTAACTGGCAAAGAAGCTAAAACAATCCATAGACTTTTAGAGGTTGAGTGGGATGAAGACGACAAGCCTGTTTTCAGACGCGATGCTAAAAACCCACTTGATTGTAACGCACTTATTTTAGACGAACTTTCTATGGTAGATATATCACTTTTTGCAAGTCTATTAGATGCATTACCACTTGGTTGCCGACTTATTTTAGTCGGTGACTCTGACCAGTTACCTCCAGTAGGTCCTGGTAATGTTTTACACGATTTAATAAAGGCTGAGGTATTACCAGTTGTAGAATTAAACAAAGTTTTCCGTCAGGCTATGGAAAGCAAAATTATAAGCAACGCTCACAAAATTGTTGTTGGCGAAATGCCTGACCTAAAAAATGACGGCAAAGACTTTTTCCATATGGAAAGAACATCACCATTTTTAACAGCAGAAACTGTTGCCGAACTTTGTGCCACAAGGCTAAAAAATGCTTATGGATGGGATCCACTTTCAGATATTCAAGTAATATGCCCTTCAAAAAAAGGTGAAACTGGTACGGTAAATTTAAACAAAATACTGCAGAATCTTTTAAATCCTCGGGATAACAAAAAACAAGAAATAATTATTGCTGGTCAGCTTTTCCGTGAGGGAGACAAAGTAATGCAGACTAAAAATAATTATAATATTGAGTGGGAAAGCGAAGACGAAAAAGGTACCGGTATTTTTAATGGTGATATAGGAATACTCGACAAAATTGATGCAAAATGCGGACTTGTCACAATAAACTTTGATGGCAGAATTGCAGAGCTTGCTGCTGAACATTTAGCAGATTTAGATTTATCTTACGCTATAACAGTACACAAAAGTCAGGGTAGCGAATTTAAAGCTGTTATTATTCCAACTATGGGAATTGTGCCAAACTTAGCTTACCGTAATCTTTTGTACACCGCCGTTACAAGAGCTAAAGATATGTTAATCACCGTAGGCTCTGGTGATTTAATTTACAAAATGACCCAGAACGACAAAAAGGCAAAACGCTATTCTGCGCTATCTCATTTCTTAAAGGCTGAATTTTAATGAACAGACAAGAATTAAAAGATTTTTTAGTTTCATTTTTGTTTCCAAACAGATGTCGTTACTGTTTATCTGTTATAAAACACAACGAAGAAATTTGCCAAAAATGCGAAGATAATCTTCACGCGATAACCGGTGAATTATGTGTTTTGTGTGGTTGCAGTAAAGAGGATTGTAGTTGTAAAAAACACAAGTCCTTTTACGATGCAATTTTTGCTCCATTATATTACAACGGAACTGCTGGTAATTCTATTAAGCTTTTAAAATTCCGTAAAAAGACAGAGATTGCTGATGTACTCTCAGAAGAAATGGCGAAATGTTATGTTAACAACATTCTGGACTATTCGCCAGATTTAATCACTTTTGTACCAATGTATAAAAAGCAACTCAAAAAACGCGGTTTTAACCAGGCAGAGCTACTCACGAGAAAAATGTGCGATCTTTTGGATTTACAATGTGTAGAATTATTATTTAAAACAGACGAAACTGGCGACCAGCATTTTCTTGATAAAAATTCAAGAAAAGGTAATCTGTTAGGCGTATTTTCGGTAAATCCCGACATTGATGTTCTGGACAAAAGAATTCTTGTTTGTGATGATATAAAAACAACTGGAGCTACACTTGACGAATGTGCGAAAACACTTTTAATTGCCGGTGCTTCGGATGTAATATGCCTTACTTGTGCGGTGACAAAGAGGAAACGTAGTGATTAGCTATTGGCTAACAAATAACAAAGGGACTGTTTTTTTACAGCCCCTTTGTTATTTATATGGTTCAATATTGTCGGTTAAACCAAGTATATAATCTGTACTTGTATTATATAATTTTGCCAGCTTCACCAAAACATCTACAGGAATATTTAAATTTCCTATTTCACAATCCGAATAAGTTGTCTGATGTATTTTTAAATATTCTGCTAATTGCTTTTGTGTATAATCATTGTCTTCTCGTAAATCACGAACTCGTTTAAACAACATAATCACCTATCCTTTATGATAATTATGCCCTAAGGGAAAATCCCTTATTGACTTTTAAGGTATATTCCCTTAAATGTTCCGTAGGATGGTGATTTTTTGCTTGTATATAAATTTTTTTCAATAAGAAAATTTAAGAAAATGGCAACAATAAAAAATATTGTTAATACCGAAACGGACAGAGTAGATATAATCAAGGAGCAATTCAACTGGATTCGCAACAACAAACCTGATATGCTCCCTGAGCAATTCTTGGCTTTGAAAAGTTTAATTTCACAAAATCCTAAAAATGTAGAAAACTACATCAAATTATTAGAAAAAGAAAAATTAATTTACTTGAAAGATATTCAAAAACAGTTAAATGAACTTAATATTAAATTAAAATGGCAAGAACAACAATACGATTTAGATTTTAACGAACGTATAAAAGAACTTGAAAAACTTATAGAAACATTACCCGACGATGAAAAATTACCATATAAAAGCCTTATCAAAGCATATCAGGATTTTATTAAAATTGGTATAGAAATATAAATAAAATGAACCAGCAATCCCATTGGAATTACTGATTCACTTTATTTAAAGCAATTAATTCTTGTCAATAACATTATAATCCAACACTGCTTTAACATAAGCCTTTTTAGCTTTTGAATTCTTTATTTTTCTGAATTCATCTGAAAGCTGAATTTCAGTTTGGTTGCGTTTATTGTCGCCAATTTTAAATTCAGTTTCAGTATTTTTACCAACAAGTTTCTTAACCGCTTCGGCAATTTCTTCAGTTGTCGCAGTCTTCACTTCACCTGTTTCCTGCTTTCTGTTTCCTGTTTCCTGAACCTCTTCTGAATCCTGAGTTTTTTCTGTATCTGTACCCTGCAATTCTTCTCTCTTCGCTTCTTCCAATTCTTTTTCGGTCTGGAATTTTTCTGCATCTGTAGGAAGAGCAGCATAAGCACCACTTTCAATGAATTTAGTAGTTATTTTTTCAATCTCACGCATTTTTGCCTGCTCAGCCTGAGCAAAAGCCAATTTATCTGCATCAGAAATATTAGGGTTACTTTCCACAGAACGAATACTTGCAACTGAAGCGTTAATTTTATTCATTTTAATTCGTTGCGCTTCATCCTTTGTTTTACAACGTTTTAAATCTTCTTCATACTGCTTTGCTTCAGCTTCTACAGCACGCATTTTCTGATAAAGAACAGGGTTTTTCTTTTGCAAATACTGCATTTCTTGCTCTGTTAATTTACCACCAGCGTAAATTTTATTTGTTATTCTTTGCATTTCTTTATCTTCAGGATGCAATTCCTGTTGCTCTTTATATGCATTAATAAAATTCACATTATCTTTCTGGCGTTCAGTTAAGCCATCGGTAGAAAAACCCTCTTGCTTTCTTTTTTCCCATTTACTTTCAAGCTTAGCGTTTTTTCTAAGATGATTAATAGAAGTCATAAGGCTAAAACTACTTGTATCTATAAAACTCATTTTCGCACCTACTTTCATTATTAACTAACAACCAACAGGATATAACTATCCTCTAATAAGATTATTCCACGAATTTCCAATTCCTAAAGCAAAACAACCATCGAGTTTTTTACATTCAATGGTTGTTTTTTATTATTCTTTAATTAATTCAAGACTTATAACTCTGTAAAGTTCTTTTACATCGAACGGTTTACCTATGTGCGTAGACATACCTGCCTTTAAAGCCGATTCTATATCTTTTTTATGAGTATTTGCACTCATAGCAATTATAGGTACTTTTTTGGAGTCCATACGCTCTAAATTACGTATGAATTTAGTCGCTTCCAAACCATCCATTACAGGCATTCTGACATCCATAAGAATAGCATCGTAATAGCCTTCATCTGAGTTATTGAACTTTTCAAGCCCTGCTTGTCCGTCGGGAGCACACTCAACAAGCATACCTTTTTTCTCTAAAACTCTGACTGCTATCTGGCTATTCATTTCGTTATCCTCACAAAGAAGAATTCTTTTATCCTTCAAAATAGTGTCATAGTCATCGTCTGAAAGTTTGTCGGGAGAAGCAAATTGATTATCATTAGCGTCAACCTCTTGTAAAGCAAGCTCAACTATAAATTCAGAGCCTTTACCTATCTCGCTGTTTACTTCTATAGTACCGCCCATAAGCTCAACAACGTATTTAGTTATAAAAAGACCTAAGCCTGTACCCGAAGTGCTCATATCACCTGTAGTTTTTTCACGTTCGAATTGATTGAACATCTTCTTTTGGAATTCCTTGCTCATACCAATACCGGTATCTCTTACAATAAAGCGTTGAACAATTACACCGTTGTTGCGACTTACAAATTCCATTATAAAATCAATACGACCTTTTTCGGGTGTAAATTTAACCGCATTTGAAAGAAGATTGAAGAAAATCTGATTAAATCTTAATTTATCTGTGCTTACACATTTCGCAAAGGTTTCAGTGAACGACATATTAAACTCGATTTTCTTTGCCTCACAAAGAGAACGCACAACAGAATTAACGTAATGCTTAAACTCATCCAAACAATATGGCTCGTACGTTAATTTCATAACGTTTTTCTCAATCTGCGAGCTATCAAGTGCATCATTTATAAGACCTAATAAGAAATGTGCAGATGCATCAATATTAGAGAAATATTTTCTTATTACTTCATCCTTACATTCATCTACACCTAATGCTGACATTCCGATAATAGCATTCATAGGTGTACGCATATCGTGACTTATTCCTGCAAAGAAATCTGTTTTTGCTTCATTTGCCTTCTTGGCTTCTTCAATAGCTTTTTGAAGCTTTTTCTCCTTCTTCTGACCTTCTCTTACAATAGCATCCACATTTGACCTTGTTGAAAGTAATATATCAGTTCTGTCCTTAAACAATGGTTTAATTACCATACTGTTATATTCTTCGTTACCATTTCTATCAAGACCTAAGAACTGGAATTCCACAATGCCATTCTTTTTAATAGCTGAGTTAATATAGTCTAATGTCATATACTTTTTAACTCTCTTGCGGTCACCATCTGTAACACGCTTTTCGCAGAAAACCTCCATACCAGCTTCAAAAGGAAAGTTATTATTGAATTGACTGATATTAGTTGCCTGTGAATAAAAACGAGTATATGTATCATGAATAGTGTCTATTATACCAACCTCAAGATAGTTCTGAGAAAGCACTTTTTCAGAAATAATTGATGACATTTTTTCATTGGTTGTGTCTTTATTATAGAAAAATGCAAGAATATTCCCCGTTTTAGGACTTTTAAGAATATTAACATCTACACAAATCCAAATTCGGTTTCCATCTTTTAATTTTGCGAAATATTCTTCTCTTACCTCTGTAACGCCTTTTTCAAATAATTTAAGAAGATTTTCTACAGAAAGATTATTTGCCTGCTCATCTGTCATTTCACATTCATCAAGAAAATGCATTGAACGTTCTCTGTAATCAATCGTAGTAATAATACTCTCATCTTTTACATAAGAGTCACCGTATCTTAAATTTTCAACTATACCTAAGGTTAAATTTACGCACGATGTAGAAAGAATATTATCACCCATTTTATTTCTGAATGCAAGCTCTTCCTTAAAGCGCTTTTCATTGAATTTCTGCTCTGTAATATCACGGCTCATACCATAAGCAATAATACCATTACCAGCTTCATCTCTGACAACAGAATAAGAAATCTCCATGCATCTTTTAATATTTGAGGTGGAGTTAAGCATCCAGAAGGTACCTTTTAATTCCTTCTCATCACCAAAATCAACTCTTTTATAGAATTCTCTGAATTCTTCGCATTGTTCCTTTACAACTACATTTTGATAAAATAATCTTTCTGGGTAATCGTAGAGAATAACCTCTCTTCCAATTTCACCGATTTCTGTACCTTGTGGATAACGCGCCGACTTGTTTTTTATATCATATTCCCAAACAAGCATTTTTGCACCGTTAATCGCCAATTTAAAACGGTTTTCAGTGTCTTTAAGTTTTTGTTTATTTTCGATATTTTCTGTCACATCGTGGCACACACCAACCAATGCAACTCTATCCTGTACCTTTACTACCTTACCATTATCTTTTATCCATATAAATCTGCCGTTTTTCTTTCTTACACGATATGTAAGCTCATATTTTTCTCCTGATTCTGTATGCTTTTTTAGTTCTTCTTCAACATATGGAATATCATCACGGTAAATAATATTTGTTATCTGGTTATTCATATCAATTAAAAGTTCTTTTTTATTAGAATAACCAAGCATCCTTGAAAAATTATCGTCAATCACGTAAAGTTCAAAGCCCTCATCATTGTAACATCCTAAAATACCAGCATTAACACTTTCACTTAACATATCACGATAAAGCTCTGACTCATAACCTAACTCTATTCTTTCTATAAAATAAGTTAAAGGCATAGAGTTTCTATCAAGTACCGTTATATTGAGCGAAGAAATTTTTAACTCGCCTTCTATTTCAATAACAACTGCAGAATTACGCAATACCAATATCTGCTCTGTTTCGGTGTTTTTTAACTCCATTACAAAGCTGACTAAATAAATATTCGGCTTAATAAATTTTTCTGCTTCTTCGCTAAAGGTCAAAGTGCAATTCACGTTTGTTAAAGTCAAAAAAGTTTTTAACGCCGCCTTAATGGCAGGTAAACCATGAATACTGCCATTCTGCACTAAACCATATATATCCGCATCATCTGTAAAGTTTTTGTAGCTTTCTTCAATATGCTTTTCCTCAAGGTGTGAAGAAAATATATTTTTTACGAAATCTACAGCCTTAAAATTGGTCTCACCCATACTACCTCTCCCATAAAAGTGTATAATTCACCTATATTAGTACAATATTAACATAATAAAAGCAATTTATCAATATTTTTTGTAAAAAATATTGATAAATTGCACAAAAAAACTTCCTGGAAAAATCCAGGAAGCTCTTTATATTATTTTTTCAATTCAAGTGTCTTTGTAATCATTGATTTTACAACTGATAAAGCTGTTAAGTTTGCCTGATATGCGTTTGAAGCAGCCATTAAATCAATCATTTCTTCTGTTGTATCAACATTTGAATATGTAACATAGCCATTTTCATCTGCAAGTGGGTTCGTTGGGTCATATTCCTTTGTAAACTCGCGTTCACTCTCTACAACCTCAGCAATTCTAACACCACCGCCTTGAGCATTTGAAAGCTCCTCAGAGAAAGACATTCCGCGTTCTTGTAAAACAACTTGCTGTCTTCTATAAGGCTCTCCGCTCTCAGTCATTGTTGTTTTTTCATTTGCTATGTTTTGTGTAATAATATCTGTTCTGAAGCGTTCAGCTGTCAAAGCAGAACCAACTATATCTAATGAATTACAAAATCCCATTTCTTACACCTCTTATTTCATATTACTGTTCAATACGTAACCGTATTTATCAAACTCTGACCTGACTTTACCTAATAACATACTGTACTGAGCATAAGCTTTATAAAGCTCAATACTCTCTTTCTCCATATTAACATTGTTACCGTCAGAACGAGTTGAAGCAGTCTCATCCTCAACAACCTGAGTTTCAATAATATTAGTTGAAGTTACATTTCTGCGCTCTTCACTTAAAACATTAACAAAATCAAGTTGTTTTGCTTTGTACCCTGGAGTTTCAACATTTGCGATATTTTGCATATGAAGCTCTTGCTTTGTCCAGGTAAGATTTGTACCCGCCTCAAGTAATTTGAAATTATAAGAATTAAAAAACATAAGTAAGGTTCTCCTTTAAAAAGCCCTTATTTTTATACACTTGCACCAGATGACCTTGCAATTTTATCAGCCTGAACATAAGTATCACGAAGCTCTTTAATCATAGAAATAACATCGTCAACCTGTGAAAAATCTTTTTTGATATTCGCCTGAATTGCAACATTTAAAAAGAATTCGTAAAGCTGATCAAGATTTTTAGAAATGCCATATTTGAAATCGAGATTTCCTCTTAAATATCTGAAAATTGCCTGTGCCTTCTGAAGATTTTTATTTACTGAATTTATATCATTTTTTTCGTGAGCGATTTTCGCTAACTCAAAATCCTTCATAGCGGCATCATATAATGCAGTGAGCATTTCAACAGCAGTCATCGACATAACAGATTGTTGCTTGTACTGCTGTGAGTACTGTTGGTACGGATTATTTACCATAATACACCCTCATTTTATACTATTTCTCCAAAAAAATCAATAGGTAAATTGTTGACCTAAATATGCACTCTGTGCACTGTAGTTAGAAATGATAGTTTCCATAGCATTAAATTGCTTCCAATATCTATCTTTTTCCTTATTATATCTTGTGTTAAGAAGAGAAATTCTATCATCAATTCTTTTAAGTTCTGCAGCAAGTGTAGAGTTAGTCTGAGTTGCTTTTAATTCTTTTGCACCAGCAAGGCGAACCAATTCACCTGGAGAACCAGCACTGACTTTAGCAGTTTTATCCATTATATTTGTAAGTTTATCAGCAAGGCCATTTTCACCAACAAATAATTTTTCTACTTCTTCAATATTCTCTGAAAGTGCTTTTTTAAGAGCTTCTTCATCAATAACGAGCTTACCTCTATCTTCTTTATTGCTTGATGTTTCAATACCAATATTGTAAAGTGCAATAGCAGATGTATTTGAACGTGTATAGAGTGCACTTCTCATATCCTGAAGGAAACCACGAATTGTACTATCACCATAAAGAAGACCTTGCTTTGATTTTTCTTCCCATTTTTCGATTTGACTTTCAGTCATCTCGTCTCTTTGAGCATCAGTAAGCGGTGCATATTTACGATAGGTAGGATCAGCCGTTACATAGCCATTAAGTTTTTCTATCATTTTGTTGTAATCTTCAACAAATGATTTTATTGTATCAAAAATAGCTTCTGTATTGCGTTCTGTTGTAACCTTTGTTTCTTCGTAACCTGTTACATTACCGGCAGCATCATATTTAGCCTGACTTACCTCTGTAAGTTGTAATGTAACACCTTCAACTGTGAAATTATTTGAAGTTCTTGAGAACTCGTTACCATTGATTGAAACGATTGCGTCTGTACCTTTTGTTACAGCATCTTGCTTAAGAACACCATTTTCAAAATTTTCGCTACCAAAAATCTTTGATAAAAATCCACCCGAAGTTTCTGTTATATTAATTCCATATTTTGAACCAGATTCTGTAGCTTCAATCGAGAATGAGTCAGAAATTGAAGAATAAGAAAGCTTAACACCTGCGTCACTCTTATTAACAGCACTTATGACATCAGCTATTGTACTTTCAGCAGTAAACTCAAACTTTTCGCCATTTATTTCAAATGAGAAAGCATCCCCTGTTAAACCTAATTCGCTTAACTTTGAAGAAGTACTGATTCTTGTTGAAGTACCAGGATTTAAACCTAACGCCATTGCATTGGAACCTGTAACTTTGAGTTCATGACCTGATTCACCATTAAAATCGACTGCTAAACTTATATTTTTAGCACCATCTACTTCTGCTGTATTTACTTTTACGTAACCACCGAATTTCTGAGATACTTCTGTTTCTAAAGCACTGATTATAGAATCTTCAGTTATATTACCTGAAGCGTCTGTAATATCTTCATCTTTTAAAGTTATTGATTTTCCTGCTCCATCTAAAGAAAGGGTAAAAGTAAATTCGCCTTCTGTATCAATTACTGATTTAATCTGGTCAACATTAACTGTACCGCCTTTAAGAACAGATTCACCACTTACATTAACAGAAGATGTAAGTTTTGCTTTAGAAGCAAGTTGCTTTACAATTATGTTCATATCTTCTGTAGAAGCACCTGCTGCCGAAGATACAATTTTAACAGCATTTCCACCAGTAACCTTAGAGGTCATTGCATTAAAAAACGCCGATGAAGCTAAATTGTTTTTACTGCTTGCGCCATATGCAGTATTAAAATATTTAGATGAAAAACTATTGATTTGTGTTATAACATCACGATAGTTTTCAATTTTCCATTCAGTCTGAGTTTTTAAGCCCTTTTGTTTATCTATTTTAGATTGTGTACCAGAAAGTAATTTTTCAACTAAGCTATCGGTATCCATACCAGAAATCATTCCAGAAAAACCATTGTTTGAGCTTACTGAAGATGTTGTTGAGTTAACATTCATAAAAACAACTCCTTTTCTTTAAAGTTAAATCTTTATATCTCTTGAAACATTAACCGGTGTAAAACTTGTACCATGAACTGATTTATAATACCTTTGAGTAGCAGCTTCGCCACTTTGGTTAAAACTTTGAATTTTATTGAGTATTTTTTCTCTTTCATACTCAATTCTGTTTTTTATAACATCATCATTTTTATTAATTCTGTTAAGAACCGCATTAACTGCAAGAACCTCGATATAAACCTTTGAAAGTTCTTCGGTTAAATCATCTTTTTCACAAAAATTATTAAGCACACTTCTTATATTATTATCCATACCCGCGAATTCACGAAGCTTATCGTCTAAAAGCTTTATTTCATCAACAAGCTTTCCGCGTTTTTCTGTACAGGTTAAAAGTTCTTCCTGGGGAACAACCGCCATTGATTCAGTTATTCTTTCAACCTCTGAAAGAAGTTTTGTTTTTTCTTGGAGGCAACCGATTACATCTTCAATTAAAGACATACCGAACACCCCTTTCACATTTCTATTTATTAAGCTTTTGCATCATAGATTTAAGGTCAGCTTTTGGCATTTCTGCTCTCGATGCAGCTTGTTTATTCGCCTGTATTGTCTGGTATAATTCTTCACGCCAGATTTTACATTCTTTTGGAGCGGTAACACCGACTCTCACCTGATTATTTATATCTACAATTTTTAATTCAATTGGTTCTTTAAGACCTTCAACCTCAATTATTAAAGATTCGCCTTCTTTTCTTGTTAATAATAACATTTTAATTTACCCCCTCTAATACAGGATGTCTTACGGGGTAATCTTGTTCTAAAATAATTTGAGAAGCTAATCCTGATGTTGTATTGAGAATTACTGGACTTTTAAGGTTAACTGTTGATTCGTTGAAATCCTCTTTCACTGAAAGAACTACCCAACAAGCATATTCACCAGCACCTAAAGTTTTTTCATTTTCCTCTGAAATTTCAGGCTTATAAAACTCCTTAAAAGCTGAAGCATCAAATAATAAGAAACAAAGATCTGGCTCCTCAAGAGACTGTAACCAGACAATCTGCTCACCAATCTCTTCATCAAAAATCATTGTATATCTTGTATAATCTTCAAAACCAAAAACTGGTTGTTTAAAAATAATAACCTTTGAATCTGGAATTTCTCTTTCACCAAAATCTCTTGTTTTGTAAATCATAATTTAAACTCCTTGGGTTTTATTTGACACTTTATTCAGCATCAGGTGCTGAGCTCTTAGGGAAGTAGTTAGGTCCTCCGACATATTCAATATCAACACTTGCTCTTTGAACAACATTAAATTTAACACTACCAGCAATATAAGTCATTGAACGGTCAAGCTCTTGCCAGTTGATATCAAGCTCGGTTGGTGTATATTCCATATTAAGCTCATTTGGTTCCCATGAAATGTTAGGACCAACACTTGGGAAAAATGCTGTCACAAGATGTGTAGTTCCCTCGTTTATCCTTTTTTGAGCAATGATACTTGGAATATTAGCACCCTCGTGAATATTAGAAATTTGTTTTCCGATATCAACATATTCCCTAGTTTTTTCAGCGATATGTTGTTGACCACGATTTGCTTCATAGCTTATTCTATCACCCATAGTCATTAAGCCTATTGACTTACGACTTTCATAGCTATCGATTTTTACAGATATATTCTTCGCATCAATTTTAAGAGTTGATGGAGTTGTCTGCACCTGCATATCGCGGACAGTGTCGTTATCATATTCTAATTTTGCAGGTGTTACTTCTAATTCATATTTACCTGGAGTTGTCTTAATCTCGATAACTTGCATTTAAATCCCTTCCTTGTATTAAAATCAAATCCATTTATTATCTATTTGCTTTATTATCTAAAACTCTTATCTTAAATAATCCCATAATGAAACAGGAAGTATTTGTGAACCCATTTGAATAACCGCTTTTAAAATGTAGTCATTCATTGATTGGTTAGTTGCTTCTTCAGCATCGTTGATACCAACAAGTTCATCAATTCTGAATTTGTAGTTATCTACCTGATTTTGAAGTCTCGTTTCCATTGTATCAAGGAAATTAGTTTTTGCACCAATATCTGTAACATTAGTTCTGAAAACATCAACTCTGTCTGTAAGATGTCCTTGAAGTTGTTTTAATTCATCTATATCGTAGTTTACTAATTTATCTTCAATTTCAGTCAAGATGTTTATTATATTGTTTGGCTTACCATCTTCTGTTGTTCCAAAGCCTAAAATTTGAAGACCTGAGAATGATGCTTCAAAACCTGATACAGAGTTGAATGAATCACCATCAACACGAACACCTAAACCAATATCAAGGTATAATGGGTTATCCATTGAAATATCTTGCTCAACACCATTTTCATCAACATAATATCTTGAACCATCAGCTCTTTGTTGAACACTATCTACATCAATTCCATTGTAAAGAAGCTTACCATCATCACTGAATGAGAACGGAGCTGTTTTTGCAGTAGAACCACCAAAAGGATATTTAGTAGCAAACTTCATATTTGCAAACTGAATAAGTTCTTCTTTCATTGACTTGATTTCCGATGCAATTGTAACTCGACCAGCTTCACCTGTTGTTTCAGTTACAGCTTTTACAAGCTTTGTACCAATGATTTCATTAAGAACATCGTTCATTGACATCATTGAGTCTTCAACTGCTTTAAATTCACTGTTAATAGCCTGAACATTAGAAAGCTGTTTTTCTGATTTAAAAAGCTCTACTCTGGAGTTAAGCATTCTTGTACCAGCAGAAACATCTTCTGACAATTCAATGAAACGATTACCCGAAGCAATTTTCATATTAGTTTCAGCATAATCATTTCTTGCTTTATTAAGATATTTTATATAGTTTCTTTGCGTTGTTTTATCTGCAACTCTCATTGCTTAAGGCTCCTTTCTTAAAGTCCTACTCGACCCATTCTATTTATGATTGTATCAAGCAAATCATCCATAGCAGTCATTAAACGGGAAGCAGCTTCATAAGCTTTTTGGTAAACAATCATATCTGCCGCTTCTTCGTCAGATGAAACTGCTGAAATCGAATCTCTTTGACCCATAAAGTCATTAGCAACAAGCTCTGTTGCATCATGTCTTCCTTCCTGGAAGCTGATTTCTGTACCAAGTTTACCTAAGAAGTCAATTTCATATTCAGCAAATGTACCTGTAAAGGTTTCACCATAAGCTTCAAATGTAAACTTATCTTCAATAAGTGCAGAAGCTAAGTTTGAAGCATAATCTTCAATTGTTTCTGCTCTGTTATAAATAAAGTAACCTGCTGCGTTGTTAACCCACTCATCACTGAGTGAAATATTCGCTGCAGTAACAGGTGCTTTTGAGTTTGTTTTACCACTTGATGTTTTTGCTGCGAGTAAAATCTTATAAACTGTTTTACCCTCTCCATCAACCTTCGGTTGACCTGTTGCTTCGTCATACTCTGGAATTGCGTGGTTTGCAATATTTGCAAATGCACTTGCAATTGAATCAATTCTGTCTCTATAGTACATAAGACCATTTGCAGATGTTTCGTTACCACTCTGCATACAAGGACCGCGACCATTGAGAAACTCAATATACGCGTGAATTGTACCACCGGTAAGTCCTACATTTTTACCTGTATCACTCCAAGTAACAGCAACTGTACCATCCTGATTCTGATAAAGGTTAAGAACATTGTACTTAACACCATCAATTGCATTGTGGTCGCCTATATCAACATCTATTGTTCCATCCAAATTTTCAGTAACATGAATGTCGCAGTATTCTGAAAGTTCATCTAAAAGCAAGTTTCTCTGGTCTAAAAGCTCGTTTGCCTGATAATCATTGTCAGTAGCAATATTATCACGAAGAGTTTTATTAATATGAGCAATCTGCTCTAAAATACTATTTGTTTTATCAACTGTAACTGACATATCTGTGTATTGTTGTTTAAGAACATTGTCAAGTCTTGCATTCATTTGTGAAAGAACCTGAGTTAAATTCTTAAATGCAGACATTACAAGGTTTGCTTCTGAGTCTGAAACAGGTGAGCTTATGAAATTCTGAAGATTTGTATAAATCTGTTCAATAGCACCCATAAGACCCGATTGGTCTGTGATATCTGCACCATCACCTAAAGCACTTTGAATATCTTTAAGAATGGTTGCTGATTGGTCATGGAACTTAGCCTGTGAATTTTCTTCTCTGAATCTCTTGTCAAGGAAAGCATCTCTCATCTGAGTAATACTTGTCGCCTGAACACCTTGACCTGCAAGACCTATTCCACTGTATGCAACACGCTGGGTAGAGGTGTTAATTGCAATAACCGCTCTGTCAACTCTTTGACGACTGTAACCATCTGTATCAACGTTTGCAAGGTTGTTACCAACTATATCTAAAGATTTCTGGTTTGTAAAAATTGAACTTTTGGCAGTTTCAATGCCCATAAAGGTAGGTCTCAATTGTAACACTCCTTAAAACGACTTTTGCGTCTTATATTTTTTCTTCAAATGATGAACTTGCCCAATTAGCATTTTCACCGCGTGAAGTGTAAACTCCAGCATTTTCTGATTGCTGTTGCTGCAAAATCGTATTTGCTATTTTCAAATTTGATTTTGCTATATCTATTGAAATTTTGTTGAGTCTCTGAATTTCCTCAACAATTGCTCTTAATTCATTAACTGCTACAGTAAAGCTGTTTTTTTGCTCAGCATCATCTATTTTAGCAATTATCTCATCAGCCTTCATTTCACCGAAGCCTGCTTTTTCCTGAGCCTCAATTCTTCTTTTTTCTATATTTTCAAGTTTCATCATAGTTGCCTGTTGAGATTGAAGCACAGCACTAAGATTATTAATATCGCTTTCCAAAAGTGCTTTTCTCTTATCCGATTCAAAATCAAGCATTTTCTTGCACTCAACAAGGCACTCTTCTAAAACAGCTTTATATTCCTTAATATTTCCTTGCATATTATCCTCCAAAAATAGCATCAGCGACTAAAGCCGATTACATTACTCATTATTGCACCAGCAATTTCTGATGAAGAAATCGGACAAGCATCTCCGTGATATTTTTCTTTTAATTCTTTGATTCTCTCTGAATCAGCTGGCTTATTATATGCAACTTTGTAGTTCATAACTGCTTTTTCATAAGTTGTTTTTTCTGTGCCTTTAGCACCAAAATCAACAATATCAGTATTAGTTGCTTTAGCCTGAACTTCCGCACTTTTAACATTTACATCCTTTGAGTAAACGCTATTAACATTGTTTCTTGTGTAATAATTTCTTATTGAATTAATATCCACAATTCCTTCCTCCTTGTGAGTTTTTATCGTCAACAAGAGCCTTTTCTAGTCTTGTTTTTATATCTCACTTATGATTGTTCTACGTTTTTTAAAAAACTAAAGCAAAAATACAACTTTTTTTAAATTTTTTTTATATTTTTTATTTAAAATTATTTTTGTGAATGCCCTTTTATTTTAAGCGTTGTTATGCTATAATATATTTTTAGGGAGTGATTTCTTTTGGCAAAAATTATTTCGTTGATAAATGAAAAAGGTGGAGTTGGCAAAACATCATCTGCAAACGCAATAGCCGTTTGTTTAAAACACAAAAATTATAAGGTGCTCGGAGTTGACTTTGACCCTCAAGGCTACTTTTCTTTCAGTGTGGGCGCAGACACACGCGAACACCCTACAATTTATGATGTAATCAAAAAAAGAGTTAGGGCGATTGATGCAATTCAACACGCTCCTGTTTTAGATATCATTCCTACTGATGGACTTTTAGGTAATGTCGAAAGAGAATTCGCCGGTGCTGGTACAGAAAGATTGTTAAAAGATGCACTTAAAACCATCGAGCATCTTTACGACTACATTGTTATAGATTCGCCACCCGAGCTAGGTCTTCTTTCTGCTAACATTATCACTGCTTCAAATGTTGTTTTGGTTCCAGGTCTTAGTGATGGTTATAGTCTCCGCGGTGTTATTCAGGTTCATGAAACAATCTCAAGAATCAAACAGGCAATTAATCCTGATTTAGTTTTAGGAGGTATGTTCCTCTGTCGTTATTACCCAAGAGAAGAATTGAGCCGTGTCACAAAAGAGACTGCTGCAGAGCTTTGCAAAGCACTTAATATGACATTATTAGATACAAATATCCGTCACAGTACCGTTATAAGTAATGCTATGACAGCTTTACAAGAGGATATTATAGATTATGCACCAAGAAACGCAGTTGTAAAAGATTATATTGCCTTGGTCGACGAACTTTTTGAAAGGGGTGTATTCTGATGGCAAAATCAAAAAGAGAACTCGACAAAGACTTAATGTTCCAAAAAATTATGCCCGCTATTGCGGACAACCCTTTTTCAACAGTTTATCACGCTAACCACGCAGGCGAAGCACAAACTCCTGAGGAGCAAAGCAACCACGATGCTTTTCAATCGCTTCGCAAAAAAGTTTTTTCAAGCACTTATATGTGCGAGCCAGAAACTGAAATTTCTGTTATAAATATAATGGAAAATTTGATTTTGGGATATCTTGATTCCGCTATGAAAAAATTCAATGTCTGCACCTGTGATAAGTGCAAATGCTATGTCGTAGCGTACGCCCTGAATGCAGCAGAATCAAAATATGTAGCAGGAACTCAAGACGAGCTCAGAAAAGCAGAAGAGGAGATACCTCAAAAGGTTATTACTGATGCACTGATTAAAGCGGTTATAAATCTTCGTTCAAATCCTCAGCACTGATATTAGCTATTAGCTATTAGCTTTTAGTTGTTAGTAATTAGAGAAAACAAAATTCTATCATTTAAAGTTATTACAAACTATAAATGATAGAATTTGTTTATTTTTATAATACTAATTACTAACAACTAGCCACTAGCAACTTATTTTATTTTATTAACCTGATAAATTACTTCGGAACCAATCTGGTCTAATGGCAACTGGCGGGTAACACCACCAATTTTATATGCTTCCATAGGCATCCCGTAAACAACACAAGTTTCTTTATCTTGACCAATAGTATAAGCACCTGTATCACGAAGGAATTTAATACCCTTAGCACCATCGGCACCCATACCTGTGAGAATAACACCTACTGCATTTTTCCCCGCTGTCTTAGCAACAGAATCAAACATAACATCAACTGACGGACAGTGACCGCTCACCTTTTCTCCACGCTGGCTTCTTATATAGTAGCCTTTTGCATCCTGCTTTAATGTAAGATGATATTCACCAGCAGCAATTAATATCTGACCAGGCACTACTCTGTCATAATCCGCCGCTTCTTTAACACTCATTTTACAAATCTTATCAAGTCTTTGTGCATAAAGATCTGTAAATTTAGGTGGCATATGCTGAACTATGACAACACCTGGTGTATTTGCTGGGAAATCTTTAACAACTTCAATAATAGCCTCAGTACCACCTGTAGATGCACCAATAGCAATAACCGCCTTGCTCCCCGCTTTAACACTAACCATTGAAGCTAGCGAAGAAGTAGCTGTAGTTTTCTGTGTTACCTCAGCAACAGGCTTCATTCTTTTAACCTTAGCCTTTGAAGCAACCTTTACCTTTTCGGTTAATTCTACAAAGAACTCTTTTATAGCTTCCTGACTTGCATCAGGCTTTTTAACAAAATCAACCGCACCTGCATCAAGAGCATCAAGAGCATTTATAGGAAGTGAGCTTACAACTACAACCGGTATCTGTCTTTTAGGAATAAGAGTCTTCAAGAACTCAATTCCATTCATACCAGGCATTTCAACATCAAGCGTTACAACATCAGGGTTTAACTCTTCTATTTTACCCATTGCATCTTTTGCGTTGATAGCACTACCTACAACCTCAATTTCTTTATCCTGACTTAAAGATAATTGCAGTTTAGTTCTAAAAATAATTGAGTCGTCAACAACAAGAACACGAATTGACAATCTCTTCACCGACTTTCATTATTTTTTCGTGATTTTCTGATAAGTAGAAGGTCTGACATAAGTATAACCAGTATATTCTTTATCAATTGATTCTGAATGACCGATAAACAAGTAGCCACCCTCAGCAGTTGCATCGTAAAATCTTTTTACGAGTTTATTTGTTGTCTCAGCATCAAAATAAATCATAACATTACGACAGAAAATAATATCAAATGGTTTTTTATAAACAATCTGATCCATAAGATTAAATACTTTAAAAATAACCTCTTTACGCATAGCCTCAGAAATCTGATAAGTTCCGTCTGGTTGCATTTTAAAGTATTTAGAACGCCATATAGGTGGTAAATCTGTAAGATTGTCTGCAGAATACACACCTTTTTTTGCTTTATCAAGCACTGCTGTAGAAATATCTGTTGCAAGTATTCTTGTATCCCACTGAGATTTTCTAGGACCAAAATACTGGTCAATTGTCATAGCAATATTATATGCTTCCTGCCCCGCAGAACAACCCGCACTCCAAATTCTAAGTTCACGTTGTCTTTTTTTCTCTAAATCAGGCAAAGCAACATTCTGCAAAAAATCAAAATGCTCATTTTCTCTACCGAAATAGGAGTGATTTGTTGTAATTTTATTTAAAAACAAATTCATTTCAGTACCGCTTTTATCATTAAGAAGCATATTGAAATATTGCTCAAAGCTTACTAAACCCTTTGTCTTAAGAGTTTGTGAAAGTCTACCTTCAATAAGCTGTCTTTTCTTTCTTAAATCAATACCATAAGTTTTATAAACAAAATTTACTATTCTTTCGAATTCAGCATCAGTAATATTAACTATAGGACTATTCTGAGCAACCATACTTTTTCACCCTTATTTTATAACAAAACAAAGCCAGAAGGCTTTGCTTTGTTTTTTTATTATAACTGAAGTGCGTTAACATCCTGCTCTAAGAATTTATCGCAATCAATATTGAGAACAATCTTGTCTCCTATTTCAGAAACAGAATCAAGATAATTGCTTACTACATCACCCATATCAGGTGGAGCAACAAGTTGTTCTTGTTCAACTGTAACAACCTCAGAAACACGGTCAACAATCAAGCCTACATTTGTACCATTTACCTCTAAAACTACAATACAAGTCTGGCTGTCATATTCACGCTCTGGCATTGCAAATTTAAGACGAACATCAATTACAGGAACAACACCACCACGAAGATTAATAATACCTTTAACATATTCTGGTGTACCAGGAATATCTGTAATTTTTGGAACCTGAATAATCTCTCTAACTGATGTGAGTGACAAACCGTAATATGCTTCATCAATTCTGAATAATAAATATCTGTTGCTTAACTCTTCAATTACATCTGTGTTTATTGTTGCATTTTCATTCATAATAAATTACTCCTTATATGTTAGATTATTTCTTATTTATTATTTAATATAAGTGTAGCAGCATCTATAATAAGGCTTATGCTACCATCGCCTAAAATACTACAACCTGAAAGGCCCATTTTCTTTAAGCCATAATGATTGAAGAGTGTTGGGAATGGTTTAACAACAACCTGATATTCGCCTAAAAGTTCATCAGCAAAGAAGCAAGCGTTACCATTACCACTTTCAACCTGAATAAGAAGACCATCTGTAAATGGTTTTTCTGTATCACCGATACCAAATACCTTATGTAATCTGTAAATCGGGTAACATTCACCACGAATCATAATCATTTCAGCACCATTTGTGTTTTTTACAACAGATGATTCATCGGTTAATCTGAACAATTGCTTAATAGATGTGATTGGTAAAGTAAATATGTTATCTCCTACACCAATATTCATACCATCAACAATAGCAATTGTAAGTGGAATTTTGATTGTGAAGGTTGTACCTTCATCTTTAACGCTGTTTATAGAAATTGAACCATTAATTTGTTCAATATTCTTTCTAACAACATCCATACCAACGCCTCTACCTGAGAATTCAGTAACAGTAGAGTTAGTTGAGAAGCCTGCAGCCATAATAAGCTGGAATGCTTCCTTATCTGTATACTCACTTTCAGGTTTTGTTAAAATGCCCTTTTCCTTTGCTTTCGCAATAAGCTTTTGCGGGTCAAGACCTGAACCATCATCTGTAACATCAATTAAAATCTCGCCACCTGCGTTACGAGCATAAAGAGTTACTGTACCTGTTTCTGGCTTACCTAATTCTCTACGGCGTTCAGGAGACTCAATAGCATGGTCAACAGAGTTTCTTACCATATGCATAAGTGGGTCAACAATTGTATCGTTAATTGTTTTATCAACCTCTGTATCCTCACCTATTGTAACAAGCTCAACCTTTTTGTCGAGTTTCTTGCTCATATCGCGAACAATTCTACTCATCTTGTGGAATGTACCCTGAAGAGGCACCATTCTTATAGACATAACAATATCTTGAAGCTCGTCTGTTAATTTATCTAATTCACGAAGTGACTTTGTGAAATTATCAAGTTTTAAATCCTGAATATCAGGATTACGTGCAACCATAGACTCTGTTGTAACAATTTCACCAACGAGGTCCATTAATTTATCAAGCTTTGCCTGATTAACACTTAAAAGACTTTGCTTTGCATTTTCTTTCGCTACAGCCTTTGGTTGACTTGCTTTTGCCTGTGAAGCCGCTACAGCCTTCGCCGCTGCAACCTCTTTTGCAATAGCCTCTGTCTTTATTTCTTCAATTCCAGCTGCTTTTAATTCTGCTTCAACTTTAGCTGGGTCTTCAGCTTCAACTGTTGCCTCTGCTTTAGTTTCTTCCCCTTTAGCTACTACCTCATAGCTCTTAACACTTAAAGCTGATTCAACAGTTTCAATTGCCTCTTGCAATGCATCTGCAGGTTTAATTGTAATAAATAAACCTTTCTTTTCAATTTCAGCTGCTGTTTCAGGGTCTGACTCAATATTGGCTGGAACAGTTTTTACGGAATCACAGATTTTCTCAAGCTGATTAACAATCATAAATCCACGGATATTTTCCATCTGACAACCATCATCAAAGAAAATATGAATTGTTTCAGAATCTTCATCAGCCTCTATAACTGGTGCGCTGTCACCTACATCTTTTGCAACCGCTCCTGCTGGTGCTTCGCCTTTTAATATTGCAACCTGAGCATGAATTTTATCAATAAGCTCTGTAGGGTCATTCGGTTCATAAACACCTGTACGAATCTGATTAAGCTCATCCTTAAGAAAATCAGAAGACTGGAACACGAGGTCAAAAATTGTATCAAAAACAATCTTTAACTTTTCAGGATTATCTCTGAGTATGTAGAAAACATCTTCAACAGAGTGTGCCAAATTTGACATTCCCTCGAAGTTCATCATTGCTGCAGAGCCCTTTATTGTGTGTGTAATTCTAAAAATAGTATTTATATTATCATCATCAATATTGTGAGCCTTTTCCGAGTCAATAAGGACTTCGTCCAACTCCTCAAGCATAGTATCTGTTTCATGGACAAAAACATCCAACATGGCTTCCATTCCGGGTTCAACAATTCCCATATTGTAAGACCTCCTTAAATTTCGATATTGTAATTATAACACAAAGTCATGTCAAATTACAATATACCTATAATATATTTATACCATTATTTTAAAAAAAATCAAGGCTTTTTTATATATTTTGACAAAATAACTTGATTTTGTCGGATTTTTTATGTTATATTATATAATGTACTATTATAGATTATCTATATTCTATTTCAAAAATTTCTGAAAAGGGAGTGGTTTTAGTTGGCTGATGTATTAAGAATCGTCACACCTTATGTTAACAAAAATCAGTCGGCTCAATTAAAGCCACAAGTAGAGCCGACTGTTCCTTTTAACATACAAGACCCGACTAAAGTTATTCAGACTCACAACCAGAGTGAAATTTTAAAGCACAACACAAACTTTCTTGATGGTCAGGATGCCCCTACACTTTTACTTACGCTTTTGCGTGACCCAGCAGTAGCGGCTACTTATTTAAAAAACATCTATCTTTTAGAAGAAACCTTTAAATTGCTCTCTGCAAAAAACACAACCACAACTGAGCAAATAGAGCAATATGTAAATGGTATGTTTGTACCTACTGAAGATATTGCAAATGAAATGGTTCGCCAGGAAAAAGAGTCCTCCGGCTTCAAGGGTGAAATTTTTGATTTACTGAGAAGAATATGTGGAGAAAACCCTGATAACACGCCGCTTTTAAAAGCTGTTGCAAACGAACTTAAATCTATAAACAATCTTATATATAAAGATGACATATTAGGTGCTGTTATTAACAACCTAACTTTCCTAAAAAATAGCGTTTCTACAAGTCAGGACCTGGTAGGAAAGCTTACTAATCTCATTATAAAATTCTCTTCTAATGAGGCATATGAAAATTTCCCAGAATTAAAAGTAGATACATTAGCAGTTTTAAAAGAAATAGAAGAAAGCATTTTGTTCACCCCAAAGCTTGCCAAAAATGTATCTATTACAATATATAACCTTTCCCGCTTCAATGACAGTGTTGATTACTTTAAAGAAGCAACCTTTAATTTAAAAAGACTTATAAGTCTTGATGACAGGCGAGAGTTAACTAAACTGCTTGATGAATTCACCGCAAAATATCAAACTGGTGGTTTCCACAGATTAACCTCAGAGCAGTCACCTTTCCACTCAAAAGTAATTGATTCTCTCGTTTCACTGCTTAATTTCCAGACTTCGACAAGCAAAGAAAGCTTAATGGATGTTGCAAAGACCGAAAAAATACTTCACAGTCTTTTATCTTCACCTTGTAACTTTACGCCTTTATTACATTATATAATACCATCCATTTTCGGCGATGTTCGTTCTTTCGCTGAAATGTGGATAAATCCACAGAGTGATGAAACAGACTTTCCTGAAAGTAGTCACAAGGGCAAAGGTATTCACTTTTTAATGGTTATGGATATTGACGGTGTAGGTCGATTTGAAGTAGAATTCTTCGCTCACGAAAATTCAAAGTCAATTGATTTGAGTCTTTATTGTCCAAAAGGGTTAGAAACTCAATTCACAACTATGGTAAGATCTTTACCACTGTTACTTTCTAATTCTGCATATAAAATAGGCAAAGCAAAAGTTGATACTATAAAAGAACCCCGCTCACTTATGGATGTTTTTAAATCTCTTCCATACAGGCGAGTTGGTGTTGATGTAACAGTTTAATTTCAGGAGGTTTAAGTAAAATGAAAAAGTATTTGAACAAAATTACAATCAGAGGCAAACTCATGTTGGCATTCGTATGTGTATCTGTTTTAGTTCTTTTTATGGGTATTCTTACAGGAAAGTCAACGGCATCATTAAACAATGGTTACTATGATGTTGTTATAAACGACGGTTTTGCTCAGGGTGATATTGGCCGTACAGTGCAAGCGTTCTGTCTTATTGATGAATACATACACGACTACATTTCTTACTATGACGAAGAACGCCGCGATTTCTGCCGTTCACAAATGGCAATGTATCAGGAACAGTTTGATACATATTTTGCCGCTATTGAACCCACCTTAAAAACGGAAGAAGAAAAAGCACTTTATGCCGAAGCTCAGGCAGCCTTTGAAGCTTATGGTAAAGTTGCAGCCGATATTATGGCGGCACGTGAAGCAGGCGATGACAGAGAGCTTATTATAACACTTCAGGCAAGACTCATTGATGAACTTGATGTTGAATATGACAAAATCGACTCCGCACTTAATGAAATATTAAAAATAAAAGTGGCTGATGGTGATGCAACAGTTGCTTCTGTAAAAGCAGAAGGCAATAAAATGGCTATTCTTGTTATGGTACTTGTCATTATCATTTGCGTAGTTGCTATCACTTATGGCTTTGTTCTTTCAACAATGATTGCAAATCCTGTTAAAAAATACGCTAAAAGACTTGAATTACTTGCTGAAGGCGATTTGGATTCTCCCGTTCCTTCAACTAGAGCAGAAGACGAAACAGGTATTCTTTACAATGCAACAGTTAAAATCACAGAAAATATGAGTAATATCATAAATGACCAAAGTGCTCTTTTAGGTGAGGTTGCAAAAGGTAATCTTAATGTTGAATCTGAAAACGCCGATGCTTATATAGGTGGCTTTTCCCCTCTCCTTACCTCTCTTGATAAAATCGTTGTTGACTTAACAGATACAATGTATCAGATTTACCAAGGTTCAGAACAGGTTGCAAATGGTGCAGACCAGGTTGCAAGCGGTGCACAGGCACTCTCTCAAGGTGCTACTGAACAAGCAAGTAGTGTTGAGGAGCTTTCAGCTACAATCGTTGAAATTTCTGAGCACATTAACACAACTGCTAAAAATGCAGTTGAAGCAACTGAACAAGCAAATATTGCCTCAAGTGGCATCAACGAAAGCAATGCACAAATGCAAGAAATGGTACTTGCAATGAACGACATTACAAATACCTCTAACGAAATCAGCAAGATTATTAAAACTATTGATGATATCGCATTCCAGACAAATATCCTTGCTCTTAATGCAGCAGTTGAAGCTGCAAGAGCTGGTGCTGCTGGTAAAGGCTTTGCAGTTGTTGCTGACGAAGTAAGAAACCTTGCAGCAAAATCTGCAGAAGCAGCAAAGAGCACAACTGTTCTTATTGAAAGTGCTATTAAAGCTATTGAAAATGGTACAAAAATTGCAGATGAAACAGCCGCTTCACTTCTTGAGGTGGTTGAAAAGGTTAACAATGTTTCAGCTAAAATCGATGAAATTGCTACTGCCTCAGAAGAACAAGCAACAGCAGTTACTCAGCTTAAAGGCGGTATTGAGCAAATCTCTGCAGTTGTTCAGACTAACTCTGCAACGAGTGAAGAAAGTGCTTCTGCTTCAGAAGAGCTTTCAGGTCAGGCTCAGATGCTTAAACAAATCATTGGTGCATTTAAACTTAAAGATGTTTCCACACAAGCAAGCTTCGATATCCCTGAAATTAATAACTACGATTCATCAAATGACTATAACTTTGATGGCTTTGATGATAAATATTGATTACGCTAAACTATTAAAAATAAATTATAAGAAAGGATGGTGCAAGTGAGTCAGTCTAAATCCAAACAAGCTGTTGCTCTTAAATATAATCAAGAACAGGATATGGCTCCTATAGTTATAGCATCTGGCTACGGAGAGGTTGCTGAACGAATTATTGATATTGCAGAAACCGAAGGAATACCTGTTTATCGCGATGATAGTGCATCATCCGTTTTATGTATGCTTGATGTTGGTACGCAAATTCCTCGTGAGCTTTACGAAACTGTCGCTATAATTTATGCACAAATTTTAGCTACAGCTTCACAAAGCAAACAAACAACAAAAAATCAAGGTACAAAAAACACTAATAGAAAATATTAAAAAAAACTGCATCAATTGAACCAATCAATTGATGCAGTTTTTTACTTATAATTTAACCTATCATTTTCAATCTTTCTGCTTTCTCCTTATCAGGAAGTGTTGCATTATAGAGTATAGTCCACAAAGCAATACAAGCGAAAAGTGCTGGAATCAAATAATAAATTGATGTCACCGAAATCTCCTCAACCTCTGCAATAAAAGAAGCCCAGAAAGCATCTATGAAGTCAGTCATATTAATAGCACCGGAAACAAGAGGACTAACAGTATTTTCAATAAGCATAGGAACCATTAAAGAAAAACCAACGCCAGCAAATGAAGATGCTATAACCTTTCTATTATCTTTACAAGCAAACGCAAATACTACAGTCACAATTGCACAGATAACTACAAACACTATTGCAATACCTGTAGCAATTAATGACGGAATCATTGGTGCAATTGCCTCAGTAAATTTACCAGAACCACTGTTGCCACTAAATCGCAAAACAAGATCAAATAAATCATAGAGTGAAAGTGTGTCAGCAATACCTTGAGGAACACTTTCAAGACCATATTTTTCCATAGCATCCGATAAAGTTTCGTTTCCTATAAGCTGACCTATTGTAAAAAGACCTTGCAAAGCAACTGACGAGAAATAATAATATATTATTGGTGAGAACACTATAGCCGGCAACACTGCCAAAGCCATAAGTGCCGAAACTATTTTATAAACTATTTTCATTTTCAAGCTACCTTTCTGTTATTTTCCCCAGGATGAATTGAGCTGAACAGTTCTATTAAAAACAGGGTGTTCCGGTGTTGAATCTTTATCAACACAGAAATAACCATTTCTCATAAATTGGAATGAACTTTCCGGGAGTGCATTTTTAATTGTTTCTTCTATAAGACAATCTTTAAGAACTATAAGAGAGTCCTTATTTATAACACTTGGGAACTCTTCATCTGAAACAGCTGCAGGGTCTTCAACAGTAAAGAGTCTGTCATAAAGACGAACTTCTGCTTTAAAGGCATTAGGACCAGCCCAATGAATTGTACCTTTAACTTTTCTGCCATCTGGTGAATTACCACCTTTTGATGCTGGGTCATAAGTACAATGAATTGCCGTAACTTCGCCGTTTTCATCCAAATCATAAGAAGTACAAGTAAGGAAATATGCACCTCTAAAACGAACCTCGTTACCAGGGAAGAGTCTGAAATATTTTTTTACAGGCTCAATCATAAAGTCAGATTTTTCAACATAAATCTCTTTACCAAAGGTGATTTTCGCCTTGCCTAATTCAGGTCTCTCTGGATGAACATCAACCTCAACCTCTTCGGTTTGTCCCTCTGGATAGTTATCTATAATAACTTTAAGTGGGTCTAAAACAGCCATAGCTCTTGGTGCAGATGCGTTAAGGTCATCTCTTACACAAGATTCCAAAAGACCGTAATCAACAACACTATAAGCCTTTGATACTCCGACTTTTTCAATAAATGTACGAATTGATGATGCAGGATAACCGCGTCTTCTCATACCGCATATAGTAGCCATTCTTGGGTCATCCCAACCACTAACCATTTTTTCTGTAACAAGACGAATATTTTTACGCTTACTTGTAATACAATAATTAATATTAAGTCTTGCAAACTCGATTTGTCTTGGTGGCTCTTTAAAGCCAATTTGCTCAATAAACCAATTATAAAGTGGTCTGTGATTTTCAAATTCAAGTGAGCAAAGTGAATAAGTAACTTCTTCTTTAGCATCTGACAATGGGTGAGCAAAGTCGTACATTGGGTAAACACACCACTTATTGCCTGTCTGGTGGTGTTCTACATGGGCAATTCTGTAAATAACAGGATCACGCATATTCATATTAGGTGAAGCCATATCAATTTTTGCTCTTAATACTTTTTCACCATCTTTAAATTCACCCTTAGTCATTCTCTCAAATAAATCAAGGTTCTCTTCAATGCTTCTGTCTCTGTACGGGCTATTTTTACCTGGCTCTGTAAGAGTTCCGCGATACTCACGCATTTCATCTGCAGAAAGGTCACACACATAAGCCTTGCCATCTTTAATAAGCTTTATAGCACATTCATAAATAAAATCAAAATAACTTGAAGCAAAAAGGCATTTTTCCCACTTAAAGCCTAACCATTCAATATCTTCTTTTATTGACTCAACATATTCAAGGTCTTCTTTCGCAGGGTTAGTATCATCAAGTCTTAAATTACAAACACCATTATATTTTAACGCTGTCATAAAGTCAATACAAATAGCCTTTGCGTGACCTATATGAAGATAGCCGTTTGGTTCAGGAGGGAAACGAGTCTGAACACGGGTATTTACGCCCTCTCTTAACTCTTCATCAATAATATCGTGAATGAAATTTGACATTCCCTCTGTGTTTATGATTTCTTCCATTTTTCTCGCTCCTTAAATAGAACTTAATCTTTTAACTACTTCGTCTTTACCTAAAAGCTTCATAATTGAGTAAAGATCTGGTGTATTTTTTCTTCCTGTAACTGCTAAACGGATAACAGTTGAAACATCACCGACATGACCTTTAAAGTTTTCAGGATTTTGCTTATATTCTTTTACATTAGGCGTAAAACCTAACGGTTCACAGATAGCTTTGATTTTATTAAACCATGTATCTTTGTCATCATTAGTGTCATACACCTTAATATATTCTGCAAGAATAGCCTTCGCATCTTCCATTTTAATATTTTCTGGAAGTTCAAAGTTTGGAATATAATATTCGTTAAACATATATGAATAATATTCCTTAACCTCACTCCATTTTGAAATATCTTTTCTAGGTTTTGCACTTTCACGGTCAATATTTACTATTTCTGTTGAAAATTCTTCATCTTGTGTAAACACCTTATAAAAATCTTCGTCGTATTTCCTTGCCCAAGCCGAAACAAGATTGTAAACCTCATCTGCTTTCATAACAGAAATCACATTTTTACTTACATCATTAAGTTTAACAAGGTCAAAAAGACACCCTGACGGACTCATTTTTTTAAGATTGAATGGGAAACTGAATGCATCTTCTTTAGGGTTTGCTCTGCGCCAATCTTCAAAATTGGAGTTAAGTAATGTAAGAAGATACTCAATAAGACTTTCTTTCGGAAAACCTTGCTCAACAAAATAACTTACTGCCGCTTCAGGGTCTTTACGTTTTGAAAGTTTACGCTTTGTACCATCTTCTTCATCTATTTTCATAACCTGAGGTGTGTGTGCATATTTAGGCACTTTAAATCCACATGCTTTAAAAAGTGCTATATGTTTAGGAACAGATGATATCCACTCCTCACCTCTTATTACATGAGTTGTTCTCATAAAATGGTCGTCACAAGCGTGTGCAAAGTGATATGTTGGAATTCCGTCTGATTTAAGTAAAACTTCATCTATAACATTTTCTGGCATTTCGATTTTACCACGAATCATATCTTCAAACATAATTCGTTTATCTTCTTTGCCTTCTGAACGAAAACGTAAAACATAAGGCTTGTTTGCTTTAAGATTATCTTCTATCTGCTCTAAAGTCAAATCACGGCATTTTGCATATTTACCAAAATAGCCTGTAATTAATGCACCATCTTTTTCCTGCATTGCACGGAGTTCAGTTAATTCTTCTGATGTACAGAAGCAAGGATATGCAAGTCCTTGTTCAACTAAAGTCCTTGCAACTACATGATAAATACCCGCACGTTGACTTTGTGTATAGGGGCCATAAGCACCTTTTTCTTCATTAAAGCCTGTAACACCCTCATCAAAGCCAATTCCGAAAGAATCGAAACCATTAATAATAGCAGAAACACCATCATCTATTTCACGTTTTTTATCTGTATCTTCAATACGAAGATATGAAATGCCGTTTGTTGCCTTTGCAGTAAGCACATCTACAAGTGCACCAAAAAGACCACCTATATGAAGATAACCCGTAGGGCTTGGTGCAAATCTTGTTACTCTTGCACCCTCTTTAAGATTTCTTTCGGGATATCTTTTTTCTAAATCTTCTACAGTTTCTGTAATATTAGGAAAAAGAATCGCTGCTAATTTTTTACAATCGTAATTCATAAAAAACTCCATTCAGTTCTAATAGAAAATAATATATCATCTTATTATCGCAGAAAATCTTAAAAGTATCAATAGTTTTAGTAAAAAAAGTGTATTTAATTTTTAAATTTTACACCCATGGTCAATTGATATTTGCTAGCTATTAGCAAATAGTCAAAAAGAAAAAATCTATCATTTCAGTTTATCACAAACTGAAATGATAGATTTTTTTGTTTTTATAAAGTTCTAGTTTCTAATTCCTAGCCCCTAACCACTAGCTAATAGCTAATTGCTAACAGCTAATGACTAACGACTAACAACTACCGCTTTATAAGCACCTACAGATTTGCCATTAACCGCTCTTACTGCATATTTGTACTTCACACCTTTTTTCGCTTTTGTGTCAGTCCATTTCTTTGTGCTTGACTTTGCAGTTGCCACTTTTTTATAACCAGAGTATTTTTTAGTTTTAGTATTGTACTCTGCACGAAGTACCTCGTAGTTCTTTGCTCCTGTTACTCCTGTCCAGCTTACTGCAACACCATTCTTAACTGCTTTTACTGTTGTCTTTGGTGTACTAAGAACTAAAATTGATACTGCCTTATTGCTACTTGCAATTTTACCATTCAACGCCTTTACTGTGTATCGATATGTTGTACCACTCTTTACTTTTTTATCTGTATAAGAGAAAACATTATTCTTTACAGTTGCAAGTGTTGTCCAACTCGACCATTTCTTTGTCTTTGTATTGTATGTTGAACGATAAATTCTGTAATTCTTTGCTCCCGCAATTTTATTCCATTTTACTGAAACTCCTGTGCTTGCATTTGCTATTTTTACTGTTGGTGTTGCAAGTCTTACTATTGAAACTGCTTTATTGCTACTTGCAATTTTGCCATTCAACGCCTTTACTGTGTATCGATATGTTGTACCACTCTTTGCTTTTTTATCTGTATAAGAGAAAACATTATTCTTTACAGTTGCAAGGGTTGTCCAGCTAGACCATTTTTTAGTTTTACTATTATATGTTGATCGATATACTCTGTAATTGCTTACTCCTGCTATTTTGTTCCATTTCACCGAAATTCCTGTACTTGTATTTGCAAGTTCTACTGTTGGTGTTACTGTATATTTTAAGTTACTTGTTGCTTTACCTTTACCTAACTCTCCTTCCTTTAGACCTTTTACTATATAATTGTAGGTCGTTCCAAGTTTCACTGTTTTATCTACATAACTTGTTCCTTCATATGACTTGCTAAGTGTTTTCCATGCAGAATATTTCTTTGTACTTGGGTCATATGTTCTTCTATACACCCTGTAGCTTTCTGCATTCGCTACCTTATCCCAAGTGAGCTTTATTCCCTTTGCGGTGTTTGTGATTTTTACTGTTGGAGCATCAAGAGAAACAACAGGAATTTCATACTTCACAGAAAATTCTGTTAAATCAACACTACGACCAGTACTATTAACTGAAGCTATAGCATAATAATATGTCTTTCCTGAAACAACATTACTATCTACATAGCTTGTAGTTGATACTGTTGCAACAACCTCATACGCAGCACCAGCAATATCATTCCTGTAAATGATATAGTTTTCTGCACCCTCTATTGAGGTCCAGTTTAATTGTATGCCATTGTTGACTCTCTTTGCTGAAGTTACTGTTGGTGCTACTAATTTAGGAATAGTCACTACATCAGTTTGTGCAGCACAACGAGTACAATATTTTGATTTTGAACCATCTTCTGTTGGGGTGTTTAATTTATCAATGGTATAATAATCAGGGTAACTATGACCTAATGGCTCAGTATATGATTCAGACAATTTTCCACAATTTGTACAAGTACCTGTTTTAACACCAGCTTCTGTACATGTTGGCTCTTTTGTTACTGTAGAAGTTGAAAAGCTATGACCTGTTGCCGGGATTGTTTCTGTTTTTGTCCCTTTACAATTTGCACAAGTATAGGTTTTCACACCATCAACCTCGCAAGTTCTTTCGGTTGTAATAACACCATTATCATAGTTATGTCCTATTGCTGGAATATCCTCTTCTACTGTTTTCCAACATTTTGAGCAGAAGAAACTCTTCTTTCCAGCTTCTTCACAGGTTGCTTGTTTTGTCACTGTACCATCATTATAGCTATGACCTGTCGCTGGAATTGTTTCTGTTCTTGTAGCTTTACAGATTGAACAAGTATATGTTTTAACACCCGCAGTATCACATTTTGCTGCAGTTGTTTCTTTACCAGAATCCCAACTATGTTGACAAGCAAGCTGAGCAGTAATTTCTGCTGATTCTGCTGACTGGTCACTCTCTGTACCATTCATTGTAACAGAAACTTTATATTTATATTTTGTATTTGTTGTAACTGTTGTATCGAGGTAACTGTTTGTTGTAGCAGTACCAACCTGAGAATATGAACCAAAGCCTGCACCAAAGCCCATAAAGCCTTCTGAATATGTACTTCTGTAAATTGTATAACTTGTAGCACCTGAAATTTTATCCCAGGTAACCTTAATACCGTTATCATCAGTTGAAACTTTAACATTTTTAGGAACTGCTGCTGTAACTAAACTCTCTTCACTTTCGAGTTTACCACCATAAGTATATCTACCACGAACTACAAGACGGATATATTTACCCATATCAGAAGCTGCGATAGTATAAGTATTGCTTGTAGCACCACTTATTTTTGTAAAAGTAATATTACCATCACTATCTTTTGTACCTGACTCCCATTGATACTTAACATATTTAATGAGTCCATCGTAAGCAGAAGTTGGTGTAACCTTGCTCATATCTGCAGTAAGCTTTTCACCTACCTGGAAGTTACCCAAAATACTAACACTACCAGTAATAACTTCATTTACTGAATAGTGGTTTGGGGTAGAAACAATAGAACTTTCCCAAACATCATCAAAATTAAAACCTGTTAATTTTTTATTTGTCATTTCAGAAGATTTTTTACTTGTTGCGGTAGGTGTTGAACTACCACTACTACCACCAAAGCCCTGTGATGCACTACCACTTAAATAGTAGCAGTTTGTTGAAGAGCCACTTGTATAACCTGCAATACCACCCGCGTATGTACCAGCAGTAATTGTACCTGTGTTATAAGATGTTTCTGTTGCACCACACTGACCTGAAAGGCCACCTGCATAAGATGAGCCTTTACCTGTTGAAGCACTTACATCAGCCTTGTTGTAACAGTCTACAAGACTACCTGTCGCTTTACCTGCAATACCACCAGCATAAGTATTCCCATTAACTTTACTACCTGAATAAGCAGCAGTTACAGCACCTGATTTATGAGAAAGAATTTCTGAACCAATCATTGAACTGTTGTTACCGAAAACACCACCAGCGTATACATTTGCAGAGCCGATACCCCACGAAGCTGTACAATTTAATGTGGCAGATACTTCACCAGATGTTGAACAACTATCAATTGTTGCAAACCAACCACTTACATTACCTGCTAAGATACCAGCATAAACACTTGTTGCACTGCTTGAGCTTGTATTTAATGTAACACTACCTGTAACTGTAAGGTTCTTAATAGTACCAGAAACCTGACCAAAAAGACCTGCATAGGTACCACTTGCGTTAACCTTTAACCCCGAAATTGTTTTGCCGTTACCCTCGAATGTACCAGAGAAGGCACTACCATTACCGATAGGTGTCCAGTTATCATAGCCGCTAAGATTGATACTTTTAGTAAGCTTATAACTACCATTAAGCGGATAGTTATCATTAGTACCAATAGCTGCTAATTGTGCTGCATCGCTGATTTCAATAACATCTGCTGCAGAAGCAAATGTTACAGGGAATGCTGCAACAACAAAAACTAATGCAAATAAAAGTGATAATACTCTTTTCATTCTTATTACTCCTTTAACAATTTTTTAATGTTTTTTATTAAATAAACATACTACCACAAAATGCATTATACCACTTTTGACACAATCTAACAATAAGCATAATAAACAAAAAACGAGTGTCGCAACTTGCAACACCCGTCTTTTTTTCATCACTTTAATGTGATTGTGTCATATTTCTCTGCAGTTGTCTTATTAAACGAGCAAATTTCACTACCATTCTGTGAGTAACTATAAACTGTATCGCCTGTGTAAGTTGCTCTGTTTACTGGTTTATAGCTTTTGTAACCATCTTCACTTCTTACAGTATAGTTATTGATTTTTTTAAGTTTACCTTCTTTTATATCCACCTGTAATGCAATTACGTTATCAGTTGAGTTAAATTCTGAACGATAGCTGTTATCTTCTGTGTGCATATATTCAGTAGTCATTCTGTAAGGAATATACATAGTAAGATTCTTAGAATCCCAACAAACTGCCTTATGGTCATAAAATGCAACACTTTCTAAATAACCCCAGAGATTACCCGTGTTTTCTTGCGGTAAAACCTCAAACTTTGAAACTTCTTTAGGATTCTTTTTATCACTCACATCAAAGAGTGAAACTTTCATTCCGTCACCAGCACCCTCTTCATCACCATTAACGCCAATACCTAAAAGATACTTTTCTGTTATAGGGTGAAGATAATTTGAGAAGCCTGGTATTTTAAGTTCACCTAAAACCTCTGGGTTTTCAGGATTTTTTAAATCTATTACAAAAAGAGGGTCAGTCTGTTCAAAGGTTACAACGTAACCAGTATCCCCCATAAATCGAACTGATTTAATTGTTTCGCCCTTTGCAAGACCTTCAATCATACCAACAATTACCATATCACCATCTAAAACATAAAGATTGTTTTTAGCATTCTGAAAATTACCCGTAGTTGTAGCAATTCTGAAATAGCCATTATATTCGTCTACACTGAATTGATTAAGTGCAGTACCATTTACTTTACCCTTTGTTTTATACTGAATTTTTTCACCTGAAATATCGAATTTCAAAATCTCAGTTGTATAAATAGCAGAGTCGTCAATCATAAAAATTTCAGCTACTGCATCTCCACCCGAAGAAATTGTTTCTTCATATCTGCCACTCGTTATATAAAGATTATCTTTACTACAATAAACGTTTTCGCCACCACCTAAAACTGCAGTTGAGTTAAAGGTTTCTTTATGATTAGTAGCATCAAGGGTAGAAACTACTACGTAAGAACTATCTTGCACTTCACACATAACACAGATATCCTTTGCAGAAATTCTGCAAGAATTTTCACCTGCATAAACCTCTGGCACACAGTAGTCTGTAATTTTTATGCCATCCATATAAAGCGGAACGTTGTAGTTTGAAATAAGGACTATTTTGTTACCGATTTTTCTTGCTGATAAATAGTCACCATCCTGATAAACACGCCACTCTTCTTTTGGATTTTCTCTGTCGCTTATATCATAAGAAACAGCACAGGTTATCATTTTATAATCATAATAAAAATATCTGCCATTGTTAGTTTTTTCTTCGCTTTTTTCTTCACCATAGAAAGAATAGCAATCAAGAATTGCAATAAGTCTGTTGTTATCTACAAAAATCTCTTTTACTTCTGAATACTTAATTTTTTCATTTTCGTGCTTACCAACTTTAATTGCACTTTTCTTTGTTAAGGCACCATTTTTGCCTGTTTCTACAATGAAAATTTTATTTATAAAATCTTCTTCGGTCATATCTTCATAAAGCTTTTCATTAGGATTATAGCCTGGTGTGAAATATATAGTATCACTTGCTACGTCGTCGGCTCTACTCGTTGTTTCTTCAAGCTTTTTGCCATACTCTAAAAAGCTCTGGTATTCCCAATAAGTTTTTTGTGCCGGTACAACGTAAAGGAATCTGCCATCATTTTTAATAATATCTGCTTCGTTAACACCAGCTACCTGCTCATTTGTTTCGCCGTGCTCGCCCCTGTTTTCAGATGAACTATATTTTTCTGTTACACTTTCATACAGAACATCGTCACCTTTAAGATACTGCGAACCTGTCCCTGCAACTGTGCCATTTACAGTTCCCTCTGGTGCACCACTCTCTGGCTTAGCACTATCGCCTACAACTGCCATATCTTCGCTTGCCTGAAGGTCTACACTTCCCCAATTATCAAAAATATCTGTAGCATATTGCAATTTTTCCATTCTTTGATAATTCTTCTGATAGCCCAAAAACATATTTTCAATTTCAGAATAATCTTCTACAACAATATTCTGTGTATCATCAGGCTTTTGTGCACCATTAGGTCCCCCTATAATAAAGTTATTATTTCGCACAACCAACACACTTGTAGCAACAATAATAAAAGCTGCCGCTACAGCAATCATCTTTTTAAAGAGCGATTTATTTTCTTTCTTTAAGTTTTCAGTTTCTTTTTCTAAAACTTCTAATTTGTTAACTTCTTTTTTAAGCAAATTTTTAATATTTTCTTTGCTTAAATTTTCAGGCAATTCTATATTTTCATTATTTTTAAGAGTTTCGTTTAACTTTGAAAGTTCTTGTTCTGTAAAAACTTCTTCAGTGCTGATTTCATTTTTATTGATTTCATCGCTTCGCATAAAACTCACCCTAATACCTTTCTTAATTTTTCTAAAGCACGTTTTTGTTTTGAACGTATTGTTGACGGAGAGAGATTATAAATTTTTGAAAGCTCCTCGCTTTTAAATCCGCCGATTATAGAGAGTAAAATTATTTGTGCATCTGGTGGCGTTAATGATTTTAACGCTTCAATTAATTCAATACTATTAAAGGAAGACTGAACACTTTCATCTTCAATTAAAAATATGTAGTCATCTTCTGGTAATAAATCGGGGGTTTTCTTATTCTTTTTAAGCTGACTTTTACATTGATTAGAGAGTATTTTAAAAAGCCAGGATTTAAAAAGAGTGTCATCTCTCAAATTGCCTATTGACTTAAATGCAGTTATAACTGTTTCTTGCACTGCATCTTCAGCATCTTCTTTTGAGTTCAGCATATATAATGCAAAGCGATACATATCTTCACTATAAATAGAATAAAGTTCTGAAAACGCAGTTATATCACGGTCTTTTGCTTTTTTTACTAAAAAGGATATATCCAAATTAATCACGCCCCTTTTACTCTCTAACTATAAGAGTATTTAAATTCGCATTTTGTTGCAAATTTTTTAAAATTTTCTATTTTCTAAAATCCAATATCAAGTTTCCTGCTTCCTGTTTCCTACTTCCTGTTTCCTCCAATATACCAAAAACTCTACAAATTGTAAATAAATAATAAACCACAACAAAACATTTGCAATATAATGTGTATTGTGTTATAATACTTAGCGATTATTTTTAAATTTCAAAATGAAAGGTCAAATAAAAATGTCTTTTTTCAAAAAACTTTTTGGGGATTACTCAACAAAAGAGATTAAGAGAATTACTGGTCTTAAAGATAAGGTTCTCGCTTTAGAGGAAGAATATTCAAAACTTTCTGACGCTGAACTTCAGGCTAAAACTCCTGCATTTAAAGAGCGTTTAGCTAATGGTGAAACACTTGATGATATTTTACCAGAAGCATTTTCCGCTTGTAGAGAGGCAGCATGGCGTGTGCTTAATATGAAGCACTACCCTGTTCAGATTTTAGGTGGTATCATTCTCCACCAAGGTAGAATTGCAGAAATGAAAACTGGTGAAGGTAAAACTTTAGTTGCTACTTTACCAGCTTACTTAAATGCACTTTCTGGTGAAGGTGTTCACATTGTTACTGTTAACGATTACCTTGCAAAGCGTGACTCTGAGTGGATGGGTAAATTATATCGCTTTATGGGTCTTACTGTTGGTCTTATCATTCACGAGAAAGACAACACTGAAAGACAAGAAGCATATAATGCTGACATTACTTTCGGTACAAATAATGAAATGGGCTTTGACTATCTTCGTGATAATATGGTTATGTATAAGGACCAACGAGTTCAGCGTGGTCACGCTTTTGCTATTGTCGATGAGGTTGACTCAATTCTCATAGACGAAGCGAGAACACCACTTATTATTTCTGGTATTGGTGACGCTTCAACTGACCTTTATAAAGTTGCTAACGATTTTGTTAAAAGACTTAAAATGGTTAAGGTTAAAGAGCTTGACTCAAAAACTAATGCTGAAGAATTAACAGAAGAAGAAAACGGTGATTATTTAGTTGACGAAAAAGCAAAAACTGCTACACTTACAAAGCAAGGTATTGCTAAGGCAGAAAAGGCTTTTGGTCTCGAAAACCTTATGGATGCTGACAACCTTACAATTCAGCACCATATTAATCAGGCGCTCAAAGCTCACGGTACAATGCATCGTGATGTTGACTATGTTGTTAAAGATGGTCAGGTTCTTATTGTTGACGAATTCACTGGTAGAATTATGCTTGGCAGACGTTATAGTGAAGGTCTCCACCAGGCTATTGAAGCAAAAGAAAATGTTAAGGTTGAGCACGAAAGCAAAACTCTTGCTACTATTACATTCCAGAACTATTTCCGTCTTTACAAAAAGCTTTCTGGTATGACTGGTACTGCTATGACAGAAAGTGACGAGTTCAAAGAAATTTATTCTCTTGACGTTGTAGAAATCCCTACAAACAAACCACTTATCCGTCAGGATAATGATGATGTGCTTTATAAAACAGAAGAAGCAAAGTTCAACGCTATTATTGATGTTATTGTAGAAGCACACGAAAAAGGTCAGCCAGTTCTTGTTGGTACTGTTAACATTGAAAAGAGTGAAAAACTTTCACGACTTCTTAAAAAGCGCGGTATTAAGCACGAAGTTCTCAACGCTAAATTCCACGAAAAAGAAGCTGAAATTGTAGCACAGGCCGGTAAATTCGGTGCAGTTACTATTGCTACTAATATGGCTGGTCGTGGTACTGATATTATCTTAGGTGGTAACCCTGAATTTATGGCAAAACTTGAAATGCGCAAAAAAGGTTACCCAGATGAGCTTATTGCAGAAGCAACAGGTTTTGCAGAAACAACTAATGAAGAAATTCTAGAAGCACGTGAAACTTTCCGTAATTTAGAAGCAAAATTCAAAGAAGAAACAAAAGAAGAAGCAGAAAAAGTAAGAGATGCTGGCGGTCTTTACATTATTGGTACAGAACGTCACGAATCAAGACGTATTGATAACCAGTTACGCGGTCGTGCTGGTCGCCAGGGCGACCCTGGTGAAAGCCGTTTCTTCCTCTCAGCAGAAGACGATTTATTAAGACTTTTCGCTGGTGACAGATTCTATAACACACTTGATGCTTTCAAATCAATCGGTGATATGCCTGTTGAAGCAAAGCTTTTCACAAGCACAATTGAAAATGCTCAGAAGAAAGTTGAAAGCAATAACTTCGCAGTTCGTCGTAACGTTCTTAAATACGACGACGTTATGAATAAACAGAGAGAAGTTATTTATGGCCAGAGAAACAAGGTTCTTGATGGTGCAGATATAAGTGCTACAATTCAGAAGATGATTGTTGACACAATCTCTGAATCTGCAGACTTCTACTGCCCTGCTTCAAATAGTGTAAGTGACTGGAACTTCAAAGGTCTTGCTACAAAATACAACTGGCTCATTACAGAAGATGAAATTAAAGACCTCACAAAAACAGAAGACGTTGCAGAAATCCTTCTTGATAAAGCACAGAAGCTCTATGACGAAAGAAAAGCTGAGTTTGGTGAAGAGTTAATTAAAGAAATTGAAAGAAGTGCTCTTCTTCGTAACGTTGATATGCGCTGGATGGACCACATCGACGCTATGGACCAGTTAAAGCGTGGTATTTCTCTTCGTGCTTATGCTCAGAAAGACCCTGTTATTGCTTTCAGAGAAGAAAGCTTTGATATGTTTGACGAAATGACAAACGAAATCAGAGAAGGTACTGTTGACTTCGTTCTTAAAGTAAGAATAAGAAAAGAAGAACCAGTTGAAAGAAAGCAGACAGTAAAAATTACTGCTACATCTGCTGACGACCAGACAGTTAAAAAACAACCTGTAAAAAAAGCACAAAAGGTTGGCAGAAATGACCCTTGCCCTTGCGGTAGTGGTAAGAAATATAAAAAGTGCTGTGGCATGAACGAGAATTAATTTTTTCAAAGTTACTATAAAAACAAAAATCTCGGATAGTTGAATTCACTCATCTATCCGAGGTTATTTTATTAAGTATTGCATTTCCCCGAAATATATGTTACAATCAAGAAAAATTTTGGAGGTAAAGTTTATGTTTTCACTCATCATTCGACGCAGACGACAGTAGCTTGTATCGTTTTAGGTACAGGCTTAGTTGCTTATGTGCCTAAAAGAATGATGAAAAGAGATATTGAACTTTTTATTATACTGTTGATGGCTCATAAGCTTTCAACAGTATTTTTATTATAAACATAATTAAAGGAGTAAAAACAAATGGAATACAATATATATTCAATAAACGAAGCTATTTATAATCTTATAGAATTACCTGACAATGCAACCATATTAGATATTGGTTGCAGAAATGCTGGTTATTTAAAAGATATTTTAGAAAAATTCCCAAATAAAATAGATAAAGCTATTGGCATTGATATAACTGACAAACACTTTGACGAAGTCGATTATAAATCCCCCATTGAACTTTCAGTTATGAACTGTGCTGATGGTTTAGCTTTTGAAGATAATAAATTCGATTTAATCATTGCAAAAGATGTGCTTGAGTGCATTACTGATAAATCAAAGTTCATAAAAGAAATTCACAGAATTTTAAAACCAAATGGAACTGTAATTTGTGCAAATGCAGATTTTGACAGCATCACCCTTAATGGCAAAGATAAAGAATTAATCAGAAATGTAATCCACTCTTATGCTGTTACTAAACAGCCTTGGATGGATGACCTTGATAGCTGGATGGGCAGAAGAACTTACAGTATTTTTAATAAAACAAATTTATTCTTGAGTAGCGTTTCAATTCATAATGTGGTTGAAACGGAATACAAAGAAGGTAAAATGGGTTACAATTACAGTCAATATGTAAAATGGCTCGTGGATAATAAGACAAGAAAACTCAGTAAAAGAGAATATAAAAAGTTCATTGATAATTTAATAGAAGCCGATAAAAACGGTGAATATATTTTCACAAAGCCATACTATATTTATAAGGGTATAAAAAAATAGCACAAAACAAAAACCTTACAAAGTTCTCACTTTGTAAGGTTTTATTTATTTTACACTCTCTCAACTGCAATTTTTACATTCTCGCCGTTGATATCCCATTCTTTAGCATTAGCTGTGTCGCTAACTTCGATTGAATCTGCAAGAACGATTGTAGCAATTGCATCTTTATTTTTGAGTGCAATATCTGCAATTTTCTGATTACCAGAAAGTGTAACATTGATATGATCTGTAACGTTGAAGTCAGAATCTTTTCTCATTGTCTGAATTTTGCTGATAAGCTCTTTTACAAAGCCTTCTTCAATAAGCTCAGGTGTAAGCTCTGTATCAAGAGCAACAGTAACGCCTCTGTCAGAAACGGTGAAAACACCCTCCTTCTGCTTTGTTTCGAGAAGGATATCCTCTGTTAAGAGCTCAACCTCACCGCTTGCAAGAGAAAGAACGATTTTACCTTCTGCATCAAGAGCTGCCTTTGCAGATGATTCGAGGCTTGAAAGAGCTTCTCTGATTTCACCTAACTGTTT
>JAZLAG010000030.1:0-31198 GCA_045613085.1 Acutalibacteraceae bacterium | reverse complement strand
AAAAGCAGTTAAAACTGGCGTAACAGTAACTTGGACACAAAGTACAGGAGCAACAAGCTACGAGGTATATCGTGCAGAGTATAACAAGAAAACAAAGAAATACTCAGGCTACAAAAAGATAGCAACTGCAAAATCAACCGCGAAGTCATATACAGACAAAACTGCAAAAAAAGGTGTAAAGTATAAATACACTGTAAAGGCAGTTAATGGAAAAGTTGCTAGTGCTTACAAAGAGGTAGTTGTTAGTCGTTAGTTGGCTAGTGTTATAAAAATAAAAAAATTCTATCATTTAAAGTTTGTGTAAACTGAAAATGATAGAATTTTGTTTTCTCTAATCACTAACAACTAAAAGCTAATAGCTAATAGCTAGTCTCCAGTCCCTAGTCCCTGACAATTGGCTAATAGCGAACATTAATCTTCATCCAACTTAAGAATAGCCATAAATGCTTCTTGTGGAACTTCAACAGTACCAAATGAACGCATTCTCTTTTTACCTTCTTTTTGCTTTTCAAGAAGCTTTTTCTTTCTGGTGATATCACCGCCGTAGCACTTTGCAAGAACATCCTTACGCATAGCTTTAACAGTTTCTCTTGCAATAACCTTGCCACCAATAGCAATCTGAATTGGTATTTCAAACATCTGTCTTGGAATGTTGTCTTTAAGCTTTTCCGCAATTTTTCTTGCTCTGCCATACGCCTTGTCAGAATGAACCATAAATGAAAGTGCATCAACAATATTACCATTAAGAAGAACATCAAGCTTTACAAGATTTGACCTTCTGTATTCAGAAATTTCATAGTCAAGTGAAGCATAACCGCGTGTTCTTGATTTCAATGCATCAAAGAAATCATAAATAATCTCGTTAAGTGGTAAATCGTACTTTAATTCAACTCTGTCAGATGAAATATAGTCCATGTTTTTAAATGTACCACGTCTTTCCTGACATAAATCCATAATTGCACCAACATACTCTGGTGGTGAATATATGTGTGCATCTGCAACAGGCTCTTCTGAGAAATCAATAGTTGCAGGGTCAGGGTAGTGGGTAGGGTTGTCAATTTCTATTACTTCGCCATTAGTTAAGTGAATTTTATAAACAACACTCGGAATAGTTGTAACTAAATCTAAATTATATTCTCTTTCGAGTCTTTCCTGAATAATTTCGAGGTGTAAAAGACCTAAGAAACCACATCTGAAACCGAAACCTAATGCACCTGATGTTTCAGGCTCATAAGAAAGTGCCGCATCATTAAGCTGTAATTTCTCAAGTGCTTCGTGAAGGTTTTCGTAGTCAGCACCATCTGCCGGGTAAATACCGCAGTAAACCATTGGTGTTGCTTGTCTGTAACCTGGTAATGCTTCACTTGCCGGGTTAGATGCTAAAGTTACAGTATCACCAACACGAGCATCACTTACAGTTTTTATAGAAGCAGTAATATAACCAACCTCACCGGCGCATAATTGCTTTGTTGGTTCAAGTGACGTTGCTCTCATATAACCTGTTTCAACAACAGTAAATTCTGCACCGGTTGCCATCATTCTCATTGTGTCACCAGGCTTAATTGTACCATCAACAATTCTTGTGTAAACAATAACACCTTTGTAATTGTCATAAACAGAGTCGAATATTAAAGCTCTCAAAGGTGCATCATCATCACCCTGTGGTGCTGGAATATCTTTTACAATTCTTTCTAAAACCTGTTCTACATTCTGACCAGTTTTAGCAGATACTCTTGGCGCATCCTCACAAGGAAGACCAATAATATCTTCAACCTCAAGACTCACTCTTTCAGGGTCAGCAGAGGGGAGGTCTATCTTATTAATAACTGGCACTAACTCAAGGTTATGGTCAAGGGCTAAATATGTATTGCCCAATGTCTGAGCCTCAATACCTTGTGATGCGTCGATTATTAAAATTGCACCTTCACACGCTGCAAGTGAACGAGAAACCTCATAGTTAAAGTCAACGTGACCAGGAGTGTCAATCAAATTTAACTGGTAGGTTTTGCCGTCATTTGCTTTGTAGTCTAATTTTACCGCGTGAGCCTTAATTGTAATTCCACGCTCTCTTTCAAGGTCCATATCGTCAAGTAACTGAGCCGACATATCTCTCTTTGCGACAGATTCAGTTAATTCTAAAAGTCTGTCTGCAAGAGTAGATTTGCCGTGGTCAATATGGGCAATGATTGAAAAGTTTCTGATGTTTTCTTTTGTAACAAGGGACATAAATAATGTGTTCCTTTCATAGTAGTCTAGTTATTCTGAAAACCGTAGCCTAATACTTCATTCGATTCTGTAATTATAGTAAAAGCACTACGGTCAATTTCTTTTACAATTTTGTTTATTTCTGCAACTTCATTTGGTCTTACAACTGAAAGTATAACTGTTTTCTCACTGTCTGTGTAGCCACCTGAAGCAGGAATAAGTGTAACACCATGCTGTATTTCATTCATAATTCTTTTTGATATTTCTTCTGGCGAAGATGTAATTATAAGAAGCATTTTACTTCTTGCCGCACCAAAAATGATAGCGTCAACAGCTCTTGATGTCACAAAAAACAGAATCGTTGAATAAAGAAGTGCTTCAATGCTTTTATAGACAAAAAGGGTAGAAATAACAATAACAGCATCAATTATAAAAACAAGCGTACCTAAAGAAAGGTGCGGGTGCTTTTGTTTAATAAGCTTTGCTAAAATATCTGCACCACCGGTGGTACCACCTCGTAAAAATATTATTCCTACACCTACACCAATAGAAACTCCACCAAAAATCGAAGCTAAAAGTGGGGAGTAGATATAATGCTTTTCTAAAACCAAAGGCAAAATATCAATCAAAGAAGATGTGAGGAAGGTGGCGTAAAGAGACTTATAAAAAAACTTTTTGCCGAATTTTTTAAATGAAAAAATAAAAAGCGGAATATTTACAGCTATAATAACACTGCCTATTGGTATATTAAAAAGATGGTTTAACATTGTGCCTATACCAGAAACACCACCGGGGGCTATGTTATTAGGTGCGGAAAACATTACTATGCCAAGAGAAAATATAAATGCACCAATAGCTATAACTATATAATCAATAATTGTTTGCTTAATGTTAATTTTTGTCTCGTTGTTTTTCAAGATACTCTTCACCTGTACTTATATTAAATATGTACAAAATTCTCTTGAAATCGCCAATTAAATAAAGATAACCATAAAGTGTTTCAAGCCCTGTGGCGTAGCGGTAATCTGCATCACTCTGATTCTTAGGTACATGACCACTGTGAGCATTTCTGCCACGCTTAAAAATGGACTCTTCTTCTTCTGTAAGCTCTGAAAGAATTTTTTTAATCATTTCTGCCTGACAATTTGCATTAACAAGCTTAATTGATTCCTTGTGCAAAGCGTTAGTTGGTCTGTTAGCCGTTTTAACGAGCATTTCGCGTACTAAAAGACTGTAAACTGCATCACCTAAAAAAGCAAGTGTTAAAGGGCTATATTGCTTTGCTTCGGTTTTTGTGAGTGCTTTATTTGAAAAAAGGTTTGATAATAAATTCTCATTAAGGCACATAGTCAAACTCCAGATCATAAATACTAACAGTGTCGCCCTCTTGAATACCACGCTCAATAAGAGCCTTTATTATACCGCTGGATTGTAAAGCATTCTGGAAATATTGAAGTGACTCGTAATCCTCTAAGTCTGTTTTAGAAAGAATTTTAGCAAGCCATTCAGCTTCAATAATATAAACATCACCCTCAACTCTAATTGTAAAGTCGCGTTTTGATGTTTTATAAATATCGCTAACAGTAATCTCTTCTCGCTCGTATATTTTTATAGGAGGAAGAGTGGCAAGCTTTTTAGCAATTGCATTAATTAAATCACTTGTACCCTCTAAAATTGGTGCACAAATTTCAAAATATTCATAACCTTTATCGCATATATATTTCTTAAAGGCTTCGCGTTGTTCGTCTGTTGCAAGGTCGATTTTGTTACCTGCGACAATTTGTGGATATGAAGCTAATTCTTCATTATATTTCTTTAATTCGTCATTTATTGTTTCAAAATCAGTGAAAGGGTCTCTGCCTTCGCTACCAGAAACATCGACAACATGAACTAATACACGACAGCGTTCAATATGTCTCAAAAATTCGTGGCCAAGACCGACACCTTGGGATGCCCCCTCAATAATACCGGGTATGTCAGCTATTACAAAGCTACTTTCGGGTCCCATTCTTACAACGCCGGGTACAGGGATAAGTGTTGTAAAGTGATAGTTTGCAATAGTAGGCTTTGCTTCACTTACTACAGAAATAAGTGTACTCTTACCAACATTCGGGAAACCGATTAAACCAACATCAGCTAAAAGCTTTAGTTCAAGTGTAACTTCCCAATCCTCACCAGGCATACCATCCTTTGCAAATCGTGGAACCTGTCTGGTTGGTGTAGCAAAGTGTGGGTTACCCCAACCACCATTACCACCTTTAGCAGCGATAAAAGTTTCGTCCTTACTCATATCCGCCATTATAGCACCTGTTGAGTTTTCTCTTATTACTGTTCCCCTTGGAACTTTAATTATTAAATCTTCACCGCGTTTTCCGTTACATTTGCCACCACGACCATTTTCTCCGTTTGGCGCTTTGTATTTTCTTTTGTAGCGGAAATCCGAAAGGGTAGTTAAATTGTCATCAACCTGAAAAACAATGTTACCACCTCTGCCTCCATCGCCACCGTCAGGACCACCAGCATTCACAAATTTTTCTCTGTGAAAAGCAACTGCGCCATTACCACCATTACCAGCGGTAATCCTTATTTTCGCCTTATCTACAAACATATTATTTCTTCCTTTTCATAAACATACAAAATTATTATACTATATTAATATAAAAATATAAATACCTTTTTTGAAAAAATTTAAAAAATATAAAAGTTGTTTTTCAACTCTCTTCTTTCGAACAAAAAAGGGAACAAAAATATTGATTTATAGAACAAATTTGATATAAAAAAGCCAAAAATTGCCTAAAAACGTACCAGAAGTACTATTTTGGGTACAACAAAATAAGAAATAAACGAAAATTTGTGTTGACATTTGTCGAAAAGATGCTATAATGGACATATAAACAAATGTTCTTGAAATGTTCGTTCGAAATTTGGAGGTATTTTTATGACAGGTTTAACAGTTTTAGAATTTGTTTTACAAACAATTGTAGTTTTAGCAATCAGCTATGGTTTTTATCGTGAAGAGCATATTGCAAAACTCGAAAGAAAGGCTTTTCGTTTTATTAAGCGTGCAGTTAGAATTACTGTGAATGAAATACGCGAAAGCAAAAAAGCGAAAAATCAGCCTAAACTTAATAATGTTGTTGAGTTCAAGGTTGAAGATGATACAGAAAGCCAATATGAATTTTTATTAAAAAATGTTGGTTGATTTTATGACAATATAATATTGACATAGCGCCTATTAAAGTAATAAAATATTCTTGAGACAGCATATCGTCTTGAGAGGGTGTAAAAATGAAGGTTGGAATTGATACAGTTGAAATTAACCGTATTGAAGAGTTAATTAATAACCAAAAACGCTTTTTAGAAAAAGTGTTTTCAAATGAAGAGCGTGAAGAATTTTCGAAAAGAAAACAAAGACCTGAGCATATCGCTGCGGCTTTCTGTGCAAAAGAAGCGTTTTCAAAAGCAATTGGTACAGGTATTGCTGGTTTTAATTTTAATGAGGTTTCTTTGCTTCATAAAGAAAATGGGAAGCCTTATTTAAGCTTTTCAGGCAACGCACAAAAAATTGTAACAGATTTAAACCTTTCATTTGATGTGAGCATAACTCACACTGATACTCTTGCAACCGCTATAGTTATTGCTTTTTAGGAGTGAGATATTATGAGTAATACATTTTCATTGAATTATGAGAAGGCTAAAGAATTATTGCCAATAAGGCAAAAAGATGGCAATAAGGGGACTTTTGGGAGAGTTTTGATAATTGCTGGCAGTATGAAGATGGTTGGTTGCTGTGAGCTTCTGGTGTCAGGTGCTTTCAGATGCGGTGCGGGTCTTGTTACACTCGCATTTCCTGATGATATTTATATACCATTAGCTTCCCGTCTTACTGAAAATACATTTATGCCATTACCATCTGAGAATGGTAAACTGTCACCTGACTGTTTGCCGTACTTACTCAAAGCTTTAAATAAATTTGATGTCGTAGTTTTTGGTTGTGGTGTTGGTAAGGGTGAAGCAATTAACAAGATATTGGGTGAAATAATCTTGAATTGCGAAAAACCGCTTATTATAGATGCTGATGGACTTAATGCATTGGCTGAAAATGTTGATATATTAAAGTATGCTAAGGCAAAAATTCTTTTAACGCCACATCCTGGTGAGATGTCACGTCTTATCAGAAGAGATGTTGAATATGTAGAAACACATCGTAAAGAGGTTGTATCAGAATTTGCAAAGGAATATAATGTAAATGTGCTTCTTAAAGGGCATAATACATTAATTTGCAAGCGTGATGCTACAATTATATGTGTGAACAAAACAGGGAATACAGGCCTTTCAAAAGGTGGTTCAGGCGATTTGCTTTCTGGTATGATAGCAGGACTTACGCCATCGTTAAAAGGTAGCTTGTATAAATCTGCTTGCCTAGGTACTTATATTCACGGCTTGTCGGCTGAACTTGCAAGTAAAGAGATTTCAGAGTTTTCTACTTTACCAACAGATTGTGCTAAGAAAATTGGCGAAGTAATAAAAATTATCAGCGAAAGCGAGTGACAATATTAAAAGAGTTTTTTTGATGTTGCTTTGTGTTTTCAGTTGTTTCATGTTTGTTTCGTGCAATTCCGAATCATTGAATAAAAGCGATTTTCAAGAAGTAAGTTTTAAAGAAGAACAAAAGATTCAGCTTGTTACTGATACTGATGTTTATAATATCTCTGTGAGCTTCAATGAAGATGGCGAGTTTAACATGCATTTTCTTGAGGAGGCCCCTGAGATTTATGATGATTTGGAAATTAATATCAAAAATGATATGTGTGTTATAGAAAGTAATGGACTGAAATTTGCTAAAAACATCAACGATTTTAATAATGACTACTTTCCTAAAATCATTTATCACTTTTTTATTGCAACAGATTTTATAAATGAAACTTATAGCTACAATGAGTTGGAAAAGACTGCTTCAATAGAAAAAAGTGTTTTAGAGAAAAAGGTAGTTTTTACAACTCAGTTATCGCTCGAAAATACTGCTCAAATTTACAAAATAGAAATAAAGAGTTAAAACACTTGAAAAAGTCCTTTTAACTCTTTATTTTTGTATTGAAAAAAAAATTTGTTTATGTTATTATAAACCAAATATGTGAATAGGGGATATTTATGGAAGCAATTGAAAGAGCATTACTTTATGCAATAACTAATTTTTCTGGTATAGCACTTATAGCTATAATGTTAATCAGTCGACGAAACACATCGTTGAAAACCGCAGAAAAGGTTTACTTTGACAGTACACTTGTTTCAATAGGCGTTTTACTTTTTGTAGGCTCAATGTTATGGTTCTGTGAATGTTCAAGTGATGCTTTTGTAGTCTTTATTAATCGTATAATGGCGGTTTGTTATAGTGCGGTATTACCTTTGATTGGTATGTTTTATGTGCTGTACTGTGAATGTAGAATGTCTGATGCCAGAGAAGTTCTTAAGTCCAAAAAAACTATCTTTTTAATTCCTGTTATCTTAAATGGCATTGTTTCATTAATGAGCGTTTTCTCGGGCACATACTTTGATGTTGTTGATAGCAAGTATGTACGCGGACCGCTTTATTCAATTCCATTTGTAGTATTGTTTGCGTATTTAATTTATGCTTCTGTAATGACATTCATAACCTCTAAAAGGCAGGTTAACTTAACTAAAAAACCTGAATTTTTATATTTGGCATCATTCTCAATTCTTCCTATTCTCTGTGGTGTTTTCCAAATGATTTTCTATGGTGCAGAGGTTATGGCTATTTCGATGGTTGTTTCTTCACTTATAGTTTATAATGAAATTCAGAATAAGCTTATTTCAATTGACCCGCTTACAATTACAAATAATAAATGGCAGCTTAACCGTTACTTAGAAAGAGTTGGTAAGGCACTTTCGCCACAAATGATGCTTTTTGTTATGTTTATTGATATTGATAACTATCGTTCAATTGTTAGGTCTTATGGTAGAGAGGCTGGTAATGAAGCAGTTGTTGAAGCGGCAACAAGACTCAAAAAAATTGTTGCAGGTTCACACGACTTTTTAGGTAGAATCGGTACTGATAGATTTGTTATCGTTGCACAACGACCTACAGAGCCTGCTGCAGAAATAACAAGAACAACTTATGCTAAAAAATTTGAAGAATTGGGTAAGCAGGATTTTAAAGCCTATGACCTTAATATTTCAATCGGACTTGCGGGTGCAGAGACAGTCTCTAATATGGACGAGGTAGATGCGCTTATAGGCGAAGCAGAGAAAGATATGATAAAGGTTCGTAAAGTTGCAAGAAGATTTTCAAAACTCAATAAATCATCTATTTATGGTGGTAATTATTACGATGACTAAAAATAACGACCAATGAATTAAAACAATTCATTGGTCGTTTTCATATATGTTAATTATTTTAAAAGAGAAGCAGCTGCTTCGTCAAGGAAGATAACAACATCATTGTGATTTTGTAATATTGAAGCGGGTACTTTTGGTGTAACTTCTCCATTGACCATATTCTTAATTGCTTCTGCTTTCTTTTCGCCTGTAGCAATAAGAACTATTTTCTTAGCTCTCATAATCTGCTCAATTCCCATTGTAAGAGCGTAGTGTGGCATTGCACCCTCATCAAAATAAATCTTATTAGCTTCAATTGTGCTGTCAGTAAGCTTTACTTTAAATGAGCCAACTGTAAATTCGTCTGCTGGTTCATTGAAACCGATGTGAGCATTGTTACCAATACCTAAAAGTTGAACATCAATGCCACCAGCATTATTGATTTCTGCATCATATCGAGCACATTCGGCAGATGTATCAGTAGCGTTGCCGTCAAGGAAATGCACATTTTCTTCTTTAATATCAAGTGAATTAAAGAGTTGCTCGTGCATAAAAGTGTAATAACTATTTTTGTCATTTTTTGGAAGGTCGCAGTATTCATCAAGATTGTAGGTTTTTACATTCTTAAAAGAAATACCACCCTCATTATAAGTTTTAATAATGTTCTTATATGTCGGGATAGGTGAAGCACCTGTTGCAAGACCGAGAACACAGTCAGGATTTTCTTTTACTGCATCAGTAAAAATTTTAGCGGCTTCAACACCAATTTCTTCTGCAGTTTTGAAAATTTTAATTTCCATCTATATCACCCTTTACAAAAGTTTACTTTTAAATTATACCACAAAATTTAAATAATAAAAGGGTAATTTTGCATTTTTTTAAAAGAAATATTGAAAAATTTAAATAAAATGTTATAATGAATTCATAATGGGTTAAAATTGAGGTGTTTTAATGATTAAAAATATCGTTTTTGATATGGGTGGCGTTATTCTCGAGTTTAACTTGAAAAAGACAGTTGAAAATGAATTTGCATCAGAATATCACGATATCATTTATAAACATGTTTTTGGTGAAAATAGTGTGTGGAAAACTCTTGATGAGGGTATATATACTTATGACCAGGTTATTCCTGGGATTTTAGAGAAAATACCTCCGGAGATTCACGAAAAGGTGAGTGCCATGGTTACTGATTTTTATGACTATATGCCACCATTTCCTGAAACTTATGAGTTGATTAAAGAACTTAAAGAAAAGGGGTATAATATTTACCTTTTATCAAATGCAACACCAAGATTTTTTGACAGGTTTTTAGAGGTGCCTGCATTTAAATATTTTGATGGCTTTTTTATTTCATCTCTTTATAAGATGTTAAAACCAAATCGAGAAATTTATGAGGCGTTCTGCAACAAATTCAAGGTTAAACCAGAGGAATGTTTCTTTATTGACGATTTGGAAGCTAATATAAAAGGTGCAAAGGATTATGGAATGAATGGTTTTGTATTCAAAGCACCTGATACAACCGAACTAAGAAAAGCCTTGAAAGAGGCTGGAGTCAAATTTTAATTTGTTTTTTAAGGAGAAAATGAAAATATGGATAAGAAAAAAATGATTGCAATAGGAATTGCAGTACTTACAGTAATAGTTGTTGTGGTTGTTCTTATTTTTGCAGGTGGTAAGGACAAAGGTGATACTGATACAACAACTACAGAACCAACAGCCTCTGTGGCAATATTAGGTTATTCTGCAGAAGTAACAGAAAATTCTCTTAAAGTATACAAAGACGAGATTTTCGTTCAGGAGCTTACTTACCCAGAAGATAATGAAGCAGAGTTTACTCTCACTTTTGCAAAAAATCACATTTCATTTTTGGATATGAACTTTGATGGTAAAGAAGATATTTGTCTTACAATTTCAAAAAGTGAAACAGGCTTTAATTATTATTGTTGGCTTTTTGATGCTGGAAAAGGTGAGTTCGTTTATAATAAAGAACTTTCTGAACTCAAATCTATTACTCTCGATAAAGAAAAGAAGCAAATTGTTTCAACTGTAAAAGATAAAAATGGAAAAGAAACTTTTGAAATTTATGAGTGGTCAAACAACGAACTCAAAAAAGTTGAAATTAAACATGAATTACCAGAAACTGTAACTGATAAGGTGCTCGGGTCCGTGACTTCAAATTCAACAACTTCAAGACCTGAAAGTTCAACACAGTTGAGTGAACAGATTAGTGGCGTTTTAAAGCCGGATGGAACCCAAAACTCAGGTGGTAGTTCAGGTAACTCTGGTAATTCAAGTAATCCTGTTAAGCCTAGTAAGCCTGGTAATAACAATAATAATAGCGGTGGCGGAATTATTATTGCTACAGAAAATCCAAATGATATCTGGTATTGAGGAGAATAAATGATGGAAGAAACAAAAGTTGAAGAAGCGGTTATCCCTACAGTCGATGTTGAAGAAAAAAAAGTGGAAGCAAAAGTGGTTCAGCCAGAGCCTTTTAAATTTTTCAAAAATTGCTCAGCAACACTTAAAAAGTTATCAGTAGCTGTTTTTGCAGTTAATTTGTTTTTGATTGTTGTAGTAGCAGTGTTAGGCGTTGTAATGGGCGGAATGTATGCTGGCTTTGACGTTATCTCAATTTTAGCAGTTCCGATTATTTCTGTTGTGGCTATTCTTGTTATTTTCGCAAGACTTTTGTCTGCTTTAATTTACGGCTTTGCAGAAATTGTTGAAAAACACGAAAAATAATGGGGGCATAAATTATGAAACAATTATTTGTGAATTTAAAGAATGCTGAGTGTGATGTTGAGGGTGCTTTAGCTCGTTTCCTTGATGATGAGGATTTATATGAGCAATTTTATAAAGAACTTTTAAATGATGAGGCTTTCACAAATTTAGGAAAGGCTTTAGAAGCTGGTAGTCTTCACGATGCATTTGAGTTTGCACACACTTTAAAAGGCATCATTGGTAATATGGGTTTAACTCCAATGTTTGAAATCGTTTGTGATATTGTTGAGCCTTTAAGAGTTAATACAAATGAGGGTGTAAACGAGAAATATGAGGAGCTTTTAAAACAAAGAGAATATTTCAAACAGTTTATTGAATAAATCTCTTGACAAAAAAAATATATAGGTGTATAATTTTTACATATTTTTTTAGGAGGTTATGTAGATGATTCGTAATTTTGTTTTTCGATTTTTTTACTTTATTAACGCGGATTGTCTATGTACCGAGTAAAAAGTTCTTACTTTTCAGTATATAGTCAATCTGCATTTCTGTTGTATTTTTATACAATAGCAGTGCAGATTTTTGTTTTTATTATATTTTATTTTAGGAGTTTTTTTATGATTTCAGAAAAAATGATGGGTTTAGGTAAAAAAAGTTCGGTTATCCGCGAAATTTTTGAGTACGGAAAAAAAAGAAAAGCCGAAATCGGTGAAGAAAATGTTTTTGATTTTAGCCTTGGTAATCCAAGTGTTCCCGCACCGAAAGCGGTTACAGAAATAATGAAAGAGTTTTTGGAAACTGTACCTGCAGAGGTGCTCCACGGCTACACTTCTGGCCCTGGTGACATTGGTGTAAGAGCAGAAATAGCAGCCTACATAAAAAATAAATTTGGTGTTGAGGCTACGCCTAATCTTATTTATATGACTTGTGGTGCGGCGGCTTCACTTACAATATCTTTAAATGCACTTGTAAATAGTGGTGATGAAGTTATAGTGCTGGCACCATTTTTCCCAGAGTACAGAGTGTTTGCAGAGCAAGCGGGTGCTACATTAATGGTGGTTCCTTGCAAAACAGAGGATTTACAAATTGATTTTGATGCTTTAAAAAGAGCAATTACAAATAAAACAAAAGCAATTATTGTAAATTCACCTAATAATCCATCAGGTGTAATTATCCCTGAATGTGATATTATAAAACTTTCTGAGCTTTTAGAAAGTAAGCAGAAAGAATTCGGTACAGATATTTATCTTTTGGCAGATGAGCCTTACAGAGAACTTGTTTTTACAGGTGAGGAAGTGCCATATATTCCAAAATACTATGATAATACAATAGTTTGCTATTCTTATAGTAAAGCACTTTCTTTACCGGGTGAAAGAATTGGTTATATATTTGTTTCACCAGATTTAAAGGATTGTGGTGATGTTTATGCCGCTGTTTGTGGTGCTGGCAGAGCATTAGGGTATGTTTGTGCACCAAGTCTTATGCAATATACTATTGCAAAATGCCTCACAAAAACAGCAGATGTTTCAATTTATGAAGCGAATCGTAAGGTTTTATATGAAGCACTCACAGAATATGGTTATACAGTTATTAAGCCAGATGGTGCATTTTATATGTTTGTAAAATCACCAGTAGAGGATGCAAATGAATTCTGTGAAATTGCTAAAAAGTATGAATTGTTATTAGTGCCTAGTGATGATTTTGGTGTTAAAGGCTTTGTAAGAATTTCTTATTGTGTTTCGCCTGAACAAATCAAAAATTCATTACCAGCGTTTAAAAAACTTATAGAGGAATATAAATAATGAGCGATAAAAATGAATTGCAACAAGCAAGAGAAATTATAAATGATGTTGACAGACAAATTGCTGTGTTGTTTGAAAAACGAATGAATGCGTCGAAAATGGTTGCCGATTATAAAAAGAAAAACGGACTTCCAGTTGAGGACCTCGACCGTGAAAAAGCACTAGTTGAAAAAATGCTCGGTTATATTGAGAATGAAGAACTAAAAAATTACTATATAGGCTTTATGAATAACACAATGGAGATTTCAAAAGCCTACCAAAGACGCCTTTTAGATGGTATGAAGGTCGCTTTTTCGGGCGTTAAGGGTGCGTTTGCTGATATTGCTGTTAAAAGAATTTTCCCTTATGCTGAAAGAGTTTCTTATAAGAATTTTAAAGCGGCCTACAAAGCCGTTGAAAATGGTGAGTGTGACTGTGCAGTTTTACCTATTGAAAATAGCTATGAGGGTGATGTTGGTCAGGTTATGGATTTAACCTATTTCGGCTCACTTTATATAAATGGAATTTTCGATTTGCCTGTAGAACAAAATCTTTTTGGTACGAAAGATTCTGATATAAAAGATGTTAAAACCGTAATAAGTCATAAACAAGCTTTAGGTCAGTGTGCTGAATATATAAACGAGCACGGCTTTGAAACCATTGAAGAGGTTAACACTGCAGTTGCAGCAAAAAAAGTGTTTGAGTTAAATGATAAAACCCAAGCCGTTGTTTGTAGTGTTGAAGCGGGGGAAGAGTATGGTCTAAAACTCCTTGACAGAAAGATAAATAAAAACAGCACAAATACAACCCGATTTGCAGTGTTTTCACGAGTTCAGCGTGATGTTTCGCCTAAGAGTGATACAAACTTTATTCTTTTATTTACGGTTAAAGACGAGGCTGGTTCACTCGGTAAAGCAATTTCTGTTTTTGGTGATTCAGGTTATAACTTGAAAACTCTTAAAAGTCGTCCGTCAAAGGATGTTATTTGGAATTATTATTTCTTTGTTGAGGGTGAGGGTAAGCTCACAAAAGAAGCGGAAGAAAATCTTATAAAATCACTTTCAAGCGTATGTACTAATGTGCGTTTGGTAGGTAAATTCACTAAAGAAATGAGAATTTGATTATTTTATGATTATAAATGTAAAAACAGAAAGTGGTAGTTACGATATTACCCTAAAACGAAATTCAATAAACGAAATAAAGAATATTTTAAATATCAAAGGTAAAGCATTAATTGTAACTGATAGCGGTGTACCTGAAATCTATGCCAAAACTGTTGCAAGTCAGATTGAAAACAGCGTTATTTACACATTCCAACAAGGTGAGCAGAGCAAGAATTTTGAAACGTATTCAGCTCTTTTAAAAACACTTGCCGAAAATAAATTTGACCGTAAAGACTGTGTTATTGCAGTCGGCGGTGGTGTAGTTGGTGATATGTCTGGCTTTACTGCTGCAACCTATATGCGTGGTATTTCATTTTATAATATCCCTACTACCTTACTTTCTCAGGTTGATTCTTCTATAGGTGGTAAAACTGCGATTGACTTTTTAGGCTATAAAAATTTAGTTGGTGCTTTTTTTCAACCTAAAGCAGTTATTATAGACCCGAATGTTTTAAGTACATTAACCGACAGACAATTTAATAACGGTCTTGCTGAAAGTATTAAAATGGCAGCCACATCTGACAGAGAGCTTTTTGAGTTACTTGAACGGAATGATGCAGAAGCTGTAATAGATACAGTAATTGAAAAATCACTTCTTATAAAAAAATCGGTAGTTGAAGAGGATGAAAAGGAAACGGGTCTTCGCAAGGTTTTAAATTTTGGTCACACAATAGGACATGCAATTGAAACTGTTACAGGTCTTGACGAGCTTTATCACGGCGAATGTGTTGCACTTGGTATGATGTATATGGCAAGTGGTGAAGCAAAGGAAAAAATCAAAAATCTTCTTATTAAGAATAATTTACCAACAGAAACTGATTTTAACGTTGAAGCAGTTTATGAAGCACTTCATCACGACAAAAAAAGTGCTGGTAGTGGTGTAAACGTAGTTACAGTTAAAAATATAGGTGAATTTGAATTTGAATTTTTAGAATACAATGAAATTTATAAAATTCTGAAAGGGGAGAAATAAATGAAAAATACATTCGGCAATAGTGTTGCATTGACAGTTTTCGGAGAAAGTCACGGCAATATGATAGGTGCTGTAATTGACGGCTTGCCTGCAGGTATTACTGTAAGTGAAGAGTTTATTTCTCATCAGTTGGATTTAAGAAGACCTTATGGTAAAATTTCAACTCCGCGACACGAAGCAGATAAATTCGAGATTGTAAGTGGTGTTTTCAACAATAAAACAACAGGTACACCGATTTGTATTGTGATTCCTAACGAGAATACAAAATCTAAAGATTATACTTATGGTGTAGCAAGACCAGGACACGCGGATTTTACAGGATTTATGAAATATAATGGTTTTGAAGATTATCGTGGTGGCGGTCATTTCAGTGGGAGAATAACTGCTGGTATCGTAGCAAGCGGTGCTATTGCAATCTCTGCTTTGGAGAAGAAAGGTATAAAAATAGGCACCCATATCAAAAAATGTGCTGATGTCGATGATGCAGACTTCGGTGATTATATTTCAGATATTTATGCATTGAACAATAAACTCTTTGCCGTTTTAGATGATAAGAAAGGCGAAGAAATGATTAAAAAAATCGAAGAAACTGCTTCACAGAAAGATAGTGTCGGCGGTATTTTAGAAACTGTTGTTACAGGTCTTCCAGCAGGGGTTGGCGAGCCGTGGTTCGATTCAGTTGAAAGTATGCTTTCACACGCTCTTTTCTCTGTTCCTGCCGTAAAAGGTGTTGAGTTTGGTGCAGGCTTTGAGTGTGCCAATATGCTTGGTAGTGAGATGAATGATGCCTTCTTTTATGATGGTGATACTGTAGGGACTATAACCAATAACAACGGTGGCATAAACGGTGGTATTACAAATGGTATGCCTGTTTTATTTAAATGTGCCATAAAACCTACACCAACTATTGGCAAAGAGCAGGGAACAATTGATTTTGCAAAGAATGAAAATACAACTATTGAAGCAACTGGTCGTCATGACCCTTGCATCGTTCATAGAGCAAGAGTCGTAGTAGATAGTGTAACAGCTCTCGTTCTTTGCGATTTGCTTTCGCAGAAATTCGGTACAGATTGGCTTGGTGAAAAGTAATGGAATATGGTTGCATAGGTGAAAAATTAGGCCATAGCTTTTCCAGGGAAATTCACAATTGCTTAACTGATTATAATTATGAATTAAAAGAACTCGCAAAAACAGAAATTGATGAGTTTATGAAATCACTTGATTTCAAAGCAATAAATGTGACAATTCCTTATAAAGAAACGGTTATTCCTTATCTTGATTATATTTCAGACGAAGCCAAAAGAATTGGAGCAGTTAATACAATAGTCAATAAAGCTGGGAAGCTTTATGGCTATAATACAGACTTCTTCGGTATGAAAAGCCTTATAGAACGAGCAGAAATAGAGATTGAGAATAAAACTGTTGCAATTTTAGGCGGTGGCGGTACTTCTAAAACCGCACAGGCAGTTGCAGAGTTTCTTGGGGCAAAAGAAATTTTTAAAGTATCACGAAATGAAAAAGATGGTTTTATTACTTACGATGAGCTTTATAACATGAGTGACAATATAGATGTCATTATAAACACAACACCGGTAGGTATGTACCCTAATATTTACGCTTCGGCGGTAGATATAGAGAAATTTAAAAGCCTTTCTGGTGTAGTTGACGCGGTTTATAATCCACTCCGTTCAAAGCTTGTTTTTGATGCTTTAAGTCATAGCATAAAAGCGGTAGGCGGTTTATATATGCTTGTAGCACAGGCTGCCGCGGCAGCAGAACACTTTATAGATACTAAAATTGAAATATCTGCGATTGAAAGTGTATATAAAGCTCTATTTAACAAAAAAGAAAATATCGTTTTAATTGGTATGCCATCCTCCGGTAAAACAACGATTGGTACTCTTTTAAGTGAGAAATTGCAAAGAGAATTTTTTGATAGCGATAAATTAATTGAAGAAACCCAAAATATGACTATTCCTGATATATTTAAAGGTAAAGGTGAGTTGTATTTCAGAAAATGTGAAACAGAGGCGATTTGTGAATTATCCAAATATAATTCCTCTGTTATTTCAACCGGTGGCGGTGCAGTTTTAAACAAAAAGAATATTGAACTTTTAAAAGAGAATGGAAAAGTGTTCTTTTTAGACAGACCACTTGAAAAGCTTATTACAACAGATAACCGACCACTTTCGTCTAATAAATCAGATTTAGAAAAACGATATAACGAGCGCTATGATTTGTACAAATCATCAGCAGATGTAATCATAGATGCTAGTGGTACTGTAGAAGAGGTAATAGAACATATTATGAAGGTGATAGAATGAAGATACTTGTAATAAACGGGCCCAATATAAATATGTTAGGTGTTCGTGAGCCTGATATTTACGGCAGTGAAACTTACATAAATCTTGTTGAAAAAATAGAGAAGTATGCAAAAGAAAATTGGCTTGAGGTTAAATGTTTTCAGTCAAATCACGAAGGAGATATTGTCGACGAAATTCAAAAAGCATATAACAATTTTGATGGTATTGTAATTAACCCTGCCGCTTACACTCATACAAGTGTTGCAATTTTGGATGCATTAAAGGCAGTGTCAATTCCAACGGTAGAGGTGCATATTTCAAAAGTTTCTGAAAGAGAAGAATACAGACAAATTAGCTTTGTGCGTGAGTATGCCTTTAAAACAATTGTCGGTCATGGCACGGATGGTTATTTAGAAGCAATAGATGCTTTACTTGGAGAATTAAGATAATGATTGCAGAAATTTATGAAAGTAAAGCAAATGGTGAAATTAAAGCACGTTCTTCAAAAAGTTATATGCATCGTGCCTTGATTGGTGCCGCACTCTCAAATGGTGAAACTGTTATTGAGAATATTGCAGAGTCAGAGGATATAACCGCAACAACAAAGTGTCTTGAAGCAATTGGTGCAGATTTCACTTTTTCAGGGACAACTGTTAAAGTAAAGGGTGCACCACCGGATGGTAAACTGAAAAATCTTTCACTTTTTGCAAATGAAAGCGGTAGTACTTTACGCTTTTTAATTCCTCTTTCTTTGTTATATAGTGAGAATGTTGAATTTACCGGTAGTAAAAGGCTGTTAGAAAGACCGCAGACAGTTTATGAAGATTTATTTCCTGGGAAAAACTGCTTTATAAACAGAAACAGTGAAAAAATCACAGTCGGCGGTAACTTAAAAGGTGGTATTTTCGAGTGCAGGGGGGATATAAGCAGTCAGTTTTTAACAGGGCTACTCTTTACCTTGCCACTTTTAAATGAAGACAGTGAAATAAAGCTTACTACGCCTTTGCAAAGCTCACCATATATTGATTTGACCTTAGAAATTTTAAATGATTTCGCTATTAAGGTTGAAAGACCTGACGACAGAACATTTAAAATAAAAGGTAATCAGAGCTTTAAAGCTACTACGCTTTATTGTGAGGGTGACTGGTCAAATGCCGCATTTTTAGATGCATTTAATCTTTTGGGCGGTAATGTTATTTTAGATGGCTTGAAAGAAAAAAGTACACAAGGTGACAAAATATACAGAAAATATTTTGAAGAACTAAAAAAAGGTACACCCACATTAGATATTAGGGATTGTCCTGATTTAGCACCAATTCTTATGACAATGGCAAGTGTGTTGAATGGTGCTGTGTTAAAAGGCACCAGTCGTTTGAAAATTAAGGAAAGTGACCGCGGAGAAGTGATGAAAAATGAGCTTTCAAAATTCTCTGCAGATATTACTGTTCTTGAAGATGAAATAATAATTAAAAAAGCAGATTTAAAAACGCCGACGGAAATTCTTTGTGGTAATAACGACCACAGAATTGCAATGTCGCTTGCAGTAATAAGCAGTGTTTTCGGTGGTGTTATAGAAAATGCAGAATGTGTTAATAAAAGTTACCCGTTATTTTTTGAAGATTGCGAGAAACTTGGTATAAAATTTTATTTAAAATAAATAGGGTGTGTTAGAAATGAGTATGAATTTCAAAGGGAAATTACCCATCCCAAAAGAAGTAAAGGAAAGATTTCCTTTAAGTGCAGAAATGACTGCACAAAAAGCAAAGAATGATGAAGAAATCAAAAATATTTTTGCAGGTAATTCAGACAAGTTCTTGCTTGTTATAGGTCCTTGCTCTGCAGACTATAAGGATGCAGTTTTAGATTACATTCATCGTCTGCGCGAGGTTCAGGAAAAGGTTAAGGATAAAATCTTTATAGTTCCGAGGATTTACACAAATAAACCAAGAACAACCGGTGATGGCTACAAGGGTATGGTTCACCAGCCAAATCCTGATAAAGAGCCTGATATGTATGAGGGTATTGTTGCTATTCGTGACATTCACATGTCAGCATTAAAAGAAACAGGCTTTTCTTGTGCAGATGAAATGCTTTACCCGGATAACTACCGTTATCTTTCAGATATTCTTTCTTATGTTGCAATTGGGGCAAGAAGTGTTGAAAATCAACAACATAGACTTGCGGCAAGTGGTCTTGAAGTACCTGTTGGTATGAAAAATCCTACAAGTGGCGATTTATCGATTATGATGAATGCTATTACAGCTGCACAGCACAAGCACACATTTATTTATCGTGGTTGGGAAGTAACAAGTGATGGTAACCCTTATGCTCACGCTATTATGCGTGGATTTGTTGACAGAGATGGGCACTCAATTTCAAACTACCATTACGAAGATTTACAGAATTTAAGTGATTTATATGCTGCTTCCGGACTTACAAATCCTGCGGCAATTATAGATGTAAACCACGCAAACTCTGGCAAAAAATATCTTGAACAAATAAGAATTACAAAAGATATTCTTTACAGTATGGCACATAATAATGATATCAAAAAGCTTGTTAAAGGCTTGATGATTGAAAGCTATATTGAAGACGGGGCGCAAAAAATCGGTGAAAACATCTATGGTAAATCAATTACTGACCCATGTCTTGGTTGGGAAAAAACCGAAAAGCTTATTTACGAAATTGCAGAATCATTGTAATTGAATTTAAACAAAATTATCCTATCATTTTTAGTTAAGAGTAACTTTAAATGATAGGATTTCTGTTTCACAATACTTGCTACTTGTACACTTGCATACTATAAAAATATGTGTTAAAATGTTCATATATTTAAGTTTGAAGGTGATGTTATGGCAGAGAGAAAGCAAATACCTATTTTTGAAAGCTGTTATAAAATAACAGAGTATCTCAGGAAGAATACCGACAAAGACCATCCCACAACTCAAGCGGCAATGCGTAAGGATGAAAATATAGCGGAGTATCTTGGTGCTAAAGAAACCTCTAACAGTTACATCAACCAGATAGCCTTGGCACTTAATTCGGGGAGTGATGGTACTCTTCTGAAAGAAAAAAATTGGCGAGTTGTTTTTGATGCATTTACCGAGGTTCATGGTACCCAAAAGTCAAAAATAACTACCGAGTATACTAATATTGAAAAATTGCCAATCAGAAACCTTTATTATAGTAATAGCTTTTCTTATGAGGAATTAGATAAAATTATAGAAGCAATAAATCTTTCAGATGCTTTAGATGAAAAAACTGCCAAAAAGCTTATTAAGAAAATTAAAGAAGAGTTAGGCACAATTTATTACGAAGAAAAATCTTCTGCTATTTCAAAAATTGAGCCAGAAAGAATCGTCGATAACGAATACTATCGCAAAAATATAAAAACAGTTGAAGCTGCTATTGAAAATGGCGTTAGAATTGCTTTTTATTATAACGGAATAAATGATGAGGGTAAACTGGAGCGTGAAAGTCTTTCAAAAGAGGTTGTAAGCCCTTATTATCTTGTTGCAAATAATGGTAAATATTATGTAGTTGCTTGTAAGGATAGCTTTATGGGCAAAAATTACAAAAAGGTTATGTCAATATGGCGTGTTGATTTAATGACAGAGCTTAGAATTTTTACCGACAATAGCAATAAAGAAAATGAACGAATCACAAATAAAAATGAGGTTCATGGTTTACCACAAAAATGGTCTGATGATTTCCATTTTTCTCATCTTAATATGGCAAGCGATGAGCCGATTGAAATAACTTTAAAGGTGTTAGAGTTGCCACGAGTTGATGATATTTCCCGTAGCGATAAATATTCTCTTACATTTTTATTCGATACCTTTGGCTCTCGTTACAAGGTGAAAAAGACAAAAGGTGACGAGGCTATAGTAACTGTATCCTGTTCACCAAGTGAAATGGTTAACTGGGCTTTGCATTATAGTGACAGGGTAGAGGTTTTAGAACCTGATATTGTTAGACTTGAAATAAGAGAACGAGTTAAAAATTTAAGTAAAATTTATTTAGGTGATTAATATGGAAAATATGAAAAGATTTGGCTTCGGTTGTATGCGTTTTCCTACTAATAGCGATGAAAGTATAAATTATGAAGAAACAGAAAAAATGATAGATTATGCGTTGAAAAACGGCGTGAATTATTTTGATACTGCTTATGTTTATCACGCGGGTAAATCCGAAACTGTACTTGGTGAAATTCTTAAAAAGTATCCAAGAGAAAGCTTTATGATTGCTGATAAATATCCTGGTCATCAGATAGCTGATACTTATGAGCCAGAACCGATATTTTTAGAGCAATTAGAAAGATGTAAAGTAGATTATTTCGATTACTATTTGCTTCATAATGTAAACGAGAATTCAATAAATGTTTATAAAGATAAAAAATGGGGTATTTTAGAATACTTTAAAGAGCAGAAGCGATTAGGTAAAATAAAACATTTAGGCTTTTCTTGCCATTGTAGTGTTGAACTTTTAAAAGAGTTTTTAGATTATTGTGGCGATGCGATGGAATTCTGTCAGATACAACTCAATTATCTTGATTGGACTTTACAGGATGGTAAAGCGAAATACGATTTGTTAACTGAAAGAAATATCCCTATTTATATTATGGAACCTTTAAGAGGTGGAAAGCTAGCAGCTTTACCAGATGATTTAAATGAAAAATTAAATGAATTAAGAGGGAATATAACACCAGTAGAATGGGCTTTCCGTTTCCTTTTAAATTTACCAAATGTAAGAATGATTTTAAGCGGTATGTCAGATTTTTCTCAGGTAAAAGAAAATGTAGAGATTTTTAAATCAGATAAGCCATTAAATGAAACCGAAGTAAACGCTTTATTTGATGTTGCCGAATCTTTGAAGGATTCAGTTCCTTGTACAGGTTGCGGTTATTGTCTTAAGGATTGTCCTAAAGAGCTTAATATTCCTGTCTTTATTTCAGTTTATAATGAATTGAAGCTTCAGAAAGCAGTAACAACAAGAATGCGACTTGATGCATTACCAGAAGAAAAACAGCCGAATGCTTGTATTTCTTGTGGCTTGTGTGCTAAAAATTGTCCGCAGAATATAAAGGTTCCAGACGAAATAAGTAAACTCAATGATATTTTAAACTCAATGCCAACCTGGGCACAGATTTGTGAAGAGCGTAATAGGAAGATGAGGGGTTAGCGACTAGGGACTAGGGTATAGTTTTCCTGCTTTGTGTTTTCTGAAATTTTCACAAAAACTTATTGAAATACAACAAATATATGTGTATAATAAAATGGATGAAATAAATTGGGAATTATAATTTTTTATAAAGGAGTGATTTTATGATGGTTTGGGTATGGCTTGGACTTTTAGCATTTTTTGTTATAGTTGAAGCACTTACTGCTAACCTACTTACAATCTGGTTTGCGGCTGGTTCTCTTGTTGCGTTCATATCAACATTCTTTACAGATAACCCACTTATTCAGGTTGTAATCTTTGTAGTTGTTTCGGTTATTGTTCTGGTAATTTTGCGACCAATTGCAAAAAAATATACAAGAACAAAAAAACAACCAACCAATGCAGATATGTACATAAATGCAGAGGGCGTTGTTACTGAGGCAATATCAAATCTTAACGCAAAAGGTACTGTTAAGGTTCGCGGTTCTGTTTGGACTGCAAGGTCTTTTAGTGATGAGGTTGAAATTCCCGAAGACACAACAATTGTTGTTGAGCGTATTGAGGGCGTTAAGCTCATTGTAAGACCCAAAAATTAAAAATTTTTAATTAAAGGAGAAATTTATTATGGAAGCTATTATTGCTGTACTTGTACTTTTAGTACTCGCTATCTTACTCATTGTTGCGAATATCAAAATTGTTCCGCAATCAAAAGCTTATGTTGTTGAGCGTCTTGGTACATTCCATGGCACTTGGGAGACAGGTTTACACATCAAAATTCCTTTCATTGAAAAGGTTGCAAAAATTGTTTCTTTAAAAGAACAAGTTGTTGACTTCCCACCACAGCCAGTTATTACCAAAGATAATGTTACAATGCAGATTGATACTGTTGTTTTCTTCCAGATTACAGACCCTAAGCTCTTTACTTATGGTGTTGAATATCCAATTGCTGCTATCGAAAATTTAACTGCGACTACACTTCGTAATATCATTGGTGAACTTGAGCTTGACCACACACTCACATCTCGTGATACTATCAATGCAAAAATCCGTGGTATTCTTGACGAAGCAACTGACCCATGGGGTATTAAGGTTAACCGCGTTGAACTTAAAAACATTCTTCCTCCAAAAGAAATTCAGGAAGCAATGGAAAAACAAATGAAGGCTGAGCGTGAACGCCGTGAAGCAATCCTTCGTGCAGAGGGTGAAAAAGAATCTCAGGTTCTCGTAGCACAAGGTCAGAAAGAAGCACAAATTCTTGCTGCTGAGGCTGACAAAGAAGCTAAAATTCTCGCTGCTGATGCTGTTAAGGAAGCAAAAATCCGTGAGGCAGAGGGTGAAGCAAGTGCTATCATCGCTGTACAGACCGCTCAGGCTGAAGGTATCAGACTTATTAACGAAGCTGCACCATCAAAATCATATCTTTCACTTAAAGGTATGGAAGCATTCGAAAAAGCTGCTGACGGTAAAGCTACAAAGATTATTGTTCCATCTGACCTCCAAAACCTTGCAGGTGTTGCTGGTAGTGTAAAAGAGTTTTTAAAAGATTAAAATTTTAATGCAGAGTTCAGGACTAGAACTTCGATAAAAATAAAAAATTCTATCATTTTCAGTTTACGATAAACTTTAAATGATAGAATTTTTCTTTTTGACTATTCGTTAACTACTAATAGCTAGCAACTAGTTCACTGATTCACTGACCACTTATAATTATGTAACTCACCCTTGTTACTAAGCTCAGGATAGCCTAATTGCCTTAACGCCTCGTAAACGCCAATTGCAACCGAGTTAGAAAGGTTAAGGCTTCTTGCATCATCAATCATTGGTATTCTCACACATTCGTCAGGGTGCTCTAATAAAAGCTCCTCCGGTAATCCCCTGGTTTCTTTGCCAAAAAATAAATATGATTTATCTGTGTATGTAACATCAGAATGTGTTTGTCTGGCTTTTGTTGTGAAAAAGAAGAATTTACCATCATTGTTTTTATTAAAAAAGTCATCTAAATTATCATAATATGTAATGTCGAGTAAATACCAATAATCGAGGCCAGCTCTTTTTAATTTTTTGTCATCAATAGTAAAGCCCATTGGTCTTATTATGTGAAGCCTAGCACCAGTTGCGGCACAGGTTCTTGCAATATTGCCTGTGTTCTGTGGTATTTCAGGTTCAACTAAAACTATGTTTAATTCGCTCATATTTTCTTTAATTCCTTTAATAAATATGGTATTCCGCGTTCAAAATCAACGCCGTAGTGGGTGTCGGGAGAGGTATCTCTGGTTCTTTTAATGCAGTCACAGGTAAATCTTACAGCTATGCACATTGATTCATAAAGTGAAAAACCGTTAAGAAGGCCGCCACAAAATGCACTTGCAAAAACATCGCCAGTGCCGTGATAATTTTCGGGGATTTTTTCGTTGAAATAATACTCAGCAACTCTTGTTTCATCCATACAAGCAGCACCAATTTTATTATCTTCAAAAGAAACACCTGTTAATATGACTTTTTTAGCACCAAGATCAAGCAGTTTGTTTAAAAGCTTTTCAATATATTTTTTTGTCTGAACGCCGTCAATATACTCTGTGTCGGTCATAAAACACGCTTCTGTAATATTGGGTAAAATTATGTCTGCCATAGAGCAAAGAAAAGTCATTTCCTTTGCAAATTCATCATTAAAAAGAACATACATTTTTCCAAGGTCTGCCATACACGGATCAGCGATAAAAATGTTATTTTCGTTTTTGAATTTTCTAACAAAATCCTTTACAATATCAATTTGCTCAAAAGAGCCTAAAAATCCGCTATAAATTGCATCAAATTTCAAGTCAATGTTTTTCCAATGCTCTGTAATAAGTGGCATATCACTTGTTAAATCTCTGTAAGTGTAACCAGAAAATCCACCAGTATGTGTGGAAAGAACTGCTGTTGGCATACAGACACATTCGATTCCACTTGCAGAAATAATTGGTGAAGCAACAGTCAAAGAGCATCTGCCAAAGCCTGAAACATCATTTATAGCAACAAGTCTTTTTTGTTTATCCATAAAATCATTCCTAAAAGATTTAATTTGTAAAAATTTAACTTGGCTATATATTATAGCACTTCCTTTTATTTATTGCAATGTTGCTGTTTAAAAAAACAGTTTTAGTAAAAACTATTTTTGAAGGGGAGTGAAAAAATGAATAAAAAAAGTATGGATATGCTTAAAATCGGTGGTGCAGTTATGGCAGTTGGTACCGCTGCTGCCATGGCAACTGGTATTAAAAGTATGAAGAGTAATCCTAAAAAAACAGTAAAAAAACTTGCAAAAAAATCATCAAAAACTGTTGACAATATAATGAATAATATGCATTATATGTTTAAGTAAAAAATTCAGGCTATTAAATACAAAATTTAATAGCCTGAAAATCATTGAAAGGATGTTAATATGAGAAAGATAATATCATTATTATTAGTGTTGTGTGTTGTTTTGCTTTCTGCTTGCGGAGGGAAAAATGAAGAGATTACAACAACAGAGACTACAACAGAAATAACAACGCAGATAACAACTACAGAAGTTACGACAACTGAAGCGACTACAATCCCAACAACTGAAAAGGCGACGGAAACCACAAATGAAATTACAGAAACTACACGCCTTTCAGCTACAACTGAACCAACAAATGCTCCAATACCAGAGGGTATGAGTACAATTAGCAAGAATTCAAAATCAATTTATGGTAAAAATACAGGTACAAGTAAAACCTACACAGGTCTTGAGCCGCTAGAAAAGGTAGTTTTGCCTGTTGTCGATAAAGATAATTTAAAAGGTTTAAGCGAACAAAGACGAGGTCATTCTTACGGTGTTTCAGTGAATGGTGTTCCACACGAAAATTCAGTAAACAATCAGGCACTTTATGGTCAGTATAATGGTATTTGTTTAGATACCAGCGGTAAAAAGGTGATTTATCTTACATTTGACTGTGGATATGAGAATGGATATACATCTAAGATTTTAGATGTCTTAAAAGCCAAAAAAGTACCTGCAGCATTTTTTGTTACATTACCTTATTTAAAATCTGCACCAGAGGTTGCTGCCAGAATGATTAAAGAGGGGCACATTGTAGGCAACCATTCTGACACTCATCCTGATTTTTCAAAAATCTCAAGAACACAAATGGCAAAGGAAATAGAGAATGTCGATAATTATTTAAGAACAAATTTCGGGTATTCAGCTCCATATTTCCGTTTCCCTCAAGGTGCTCATTCTGAAAGTGCATTGGATTTAGTAAATAACGCTGGTTTTAAAGCGGTGTTCTGGTCAAGTGCCTATGCCGATTGGGATACAAGTAACCAAAAGGGTAAGCAGTATGCATTTGATACAGTAACAGCTCGTCTCCACCCAGGTTGCGTGCTTCTCTTACACGCAGTTTCTAAAGATAATGCTGAAGCATTGGGTGATATAATAGATTACGCAAGAGAGCAAGGTTATGAGTTTAAACAATTACCTTGACTTTAAAAGTTATTGCAATTTGACTAAAATTGTAATAACTTTTTTGTTTGTTTCTCTGAAAAATTGAGATATTTAAAAAATTTCATGTAATGTTTGGCATTTTTTGACATATAGAAATGAACCCACAAATGAAAGTAAGGGAGATGATGGGGAATGGTGGCGAAAAGTGCTACAAAAGATTTAGTGTGGGGAGAATATAAAATTAAGGAGAAAGCAAACAAATGAAGAAATCGACAAAAATATTGTCGTTGATATTATCTGTTTTGACACTTTTAGGTGTGTTTTCAGTAGCAACACCAGTTTTAGCAACGGAGGTTACTGAACTTACAAGTGAAAGCACAGAAAATGTTGATGACAAAGCTGTTTCAAGCGAAGAAGCTGAAACAGAAGAAAATGAAGAAGCCGAGATTGTTTCTGAAATAGAAGATATGCGAACAGAGCATACCAAATATTTCAGAATGTCAGACGGCTCATATATGGCTGCACAATATGCTCAGCCAGTGCATTACAAAGAAAATGGTGAATGGAAAGAATACGATTATTCCATTACCGAAAACGAAAGTGAATTTTTAATAGAAAACTCTGACAGTGAAATGTCATTCCCAGAAGAATTTGAAACTGGCGATTCGGCACAAATTGAAGTTTCAGCAAGAGAATATGACATTAAATTCTCACCTGTGGTTGAAAAGAAGATTTTCAAGAAAAATTCCAAAGGTAAAGTAAAAGACCACAAAAAACTTAAATCAAATGAAATTATAGAAGAATTTACAGAAGAAGCACCAATTGACGAAAGTGCTGACAAAAATGCAGAAAAGTTAAAAATTGATAATCAAAAAAGTGCTATTGCTTACGAAGAAGTTTACAACGATGTTGACCTGGAATATGAAATTTCTTCTAACCAGATTAAAGAAAGCATTGTTTTAAACAGCAAGCAGGACAAGAATAAGTTTGAATTTACTGTTGACACAGACGGGCTTTTCCCTAAAAAAGAAGCTGACGGCTCAATTACTCTTTATGAGGATGAGGAATACACAAGCCCTGTTTCTTCTATTATGAAGCCATATATGTACGATGCAGAAGGTGTAGTTTCTTACGATGTTACAATGGACATCAAGGAGAAAAAAGGTACATATATTTTAACCGTTAAAGCTGATAATAACTGGTTGAATGACAAGGCAAGAAAGTACCCTGTTGTAATTGACCCTACAATCGTGCTTGATGTAGGCAGATTAAACACAATAGACTGCTATGTAGACAACAGTCAACCTAACTCTGCCTTTGGTACGGACTATTATCTCTACGCTGGGTACAACAGCTACGGTAAAACAAGAACCTTTGTGCAATTTAAATTACCAGCACTCCCTGACAAATGTGCGGTTATTCAGAATGCAAGTATAAGATTCTGTCAAAGTAGTGTAGATTTGAGCGGCGGCTCTGGTTACCTTAACCTCTACAATGTAACTTCAGAATGGAAAAATGATGGAACTGTTACATGGAATAAACAACCGACTTATGACAGTACAGTTGTTGACTATTGCCAATTAAAAAGCAGTTCAGGTACATGCTACTTTTTTGATATTACAAAAAGCGTAAAAGCATGGTATGAGGGCTCTGCTAACTACGGCTTAATGTTAAAAACTGCCAGCGAGTCAGCAGGTGTAAGAACTCAGCTTTATTCAGCAGAAAACTACACTGCAGATATTTATCCACAAATATATGTTACCTATCTAAACAACAAGGGTCTTGAAAGCTACTGGAGCTACTCAAGCTATTCTAACGACACTGCGGGTGTGGCATATATTAACGACTACACTGGTAACCTTGTTTATGAGTTACCAATTCTCTCAAGTGTAAGCGAAATTATGCCTTTAACACTTACTGCATATTTTAATAACTACTGTGCTAACACAAAATTTTCTGCTGGTAAAGACGGTTCTAACAAAACTACACCTGGTAAAGGTTTCAGGCTGAATGTTCAGCAGACAGTGTTGCCGTCTTCTCAATATGGTTTAAAAGGCACTGCGGCAACAGAATATCCGTATGTTTACACCGATGCTGACGGCACTGAGCACTATATTATAAAAACAACAGAAGATGGTGCAACTGTGTACAAGGATGAGGATGGCTTAGGCTTAACACTCATTACAAAAAGCTCTGGTAATTACAAATACAGAATCGGTGACAAGGATGGTAATTACTGGTATTTTAATAACCAAGGCAACCTTTATTGTATCAAGGACAAAAATGCAAACGAGATGAGAATATATTTTAAAAGTGCTACAACTGCCTATGAGGCTAACCAGATGATAGACTACATAGTTGACGGTGCTGGTCATAAGTTTACATTTGATTACTACACTACAGATAATTTGTATAATGGCTACATTAAAACCATTACAGACTCTGCTGGCAGAAAAGTGTCTTTCTCAGCGGAATCTGGTCTTTTGAGAAAGGTTACTTACCCAGATGGCACATACAACAAAATAGTTTATTGTGGTGAAAGTACATCGACTGAAACTGACGAGGGCTTAATTGACTATGTTCAGAGCGTTAATGGATACGGGCTTAATTTTGACTATACCTCAAAAGGTACGGGCAGAAGAATTAAACAGGTTTGTGAATATGTGCTTTCTGATGGCTCAAACACTGTAGGACAACGAGTAACCTTTGACAGAACAAAGTACAACCAGACTGTAATAAGAAGTGCGGGCGTTGATGGTTACCACTATGTAGAAAACGAAGAAAAAGGCTCGGACGATATTGTAACAACACTTCAATTTGACAATTCTGGTAGAACCATTTCTCAACAAGTAAGCTATGGCTCAGGTGGTGAAATTGGTGCTGGTAACTACAGCTACACCTCAGGTGCTTCTGCTCTTGGTTCGGCTAATAAAGTAAGTTCAAGTGCTTCTTTAGGCAAAAACACCGTTAACCTTGTATATAACGGGATTGCTGAAACTACTGACAACTGGGTTCAGAAAAATGACACTACTGTTACAACAACAAAATCTACTTCTACTACTTGCTATATGGGTAAAAAATCACTGAGTATAAATAACAGTGCTTTTAATGGAAATGGTACAAGCTATTATCGCCAAACGCTCAATAGTCCTGAAATTGACAAAACCTACACATTTTCAGCTTATGTAAAAGCAGATTCATTAACAGAAGTTTACAACACAACTAAAAAAGGTGCTTATGTTCAGTTAATTGCATACAATAGCTCAGACACAGCGTTAAAAACTGAATATTCAGAAAGAATTACTGCAAAGACAGATACAGCAGTTAATAACGGATGGCGGAGACTTTCTGTTAGTATTACAATTCCTGCTAACACCTCATATTTAACCGCATATTTATGCTTTAAAGATATGACAGGTACAGTATATTTTGACTGTATTCAGCTTGAAAAAAGTGGTGCGGCAAATGCCTACAATATGCTCCAGAACAGTAGCTTTGAAAAAAGCTCAAGCGGATTACCAACAAACTGGAGTGTAAAAAACATTACCTACACCTCTTCTGGCAGTACAGTTACAGAGGGTGCTACAACAGCTACAAAAAAAGAGGGCTCTTACGCTGTACTTGTAAAAGGTAGCGCTGGTGTAGAAAAGTACATTTACCAAAGAGTAGCAGTTGCAAGTAACCCTAGCGACACATATATTGTAAGTGGTTGGGCAAAAGGTACAGCGGTAAACAGTACCTATCACTACACAGGTAGTGGCGAAAACGCTAAGGCAACAGCACTTTTTGATATATGCCCAGAGGTAAAATATACCAAAACAGATGCAAGTGGTAACAAAACAACAGTTTACCAGAAAAAGCCAGCGGCAAGCTTTAACACAACAATTACCGGCTGGCAATATACCTCAACGCCGTTTTCACTTAAATATACCAGTGGTGAAAGTGGTTGCACATATACCCCAGAAGCTATTACAGTAATATTAAGATATTACAATCAGGCTAATACAGTATATTTCGACCATATACAGTTAATAAAGGAACCAGCACCGACATATACTTATGATAAAAAAGGTAATCTTGTTTCTACACAGGCGAACTCAGAGCAA
>JAZLAG010000029.1:0-57763 GCA_045613085.1 Acutalibacteraceae bacterium | reverse complement strand
AAAAAAAGACAACCACTCGTGAGTGGTTGCCTGAGATTGTAATGCGGTGCTAAACTTTCAGTGCCCCTTTGAGGGGCTAAGCCAGTATTCGCCCCTTATAGGGGCAGAGCAAACCACCAGTTTACTGGTGGTTATGATTATTCAGTTACTTCTTGTAACTTTCTTCTTTCTTCTAAATCCTTTTCAACCTGTGCTCTCTTTTCAGGGGAGTATCTTATAAAGAATAAAGGAAGAATATAAAGAACGCTTGCAATAACTGGGGTGAGCATTACAAGTGGCCAAATCCACGTGTCAAAGGCTTCTGTTTGTGTGCCTATAAAAGAGGTAGCAGTGTCGTCAATAGCCTTGTAGCCTAAGAGGGATAATGAAAGTGTAGCAAGACCTCCAGTTATACCACTTGAAACCTTTGTGAAGAAGGTTTGCATTGAGAATGTAACGCCCTCTGTTCTTTTGCCTGTTTCCCATTCCATATAGTCAACACTATCGCAGAAAACAGAGGTTTGTGCAATGCTTAATGCACCCATAGGAATTGAGCCTATTGCTAAAAGAGCCATACCAATCCAAAAGTTAGCTCCCTCAAAGCCTATTAAGAAAGCAATAGTTCTTACAACTGCATTTGTTGCCTGAATGAATATAAGAACATTAACGTAGCCTTTAAAGAGCTTCTTTAATTTATCGGCGAAAATCATACCTATAAACTGTGGCACATTTGTGATTGCAAAATAGATTGTTGTAAGACCTAAAGCACCGATAAATCCGTCAGCACCAGGGAAGTCAACAGGTAATTTATACTTGAAGAAATAAGTAACAAGCTGTGTGCCAAAGCCTAATGAACCAAAGAGGTTAGCAAGTGTCACAAGAAGCATCATCTTGTTTTTGAAGAGGAGCGAGAAGCTTTCTTTTAAAGAGCTTTGCTGAGTTTGTGGGTTTGTTTTAATTCTTTCCTGTGCTTTATATGAACGGTAACTGAGCATACCGCCACCAAGGCCAAATATAACTGCAAAGACAAGTGTAACTAATGACATTTTGTTTTTAGTTTGTAAGGCAATCATTTCAATAAACATTGGAATAAGCATATTAAAAATGCCATAAACTAATGAACCTATTGTTCTTGCCCATTTAATGAAATTATCGCGTTCATTACTGTCAGGTGAAACAGAAGCGGTAATACCCCATATAGAAACATCTTGCAAGGTGTAGGCTATGTCCCACGCGATATACATAATTATAAAGTATGAAACCCTGAGCCACAAAATACTTTCTTCAGTTGAAAATACAAGGAATATTAAAACTGTGAACACACCAACTGGCAGAGGAGTGTAGCGTAAAAATGGTCTTAGCTTTTCACCATTTTTAAAACTATGCCTGTCAACAAAGGAGCCAACAACAGGGTCATTTATGCCGTCCCAGACCTTCATTAAAATGAGAATAACAGAAACTATTGCCGCAGGAAACATTGCAATATCTGTCATAAAGTATGTAAAGAATGAGCCACCAATAAGGGAGTAAACTAAATTCTGACCCGAAAGACCAACTAAATAGTTTACTTGTTCTTTTCTTGAAACGTATTTCATAAATGCACCACCGTTTATAAAGTTGTACTTTTATTATATAGCATTACATACTATTAAATCAACTATAAAATATTTCAAAAAACGCATATTTTATATTGAAAATAATTACCAATAATGCTATACTTAAATATGTACGAAATAAAACTGTTTTACAGTTTAAGGAAGGAAGATTTTTTTTGGCAGAAATCAAAAATATGGATGCTGTTGCAGCACTCGATGCTATGGATGCTCATGTTGATGACTGGCGTGACGCTACAAAAGGTAAGCAAAGAGGTATTTTCTCATTTGATGATGTTGCGGCACTCAAAATTAAAAATCTTAAAAAGAGAATTTATACTGATATTGAGTCAATTCCTGCCTGGAAGATGAAAGAATGCATCTACAAGGGCGTTGATGATTACGAATATCTTTACGATGAATGGAAAGAATTAAACGTTGGCGACCGTTGGGGTAATAACGGTTGGAGTGCATTCTTCAAAAATTCATTTGACATGCCTGCTCGTTTTAAGGGTAAAAAGGTTACTCTTAATGTGTATTTCGGCGGTGACTCACTTTTAACTCTTAATGGTGAGCCTTATCAGGGACTTGACCCTTTTAGAAACTCTGTTTTATTAACAGACTGTGCAAAGGGTGACGAGCATTATGATGTTGATATTGAGTCTTACTATGTATGGCACTCAAACGAATCAACAGTTAAAACACTTTCTTGCTCATTCATTGGTGTAGTTGACCCTGTTATTGAAGAAATCTATTGGGATTTTAAAGCAGTGTTTAATGCACTCTTTATGCCTGTTCACGATACTGGTTTACAAGAGCTCATAAGAGCAGCATTAAAAGAAGCGTTTACTTTTGTTAACTTCGACCTCGATGGTGAAGAATTCAAGGCGGGTCTTTTAAAAGCTCAGAAGGTTCTCAAAGATAAGGTTTATAATAACCCTAACTACAAATCAGAGGGTAATTTAGCACTTGTTGGTAACTCTCACCTTGATATTGTATTTATGTGGGCTTATAAAGAATATATAAGAAAGTTAGGCAGAACTCACGCTACAATGCTTCGCCTTATGGAGCAATATCCTGACTTCATTTTCTCACAGAGTACAGCACCTACATATATTGAAATGGCAAAGAGATACCCTTCTCTTTACAGACAGGTTCAAGACAGAATCAAAGAGGGTAGATGGGAATACATCGGCGCTATGTGGGTTGAGCCTGATTGTAACTTAGTTTCTGGTGAATCTTTCGTTCGTCAGCTTCTTCACGGTGTTCGTTTTGCTGAAAAAGAATTCGGCATTACACCAAAAACCTGTTGGGTACCTGACGTATTCGGTAACGGCTACGCTATGCCACAGATTCTCAAAAAAGCAGGTGTTGAATATTTCGTTACTCATAAAATGGGTATCTGGAATGATACAAACCCTTGGCAGTATAATACATTCTGGTGGGAAGGTCCTGACGGCTCAAAGGTATTCTCAATTGTTCCACCAACACACTTTATCGGTACTGTTGAAGCAGACTCACTCAAAGTTAACTGGAAGAAATATACAGATAAAGAAACAATCGGCGAATCAATGTATTGCTACGGCTGGGGTGACGGCGGTGGCGGTGTTGATACCGAAATGCTCGAATACGTAAAACGTTATAAAAACTTCCCTGGTCTTCCAAAGACACAGACAAGTAAGATTGAAGATTCTTTAGCACGTATGAAAGCGAATGCTACTGAAACTAACATTCCTACATGGAAGGATGAGCTTTACTTAGAAGAGCACCGTGGTGTTCACACAACTAAAGCACTTCTTAAAAAATATAACAGATACTGTGAAAACCTTTACAGACAAGCAGAGATGTTTGCGAGTATCGCTATGAAATACGGTTACAAATATCCACTCGAAAAGCTCAACGAAGGTTGGCAGATGATTTTAACAAATCAGTTCCACGATTCACTTCCTGGTTCACATATTACAGAAGTATTCGGCGACCTCTGTGCTATTTATGAGGATATTATTAAAATCGGTGAAAGCGTAAGAAGCGAAGCATTAGACGTATTAGCTGGTAACGTTGACGGTAGCGAAAAATATGGTAAGCCATTCGCACTCTTCAATTCACTTGGCACAGTTGCAACAAGCAAAATTGAACTTCCTTACAAGGATGTTGAAATTTATGATGCAGACGGCAACAAGGTTCCAACTCAAAGCTACACAAAGCTTGATGGTACAAAGGTACTCGTATTTATTGCAAAGGATATTCCTGCAGTAGGTTACAAAGTATTCTATACAAAAGATGCAAAGGTTGCAGAAGCAAAATCAGTTGCATTTTCTGGTGCAGTTGAAAATGATAACTTCAAGGTAGTTCTTGACAGTTCAGCAGAACTTACATCTATTTTTGATAAGAAAAATAATCGTGAAGTTCTCAGTGGCAAAGGTAACGTATTCCGTCTTTATGAAGACCTTCCTGGTAAATATGACGCTTGGGATATTGTTGCTTCTTATGTTGACAGAGAATTTGACACAGAAGCTGGTAAAGTTACAGGTATCACAACAGGCGATGTATTTACAGTAGTTTCAATTGAAAAGAATATCAATAAGTCACTTCTTAAACAAAACATTATTCTTTATAATGAGCTTGACAAAATTGACTTTGATACATTCATTAGTTGGCACGAGCAAGAAAAGCTTCTTAAAGTTGGCTTTGATGTTGATGTTAAAGCGCAGAAGTTTACAAGAGATATTGCTTATGCAACAATCGAAAGTTCAAATTATCGTCATAACCCTTATGACAAGGCTAAGTTTGAGGTTTCTGCTCATAACTTCATTGATATGTCAGAAGATAATTATGGTGTCACAATTCTTAACGATTGTAAGTATGGTTACGAAGTAGATAAACAGAGAATGATTATCACACTTCTTAAAGCACCTATGAATCCAGACCCAATGTCTGACCGTGGTGACCACTACTTCACATATTCAATTTATCCACATAGTGGTAACTGGAAGAATGCAGAGACATTAGTTCGTGGGCTTGAAATGAATAACCCTGCAGTTGCAGTTGACGTTAAGGCTGATGCTAAGGGCGACACTGCTGGTTCATTCATTAAGGTTGACGGTAAAAACGTTACTCTTGAAGCAGTTAAAAAATGTGAAGATGAAGATGCTTACATCATCCGTTTTGTTGAAAAAGCAGGTTCAAGAACAGACGTAACAGCAGAACTCTTTGCTGATATTAAATCTGTTACAGAATGTGACTTACTTGAAAGAAATGACGTTGCAGTTTCTATTGCAAACGGCAACAAACTTTCATTCACAATTAATCCATTTGAGATTAAGTGCTATAAAGTTAGAATCTAGGGAACAGTAATCAGAAACTAGGAACTAGGATTAAAATGAAAAGTTCTATCATTTTAGTTTGTGCTAAAGTGATAGAACTTTTTCTGGTTTCTGATACCTGATATTAAAAATAAAACTTCTTCGAAAGCCAATTTCTGAACCTCTTATTTTTACTCGCCACCAGTGACATTGTGAATAAAATAAATGCCGTAATGCCAATGGTTGTGTTAAGGCAGTCGAAAATTATGCTATGTGGTAGAAAATGCATTATTACTTCTGCTAAAAGTGTAAAGAGGGTTATGCTACCAAATGTAGCCATAACGCTGTGAAATTTTGTTAAATACATTCTTAAAATGAATGGTTGTATTGAAAGAAGCCACAAAACACCACAGGTAGTAACAATGTAGCTCGACCACAGTGTTTCTGGAGTTAGTAAAATATTAAGAACAACTGAAACAATACTTAATATTGCAAGTATTGAAGAAGAAATTGTTTTCAGATGTTTCTTTTTCTGGTATTCAACAATTTCCTGCTCTGGAAGTGGTTCGAGTAACTCATCACTGTTTTTTGTAGCGTAGTTAGTTTCAAACTGAATTGGAATTCCCATTTCTTTAAACTTTGTAAAAAATGCTCTTTCAAAATCTGTGTCGTCATAACAGTTAGCAACACCAACAGTTAAAACGTTTTTTACAGAAACAGCACCAAGCCTGCCACCATTAAGAAGACCAGCCGCTGGCATAAGAATACAGCTTTCTACAAATTCGAGCATATCCTCTGGCAAATCTACCTTGCCAACGTTTGAAAAAAGTGCTGTTGTAGTTGTTTCTGCTGTGAGAGCGTAAGAAACGCCGATTGCTAAATCCTTAATAATAAGAGGAATAATTCTCATTATAGGTAAAGCCTCAAGCTTAATGTTTGAAGCAAACATAGCCCCAAGAGTCTTTTTGTTATTTATATATCTTAAATAAAGTGCAACTTGTTTTAAAATTTCTTCGAACGTGTAGTCACCTAAAGTAGGGTTAGTTCTTACACTGTAGCAAAGCGAAAAGTTTCTCAAGGTCTCTGAATTAAATTGATTTCTCGCATTAACAGGCACCTGAATGCTTATTTCTTTTTGCTTTTTTTCTTCTCTTTTTTGAAAATTAATATAAATTTCTGTAAGAACTGCTGTGAAAAATTCCGTAATAGTCACTTCATATTTTTTGCAGAGTTCTTTAATTTTATCTAACGGCATATATCCGTAAGTTACGTGAGAGCATAAAGCGGGGAGCTTTTCGCCTTTTCTGTGATAAATGTTAGGCTTGCTTCTTGAAGCTTTTGCACCTTTTGTTGCATTTTTTAAAAATGAATCCTCTAATTCACTATCCTTAGGCTTTTCTGTAATATCAAAAACAGAACCGCCAGAAGAAATTTTGTGCCCCAAAAGTCTTAAATATTGTGCAGCAAGAGTATTAATAAAAACCTCACAACCAAAGCCATCTGTAAGAGCGTGAAAGGCTTCGATAGTAAGACGATTTTTAAAATAGAAAATTTTAAATAAAAAGTCGTTGCTTTCAGGATATTTTATTGGTAAACAGTGATTTTTAAAATCATCTTCCTGAATAACAGGCAATTTGTCATTGTGCTCAAAGTAATACCAGAAAACGCCACGACGTATTTTTACACACATAGAAGGGAAGCGTGGCAAAATATCCTTTAACGCCTTTTCTAAAATCTGGAGGTCAATTTCTACTGTGAGATTAATGGAATAGCGGATAACGTTCGACCATTGTTTTGTGTTTTGTGCAGGGAATACCTTTGCGGCATTGTCAAGTTCTAAAAAATCCTTGCCGAAAAACAAATTTTTCTTTTCCAAAATCTCACCGTCCTTATGAGAAATATGTTTTAATTTTTCTTCTCGCTCTTCTTTTCATATCCAAATGTTGAAGCGAAAAGGTCAATTTTAAACATTTTGATTACAGAGCTGAAAAGTCTTGAGCCTTGAACTGGCATAAGTCTGTTAAATCTACCCATAGCATTACCATCAAAGCCAACAACTATGTAAGATTTTTTCTTAAGAATACCTTTAAGAATTTTGTTAACTGCCTTGTGGCAAGGGGTAGAAACCATATTAATAAGGTCCATGCCGTCAGTTGCACCCTGATTTCTGAAAATATCGGTTTTTGTGAAGCCTGGGCAAACAAGACCAATATAAGCTTCGCCACGGAGCTCTTCTCTCATAGCTTCTGTAAGACCTTTAACAGCCGCCTTACTTGCAGAGTACATTGAAGTACCACCAAGAGACATAAGTGCCGCAGATGAAGCAACGTTTATAATTGCAGGAGTCTCGCTTTCCATAAGAAGTGGGAGCATAATTTTTGAAGAATATGCCGCAGAGAAAAAGTCGATGTTGATTGATTCATCAATTTCTTCTTTTGTGTAGTTCATAAGTCTGTCAAAACGAGGGAGCACACCAGCGTTGTTAATAAGAACATCTGGCTTTATGTTGTTTTCAATAAGCCAAGTGTGAAAATCCTGCCAGTTGTCGTAGCTTGAAACGTCAAAAAGCTTGTAAGAAAATAACTTTGCATAATCGCCAAGCTCTTCAACAAAGTTAAGCATTTTTTTCTCGCTTCTTGCAACGCCTATAACCTTGCAGTTGTGCTCTTTCATAAGGCGTTCAGCAAGCATTTTACCAATACCACTTGAAGCACCTGTAAGAATTACGGTTTTATTATCTATCCATTTTGCCATAATAGACACCCCTAAAAAGAATATTGTTAAAATTATATCACAGTTTTAAATTTTTTTCAACAATCTCCAAGTCATCTTTTTTTTCAGCATTTATATACGCACCATTTTGGTAATAAATCTCTGAATTTATATTTACTGTAGCTCCGTTAGGTACATATAAAACAGCCTTTACATCTTGTGGAAAATTAAGGTTAATAACAAAATCTTTGTCAATCTTTTCATAATTCAGAGTGATTAACCCTTTTACACTTGGAACAGTACAGCTCATAGTGTCTGAAATAGTGTATTGTGGGTTAATTTTAACTTTTTCATAACCTGCTTCAAGCGGAGTAATACCGGCAAAATGCTTGCTCATTATAACAAGTGGTCCGCCACTCCAAGCGTGATTCATAGTGCCACGCCAGGAATCCCAGAATTCCCACAGAGTAGAGTAATCTTCTATCACCATACCCTCATATCTGTCCTTAATTCTGTTATATGCCACTTCATATTCACCCATTTTACAAAGAGCTTCAAGAACGTAATATTCCATATAAGGACTTGAATTTGTTGTGGTTAAAAGAATATTTTTAATAGTGTCATACTGCTCTTTTTCTGAAAGACCTGACAATACAGCAAGAGCATTAGCTCTGTCATCAGGATCTTTAGCATCCTCACTTTTAAAGCCTTCTTTTGTCCAGAGTGATTTGTAGCCTTCTTTAATAGTTTCTTTTCTCTCGGTAATAAATGAAATGTCATCATTCTTTTCTAAAATCTCAGCCATTTTTTCTGTGACAGAAAGTGCATAGTAAACCCATGCATTTTCAATAGCGGTCATATCCGCTTTTGAGCCCCAGTCAGGCCAGTCCCAGGAGCCACTGCGGTGAACTACAAGATTATTTCCACCAATTTCCCAGAGCTTCAGGTAATTAAGTGAAGCAGGGTAGACCTTTTCTAAAAATGTTTTATCTCCGGTGTATTCATAGTAAGTGTAAAAACCTACAATTCCGGCAAGCTGTTGAACAGGAAGCTCAAAATAATCACCGTTTATTGGCACAACAGTCTGAAGCACCTTAGTGTCATCAATGTGTGAAAGCATTGCTTCTACACCCTTCTGGTACAGTAAATATGAGTTGCTGTCCATAGAGTACATAGTCATAATCATTTCACTTGTAACGTCACCCCACCACTGAGCTCTTTCTCTGTCAGGGCAATCCATAAAATTGTCACGCATTGTAACATAAAGTGTTCTTAAGGATTTTTGCCACAAGGAATTCATAAATTCATCATCACATTTAAAGTCACCACAAAAAGAACTGTCGTAACCTGTTTCGCGATATTTTAAAGAAATTACTTTAACACCCTTTGGTATTTTATAGGTGATGTGTTCACCATTGAACCAGCCCAAAGCTTCAAACTCTTGCTCGCCCTCTTTTGTGACATAGGTAGTTGAAACTGCACCGATTAAAGTGTTTTCGGTTGTTATTCGGATTTTTTTACCGGCAGGTGCTATTATTCTGAGATAAGGTGTAACCTGTGCATTGTAAGGAATATCCACTGTGATTTTTTCACCATTGAATTTACTTACAGTATAGTTTTCGTAATTATCAGAATTTTCGTAATCCTTAAGACCGTAATCTTTTAAAAATGGTATTCCTCTCGGGTAAAGCTTGCCATAAGCACCTGTGCCGCCAATACCATATTCAGTTGCATTTTCCCATGATGAAGTGTCATAAGCTTCACTCAACCAGTCGGTCATTTCTTCTCTTGCATCATAATAAATGCTGTATTCAGGAAGTCTGTAATTCGGCGGATAAAGCGAACTGTCAATGAAAGCGGGGGCTCTTTTTACCTTCCAGCTTTTGTCAGAAATTATATTGATGTTTTCACCAATAGCTTCAAAAATGAAACCGCCCTGACCACTGCCAGAGTAAGAGTAGCTTGTTTCATTATCCCAGTACCACACTAAAGCACAAATAGAGTTTTCACCCTTTTTAAGATATGGTGCTATATCAATACTGTCATAATATCCGCTGTTTTTATTGGGACCTCGTTTAACGCTGCCCTCAAAAACAACGGTTTCTCCGTTTATGTAAAGCCAATATTTTGAATCGGCTGAGATATCTGCAATAAGCTCTACTGGTTTGCTTTTAAGAGTTATTTTTTTATTAAAGCACATCCATACATTGTTTTTAGTGAGATTTTCTTCATCCCAAAGCCAGTTTGCTTTCCAATCACTTTTCTCTTTAGTAGAAATAACAGAATATTGTGGAATAACTTCGGGAATGTCATATGCGTTGCTGAATGGTATCATTGTTACGTCTCCCTTAGGAAAAAGTGAAGTAATAAAAGCAGCCGCTATTGCGAGATAAGAAATAATTGTCTGTAAAATTTGCATAGAAGTCTCCTTGATATATTTTGATATAAATCATTGTATCAAATCTTGTTTGTAAATTCAACTTTAATTGATTTATCTATTTACTTTTTATCTCACTTTGATATAATGAATACAATCATTAAAATGTTTCTTTTCAGGAGGAATTTGAAATGTCAAAATTAAAAATTGCAATTATAGGTAACGGTGGTATCTGTCAGGGAAGTCATATTGATAATTATTTTGAAGATGACAGGGTTGAGGTTGTTGCTTTTTGCGATATTATCGAAGAAAGAGCTGTTGCATTAAGAGATGAATATTACCCTGATGCAGCGGTGTACACAGATTATAAAGAACTTCTTAAAGATGAAAGCATTGATGCGGTTGACATTTGTACACCTAACTACCTTCACTCTATAATTGCGGTTGATGCTTTTAAAGCAGGGAAACACGTTTTATGTGAAAAGCCTGATGCAATTGATGTAACAGAGGCTCTTAAAATGAAAAATGCAGCTGAAGAGGCAGGTAAAGTTCTTATGGTTATAAGAAATAACCGTTTTGTAAATGCTTCACAGTATGCAAAGAAGTTTGTTGAAGATGGCAGAATGGGTGAAATCTATTGTGGTCGTTGTGGCTGGCAAAGACGTCGTGGCATCCCTGGTAAAGGCGGTTGGTTTACAACTAAAGAGCAGTCTGGAGGCGGTCCGCTTATTGACCTTGGTGTTCACATGATTGACCTTGCAGTATGGCTTATGGGTAACCCTACACCAGTTGCGGTAAGTGCAAATACATACACTAAATTTGCAGATAACGACACAAGTGATTCTGAAAACTCAAAGTTTGGTGATGCAAATGCCGAAGGTACATTTGACGTTGAAGACCTTGCAATGGGTATGATTCGTTTTGACAATGGTGCAGTTCTTCAGATAGAATTCAGCTGGGCATCAAATATTAAACACGAAAACCGTTTTGTTGAATTAAGAGGTACAAAAGCTGGTCTTAAATGGAAAGATAACGAAGTTGAATTCTTTACCGAAGAAGACGGTCAGCTTCTCGATATTATACCAACAGGTAATATAGATACAAACGGACACAAGAAAAATATCCGCAATTTCATTGATGTTCTGACAAGTGGTGCTGAACCAGTATTCAAGCCTTCTCAGGGTGTAGATATGATAAAAATACTCTGTGCAATATATGAATCTGCAGAAAAAGGCAGAGAAGTTGTGCTTTGATAAAGAAATTCTGCGATTCGTAGATATAGGTATAAAAATTTTATACGCATAGGATAAAGAAAAAGGAAATGTAAAAATGAATAGGTTTTTACATCCGTTAAAGCGACCAATAAAAAAGAGCCTCGCTACTGCGAAGCTCTTTTTTTGTCCGAGTGACGAGACTTGTGGGCTCTGCCCACAAATTTGCTACGCAAATGTCCGATTGTGTTCGCCTTCGGCGAAGGAGTTCAAGTCTCTATGCACAAAACAAGAAAACCAAAAAAGATACAGACAATCAAATGATTATCTGTACCTTTTGGTCCGAGTGTCGAGACTTGAATTCACGACCTCTTGACCCTCCACAGATGCAAGATGTAGATAAAAATAGTGCTAAAGCGTAACATATAGTGCTTTCTGTCCACGAAAATTTCCATGTAGAGCGTTTTAGTCCATATATTCCACATAGTCCACGCCCAGATGTGCCTGAGCATGTGGTCTTTGAATTAAAACTACATAATAGGTTGATCATTATGTATTTAAACCGCATACATGATATTGAGATTTCTGATTTCAGGATCGTCTATTTTATCATTTACCGAGTATGCATGAGTCTCAAGATTACAAGAAGATGATTTTGTAAGGGTTTGATTTTTCAATTCCTCGATTATCGATGCAGAAATTTTCTCGATAATTTCTTCTTTAAGTTTTGCTTCCTTTTCGATATTTGAACTTGAAATAAGATATTCGAGTTCATAATAAAATTGAGATAATTGGGGTAGGTCATTTAATGCATGGAAACTCCATTTGTAATAAGGGATATATCTTTTATTTAATAAAAAAATTACTTTTAATGTAGCATTTACAAATTCAAAAACAGCTAATTGAGCAGCTGCGGTTTCTTCTCTTGAAACACATCTTTTATAATTATATTGACCGGCTTGTGCCATTACCAAAATATTACCAGCAAGTTTTTTTAATCTTACATCTTCAGGAAGATATTTGAGTTTTTCACGAATTTCTGTAATAAGCCCCAAATTATCATAAAAAAGCTTACCGTTAGTTGCTTCTAAAAGAAATTGCTCTGAAATGAAGAACCAATCTTTAGTTGATATATTACCACTCTTATCTCCTGTTTTGCTTTCAATAAAATCGGAAATTCTGATCACACCATGACGATTACCACCGACAGGATTTATATTATTTCTTTTAAAACCATCAAACTCCTTGGGTAGATTTGAATATGCTCGTTCAAGTTCAAATTTATCTTTTGAAGAAATAATAGGTTCATCTGGTATGAAAATACAAAAACCTGGTTCGAAGTCGTGATCACGAGAGATTTCATCATCGAATCCAAAACATTCTGAACCACTACCGACGAGACCAACTGCGATATGATTTTTTATATGTGAAAAGTTATCATTAAGCATCTTTTCGCCATATTCATAATAAAATTTTTCGGCAAGTTCAAGACCTTTCATATATTTCTCGTGCCCTTTCTAATAAATCTTGATAGTAAATAAAGTGGCCATAATAATCGAATACAGAAGCACATTTTTCACAAACGAAAGCATAGTAACCATCTCTTGTTTCATGTTCATCCAAAAGCTTCATAGCTTTTTGTAAATAATCATTAATAATTTCGGTACTGTTCTCGATTCCCAATTCAACTTCTTTTAAGCTTGCTATATTTAAATAAGTTATAGCAACTTCTAAAAGACCGTTATCTGATTTGTTCATTACAGAAAGTGCTTTTTCATATAACTCGAATGCTTCATCAAATCTTTTTAAATCGACTAAAGCAAGAGCCATATTGTTATAAAGAGCTCCAAAGCGCTCGTCGTCAACTTCAAGTTCGGTTTCATATATATGCTGTGCTTTGTTAAAGAGTGGTAAAGCTTCTTCTGCTTTAGAAAATGCTTTAAATACTGTAGCACAATTAATGTAAGTTGTAGCCGCACCTATATTATTTTCTATTTTCATATCGGTAACCAAATTAAGTAAAGTTTCAACAGTTTTCAACGCTTCCTTTTCTTTTGCAAGTTTACGATAAAGACCTGCCAACTCATTCAAAAGAAGTAATTTTGTTCGGTTATCATAAATACGTTCTGTTTCTCTAATCCAATATAAGATATGTTCCTCTGCAGATGCATAATCATTTCTGCTTAAAAGATCATCCAATCTATTCAAAATTCGTTCAGTCGAAATATTTTCCATCATATATATCACCAAATAAATATTATATATTAAAATATAAAAAATTGCACTACCCAAATTATGATAAACGATATTATCAATCTGTTCAAGATGTTTTAGATATAAAATTTAGAATGATTTCAGTTAAAAAACTGAACAAAAATTATACCGCAGTAAACAAAGAAAAGGGGCTGATAAAAATCAGTCCTTTTTGTCGTTTGAAAAAGCTATATAAATTTTATGAGTTTTTGCTGTACTTTAGTCATCAAAAGTGAAAAGAGACTGTTAGTTTTTACTTTTAAACTAACAGTCTTTTTTATTCTGAAAAAAATGCGATTTTTATTCCAGATGTGCCCAGCATGTGGTCATTTGGCATATTTTTGAGAAAATTGAAAATTGAGAACCGCTGAAACCCAATGGTATCAACGGTTTTCGTGGTACGGTTATTCATAACACAAGAAATTCTCCGGCAGTACATATTCGTAAGTTTCGTACCATAGCATTTCCTCATAAAGAAAGGAAAGTTTTTATGAACACTAATGCAAATTTTACTTATAGTCAAATCGGAGATTACAAAATCCCAAACCTAACATTACTACCCAAAGAAGAAAATATCAAGCTCGGTAAATGGGGCATGATACATAAGGATTATCTACTGAAAAACAAGAAAGTATTATTTACAACTCTACTTATTCAAGGTGAACTTTATCAGCATTGTGCCGAGGTAGAAAAACAGGCACAACAGATGTTTGATACTCTTGTTGCGCAGATGAAAGAATCTGAAGGTGTAACAGAGCAAATTAAAGAAGAAAATCAGATGGAATGGATGTGCCGTGTGCAGAATATTGAAGCAAGAGTGAGAGAAATAGTTAATTATGAGTTGATTTTTTAAGCATAAATATTTTTATGCAAAGCAATCATGTGTAATGGAATAAACTTCTATTGCACATGTTGCTTTGTGACTTTTTTCTTTGAAGGTAGAGGGAATCCTAATATGCGAATTCGTATACTCAAATCTATTTTTAAGAATTATGGGAATGTTTTTGATATAGTGTTATAACTAATGTATCTAAAATATAAACTACAAAAATTAAGTTTCTCGTATATAACTTAATCATATTATATATTGAATTTTCAAGAAATTTGGTTTATAATATTATTTAATATAAATTTATCATCTTCAAAAAGAGTAATATGTAATAATTCTACATATAATGATTATATCTATGTTCTTAATTGTTGGAGGTGAAATAGTGCGAAAGGTGATACGCATGAAAGGCTTTGATTCAACAACATATACTGTAAATGATTTTTTAGAGTGGTACGAAAGAAAGCAATTAATTCTATCTCCTAAATTTCAAAGACGCTCTGTATGGAAAGATGTTGCAAAATCATTTTTAATTGATAGTATATTAAGGGATAAACCACTTCCCAAAATTTTTATAAGACAGATTACTGATATAAAAAATAGAACAACGATTCGTGAAGTTGTAGATGGACAACAACGTTTAAGAACGATAATGGACTTTATTAATGATGGGTTTAAAGTAAAAAAAGTTCACAACAAGCAATATGGCGAAAAGTTTTTTTCGCAATTAGACGAAGAGGCTCAAAGTGCAATATTGACATATAAATTTTCTGTGGATACACTCATAGGTGTTGAAGATAGTGATATTATGGATATATTTGCTCGATTAAACACTTATACAACACCTTTAAATAAACAAGAGTTACTAAACGCAGAGTTTTATGGTTATTTTAAGCAATTGGTATATGCTGTTAGTTATAAATATAATAAGTTTTGGATAGAAAATAAAATTTTTACCGAATATCAAACAATGCGAATGATTGAAGTTGAACTAACAGCCGATTTATTTATCGCTTTTATTGATGGAATTCAGAATAGAAAATCCATAAAAAATTATTACAAAAAATATGATGATGTTTTTGAAGAAAAAGAGGTTTTGGAAGAACGTTTTGATGACACAATAACTTTGATAACTAAAATTTTTGGAGAAAACCTTAAAAAGTCAAAATATAGAAAACCAGCATTATTTTATGCATTATTCCTTGCTCTTTACAATATTAGATACGATATTCCTAATATTGATAATAATATCAATCATATTCAGGGCGAACTATCAGAAAAACAAATTTCAAAAATTAAAACTTGTTTAGATAGAATTGAAGAGATTGTTAATTCAGATGCAAAAGATTTGAGTAAGGAACAATTAGAATTTGTGACTTCAATTTCACGAGCAACTTCTGATGCTGAATCTAGAAAAACAAGAACTAACTTTATTATAAAAGAAATTGGTAAAGCTCTTTCGGAATAAGCGAGGATAAAAAATGAAAACAATCCTTGATGTTTATAACGAGTTTAATGATACTTTTATAAAAACTAATAAGGTATTGGCAGATGCAACTTTTTTGTTTCAAAATGGTGTTCAACACGAAGGCACGATGTTTAGTCAAGAGATATTCAATAATATAATTGAACATTGTTTTATGAATATTTTTCTTGCCTGGGAAAATTTTATTGAAGAATCATTTGTATTATATATGTGTGATGCTGAGGATTTACAGGGGAATAAATATAGACGATATTCTACGCCAAATGATGAAGAACATGCATATGGATTATTAAAAGGTACTAAGCAATATCCAGATTGGACTACAACAACCAATATAAACTTATTATCTAGTTTGTATTTTGAAAACTCAGGGCCATATAATCTGTTGACCAATAATCCTGTGGAGTTTCAGCATATGAAAACCATAAGAAATAGAATTTCCCATGTTTCCAAAGATAGTAAACAAAAATTCAATAATTTTACAAATTCGAAAATAGCAACTACTAATTTAACAGCAGCAGATTTTCTATCAACACTTAAAGATAACAACGGTACTTTTTATTCATTCTACACAGATATTGTCAAATCATATGTGGAAGCAATTTGCAATAAATAAATCAGATTAATAACCCCACAGCATAGTTTTTAAAACTCGTTTGTTGTGGGGTTATTAATTGATTAGTTATGTGCTTTGTAAAATATACAACAAATATTTATAATATTCTAACTATGTGTATTTTTCTATCTATGGTTGCCAATAAAAAGCCATAAATTCCTTTCTACTTGTTTCCTGAAAAACGAAAAGAAGCCTGACGAAATTAATCGTCAGGCTTCTTAACTTGTAAAAAGGAATTTGCTGGCTTCTTTTTATTTAAAAAGGAGACAAAATGAAAATAGATTTCTATATAATTTTGCAATAACTTAAATATATTACTATTATTTTTGGTTTCAATAGAAAATGCCTTTTCGTTGATTAATTATGCAAAAGTGTAGTTTTTCTGTTTTAAAACCAACTTAATTCAACAGATTTGCATTTTATTCGCACACTTTCGACTTTTTACATTTACATTAATATTGAAAAATAGTAAAATATTAGTTATAATTTATAAAGTTTTGATGAGAGGTTTTTATTATGAGAATTTGTATTTGTGACGATGATATGCTTATTCACGAGAGAGTAAAAGAACTCTTGAAAAGTTATGAAGAAACACAAGGAAAGTTTGAATTTACAGATTTCTTTTCTGGAGAAACATTAGTTGAACATTATTCCAAGGATGAAAACTTTGACGTAATATTTTTGGACATCGAAATGAATGAATTAAACGGAATAGAAACTGCTGAAAAAATCAGACAAATTACTTCTAATTCAATTATAATTTTTGTTTCAAGCCATCCTAACTATGTTTTTGATGCTTTCAGAGTAGAAGCATTGCATTTTTTGGTAAAGCCTATTTCTGATAGTGAGTTTAAAAATGTGTTTGATAGAGCTTTACATAAATATAATACGATCAATTCTACAATATCTTTAAAATGGCAAAACGAAAGATACAATATAAAGATTTCTGAAATAAAGTATATAGAAGGTTATAAACGACATGTAACTGTTTACACAAAAAGTGAAAGTTTTGAAGCTCTTGGTAAAATAGCTGAGTTATTAAAAGAATTGGAACCACATGGATTTGTGAGAACGCATCAAGGCTTTATTGTAAATATGGATTTCATTAAACGATTTGACAGTAATGATGTGATTTTATTTGATGATTCAAAAATAATGTTAAGTGTAAGAATGCGTAGAGATGCATTGCAAAAGTTTGATAATTATATAAAACGAAAGAAGTGGTAATATGAATATTTTGGCGACTATTATAGGCTCGTTATTCGAAATGTATACCGGCTATATGTTTTTATCAAAATTTGGTAGTATAAAAGTCTCAAGAAAAGTTTATTTTATTTGTTTTGCTTTATTAACAATTTTTCTGATAATTGCTTCAGCTACATTAGTAGAAAGTGGACTAATATTTTTTGCATTTGCATTGTGTTTTTTACTACACAGTTTATTATTTGATATTAAACGACTTAAAAAGGTGCTATTTTCTTTTGCATTAATAATAACTGTGGCATTATCAGAAATGATTATTGCTATGATAACCACTATTGTTTTAAATATGAATATAACTGAAGTTCAATCAGATGATTTTCTTTATCTTATGTGTGTTATATTGGCGAAGTTTTTAGGTTTTGCAATGTTAAAGCCTATAAAAATAGAAAAGAAAATATTTAAAGAAAAGTTTCCAATATGGTTTTCTGTAGCAACAGCACTATTGCCATTTACTTCTTTGTTTATTGTTTTTATACTTTATAGATATTGTTATGTAACAAATGAAGTTATTCATAGAATAAGTATACTTATCTCTGCTTTTGTCTTAATAATTTCTAATTTATTAATTTTGTTTATCATAGATAAACAAGAAAAGTTTTATGTAACTAAAGAAAGGTTAGCTTTTGCCGAGATACATATTAAAGAACAAAGAGCTCATTATGCAGAATTATATGCACAGCAAGAAGCTTTGAAAAAATATAGACACGACAGTAAAAATTTTTATGTTTCTTTAATATCAATTTTAGAAAACAAATCTACAGAAGAAGCCATTTCTTATATTAAAGATAAAATGTCAATAATTTCAGACAATTCAAAATCAATAAACTCAGGTAATCCTGTTGTAGATTCTATAATATATTCTAAAAAGCAGATATGTGATAATAAAGCTATTGTTTTGAAAACATCATTAAAAATATCTGAGAATATTAAAATTGATGAATTGGAATTCGGAGTTTTAATAGGTAATGCATTAGACAATGCGATTGAAGCTACAGAAGAACTTGCTGATTTAAATAAAAAAATTATTAATTTGACTATTCTTACCTCTGGCGAAATGATATCTATTGAAATCAGCAATCCAACTATTAAAGATATTGATACTACAAATATTGAGACAAGTAAAACAGATAAAACTCAACATGGTTATGGCTTAAAAGGTATTGAAACAATAACCAACAAATATAACGGCAATTTATCTTTGTGTTGTGAAAATAATATTTTCACATTATCTGCAATATTAGTTAATCTCTAAAACACTTTCGCATTTTTTCTCAACACTTTTGAACACCCCATTCCTTTTTTAAAATCAATTTATTATATTAAAGGCGCACCTTTTTTGGTGTGTCTTTAATTTTTATAAGGAGAAAAAATGTATAAAAAACTTTCAATACAAATAACAAGAAAATTAATAGCTTCAAAAATAATACCCGTTGAGGATGCTGAGATTTATTATTACAGCTTTGAAGTTATGCTCTCAACATTCGTATCACTATTAACAATTGTTGTTTGGGCAATAATTTTCAAGCAACTACATAATTCATTGTATTTTCTTGCAGGCTTTTTTATTAGTAGAACGATAAGTGGTGGATACCACGCTAATACCCATACAATATGTTTCCTGTTGACACAATTAATCTTTATTGCCTTTCTGTGTTTAGTGACATTTGTTGATATTAGTAACATCAAACTAATTTTATGTATGGTTATGATATTTTCTAATTTTATAATTTTGTTAATTGCACCAATTGATAATAAAAATAAAAAATTTAGTGAAAATGAATACAAACGATATAAAAAGAAAAGCAAGGTGTTTGTTTTAATCAGTAGCGTAATGCTGCCATTTTTGTGTTTAAATGGTTTTATTGCTGAAAAAAGTTTGTATTTTTGTTTAGGTGTTTTTTCAGTTTCAATAATGTTAATTTTTGGCAAAGCCAAGAACATTATAGAATCCAAAAATGACGAAAGGAGTCTTTTAGAATGAAGAAAGTTGAAAAATTCCTCGGAATGTTTGGTGCTTCTCTTGCATCATTAGCATTGATTATTGGTACTACATCAGTAAATTCTGCTTGCGCTCTTTTTTTTAATCAACCAAAAGTTCCGGAAGCAATGGAAAAATTCAAAAAGTAATCAAATAAAAGATAAGCACTCAAGATTAAATATGTCTTGAGTGCTTATCTTTTTTCTATGAATAAATCTTGTGGGTGAACATTAAAACTATTTGCAATTTTTAATAGTTCAAATATATTGGGCCAACTAACGCCTTTTTCTAGTGCTGAGTAATGTTCTAAATCGATACTCAATTTGTCAGCAATTTTTTGAATTTCTAAATTTTTGTTTTTCCTAAGTATAATAAGATTATTTGAAAAATTTTCTATATAAAAACAAAGGATAGCTTTTATCATTTTTTGATTAATGACCGTACCAATTGAATAAGGATGATGAATTATATTGTTTTCCAGAATCTTCGTAGGTGTTGCATTCTCCTGAAACAAAAAATTGTTTTTTATAAATATTTTTATTAAATCAGAAACATCATATTTGTCACAGATTATATAATCAAAGGGAATATTATACATAATTGATAGAAGCAATATAATTTCTACGGGTACAGGTAGTTCCCCTTTTTCAAATCGTTTGTATTTATAACTACTTATATTTAGTAAGGAAGAAATATGTGTTTCAGATAAATTTAAATAAACGCGTAATTCCCTTAATTTTATATTCATTTATATTCGCCACCAATAGCAAAGTTAATTAATTATAACTTTTGTTGCACAAAAAGTCAAGTTTGATGTTTTGCATATTTTAATAATCTTGTAATTACATATACTATTAATTGAAACTTGTACAAAAGTTCAAATTTGAAGATTAGGATGAGTTTATGCAAAATAGTATAGGTGAAATCATTCGTAATAAACGAAAAGAGTTAGGTTTGACACAAGAAGAGCTGGCAGAGCAGATAGATTCTAATGTATATTATATAAGCAACTTAGAAAGAGGTCATAGAAAACCAGGGAGGAAAGTGTTGGTTGCTCTTTCTAATGCACTTTCTATTCCTATGGATACATTAATGGGGGTTGCATCAAATGTTGTTCTACATGAAAATATAACCGAATTAGAAAGTAAATTGAGAGAGTTAGATCCAGCGGATAGAGAATTAGTTTTGGATATATTAGATAAGTTTATTGACCGCTTACAAACACCTAAATTATAATATTAGTTATATGATTTGCAACAAGTAATGCAAAACTGTTAAAACAAAATACAAAAGCGTTAAAATGTTTGTTTCTATTTTTACGAAACAAACATTTTTGCATTTTAAATCGACATAATTGAACACCCTCTTTATATTGATGCGAATAAAATTTATTATGAATATCATATTACATTAGTGATTTTTGTATTCACAATGTAAAAATTTGATTTAAAGGGGACGTGTAAAATGAAAAAGTCACTCAAAATTTTATCCGCATTTTTAGCTGTGTTGACTTTCTTTAGTATTCTTTCAGCAGCAACACCTGTGTTTGCGGAAGATGTCAACGAATATATTGCTGACAAAGAATACACTGAAAAGCTTCTTACAGAAGTTGTAGAAAACAACACAGAAGAAAAAGCACCTATTGTAAAAGAAATCGAAGAAAAACGTGACGAAAACAAAAAGGTGTATTTAAGAGAAGACGGCACATATACAGCAGTCATCTCAAAAACCCCTGTTCACTATGAAAAAGATGGTGAATGGGTTGATATTGTCAACGATTTAAAAACTGATGGCGATGTTATAACAAACACCGCTGGTAATTTCAATGTGGAATTTCCAAAAGAAATTTCAGAGGACAATGAAATTAAAGTTGAAAATGGTAAAGAAAGCCTTACTTTCTCAATAGCAGAAACCGAAAAAAGTAATGGTAAAGTAAAGAACAACAAAAAGCAAAAACAAGACAAAAACAAGGTTTCTGACGAAGAAATTTTCAATAACGATATTTCAAGAAATGTTTCAGAAATAGAATACGAAGATGTACTTGAAAATACTAATCTTGAATATGTTGTTACACCAACAGGTGTTAAAGAGAATATTATTGTTGAAAACAAAGAGAGCTTAAAGAAAAGCTATTCTTTTAATATTACAAAAGGCAAGCTTAAAGCAGAACTTGACAAAGAAAATAACTTATATTTCAAAAACAGCAAGGGTGAAGTTGTTTTTACAATTCCTGCTCCTGTTATGACCGACAGTAATGGTGCAATTTCTTATGATATTGATGTTAAAGTCAAAAATTTAAAGAAAGAAACAATTACACTTACATACACACCAGATAAAAAGTGGTTAAACGATAAAGACAGAGCATACCCTATTGCTATTGACCCGGTTATTATGTTAGAAAGCAACAGAGAGTTCATAATTCAAGATACAGTAATCGGTGTTGATACAACAGACAGTGAATCTGCAACAAAAAATGGCTATAATGATTTCATTGGTGCTGTAGCATATAATAGAGAATATGATGAAAACAGTATTCTCCAAACGCTAAGGTATGATGTTCTTGTAAAATTGAATATGGACATTTTCTCTACATTAAAAAAACCGAGTATTGCTATAACAAATGTAAATTATGTTACTGCAGGAAGTGCTCAAAATGGTAATATTCTTGCAAAAGAAATATCCGGTAGTTGGGATAGTACTACAATAACAGGTACAGATGTTTACCCACAATTAGCCGGTAGCGATAATTCTGCAACTATTTCTTATGGTAGTACCATATTAGATTACTATTCTGGTATTGATACACAAACAGAAAATACTCCGGAAATATTGACTTTTAATATAACAAGTCTTTTCCAAAAATGGTTATCTGGAGAAAAAATAAATAATGGTTTTGCATTAACTACTGAAGATGAGGGGTGTGTTGCATTAGCTATATTAGGTGGTAAATATACTAATAGAAAAGGAAAAACAACCTACTATTCCTCTTATTGCACAGTGGATTACATTGAAGCAAGTGGATATAATTCAAATTTTGAATATTTGAGTCAGGATATAGGCAGAGCAGGTACTTTTAACGTAAATACATTTGCTCGTTCTCTTTCAATTTATCGTGAAGATTTATCTATGCCCGGAAATATTATGCCTGTTACAGTAGGTTTTAATTATAGCAGTGCATTAATAAATTATTTACAGTGGTACACAGATTTCGCTAGTGCTATTGACGAAGAACAATATCTGTTTTATTCTCCGTATGGAAATAAATGGACACCTAATTATTTGAAAATGTTATTTACTCTTGACGAAATAGAGTATTATTATTTCACAGAAACAGGCTCAATGGCTATTTTCACACCTAAAGAAGAAGCAATTTTAAATGAAGATGGTACTGATAGTGGAAACACTAAAACTGTTTTTGAAACTAATGAAAATGGTGAAATCGGTTATGAGTTAGCACTCATAGATGAAACTAATTCTACAGATTTTAATAATATGGTTATAACAACGCCTACTGGCGAAACAGAGTATTTTAATGAAGATGGTTTTATTACTGAAATACGTGAAGCAGAACCTAATCCTAACGGTACTTATGATAAAATAGTTATTTCTTATGAAGATTATACAACATTGGAAGCAGATTTAGGTTTACCTAAAATAGATTATATTAACGATGGTGTAGGTAGAAAATATGATTTTGTATACACTAATGATAAACTTTCACACATAAATTGTTTGACTTCTACAGGTGCACAAATATATGCAGGAACAGGTGCAACAAGTAAGTTAAAAATAAATTACAACATAGATACAAACAATAATTTAACAAGTGTTGTTTATCAGGATTCTAAATCTGTTACATATACCTATGATAGTTCGGGTAATTTAACTAATGCAAGAAACATTGATGCATATAATATTACATATACATATGATTCATTAGGTAAGGTTACAAAAATTAATGAAAAAGCAAATACTACTCAAGGTAATTCAATAGCTTTATCAGCTATAGGTAACAGACAAACTAAAATTGTTGATAATTATCAGGGCACGCAAATTCAACAATTTGGTAGTGATGGAAAACTAACTTACATTTTTGATGATAAAGGTAATTTCTATAGATCCTCAAATTGTAAAAACGCTGATGAAAATGTTTCGGTTAATTCCGGATGGGATGTAGCTCCAATAAACATTTTAAGAAATGGTGCTTTTGAAAGAACCGCACTTTCAAAACCAACCGGCTGGACTAACACATTTAAGGTTCAAACCGTCGACAACAATAATGCATGTAAAGTGACCGGTACAGATACACAAACTCAATCGGCTGCTGTTAGTGGTTCAAAAGCATACACATTCTCTATATATGCAAAGGACATTTCTGATTCCAATATTGAAAACACAGGTTTTAATATAGAAATAAAAGCATTATATTCAACTACTAAAACAAAAACAGAAACCCTTTGGATTTCTCCAACAGAAGATTATGAACAATACAGCGTTACAGTCGTTGCTCCGACTGAAATAACTTTAATAAGAGTTTATATTGGTGGAGATAATACCGTTGGTGAATTTTTAGTTGATAATGCTCAGCTTGAAGCTGGTTATGGTACCTCTAAATATAACTATATTGAAAATGGTAACTTCATGTATGAATTAGTTTACTGGAGTGGCGGTAAGTATGAAAAATACCCCAATAAAGCCGCGACTTTTAAACGAAATTTAGAATTAACTACAAGTGATTATATAAAAGGCGTTGAAACAGATGTCTTAAAATATTACAGTGAACTCCCTGTTTATGATATTGTAGATTCAGAAACAGTTTATTCTGGAGATACATATTATTCTGCTACACAAACCGTTGAAATAAATGGTGAAAAGGAAGATATCTTCTCTCTTGGTGGATGGTTCAAAGGTGAATTCACCGATGGATTATTATCGGAAAAAGTACAAAATAGTTTTGATGTTACTTATGAACCGGTTAAAACACGAGTAGCACAAATAAAGGCAAGCTACACTTATACTGATGAAAATGGTGTAACTCAAAATGAAGATTTTGCAGTTAACTTTTCACCTAATGTTCAAGATTGGCAGTACGCAAATGATAGTTTTGCGTTAAAGGGCGATGTTGAAAATATTGATGTCACAGTTATTACTAAAAACATACCGACAAATACATATTTTACAAATATTTCTTTAGTTAAAGATGAAGACAGTTTCTTTGTTGGTGATTTTAAATCAGAATTAGAAGAAACTATCTCAGCTAGTTCAATTTCATCTGAAAAGTGTAGTTGTAGTAATTGTAATAATCTTGCTTGCTCTTGTACTTGTGAATCAGAAATCAATTGCACTTGTGAAACATGTAAAATCGTTTCATGTATATGTGAAGATTGTGAAGACATTGAATGTCTTTGTAGATGTTTAAATGAAACAAACTGCACCTGCGTTTCGTGTAAACGCCAAAGCAATATAGAAACAACAAGTGCAGATGCCAAAACAGTTACTACTCAAACTTATAATGGTGGTCAGTATATGCAATCTTCTGTTTCTTATACAAATGATTTAAATAATATTTCTTCAGAAACCGATGAAAACAATATAACTACAAGTTATACTTATGCTGAAACGGGAGCAATAACATCATCAACAGATGGTAACAATATAATTACAAATTATCAGAATGATGCTATGGGCTATTTAAAATTAGCACAGACCAACGTTTCTAATCTAAGTGACAATAAAACAAAAATTTCTTTAGCATTTAATTATAATAACGATTTATTATCAACAATTACTACAGATGATGTTGTTTATACTTACACTTATGACGATTGGAGACAAATAAAGTCTGTAAGCGTTGACAATCAAAAGCTTATTCAGTACAATTATGGCGACAAAGAAAATCGTTCAAGAATTAATAGCATTGAACACTTGATTGATAAAGATACGAATACCAAGTATTCACTGAATTATGTTTATAATGAATATGATAAAATAACTCAAGTAAAAAAAAATACTGTAACAAACGATGGTAATAATAACGGAATTGTATATAACTACTATTACGACAATTTAGGTCATCTTATAGCTATAGATGACAGTAAAACTGGCAGAACAATTCGTTATTCAGCTAATGGAGATACTACAATTGAAGCAACTGGTAAGAATGATGTAATATACAAAGCATATTACAACGAAGATGGTGAATTTTGTGAAACTATAGACAATGGAACATATACTGCTAAAAGTTATGATAGTAGTTACAGTGCTTCTACTGGTGACACAACCCAGAAAGAAGCTGTTGTTTCAACAAAAAATTCAACTACTAAAACTCTTAGTGTTACAACTGTAACAGATTGGTTCGGAAGAAATAAAACTGTAACAGTTTCTACAAATAACCCTACACAAACAGCAACAACAAATGATGTTTCTATTGTAAGTGGAAATGTTTATAAGAGTTACGATAGTGATAAAACTACCAATTTAATTGCAACAAATAGAAATACAATTTCTTACAATGGTGTAAATAGATTACTTAATATTGTTTATACCTATGACGAAAATGGAAGAATTACTTCAAGAAGAAATGCAGGCAGTCTTGCTACAGATTTAGTAGAGTATAACACTTACGCTTATGACGAAGCTGGTCAACTTATAAGAGAAAACAAGTCAACTCAAAAAACTTGGGTTTATGAGTATGATGCAAATGGTAATATTACAAAAAGAAAAGCATATAACTATACTCCATCAACTCCATCAACACTTGTTTCAACCGACATGTTCACTTATGCAACAGACACTTGGGAAGATAGACTTGTTTCTTACAATGGTCAAAATATTGTTTATGACAACATAGGTAACCCAACAACTTACCTTGGTGCAGTTTTAACCTGGCGTGGCAGAGAGCTTGCTAATTACACAAAAGACACAACGTCAATAGATTATAGCTATGATGTTGATAGAATGAGATACCAGAAAGTTGTAAAAACTAATGGTACTGAAACTTCAAGGTATAACTACGTTTACTCTGACGATCAGTTAATTCTTTTAAGCTGCACAACTAATGGCACAACACAGAATGCAAAGTTTGTTTACGATTTAACTGGCGAAGTTCGTGGATTTGTTGTAAATGGTACTACTCAATACTTTTACGTTAAAAACCCACAAGGCGATATTGTTGCAATTGTTAATGAATCTGGTGTTCCAGTAGTTCGTTACATTTATGATGCTTGGGGTAACACGACAATCACAACTGACTCAGGCTATGAAAATCTTATTAATTTAAGCCCGTTTGCTTACCGTAGTTATTGTTACGATAATGACATTAAAATGTATTATCTTCAATCTCGTTACTACGACCCACAGATTTGTAGGTTTATAAATGCGGATAGTAGTGAGTATCTTGGGGCAACTGGTACGGTTTTAAGCTGTAATCTTTTTGCTTATTGTGAGAATGATCCGATGGATTATATTGATCCGAAAGGAAATGTCAAAAACAGTGATATAATAATTTCTAGAGGACCTGGAAAATGGGAAAACCCATTTTCTGGAGATGATGATTATGTGTATGACCCTAATGCAATTCCTTACGAAACAGATTTTGCAGATTGGTATGTTTGGGGAATGTTACAGGAAAAGGCCGCAAAACTATATCCAGAAGGAGCTGCTTTTTATCAGCATTATAGGAGTAATAAAGGTGGACTTTATTTTTATGATTATTCATTAGCTTATAAACAAGATTGGGCGATAAAACAAGCTGTAAATAAATTAGTTAAAAAACTTAAAAAATCTGCTGATTCATATCGAAAATATAATGATACATGGTATACATTATCGACAAATCTGGTACATGTACAACCAACTACAATGAATTGGTTGCTTGCTGTTGGTGGGCATAGAATCGGAGTAGTGGCAGATATTATTTATAATTCAAAACAAAAGAAATATGAGATGGAATATTGGGTAATTGCGATTGATAGATATAATTTTGATGCTAACGGAAAAGCGTTCTTTGGCATAAAAGATGAATACAATGGTAGATTTGTTACATTGGGGTGGGCTAAGTTCTTTACCTCAATTGGTTTGATGGGAGGGAAAAAAACATGGCGAAGCTAAAAAACAACCCCAAATGTATAAAAATACTAATTGTCGTAATGCTTGTTATTCTTGTTTTTTCTCATTTGTATAGAGTGACATTCGGAACAATAAATGAATATATTTCAGATATAAAAATTGTTTGGACCCCATCTTCTGCTGCCGATAGATTTCATTACTCAATAATATCTATTGATATTTTCGAATATTGGGTTTTCGATTTAAATAAATCAGAAAAAGAAATGATTTCTAATGATTTGAAAGATGGCAATTGGGAAAAATTAGATAACAATCACATTGATAAACTTAACGATTTTAGTAAATACAAAACAATTTTTGGAAACGGTTATAAAAAACACGATTGTTATATTTGTATATATGATTGCAAAAATGATGAAATCATTACAAATAGTGAAAACATGATATTCGAAGATACAACTAAATGGATTATATTTTTATATGATACCAAAACAAACAAATATTTTTGTATCCATGAAACTATGTAAGACACTAAGATAATCAATTCAGCCAGGAGACATTTAATGGTTTTGGACAGTTCTAAATAATCAAGGAACGATTAGCGTGAAAACCGTGCATAAAAACAACAAAAACAAAGCCCAAAAACTGCTTAATTCTAAAATAAAATTTTAGAATTACTTATATTAAGTTAATTCTTAGCTGTTTGTATTTATTCAAAATTTTTTTCATTAAGTTTCTATCTTTCTCCTAAACTAACCGGGCAGAGTTTGTTTATACATTCCCTGCTCGGTTGGTTTTTTCTACTCTCTTAAATGTATGTTTAATAAGATGCTTTATAATTACCAAAAGCACAGTTAATATTCTAATATTACCCCTTAGAAAAAATTGATCGAACACTCTTGCATTTTTTGTTAACACAATTGCAACTGATATTTACATAAAACCACCTATGTAATAATATAAACTTGACATTCTACAAGTTTTGATAAAATTTGACGGTTTTGTATGTTAATCACTTGTTCATTTCAGTGGTAAGCATTACGAACAAGAATGTAAAACAATTAGAAAGAAGGTGAAAAAATGGCAAAATATGTAACGGGTCAAAAACCAGGCAAGGGTGACTATGAATGTTTAAACTGCGGTCAAATCGTTACACTCGACGATTCAACAGATACACTTCCACCTTGCCCAAGATGTGAAGAAACAGAATATCTTAAGAAATAAAAGATAATTAAAAAAGTAAAAACCGACTAAACTCCAACATAACGTTTAGTCGGTTTTGCTATAAACAAAACTTAATTGAGAAAAAATCAGTGGAGGGTTCTATAATTTAGCCTGAAAAGTCTTGATTATCAACAGTTTAAACCTTGTTAAAAGTTTGATTTGACGAGAAAATTAGATGTGGTTTGAAGAACCCTAAATCAACTAATCATCAGCGGGTTTTTGATCTCGATAAAAAATTCTAAGTTTAGAGTAAGACAAAAGCAATTAAATAATTTCCTAAAACATATTAAGACAAGGACATTGACTTTATGTCTTTGCCCTTTGTATTTTTAAATAAGAGGAAGTATAAAAATGAATAAAATAAAAAACTGGTTTAAAACAAAATTTAAAAAAGGTAAAGAAAAGTTTATTAAATTTCTTATAGAACATCCTGGAATTGAAATTGGTATTGATATAATGGACACAATTTTTCAAAAATTAATGCTGTGGTATGCAATATTATTAGGCGTTTTACTTTGTATTGCAGTGGACATTATATTTTCTAAAACAGCAGAAATTACTGCCTCTGTTTCCCCTATAATTAGTGTACTTATAACTGCATTGATAATTCCATTTTTCTTAAACTTCTGTAACCACAGAAAAGAAAATGAAGTTAAACAATTTGAAAATAATAAAGATTTATATATCGAATTGGTTAAGATTTTATTACCAATAATTACTGACAAAACTATAACTGAAGATAACAAAACTCTACTAAAGAATTACATAGAAGAACATTATACCGATATTACAGTACTCTTTTCTTCAAACATGATTAGTACAGTCAATTACATAATAAACAACTGTAATAATGGCAATTTAAAAAATCTTATTTATTTTTCAAAGAAACTTATAAAACAAATACGCAAACAATCAGGCAACACAAATTTCAATTTTGAGTTATATAAAATTGAAGACGAAAAAGAAAAAACAATAACAAAATAACAAAACCGAGCTGAATTCTGAAATAGAGTTCAGCTCGGTTTTTCTCAAAAAATCACCGAAGCAAACCACTCACAACTACATTATTGCATTTTAACTCAACACTTTTGCACACCATATTTACAAATGGTAAATTATGCAATAACATAAAATTGGAATTAGTTTACAAATTTTTACAAAAAAACAGAAAAAGCCTTAATTTCATACAATTTATAAAGGATGTGTTAGTAATGTCTACTACTAAGAAAAAATTAGAATATACAGAAATAGAGGAGTCTTCTGAATTAACTACCGAGCAGCAAGAAAGTTCAGAAAGAAGTTCAACTCTTTTGCTTGAAATTATGAGAGAAAGTTATTACAAAGAGATGGAGAGAACCAATATCTTAGATAATAAAACTGGTGTTTTCATTTCAGCGCTTATTGCCGTAATAACGATTTTTATGCCTATAATACCATTTGATAACCTAATCACTTTGTATAAGGATGGAGCTAAATATCAGATTGTTGGCGTTACCTGTGCATTGTGTGGTTTGGTTGTGGCATTTATCTTATTAGGGATAGCATTTTTCAACTTGTATAAAGCAATTTCACCAAAATCCTTTGAAAGGGTAAATATATTAAATGTAAATAAAGTAAGCAAACAAGAAACTGATATAAGAAAAATAGAACAAGAATTGATCGAGCACTATTTTGATATTTGCTCTGGAAATACGGAGAGTAATAATAAAAAGGCCGAAAAATTTAGCTTAGGTTTAAAATTGTGTATGATATCTTTTTTTGTTTTATGTTTATCGGTTATTGCGTTAAATGTAATTATAGGAGGTGAAATAAATGTCGGTAAATAATGATGATTTAATTATTAGTAAAGAAGAATCCAAAATAAAAAAAGAAGAAGGGTTATTTGGTTCGCCAGATCGTGTCATTTATAGCAAAGAAATCAGACATTCTTCAATAAACGAAAGTTGCAACAAAACAGAAAATCAAAAGCAACCAAAAAAGGATGACTAATTAAATAGTAATTAGTACAAACAATTTGTGTGGAACAAATTGTACTCTTTATTCAAAGGGTATGATTTGTTCCTACAAATACATTGAACAATGAAATTTTTAATTATATTTACAAAAAATGTATTAATAAATTACCACAAAAAGTAATTATTTAATTAATAATATGGATACAGCAAATTTGATGTTTTTTGTAAACATTTGTAGAAATATGCTTTATTCTTATTTTTTTGAGCATTTTGCAAAATTTGTCGAAATAAAGAACTATATAAGGAAATGTATTAACAATGAAAAAGGAAGAAAATCTTGCAACAAAAATTGAATTTTATTTTATTTCACTTTGGTTGCTTTTTATACTTATGGCTATAAAAAATGCCGATATCTTCAATAAATTTACATTTATAGGTTTTAATAATATTAGATTCGAAAATATACTAATAAGTTTGATTTTTTTAGTTCTAAGTTTAATTGCATTAATTCTTGTTAAGATTTTGAATTATGTAAAGTTTAAAGGTGCTATGAATCCCTGTGATGAAATTGAAAATATTGAGAACGGTAATTTTGAAATAATGTCTTTTATTGCAACATACATAATACCATTAGCCTGTATCAATTTTGAAACTATTAATGATATTGTTATTTTTATTCTTATTTTGATTGTATTGGGAATAATTAACTTAAAATTAGAATTGTATATTGCAAATCCAACACTATCATTACTTGGATATAAAATCTATTCTGTAAAATTAAAAAATGCTAAAAATAATTATATGGTGATTTCTAAAGAAATACTCACCAAAGGTGATAAAGTTGAGTGGAAACAATTAGATAAAAATAGATGTTTTGTTAGGAGGAACTTAAACAATGACAGCAAATGATATGAAAACAAAAATGACAAAAATTTTAAGCAAATCAAACTCTATATGTCTCTTTTTCCTTTTGGATTCCAAAAATGGATTAGAAATGAAACGTGTAGATATTGACAATGGAAAAACCACCACTGAACTTACAAATATGTTTAGAAATAAATTATTTGAATTAGTTGAAAATGAAGAATTGACGGTTGTTAGTTTATCTCATGGAGAAGAACGAGCAAATGCAGTTTATGAATATGATTACCAGGAATATCCTCAAGATATGATCTTTTTAAAAGATTTTAATTTACAGGATGCATTGGAGTGCGAGAATTTTTCGTTTTCAAAAGATAATTTACACGATCTTGTTGGTTATGTGATTTATATTGGTGATATGGAACAAGGAATTACATGTTTCAAAAAGCATTATTCAATTTCTGTAATTAAACGAGATGCTTTTCTTTTGCACAAAAGTAATGAGCGATTCAAAAAATTAGATACAGATGAAATTATTAGATTGAACAATGATATTCACCTTTTTAAATTAGAAGACAATGTTTTCGTTACTAATATCAGTGTGTTGGAAAGCTCTTTTGGATTCGACGCATTGATTAGAAAAAGAGCAGAAGAAACTATAAAGGATATTGAGGCTATTGAATTAATTGAAAATATAGACAAATTAGAGGAAGCAGCTACCGATATATCATTTTCAAGAAAACTTTCTAAAATAGCAGGACAATCACTTATTATTAACAATGCAATACCAAATGAAAAAGTAATAGATTTTTCAAAACAAAATCCTGGATTACGCGACAAATTTAAATATAGTGTTGATGGAAGAAAAATTGTATTAACATCAAAAGCTTCACAGAAATATTTTATTAAATTGCTAAACGATGACTTTTTAATGTCTGAATTAACTGATCAACCATACGATTCATTAGCAAAAGACAAAATAACTGTTTAATTATAAATGAAGGATAATAATAAATTATCTTATTACAACATTTAATTTAAGATAATTTAAATCATCAATCTTTATAAGGGAGAAATAAATTATGGATTTTAAAAATAATACTTTTGATATTCCTAAAGGATACATTGTTATGGTTTCTGGTGTGCCTGGCTCAGGAAAAACAACCATATCTTATAATTTATTAAAACAATTTTCTGGTTTTAGAATAATCGAGGAAACAGATTTAATTAGAGAGGTTTTACTCGGATATAATGATTTTTTAAAAAAATCTAATCCTAACATTTCAGAAATGATTAACGATATAAATATAACCGACCATAATGTTTTACTCTCTCTTAATGAAGCAAAGCAACAATGTAGAATTATGAAAAGTTCTATTGAAAAAATTGTTGAGCGGCAAAAAAGAAAGGGTATCCCTTCCATTATTAATGGTGTACACATAATACCAAGCATATTAAATGGATTGTGTAAAAATAACAAAATAATTTACATAAACCTTTATGTGAACAATAAGGAAAGTATCTACAATAGAATCTACAATAGGGATCCAAATTCATATATGTTAAATAATATTGAATTTATATATAATTCAGGAAAAGATTTGCTTTATGACACGATGAAATTAGAAGAGAGTGATAGTCATTTTTTGTTCAATAACATAGATGTTACAAACCTAACCATAAATGAAACGATTGATAAAATTGTTTGTGTTATGAAAAAAAATATACTTTCAAACAATTATTGATTCCAAAGATTAGCACTATTCCACACTTGCTCAAACTTATCGACACAAGCTTTGCCCTTCACTGATTCGGTACTAAACACTTCGAAAGCGGTGTTTGTTAACAATTGTGGACAACCATTAGCATCAAAATGTGGTAAAGAATATATTATGCAGTTATCAATTCTTATTATAATTTCGTCTCTTCTATTGCTATATAATCTAAAACAGTTTGCGAGGGATTTATTACTATTAACCAATGCTTGAGCCCTATGTATCGTTGCATTTAACTCCTGCTTCAGAAGTTCGGAATCCGGGTGAGCTTTATAAGTGTTATCTGACTTTGGATCTAAAAACAAGCATCTAAAATCAATACCATTCATATCTGAACCACTCGTAAGTGCTTTTTCCTCCAAATAACGAAAAAAGCTATTGTAATTTCCACTTAGTAATTTCATGTTTTTTCTTCCATAAATCCACAGGTATTTTCCCGTATACATGAAAGATTCAATCAAAACTTTATATAACTCGAAACTTTCAAAGCCAGTAAGGAAATATGCTGTCTTGTCTTTAAAGTAGGGGTTATTAACTACAAATGAACCATTGTTGATAAGTTTATTGACAATATCTTCACATTGAATATCTACATCTCTATATTCTTCTTGGATTTTTATTGTTGACGATTTAAACGTATCTATTGTTTTTAAGCGATGAGATGTAACTTTGATATGGAGACATTTTAATAGTTTCTTATTAAAATCGTCATCTTTAACAACTAATTCTCTTGCTACATTCATTGGATTATCAATCCATGAGTGCCAATTAGGATCTTCATCAAAAAGAACGGGAATAACAATTTTATCTAATGCTCTGGCGTATCCTGCCTCAAACAACAACCAAGGAGATTTTTTATTTTCTTTAGTAAAACATAACATTAAAACATCACAATTTTTAATTTTAGAAATTATTTTATCCTGTACATCTTCTCCACCGTTGATATCGACTTCTGACATGAAAGTACCAATAGAATGATCAATGTTTTCAAGAAGTTGTTTGAGTGTTTCTGCGTACTTTTGACTTTTGCGTTTTGACCAACTAATAAAAATTTTCATAAAATCACCTAAACTCAATAAATTTACATATGATTTCTTACAATAATGAAACGGCTTTGATAAAGGATAATTTATTATTATCCTTTAAAAGCAAAAACCTCCTGTACATATTGTGTACAGAAGGTATTAAAATTAGATATCTATTTTGTTCCTCGGATGCTTTTCTTCGAGAAGTTTATATATTTTGTTTGTACTGATGTGTGTGTAGATTTGAGTAGTTGAGATGGAACTATGGCCCAACAACTGCTGAATGTATCTGATATCTACATCTTCATCATGCAAAGCTGTAGCAAAGGTGTGACGGAACATGTGAGGCGTTATATGTTGCGTTACACCAGCTACACAAGCATAATTGTTTATCATATTTCTTATTGATTGTTCGGACAACCTGTTTCCTAACCGATTAGTGAACAAATATTGTTGTTTGTTAGGATTCTTTTCAATATATTCGTTTAACAAGTTAATTATTGAATCATTTGTAAGGCACATTATTCGTTCTTTGGAACCCTTACCGAAAATTCGTATTGTACCATTCAATAAATTTATAGCATCTATTTCTAAATGTGAAATTTCTGAAACTCGCATACCAGTTGAAAATAACAATTCAAGTATTAATAAATCTCTCAACCTTGTTTCATATTGCTTTCTTGTTTTGCTATTATCTTTGTTTTTATATGCGTAAATTAAAATCTTTTGAACATCATTTATTACTATTGTTTTTGGCAATAAAATTGGTTCTTTGTATTTGATTTTTATTTTATGAAATGGACTGTATTCTATAATTTCTTCCATTTCCAAATACCGAAAAAATGCTTTTAGACAAGCAATTTTTCGTTTGGCACTTTTGGGACTGTATAACTTATATAACTTATCAATATAAGTTGTTATACATTCTTTTGAAAGCCAATCCGATTTTTCGGCATATTCATAAAATTGCCTTAAATCAATTTTATATGCCTTTATTGTCAGTTTGCTTAAACCTTTTAGATTCTCGCAAACGACAATATAATTATCAATTTCAGTTTGTAAACTCATGAGCAAAACCTCCGTTTTTTACAAATATTATGACGGATTTATTTTGCTTTGTCGAGTGAACGTAAATAAATTTAAAGGATGACTATTTGTTATTTGGCTGGATTCAAACTTAATAATCTCATTTCAGTTATTGGTATGAATAATTGGGGGGAGTTATTCTTTTTATTCACCAGCTGCTGATATTACAACACAAGGAGAAAATATTTTATGTATCGATAAAAAAGCAAAATGGTTTACTAATCAGGAATATCTTATGATACACCAGATGTTACTGCTTGTTGTGAATATATTATATTAAAAACAGAATGTGATGCAGAGATAGCTAAGGAAATAGTTTTAAATTGTGCAAATAAAAACGAAGCATCGTATAATTATGTTTCTGAAGGACGAATGTTGCCTATAAATTATATAATGAAATATATATCCCAAGATAATTGACTAATTTTCGAAAAAGTAAAAGGTTATGTAGTGTAACATTACATAACCTTTTTTCTAATGAAATAAATGCAACAACCAGTTAAAAAAGTTGAAATTTGTACTGGTTATTGCATAAGGTGTGTACGTATTGTTTCTTTGTTTGGGTTTAATATTAAAATTGAAAGAAGAAAAACGAAACAATACGTACAATTAAATATTATTATGCTATTAATAAAGTATCAAGATATTTAGCAAAGATGATATTAAAATTGACAAAAACGCAGTTTGTATAATGCTCTTTGATTCAAAATAGTAGGAATTTATAAAATATTATCAATCATTCCTGACATTTAGGGCGTTTTTTTAAATATAATATTTTGTTCAGAAGGTAAACAAAATAATAGTTTTTTCTATTAATTACTTTTATTCGTTTTTGCAGAATCCTTTATTTAAACTTGAATTTATTATACAACTATTATGTGGAAAGGGAAAACGGTTTAACAAGTGTGTTTTGTCGATGAATTATTGAGTGTTTGGTTTTAAATTTAACATCAGCAAGAAGATGATGATATTTAATGAATTCTAAGTTTGATAACCAAAAGGTCATTTGTTGTGATTTTAACTAAATTCAAGCACATTGATATATACAAAACGCTGATTTTTTCGAAAACTTCAAAATTTTTATGTAGCTTTCGTCGATTTTCGTCATATATAAATGAGGGGTAAACCTTCGTATTAAAAATACAGGATGGGTTTTATGAGTTCAGTAGTATATGATGTGGCGAAAAAAGATGAAATAAAGGCAAAAGTCATTAAAATTTTAAATGATAATGAAATATCTTTTGAATTAACAGAGTGTTGTGGTTCAGAAAAAATTTGTATTGATTTGAATGGCGAAAATGAGCGTTGCGATAAACCTTGTTGTATCAGAGATTTGATTGTTCAGACAAGCAACAAGGATGTGTGCAGAATACATCCAAGTGAAATTATTTACATAGCAATAGAAAACAGAAAATCTGCGGTGTATGTTGACGGAAAACGAATTGAGACAAATCATTCTTTAGAGTATTGGAAAGATACTCTAAATCCGAAAATATTTGCTCAACCGCATAGCAGTTTTTTGGTAAACCTTTTCTATGTTGAAGAAGTAACAAAAGATTTTGTAAAAATGAAGTGTAAAGGAAAGGATTATTCAGTTTATACCTCTACAAGAAAAGTTGGCGATTTCAAAAAGGCGTTTTTGGAGTGTAGTAAATGATGTGGTTTGAGTAGAATAAAACGAGAAGGTTTTCAAACAGTGAAAACCTTCTCGTTTTATTGTAAGTTTACTAAATTTTTAAATAATGGGGAGATGTAAAGGTAATTACAATTTATTTGAAATTTATATATTAGGTCTGTATCTGCATATTCAATTACTAAAAAATAACCGGAGAAAGGTTCTATTCAAACTTAACTTAATTAGTATAACGAATAACTTTATATATTTAATAGTAGGAATATTAAGTATATAAAAAACAAACCGATAGTTCCATACCACCGCTTGAGATGTAATTGTAAAGGGTGATTTATTTGCTCCTTCAAAATTTAATTAACAGTTAGCGTTAATGAGAATTACATAGATACATTGTTAAATAGTAGTTTTATAATAAAAAAGAAATTACTTTTTATCAGTATTATTTAAATAATTGAAAATTGAGTTAACAAATGATTTGTTTATCTCAATTTGTGTCATATTGGATGTATCCATTTCTTCTATTTTTTGGAAATTAGAAACATATTTTTTGGAAACACATTCTAGTGAGTCATTATATTTTTTTAAAATGGTTTCATTTACGATTGAGCCTTTAATATCAAGTAAATCATCCAGATTTTCTCTTTTCATAGATGCATCAACACTACATTTGATTATATACGAGTAACAAATGTTTTTTGTGAACCTATTTAATAATACGAAATTCACGATGTTTTCATATTCGTCTTTTAATATTTTATTTTCTTTTAAAAATAAGTCACACCAACATATTGTGTCTAAAAGCCCTCTTTCGCATATAACAATGTCATAATTACTATTAAAAATTTCCAATAATTGTTTCATTGTTTCAGTCATAGTCCAAAGATTAAAATCTGGTGACAACTTGTTTTTTATTTTACATCGGCCAGCAACCTCATAGATGATTTTATATTTAATATTATTACGTTTTAATATTTTTTCAAAAGTTTGTATAGCTGTGGTTTTACCTGAATTTGGAGTGCCAAGAACCTCTATAATAAATGGCACTTTCTTTTCTTTTGCATAATTGTCGAATATCTTTGAAATTTGTTCTCTGTTATATTTCAATTAATGCATCTCCCTAGTTAATGTTCTTTATAGATTTGACGTATAAGCTCATAGTTTTGATAGAATGATTCACATAAAATTTTGTCGTTTTCATTTGAGTTTTCGAAAAGATATGTTTTGTATTGGTTTTTATCGGCATTTTTTAAATTTCTATGAATTCTCTTACTAGAAATGATCTTTAGATCTCCATTATCGCAAGTAGAGCCTACATCGACTAATGTGCATCTTAAATGATAATCCTTATCTGTAAAATAAACCTTGGCACCAGCAACTTTTAATTGCTTTACATTTTTTTCAAATCTATCGCAAACACTTCGTTTGGAATTTCTTATCTTATCTTTTGGATAAATTATTTCTACAATTTGATTATTGTTTGTAAGGTGTTTTATTGTTTCAATATAATCTTCTGTCCAACTTAAATCTCCACCAAACATAACGACTTTTCCGGTAGAATTAGACATTAGATTTTGTGTATGGGTAACTAGCATCTTGCGGTTTAAAACATTTTTCTTTTTTACATTTACAACATCAATAATTATGCAAACAATAGTTAGAATTATTACAATACTTGCTATAATTGATTTATATGGAGTGGGGATATCAATGCATTGAAGAACAAATGCTATAATGGTTGCAAAACTAACAACATATTGAAATAAACTAATTTTTTTGGTAAAACGAATGATTTTTTTCATCACAATATCTCCTGAATAACGATTATGGTATATTTTTACAATATGTAATACGATTCTTCAATATATTATGCAAAAACGCTCTTTTTTTCGACAAAAACGCTGTGTTTTCGATTTTTTTAATAGTTTTAATTCATAACCAAACACAACACAATACAAATTTAAAATATTGACATTCTTAAAATACAAGAGTATAATTATGGAAGATTATTGAAAGGTAGGTAGACAAAATGACAATGAATATGATGTTACGAAACAGAGATGCCATTTTGTCCATTTGCGATTGATGTAATATATCTTTCTGTGAATTTAAAAGGCATCTCCGTTTTCGGAGGTGCCTATATTTTTTTAGGAGAATTTTATGAACTATCCCAAAATGATAATTTTCGATTATGGTCATACGCTTTTATACGAACCTAACTGGAATACTGACCGAGGTAATGAAGCACTTTTAAAACATGTTGTTAAAAATCCCAACAATTGCACAGTTGAAGATATAACCAAAGGTGCTGAACTCATTTTCGGCGAGCATGTTGCAAATGTACGTAAGCTCGGTTATGACATCAGCGGACAGATTGCAGATAAGACACTTTATGAATATCTTGGTATAGAGTTTTCTCTTACCCCTGTGGAAATGGAAAATGTGTTTTGGGATAATGCATCGTCAGGTGCGATTATGCCAAAAGCAGACAAAATGCTTGATTATCTCAATGAAAATGGAATTAGAACTGCGGTTATCAGTAATCTTTTGTGGTCAGGTGAAGCTCTTACAAAAAGACTTAACAGACTTCTGCCTAACAATAAATTTGAGTTTGTAATGACTTCGAGTGATTATTTTATCTGCAAACCAAATCATATATTGTTTGATATAGCACTTCAAAAAGCCGGTCTTTCTGCTGAAGATGTTTGGTATTGTGGTGACAACCCACAGAACGATGTTGAGGGTGCGTCAAATGTCGGGATTTTTCCTGTGTGGTATGATAACTCTATTGATAAAGATTACATAGATAGAGAAAATGAAGAACAACCTGAATGTGAACACTTGTATATTAACGACTGGGATGAAATGATAAGAGTTCTTGAAGAACTAAAGAACAAGGAGCGAAAATGATTACACTTACCGAATATTTAAATAATCCTTGTGGAACATTATCTATTCCATATTGGAAAGCAAAAAATATTGTAATACCACCTGATATGAAAATTCTGCACGATAAAGATTTTTCTGTTGCTGCTTTATTGGATTATACAGATGAAAAGTATTTTCGTTTGTATCATAATCTAAAAGAAATACCAAAAATCACATCTGATGATTTTGAAATTACGACTGCAACGGATAGCGATATAAAAACAATAGTGCAGATAATCAACGATTCATATACGGACATATCTGTTAACAAAGAACTTATTAAAAGTTATACCAAAACACCAGTTTATAATTCTGATTTATGGATAATGTTAAAAGAAAAAACAACTGATAAATATGTTGGTTGCGGTATTGCGGATTTTGATAAAGAAGCAAAAGAACTTGTACTTGAATGGATTCAAGTTCTGCCGGAATATCGTGGTAAGAAAATTGGTCAATTGATAGTAACAGAATTGCTGTTAAGAATGAAAAATGTTGCAGATTTTGCAACCGTTTCAGGTAAGGTTGATAATGCGACTAACCCTGAAGCATTATATAGAAAATGTGGATTTACCGGCAATGATGTGTGGCATATTTTGCATAAGAGACGAGGTGTAAAATGAACAGAGAGTATGCAGAGAGAATTATCTCAGAAGCTCAAGAACTAAATAATGGTGGTTGGATTGAACATTCATACAATGTAGCACGATTGGCAGAAAAGATTGCTGAAAAATCTGGTATGGATAGCGAAAAAGCATATATACTTGGTTTGCTTCACGATATTGGTAGGCGTAATGGTGATATGCAAGCTCGTCACGCTTTGGAAGGCTATAATTATTTAACAAGTATTGGTTTTGAAGATGGTGCAAGAATCTGTTTAACACACACTTTTCAATATAAAAATATTGATGCGATTTATGATGAATGGGATTGTACAGAAGAAAAGAAATTTATTGAAAACTATCTCAACACTATTACATACGATGACTATGATAAATTGATTCAATTGTGTGATGCTCTTTCGTTAGCCAATAGTTATTGTTATGCCGAAAAGAAAATGGTGAACAGTGTTTTGAAATTCGGTTTTAAAGATACAACCATAGACAAATGGAAAGCAATATTGCAATTGAAAGAGTATTTTGATAATAAAATTGATGGGGATATATATTTGTTGTTTTAACAAATTAGTTAGGTGAGTTTATGATAAAAGAGGTTGAAAGTAAGGAACAACTGAATATTTGTTTAGAAATAATCCGTAGCAGTTTTATAACAGTTGCGGAGGAGTTTGGGTTGACCGAAAGCAACTGTCCCTCACATACTGCATTTATGAGCTTTGATAAGCTTGAAAAGCAGTTAGGTGATGGCAGACCGATGTTTTTGTTTTATCAAGGTGGTATCCCTGTCGGTTATTTTTCTCTTGCAAAGTGCAGTGATGAAGAATGGGAATTAAATAACCTTGCAGTATTACCTGACTATCGTCATTTAGGTATCGGCAAAGCAATGGTAGATTATGCTACTGCAACTGTAAAAAATTATGGTGGTAACAAAATATCGATCGGCATAATCGAAGAAAACACAAAACTAAAAAATTGGTATTTAAACCTCGGTTTTACACACATTTCAACACGTAAATTTGAGAGTTTGCCATTTACAGTTGGGTTTATGGAGTTGAATTTATAATATGGAATTATTTATAAAATCAAAAATCAAACAAGAACTCAAAAACCTGAATACCCTGTACAGCACAATTAATTTGATTCAGAATAAAGACGGGGTTATCGTTGCAAGAATTCAAACTGATGAAAAATCATACATAATTAAATACTTTCAAAATGAAGATTTCAAGCGTGAAATTAAGAATTATCAACTTCTTAATTCTTTAAACATTCCAACTATTAAGGTATTTGGTTTTACTGATTCGGCTATTCTTATGGAAGATGTTTCGTTAAGTGAATCATTAAGGCTTGCAACAAAAGAAGATTTAGATGACGTTGTGATTGCTTCCAAAATTGCTAAATGGTACAAGCTTTTACATACAAGCAATAAAGATTTTGAAGAAGAAAACATTGCAGCGCTTTATGATGAATCTGATTTTATAACAAAAGAAAATATAGAGTTTATCAAAGAAAAAACAGGCACACAAAATCTGCCTGTCTGGAAACTTATCGATGATAACTTTGACATTATAGTTTCAAAAATCAACAGCATACCGAGAGTGCTCACCTATAACGATTTTTATTACACAAATCTTATTGTAGCTAAGGATAAAACATCTGCATTTATGTTTGACTACAATATGCTCGGTAAGGGATATGTCTATTCTGATATTCGTAATGTTTGTTCTTCTCTCGGTGAGGAGGCTAAAAAAGCCTTCGTTGAATCCTACGGAGATTTTGACAAAAGTGAGACCATAGTTGATGATGTTGCATCGGTATTGGTTACTCTTTATCACGCCTGTCAACGAAAAAAATTTCCCTCTTGGGCAAACTATACACTAAGTGAACTTAAAACAGATTATGAGGACAAAGTGCAAACATTACTTAATAGTTGAAATATGAGGTGAATATATGAAAGCAATTCAATTACGACCATATCAAATTAAAGCAACAACCGACATTCAGTGCGCTTTGGAGAATGGTCAAAAGCATATAGTTATTGAAATGGCTTCAGGAACAGGCAAGGAGTTAGTTCTTGCGAAGACAGTAGAACTATTGCACACACAAGTAAAATCAAATGTTCTTATTGTTACGAATAGGATGGAGTTGAAAGAGAATGTAGAGCACAACCTATTCAACGAGTATGGAGATTTGATAAGAATTGATAAAAACAGAGTTGTTGTAACAACGAAGCAAAGAATTTTGCGTAATACAAATAAAGAATTCAATGAATACCAATTTATTATTTTTGATGAAATCGATGTTTCTGAATCAATTTATGAATCTCTTAATTGTGGAGAAAAGACTGTTATTGTCTTTTCAGCAAAATATACGAATAGACCTCACAGACTTATTACACCTAAGGATGTGGTGTTTTCATACACTTTTCAAGATGCCATAAATGATGGTTATATAACTCCGGCGATGGATGCACAAGCTCGGGGTCCTGCGCTTGAGATTTTAAGCAAACATCTATTAGAGGGTTTTGGATACATTCCAGTTAGTTGTGAAAATGGAGAACACGATAGTTGGGATTTAGTTTTGCAAAATAACAATCAGAAAATTTGGGTTGAATGCAAGGCTTACAAGAGCCAAGATGTTTCCCCGTACGTCGCAAATGAACTGCTGAAAACGCTTATTATGAAGAAAATGAAGCATAACATAGATCAAGAAGATGTAATATTGCTGATAGTTTCAAGTAACATCCCCTGTTTTCAAAAAGATGAAATTTTTAAGAGATATCAAATTGTTGTTTGGGATATTGAAAACCTTGTTTTTTATTGCAAGAATAATTTCCCGTTACTTAAGCAATTATCTCAAATTACATATTTCCCGATTGAGCATATTGAAGGACAACCTTCTGCGGAAGCAGAAACGGCTAAATTGCTTTTAACTTCTATTGTGGATAAACACTTAGAAGATGCAGAAACAGAAATTAATAAAACCGAACTACTTATTCAAAAATTAACTAACTGTACTCCAGGAAGGGGGAATTCAAGAGAATACGAAAAAATATGCGAAGAGATACTACGGCATCTTTTTGAAGCTAACTATTTTAATAGGCTGACAAACCAACACAAGACCAATGATGAGCATTTCAGAATGGATTTAATTGGGGCTTTAAAAACAACTCAAAATAACGACGAGAGCATGCATCCGTTATGGCAAATGTTAGTGCAACATTACAACTCGCATTTTGTGGTTTTTGAGTTCAAGAACTATACTGACAAAATCGACCAAAATCTTGTTTACATTACAGAAAAATATTTGTTTGCCGCTGCTCTAAGAAATGTTGCTTTTATTATATCACGTGAGGGATTTTCAGATTCTGCTAAATTTGCGGCAGAGGGATGCCTAAAAGAACACGGAAAATTAATACTTGATATTAGTGACGAAGATTTAATTAAAATGCTCAAATCTCCAAGCGACAACCCTGCCGATTACCTTTTAACAAAATTGGAAGAGTTTTTAATGGGGATAAGCAAATGAGAGGGATAAATAACAAATGACAGCTTCAGATTGGATAGCAATAACTATGTTGAATATGCAGAAATCCTGCAATGATAATTTACTTCGTATGTATTTCTGTAGCTTGCTCATAAGAAATTGCAAAGGAAAATCAAGTACAATATCTGAATAAAAATTACAACCCGCATCGTAGCATAACGGCTATGGTGCGGGTTTGACATATTATACTGCTGGGGAATAAGCTTTTTTGTCGAAAAAAGGCACATTTTTGCAAAGGTTCTTGAAGATAAAACAATATTGCGATATTTTTAGTATGTGTTGGTGTATGCTTATTACAATTTGTTCCTGTAATTATACTTGTTTAGTACTTGTTTTTTACGCTTAGTTGTTACCTCGGTGTAGATTTCTGTTGTAGCAATACTGCTATGACCTAAGATTTCTTGGACAGAACGTAAGTCTGCTCCGTTAGCAAGAAGATTTGTTGCAAATGTATGCCGCAAGTAATGTGGTGTTGATTTTTCATTAATTCCACAAGCTCTTTTGGCTGAATTGTAGATGTATTCAATACCGTGTATGCTTAGTTGTTCACCAAAACGGTTTACAAATATCTTATCTGTATTTGTTAGTCTGCTTTTACGGATTTTCAGCCATCGGGTAAGATTGTTCCAAGTGTCGTTACAGGATATGTAGATAAGTCTCTGTTTTCGTCCCTTGCCGTGAATGAGAATTGTCCGTTCAGAAAAAATTACATCACTAAGTGCGATATTTGAAGCTTCCGCGATTCTTATGCCAGTACTGATTAAAACATCAATTAATGCGAGGTTGCGATAATTTTTCCAAGAATCAAAATCAGTTGTTTCTTTTTCGACACAGTTTGTTAAATACATAAGCAATTTTGATGTTTCTTTAACAGCCAACGTTTTTGGAAGTCTTCGTTCTTTCTTATAGCGAAAATGATGGTTCTGAAAATAGTTAATATCAGTATAACCTTGCTCATAAAGAAAACTAAAAAACATTTTCAGTGTTACTAATTTTCGGCAAATTGTGTTATCTTTGAGCTCTCGCTCTTTAGATAACACTTGTACATATTTCAGGATAACCATTTCATCAAGCTTATTGTCTTGAAGAAATGCCTGAAAATCTTTTAAATCCGAACGGTAAGCGGTTATCGTTTTATCGGATAAATTTTTTGTTGATTGGATGACTTGTATAAATTCATCACTTGCTGTTTTTATACTTTTCATTTGATCACTCCTCGAAATTTTGAAATGTGTTCGCAAATTCATTTTAACAGAATTTCGAGGGGATTTGAAAAAACTTACAATAACTATTTATTATTGTAAGTTTATATAATTGGCATTATAGAACTTAAAGGGGCAATTAAGATGACTATTATTATATCAATATTAGGAGCAACCATAGCATTAATCGAAGTAGGCTTTATTATTTATAGATACTCGAAAGAAACCACAAGGAAACGAAGAAGCGAAACAATTGCAATATATAATAAAATATTTAATGATACATACGCCTTACTTGACAACTATAAAGGAATAACAAATAAAACATTGTTTGTATCGGAGGATATTAAAAACAATCCAAATATTTATAAAGCAGTTATGAACCATTTAACCCTTTTGGAAAGTTTCGCAAAAGGGTTAGAATATGAAGTGTATGACTTTAAAACATTTGTTTATCTTACGCCAAACGAATTGTTTGAAATATTTAATTCATTAAAACAGTTCGTTTATGAAGAACGTAAAGTTAAATCATACGACTTATTGTTCGATGATTTCATTTCACTTACAGATGTAATGAGTTTGTGCATACAAACAAAATTACAAGGAAAGAAAATAAAATTTACGTACTCGAATATAAAGAAGGGACAATAAATGAGTAATATCTACTGGGTTGGTGTTAGACAATCCGATATTGAAGATACTGGAGATTTATTTAAAGGATCAATCACTATTTTTGGAGACAACTCAAAAGGGAACATTGCATATTGCAGTGAAAACAATCGTATTAACCATAATGTCGAAAATAAAGAATGTGATTTATTTTTTGAAAAAGTATTGAAATCACTTTGCGAAAAAGATGATTCTGTTCTGTTTATGTTTTATAATCCTGAGTTGGCATATCAATATAATGAACGCATAAAGCAACATACAATTTGTCTAAATTCATATCAGTTATTGACCGCGTTGTCCAATAAACAGCGTTCACGATTTATGGTAAGGGGTATAGTTGACACTATTCCATTTGTTGTTTTAAAAGGAACTGAGTGCAGTTATGAAAATATTCAAAGTTATTTTTATGGATATGATGAATTTATTGTTCAAAAGTTATTTTCTTCAGGAGGAGAAGGTACATGTCATATAAGTTCTAAATTCAAAACTGATTATTCAGTTAAAGATAACGATGAATATTTAGTTTCTCCTTACATTAAAGATGCTATATCATTAAATACACACATTGTGATTTTTGACAATGACATAATATATTTACCACCCTCTGTCCAAATTATAACGGAAATACAAAATAGACCTCTCTACAGTGGTGCGGATTTTATATGTTACGAAATGGTTCAAGATAAAACCAGAAACCTTGTAAAAGAAAAAGCAATGAACTTAGGTGCATTAGCTAAATCTAAAGGTTATAGGGGAATATTGGGTATTGACTTTCTCTTAAAAGGTGAACAATTATTTTTTTTAGAATTTAATGCTAGATTTCAAGCCTCAAGTCAGTTGGTAAACAAATCACTTTATGAACACTGCGGATTATCGTTACAAAAAATGAATTTAAATGCTTTCTATAATTTGCCGCTAACAAGTATTTCTCCGTTTCGCGTTAAATATAGCAATTACGTATATACTTCAAGTAATATAACAGGAAGTCGTTTAAAACGAATAATTCATTCGGATGAAGTTAACTTTGTACAAGCGGACGGTTATGACAATTATGATACATTAATATTAAAAGAAAATGTTTACTTAAATAGATTTGTTTTTTCACAGAATATCTGCTCCATACAAAACGATAAAATTCTTATACATCCAAATATCTATGTAGAAAACTTAAAGTCGATTTTAAATCCCAAAGAATCGCATTATAAAGCATATATAAAATTTTCCCTGCTTAATCATGGGGTATCATTGAGTGAAAGTGCATTAAAACTAGCAATGAATCACGGTGAAATTAAGGAAGCTGTTTTCGATGCAATTGATATTATTGTTTTTGATGAAATCCACGTAAATGTTCCTTGCTCTTGTAAATTCAATACATTAAGTCCATTTGTAATTGAAGCATTTGATGATAAATTCGTTTTACTTATGGATGATAATATAATAAGCGATGTAAGCATTTATTTTGTACCAAACGCATTGTTAAATAAATATACTCAATTAGGTGTTCCGTATGATTCAATTATAAATCTTGCAACGGACAGAATAAGAATAAATCCCGCCCCCGTTTGCTACTATAAAAAGCAAGGTATCTCATGCAGATTCTGTAATCTTCCCGAAAACAATACATCATATGATTTGATTGATATTAAGGAAGTAATTGACTATTGCCTAGATAATGTTGAATTTCGACATTTTTTGATTGGCGGAGGAACTTACTCTCTTGATGAAAATTCTTGGGAAATAATTATTGAAATCACAAAATATATTAGAATAAGATCTAACAAAAATATTTATCTTATGTCGATACCTCCCAAAAACAACGAGGTGTTGAACAAGTTGAAAAAGGCAGGTATTACAGAAGTAGCGTTTAATCTTGAAATGTTCGATCGAAAAAAAGCTTATGATTATATGCCAGGTAAAGGCTTGATCAGTAGCAATCAATATGAAAATGCATTGAAATATTCTGTATCGCTATGGGGCAATACTGGGTGCGTAAGAAGTTTGCTGATATATGGGTTTGATTCCGATGAAGAATTTATTAAGGGTATTAAATCTCTTTGCCAGATAGGGGTAGAACCAATTATATCAATATTTCGACCTCTTAAAAATACCGACTTTGAAAAACTCAATCCTCCTTCAACCACAGATATTATATCTATTTATGAGAAGTGTAAGGATATAGCGGAAGAACATTCTTTAATTTTAGGTCCAGACTGTCCACTATGTAGAAATAACACATTGAGTTTTTAGATAAAATTGAATATGTAATAATATTACTTCGGATTATTTGAAATCTTATTATGCAAATATTCCGGAGTAATATTTTTTGCTATATCAATAGAACTACATTTCAAATAGTGTTCTAATTCGACAACAGAATGAGTAGTAATCAATTTGCTTTCGCTTTGTTTTAACTCTTTTTTCTTTAATTCAATTTCCAGTTTTTTCTCTTCAAGTTCGTATTTAAAAAGTTTATTTTCCTGATGAACCCGGATAGTATCTTCTATTTTCTTTAGAAAATCCAAACCTTTACTGCCAACAGCAAACAAACTGTACATAGCTGATACAAATAACAAAATATTTGGTAGATTGTCAATACAGGTGATATATAATTCATATGGAGAATTGTGCCTAAGCTCAATGGAATCCACATGATTAGTCGAACAATTCGTTCTAATTATTTTGTTGATTTGGTTGTATAGTTCATTTACAGACACTAAATCATTCTTATCAATATTGGTTTTTACAATGAATTCTACACGTTCTTTGTTTTCAGAATTATTAAGCAATAGCTCTTTAATTTCTCCAATATTAATCATATAAAAATGTAACGTATTTATATCCCAAGAATTATTGTAGGATAAATCAACCACATGATTAAACAAATTTTTAAGTTGTAAATTGGTAAATTCAGTATTTGAACATGCTAATCGGCAATAGTGCTTTATCATTCTAAAGTCGAAATAATCACAAGCTTCTTCTATTCCTAAACGTATGCATTCGTATGCTTCTTGATTTTTATCAGATGCAATAAGAAGATTTGCTAACGGAAAATACTTTTTGCGATCATAAAAATATGCAGCCAAATCTTCATACATATTGCAGTATTCGCCTATAGAAATATCGTCATTATCTGTATAAACTTTAATCTGATCTTGTGTAGTTTTCAAATAATTTGGTGCACCTATTATATACGGAATTTGATATGGTGGCAGTATTACATTTTCTAGAGTCATATTGTCGAATTTCATATATTCCAAATTTATATGTGCTAAATTAACATTTTTAATCGAACAATTTTGCATAGTGGTATTTTCTAAAGTATTTGTTCTTATAGTTGAATTTAAAAACTCACATTTTTCAAAGCAGCAATCATATAGTGTTGACTCAATAATTGTAATATTATCAAAATGACAATCGATAAAAACGCTATGGCTAAAATTAGCCCCTTTGATTATCGTTTTATTATCAAACGTTACGTTGTTGAATTGACAATACTGAAAATTTGCTCCAGTAAAATTACACGCCCTAAATAGTGTATTTGTAAATTTAGAACCAGTGCCTGCAGAACCTTTAAATTTGCTTTTTACAAAGTGAATATCTGACACATTAATTCTTTTAAGAGATTTTCTGGTGAAATCTTTGGAGATTTTTGTGTTACCGCCTCCAAGAAAAGAAGAATCATTTAGCACGTCTTTATCAGATAAAAAAGTTTTTAATTTAGTATTTGCATTATATACTTGTTCTTTTGAAAATAACGACCCTAACATAGATATAACATCCTTTACTATATACTATTTGTATAACATGCTAAATTTACAATAATAAATAGTTATTGTAAGATGAATGATTTCTAATTAAGATTGATAAATATAATGAATCATCTGTATGGTGTCGGTAAAAAACGACACCATTTTTCCTTTTTCTTAAAATTTCTTGACAAATTAATGGATATTCTTTACAATATGCATTGGTAAATAATGTATTTGCCTTACAACTAAATATAAACTGAAACACCTATTTATTAGTGCCTGTAGTGAGCCTTTAATTACTATACTGACCTGCAGAGTATCTGTCCGAGTACTAGGTTGGGAAATATACGGACAATTGGAGCTTAAAGTTTAAGCCGTTACATAGTTTCAGTACAAACTGTGCGAGAAGAAGAAATGTCTTTTCGCTATTTGTGCTGTCTATGTGACGGTTTTTTTGTTTTAATTTGTAAACAAATTGTGAATTTTTTAAAAAATACTCCTAAAAAGGGCTTTCTAAACGCTTACCCATTGAGGGGATATTTTTTCTCGTGTACTTTTACAATTGAATGACCGTCCGAAAATGATACCACGCCAAGACCTTTGTTTATGGGGTCCTCAAAAAGCTTTTGCTTTTTGGGGAGAGGAGGAGCAACGAAGTGAAAGAGATTTTCGTGTTTACACGGAAATGATTGATACGGAGTTTGTGACGACGAAGCGAGCGTGAAGACGTTCCGGTGAGATTCTGGGGCAGGAACTATTTCGGGTGAAACGGCGATTAGGTTTTGGGGATGCTGTAAGCAAGCCTCTTTAAAAAATGTATTTTGTTTATATTTGGCTTGAAAGTGTTGACAATTCAATGTAATAACAATATAATATAAACAAACTGGAAAGGAGTGATAATGTGAAATACTATGAAGATTTTCTGAAACTTGGATGTTTTAGTTTTGAAGAGGCTGTAGATGTTGTAGGGTTGGAAGCAACTGCAAAATCATTATTGCAGCAATACACCAAAAAAGGATATGTAGTAAAGATAAAAAAGGGTTTGTATGCGGCTGTGAATCTTCTTGATAGAGAGCCTGTACCTAATAAGTTTGTAATTGCTACTAAAGTTACTGAAACGGCAGTTGTTTCACATCACTCTGCATTTGAATTTTACGGTTATGCAAATCAGGTTTCATATAATATGACAGTAACGTCGGAAAGTAAATTCAATGATTTTGAATTCAATGGTTTTCATTATACTCGTTTGCAACCAGCAGTAAGTTGTGGAATAGCAAAATATCCTACAGGTGAATGTGTAACAGATATAGAGCGAACGGTTCTTGATTGTATAAACGATTTTGAAAAGAATATGGGCTTTGAAGAATTGATACAATGCATATCAGCTATACCATTTCTAAACGAAAAAAAACTACTTACTTATCTCGAAGAATATAACAAATGCTTTTTATATCAAAAAACTGGGTTTATAATGGAACATTTTAAATATGAGTTTGATATAAGTGATACTTTTCTAAAAATATGTAAGACAAAATCGGGGAATAGTTCCAGATATTTAATGAAAGGAATAAGTAAAGATAATATGGATTTTAATAATAATTGGCATTTAACCATACCACATAATTTGTGGAGAAATACAGTAGGTGGAGGTGATGAAGATGCCGAAATATGAGAAGGCTTGGCTTGCTGTAAAAGCAAAAGAATTTGGTGTTCCACGAGATACTTTGGAAAAGGTTTACCGTTTAAGAGATGTTTTAAAATTCTTTGATGAAGTTCCTATTTTGAGAGAAAACCTGGCTCTAAAAGGTGGTACAGCAATAAATCTTTTATTTTTCAATCTACCGAGATTATCTGTTGATATTGATTTGGATTTTTGTCAAAACACCTCTCGTGAAGAAATGCTTACCACTCGAAAGCAGATTACAGAAAAGATTAGTAAATTTATGGTAGCAGAAGGATATACGCTGAGTCCGAAATCAAAAGCTCCTCACAGTCTGGATTCTTTTGTTTATGAATATATTAACGCCGGAGAAGTAAAGGATAATTTGAAAATAGAAATAAACTATTCACTTCGTTCTCATGTTCTGCCTACACAGAGAATAAAACTTCAATCAGATATGCTTGAAGGCGATTTTGAGGTGAACACAGTAGCACCTGTTGAAATTTATGCTTCAAAAACCGTTGCGCTTATGACTAGGGAAGCTGCAAGAGATTTATATGATATGAATTATATGATTCGTTATGGTTTATTTGACGATAGTGAATTGGAAAACTACAGAAAATGTGTTATTTTCTATCTTGCAATAGCAACAGAAACGACACCGTTGAAACTTGATTTTTCTGCTATAGATACGATAACACCACATAAAATTACTACTGATTTAAAACCAGTAATACGCATCTTTGATGTGTTTACATTAGACACAGCGAAATCAACTGTACAAAAATTCCTTAAGGATAATTTAAACATAAACGAAAAAGAACTTGAGTTTTTAAGGAAATTCAAAAGAGGGTATTATCGACCTGAATTGCTTTTCGATGAAAAAGATATATTAGAGCGTGTGTCAAATCATCCAATGGCAAAATGGAAAACAAGCAGAAATCTTGACCGCGGTGCAAGGTAATATAAAAATCAAATATTGTGTATTTTCAATTTAATTGAGAAAAGAAACATGTCCTCATACTTGCAGTTTAAGTATGAGGATTTTTATTGCAAAAATTTCAAGTAAAGGAAGTGAAATTATGTTATAGCAAAAATGTGAAACAACTATTCAAATATTAAATTAAATTTTATAACGAAAGGGAAATTAAATTAATGACAAAAGAAAAAACAGAATATCTTAATCCTAAACTGTTGCATCCGTTTGAAAATAATCCGTTTCAGAGTGTTGATGAAAGTGAATACGATGAGCTTCGTGACAGCATTATGGAGTTCGGAATTATCACACCACTCATTGTTAATAAGTCTGATAACGGTTATAAAATAATCTCTGGTCACAGACGATGGCAAATTGCAAATGAATTAAATCTCCAAGTTGTTCCAGTTTATGTAAGAGAATTTTCAAAAGAAGAAGCGATAATTAATTTTGTTGATTGTAACCTCAGCCGAGAAAAAATCTTACCGAGTGAAAAAGCTCGTGCATATAAAATGAAACACGATGCAATTAAAAAACAAGGAGCAAGGACTGATTTAACTTCGTCACAAGTTGGGACGAAGTTCCGTAGTGATGAAAAGTTGGCAGAAACAATGCCCGATTCAAGAATGCAAATTCAGAGATATATCCGTCTTAATAATTTGCAACCGATTCTTCTTGATATGGTGGATGAAGGCAGAATTTCTTTTACACCTGCAGTTGAACTTTCATATTTAACGGAAGAAGAACAGTGCAATTTAATTGAAACTATTGACAGTGAAGATTGTACTCCGTCGCTTTCACAAGCTCAGCGTATGCATAAGTTAAGTGATGAAAAGAAACTTAGTATGGATGCTATCTTTGAAATTATGCAAGAACAAAAAGCTAATCAAAAGGAGTATGTAAAGATTCCTGTTGTAACTTTTAAGAAGTATTTCAAGAAAGATATGCCACCTAAAAAGATGGAAGAAATAACAGAAAAAGCTCTTGCGAGATATGCTGTGTTTCTTCAAAAACAAAGACAGTGGGAACGGTAAAAGTAGTGGCATCAGTCTTAACAAGCACTGAATTTGAGTACTCACATTTGCTTGTTGCGACTTTTTATGCTGTGGCAACAGTCTCAACGAGAATTGGATTTGTATATACACAAATTCGCTTGTTAAGGGTTTTGTACCCCTAACACCCCAACAGAAATAAAAACAAAAACTTTAATAAGGAGGAATAATAATGACAGAAAAAATAATCTCCATTTGGGAGTATTTTAAATTAACTTTTCATAGAATAATGGATAACACACGGGCAGAATTTAATCCATGGAAAGTTGATAATGCTAATGAACATTTAATTAATGGTGTCCGTTATAAAGTTATAACTTGTTTCAGTGAAACAGAAAACAAAACTATGAAAGAAAAAGTATCAGCTTTTATCGGAAGCGATTTTGCACATTTGACAAATACCGATGATATAAATACACTTAATACAGAATATGTAAATTCGACTGCCGGAGAAGGGAGGATAAATGCAGTCAGATAATTTAGGTATAACAGCTATCTATTGTCGCCTGTCCCGTGACGATGGTACTGAAAGTGAAAGCAACTCAATAGGTAATCAGAAAAAATTACTTTTACAAAAAGCAAAAGAGTTAAAATTCACCAACACAAAGTGCTATGTTGATGATGGTTATACGGGAACTAATTTTAACCGTCCGGGTTTTCAAGCAATGCTTGAAGATATTGAAATGGGTTATGTTACAACAGTAATGGTAAAGGATTTATCAAGACTTGGTCGCGACTATGTTTCGGTTGGTCACTATACAGATAACTTTTTCCCTGAACATAATATCAGATTTATAGCAGTCAATGATATGGTTGACAGTAATGACGGTGATAATGAAATTGCACCATTCAAAAATATTATGAACGAAATGTATGCAAGGGATATTTCAAGAAAAGTCCGTTGCTCACATCGTATAAGAGGTAATCTCGGTGAGCCGTTATCTCAACCGCCGTATGGGTATATGAAAGACCCACAAAACAAAAAGAAGTGGGTTGTTGACCCTGAAGCTGCAGAAGTTGTTAAAAGCATTTTTTTGATGTGTATTGAAGGTAAAGGTAACGAAACTATAGCCCGTATTTTACAGGAAAAGAAAGTGCTGGTTCCAATGGCATATTGGCAGAGTAAAGGTCTTAACAAAGGCGGTAAGAAAACTCAGCCTGACCCCTATAAATGGTGTAAATCAACTATACAGAAAATTCTTGCACAGCAAGAATACTGTGGTGATGTCATTAATTTCAAAACTTATTCAAAGAACTTCAAAAACAAGAAAAGACTTCTTAACCCAGAAGAAAATTGGAAGATTTTTAAGAATGTTCACGAGCCGATAATTGAAAGAGATACTTTTGAAACTGTCCAGAAGATGAATGCTAAGGCAAAACGTAGAGCACCTAATCCCAAATACGCAGAAAAGAATATGTTTTGCGGATTGTTATACTGTGCAGATTGTGGAAGCCCATTGTGGTTCAATGTTAATCATCCTAATACTGACATTAAGTATTTTATGTGTTCTAATTATAAAGGTCGCCGAGGAACTTGTGAGGGGACACATTATGTAAGGGCAGATTCCTTGGAGCAGATAGTGATGCTTGAGCTGAGAAATCTTGCGAGTTTTCTTATTGAAGATGAAGAAACCTTTGCAGAGATTCTTGAAGTAAAGACAAACAAAATCATTATGGAACAACGCAAGTTTCTTGAAGGTAGTATTGATAAAGCAACAGCAAGAACCAAAGAGGTTGCCATAATGTATGAAAAACTCTTTGAAAAGCACATTAATGGAGTGGTTAAAGAAGAAAGTTTTATGCAACTCTCACAGAAGTATGAAACTGAGCGTGATGAACTAAAAGTTAAAATCAAAAAATATGAAGAAGAACTTTCAGAAATCGAAAATCTTCGTACAAGCAAAGAGCAATTCACAATGGCAATTAGTAAGTTTATGCAGATGGAAACGCTGACACCAGCACTCTTAAAAGAGCTGATTGAGAAAATTGAAGTTCATTCTATTGAGGGTAAAGGTAAAAACAAAACTCAAAGAATAGTAATTCATTATCGATTTGTTGGGGTAATAGAAAATCCCACAAAAGAGGAAAACATAGTTCTTGAAGCAAGACAAGGCGTAGCCGTAGAATATCACACGGTATAATAAAAAAGAGCAGGCTCAAAACCTGCTCGATACATAACAAAATTAACTATGAGGAAATGAAAAAAGTGAGTATTCATTTGTGTTATGAATACTCACAATGGTCCGAGTGACGAGACTTGAACTCACGACCTCTTGACCCCCAGGCGCTATGGATAGTATGTAAATATTCCAAACCACAACATATAGTGGTATTTATTCCAGTTGCAAATGCTATTCCACAACAATATTTCCAATAATTCCAAATGTTCCAAATCTCTGTGTGGGATGATTGGTGGTCAAAACTTCATCGGTGTTTAAAAGCTCTTTTGAAAGGCGTTTAAAACCGCTTTTTGAAGATGCTTTTCGCACCCTTATTTGACCTTGATTTTAACTTGAATTTCAGGGTATGTCAACTAAAAAAGTTAACCCAAAATCCGCAACTGTAGGTGTAAAAATTTTTACCGCATAATCAAAGAAAAGGAGCAGATAACTGCTCCTTTTTATTTTGCTCTACCATTAAATCTTAATTATTGAACAACATAGAGTTATATGCTATAATCTCACATATATTGCAAACTCGAATTTTAAAAGAAAGGGGTAGCTTATGTTTTCGTTTAAAAATACAAATCCAGAGAAGCTGTGCGAACAAATCTGGCGTGAACACGAAGCATACATAAGAAAGTTTTGCGAGTACAAGTTGCAGTCGCAAAAGGATTTAGTGGATGATTGTGTAAGTGAAGTGTTTCTGAGTTTACTTGAAGTACTTAAAAATAATACAGAGATTAACTACCCGAAAGCGTGGCTTACTAAAGTTGCCAACAATAAAATAACCGATATTTATAGAAATAACGAAAAGCAAAGTGAAAGAGAAGTTGCTCTAAATGAAGAAACTGTAACCGAAAGTTATTGCGACACTTATAACTTCCAAAATGTTACCGACGAACAAATAGAAGAAATTAAAGAAACTGTTTTAAACGAATTAGATGAAATAGAAAGAATTTTAATTGAATGTTATTACACTAAAAATATGAAGATTAAAGATTTAGCTTCTGAGTTTAATCTTTCTGAGTCAAACGTAAAACAGAAACTTTTTAGAGCAAGAAAAACTATTATTTATCTTTCTAAAAAAGAACTCGAAAAATACGAAGAATAAATTTTTTGAAAAAATTTCAAAAAAATTTGTAACCAATTTAAAATTTCACGACTATATAAGTGAAAGGAGAAAAAAGCTATGACAAATAATGAGTTTAAACAAGTTTTGCTTGATGATTCAGTACTTATGTCAAAACAAGAGCTTGAGGAAATTATAGAAAAAGAACTTTTGAAAAGCGAATCAGAAATGGATGCTGATTTAATAGAATATTGTCTTGACAGTATTAAAAAGCTCCAGTTAAGTGAGGAAAGTAATAAAAAGTAAGAAAGCAAAAAAGTTTTCGTTATAAATCCAAAAATATGGCGAGTGCTTGTTGCTATGTCAGTTATTCTTGTGTTTGCTGTTACAGCTTCTGCTATTTATTTTAATATTCCAGAAAATATTGCACAGTTAATAGACGGTAATGCAGAGTTTGATTTTAATTTAGGTGATGCAGACAAAACTGCAGATGGTTATGCATTACTCGAAACTGATTTAGCAAAAAAGTTAGAAAGCTTTGGCATTACGCCTGTAACGTTTCCTGAAGCATTGGTCAGCGATGAATGTAAAATAACAAAAATCGAAAACACAACTATTGAAGAAACAATTTCATTAGATGCATATATCAATTTTGAATATAATGGTTTATCTGGTAGAATGCGTGTAGAACAGTTTATGCCTGTGGATTCTGAATGGACTGGTAGTGGTTCTGTAATGGATGTTAAATCAGCAACAATGATTAATGTTAATGGGTTGGATGTTTTGGTTTTTGAGCAAGAAGAAAATTGCTCAATTGAATATAGAAATAATTTAACACACTATTATTTTTATATAGAGTGTGACTTTGAAACAGCAAAAGAATTTGCAAAAACAATAAAATAAACTTTTAAGGGG
>JAZLAG010000028.1:0-41164 GCA_045613085.1 Acutalibacteraceae bacterium | reverse complement strand
GAGCATCTGCCTTACAAGCAGAGGGTCATAGGTTCGAGCCCTATTGTTCCCACCAAGAGGTGGCCCGGTAGTTCAGTTGGTTAGAACGCTAGCCTGTCACGCTAGAGGTCGACGGTTCGAGCCCGTTCCGGGTCGCCACTTCTTTTTGCCTCTGTAGCTCAGTTGGTAGAGCAGAGGACTGAAAATCCTCGTGTCGTTGGTTCGATTCCGACCGGAGGCACCATGGATGAGTTCATCCTCATGACTCATCCATTTGATTATGCGGATGTAGCTCATCTGGTAGAGCGCCACCTTGCCAAGGTGGAGGTAGCGAGTTCGAGCCTCGTCATCCGCTCCATTTTTTTATCTAAAAGTAAATATGGCGACATAGCCAAGTGGTAAGGCACGAGTCTGCAAAACTCTGATTCCCCAGTTCAAATCTGGGTGTCGCCTCCAAAAAATTCCTGTTATTCGGAACAGGAATTTTTTTATCCAAGCCGACAGGCTTGGTATATCATCACGCGTTAGCGTGTATATCATCGCCGTAGGCGTATATCATCACACGAAGTGTGTATTTCTGTCGGCTTGATGATATGCAAAACTGCGTTTTGATGATATGCAATTCCTTGCGGAATTGATGATATACAAGGCTTACGCCTTGATTTTTCACACCCGCCCCGATTGTAAATTCAGATTATGTGTGATATAATCTGTTAGATAAATAAGAATTTTTCGAACATCAATTCATATTTTTTCAAAAGGGTATTGACTTTCACGCTTCGTCATAGTGTATACTTCACTTTGTGAGGTGATAAAAATGAAAATGCTGATTAAGGAATTTGCCGATTTTACGGGTGTAAGTGTGCGCACACTGCATTATTACCATGAAATAGGATTGTTAAAACCAGCCTTTGTTGACAGTACTACAGGCTATCGCTTTTACGACGAAAAATCTTTTCTTCGTATGCAAGAGGTTCTCTTTTACCGTGAACTTGACTTTTCCTTAAAAAGCATTGGTGAGATTCTATCATCGCCGAATTATGACAAAAGCAAAGCACTGAAAGAGCAAAAGCAGCTTCTCACGCTCAAGAAAGAACGATTGGAGCGGTTGATTTTGGCTATTGATGGTGCCATGAAAGGAGAAAATATTATGAACGCATTTGATAACAGTGAATTTGAAAAATATAAGTCTGAAGCCAGAGAAAAATGGGGCGAAACTGAAGCATACCGCCAATATGAAGAGAATACCAAGAATTATTCTGAAAAGAAGTGGAATGACCTCTCTGAAGGCATGGAACACATTATGGCAGAGTTTGCGGTGTGCATGAAAAAGGTACGTCCTGATTCAGATGAAGCACAAAACCTTGTGAAGATGCTTCAGAACCATATTACTGCGAATTACTATCTCTGCACTAATGAAATTTTGTCAGGTCTTGGTCAGATGTATGTTGGAGATGAACGTTTCAAAAGCAATATTGATAAGCACAGCAGTGGTACAGCGGAGTTTATCTCTAAAGCAATTGAGGTTTACTGCACAATAATAAATTGACTTTTCCTGTATATTGTGTTATATAAGAAATAAGGGGTGGTTTTATGAAATGCGAAACAGTTATATTAATTAACAATCATTCTTATTGTAATTTTCCTAAAGGTATTACTAATATAGAAGAGTTTGTGAATTTTCTGAACAATAACCCACACCACTTTTTTGAAATGGATAGTTATGTAGAAAAAGGTTGTGTTGCACCGTTTTTTATAGAAGAGGATTTGGAGTGTGAAAAACAGTATTGGAATTCTGACCATATTCGTTGCTTTTCAGAATCAAAACTCACAATTTTAAAACGTGATGAGTATATAGAAAGACTTAAATCTGTAATTAAAGAAAAGTGTATAAATTGCGAGTATTATATTGATGATTGTGATTTTGAATCGCATCTTGAAAAAATTGATTTAGATGGTAATTGTTACGGTTTTGAACGTAAAAAATCATAGGGGTGGTTTTTATGAAATTCAAATTTAACGTTAACATAACACAAGAAGATTATATTGAACTTAACAAACTTGTAATGACTGAAACACCTGCTGGTAAAAAATCAAGCAAAATGTCAAATTTAATTTTTATTTTATTTTGTGTGATTGCAGTTTTAGTTACTTTAACAACGTACAACTTTTCAGGTAAAGCTTTTATTGCGGCAGGTGTGCTTATTATTGCTTTTCTTTTAGTCAATTTAACACTAAATAAAAAGATTAATAATTTTGCCGTAAAAGCAACAGTTAAATCATTAACTAAAATAAAAGGCAAACTACCATATTCTGAAAATTCTGTTCTTGAATTTTATGACGACGTTTTTGTTGAAATTACAGATGAAAACAAAACCGAGAGTAAATATTCTGCTATTGAGAATGTTTTTGTTAATGAAAATTTGGTTGTACTTTTTATTAATTCGATGCAAGCATACATTGTACCAACACGTAGTTTTGAATCAAACGAGCAAAAGAATTCTTTGGTTGCGTTTTTGAATGGAAAAACCAAAAAGTATTAATACTATCATCACGCTTCAGCCTGATTGTAATTTTAATTCCAATGTGATATAATCAGTTCAACAACTAGTTTTTGTAGGAAGTGACCAATATGCTTGATAAAGAATTAGCTCAAATTACTTTGGAGTTTGCTGTTGATATTATAACTCTTGTAAAGGAATTAAGAAAGCAAAAAGAGGGAATTATTTCAACAAAGCTTGGCAGATGCGGCGCGGGTATTGGTGCTACTTTAAGAGCGGCTGATTACACCTCTAGTAAAAAAGTGTTAATTGAAAAATTAGAAATTGCACTTGAGCAAACTTGTGAAACTGCTTATTGGCTTGAGGTTTTATTTAAAACAAACTACATAACTGTTGAGAGATTTGAGGAATTGAATGTTAAATGTACTACAATAAGAGTAATGTTACTTACAGCCTCAAAAACTGCAAAAGGTGTTACGAAATGAGTCGTGAAATTCACGGCTTATTTTTTTATTTTAACTCTTTACTTTTTTTGCTATATATAGTAAAATATAATGTGGAATAATTAGACGCACTTGTCGAATAAAGCAAGTGAGAAAAGGAGTAATAATTATGGACTTAAAGTACAAAAGAGTTCTTCTCAAATTAAGTGGTGAAGTGCTTTCTGGTGAAAAAGGTCACGGCTTTGATTTTAATGTTATGAACAATATTTGTTCAGCAATTAAAACTGTTGTTGATGCCGGTGCAGAAGTCGGCATTGTAGTTGGTGGCGGTAACTTCTGGCGTGGTCGTTCAAGTGGTGATATGGACAGAACCAGAGCTGACAGCATCGGTATGCTTGCTACTGTTATGAATTCACTTGCTTTGCAAGAAACTTTTTTACAATTAGGCATTGATGCTCGTGTGCAATCTGCAGTTCAGATTACTGGTGTAGTTGAAACCTTTAATAAGGATAGCGCAGTAAGACATTTTGAAAAAGGTAGATTAGTTATTTTTGCAGGTGGTACAGGTAACCCATTCTTTTCAACCGATTCAGGCGCTGCTTTAAGAGCTGCACAAATCGGTGCGGATGTTCTTTTGAAAGCAACAAACGTTGATGGTATTTATGATAAAGACCCTAACAAATTCAGTGATGCAGTTAAATTTACTGAGATTTCTCATAATGAGCTTTTAGAAAGACATCTTAAGGTTATGGATACAGCAGCTGCAGCTCTTTGTCAGGAGAATAATATTCCTATTCTTGTATTTAACCTTAATAATCCTGAAAATATTGCTAAAGCAATGTGTGGCGAAAACGCAGGAACAATTGTAAAATAATTTTTAAATAAATATTAAAATACACTTTGGAGGTACTTATTATGGAAACAATTTACAATAATACAAAAGAAAGAATGGAAAAATCAATTTCTTCATTAAAATATGAGTATAATTCAATTAGAGCGGGTAGAGCAAATGCCGCTATTCTTGATAAGGTTCTAGTTGATTACTATGGAACACAAACTCCTATCAATCAAATGGCTGCTATTTCAGTTCCAGAAGCAAGAATTCTTGCTATTCAGCCTTGGGATGCTTCTGCATTATCACTTATTGAAAAAGCAATTTTAGCTTCAGATATTGGTATTAACCCATCTAACGATGGTCACACAATCCGTCTTGTTTTCCCAGCTCTTACAGAAGAAAGAAGAAAGCAATTAAGTAAAGATGTTTCAAAAATTGCTGAGGATAGCAAGGTAGCAGTTCGTCAGATTCGTCGTGATTCTATTGAAAAGGTTAAAACTATGAAAAAGAATTCTGAAATCACTGAAGATGATCAGAAAAAAGCAGAAGAAAAATTACAAAAAATCACAGACGAATATGTAAAGAAAATTGATGATATCTGTGCTGCAAAAACTGCAGAAATTCTTGAGATTTAAGGCTTATGGGAACTAAAAAATTTGATGTTTTACCAAGACATATCGGCTTTATAATGGATGGTAACGGCAGATGGGCTAAAAACCAAGGCTTAAAACGTGGTGAAGGTCATATTGCCGGTGCCAAGGTTTTCAAAAAAATAGGTGAGTATTGTGCTGACTTAGGCATTGAGTGTGTCACATTTTACGCCTTTTCAACTGAAAACTGGTCACGACCACAAGAAGAAGTCGATGGTCTTATGGATTTATTTATTGATTATTTAATTGATGGCGACTCTCGTTTGGAAGAAAACAAAGAGCGTCAGATGAAATTAAAATTCATCGGTGAAAGAAAAGGTCTCCCTGAGGAGCTTTTAGAGCTTATTGAAAAAGCGGAAAATGAAACTAAAGATTATAATAAAATCACAGTTAATATCGCACTTAACTACGGTGGCAGAGCAGAGCTTGTTCATTCGGTTAAGGTTATTGCCGAAAAAGTTAAGAATGGCGTAATTTCGGTTGATGATATTAACGAAGATTTAATTTCGCAAAACATCTACACGGCAGGTCAGCCTGACCCTGACATCATCGTAAGACCAAGTGGTGAATACAGACTTTCAAACTTTTTAACTTGGCAGTCTGCTTATTCAGAATTCTGGTTTTCAGATATTTTGTGGCCTGATTTTACAACCGATGATGTTGATGCAGTTTTAGAAGATTATCAGAAGCGTCACAGACGCTTTGGTGGCGTATGATTTTTTAGATATTATTTTATTTTCTATTTTGAGAGTGGGTTTTTGAATGAAACAGAGAATAATTACAGGCTTAATTTGTGGAGTGCTTTTTATAGGCTGTTTATTTTTAATGGATACAATATTTTTTGCTTTAGTACTTTCACTTATGTCTGCTATTGCAGTTCATGAGGTAGAAAAAGCAGTTAATTTAAAAAATGTTCCAATAATGATTTTGAGCTTAGTGCTTTCTGTGGCAATACCAGTTTTAATGCATTTTAATATAACTGTTCCTGTTGCTGCAGTTGGTGGTTTTTATGTAGTTTTAGTCTTTATATTTATGCTTATGCAATTTGAGAAGACTAAGTTTGAAGAAGCTGTTACTGCAATTTTTGCTTCTGTAGCTATTCCTTACTCATTCTCATTATTTCTTGTTTTCCGCGACATAAATGAGCGTTTTTCAACATATACCAAGATTGATGGTATTTTCTTTATACTCTTTGCTTGCTTCTGTGCATGGCTTACAGATATTTTTGCTTATTTTGTTGGTAGTAAACTCGGTAAACACAAGCTTTGCCCTAAAATCAGCCCTAAAAAGAGTGTTGAGGGTGCAATTGGTGGCGTTGTTGGTGCAGTTCTTTTAAATTTCGCATTACTCTTTGTATTTAAAAAGTTCTTTTTTGAGGGTGAAACAGGCTTAACCTATGTTTCTGTTATCATAATGAGTATTTGTCTTTCTGTTATCAGTATGTTTGGTGATCTTGCGGCTTCTACAATTAAAAGAAATTTTGGTATAAAAGATTTCGGTAAGCTCCTTCCAGGTCATGGTGGCATAATGGATAGATGTGATAGTTTATTGTTTGTTTTACCAGTTCTTTATTCGTTAGTTTACATAATAAATATTTTTTAAGATAAAATATAGGTAGTGTAATTATGAAAACTATAAATTTATTAGGCTCAACAGGTTCAATAGGCGTTCAGAGTTTAGATGTTGCAAGAGCACGAGGCTATAAGGTCGAGGCTCTTGCCGCATTTTCAGATGTTGAAAAAATTGAACAACAAATAAGAGAATTCAAGCCCGAATACGCTGCGTTAGTTGACGAAAAAGCAGCTAGTGATTTAAAACTGAGAGTTAAAGATACTTCCACAAAGGTGCTTTCTGGTATGGAGGGAGTAGCATTTTGTGGTGCAGAAGCTAAAGGTGAAATTACCCTTAATTCTGTTGTAGGTATGGCGGGATTGGGACCTACTGTTGAAGCCATTAAAGCTAAAAAAACTATTGCTCTTGCTAATAAAGAAACTTTAGTTGCTGGTGGCAGATTAGTAACAGATTTAGCACGAGAAAATAATGTTTCTATTCTTCCTGTTGATAGTGAACATTCAGCAATTTTTCAATGTCTTTTAGGCAAACCTACTAACAAAGCGTTAAAAAGAATTATTTTAACTGCTTCGGGTGGTCCATTTTTTGGTAAAACTAAAGAGGAATTAAAGAATGTTACTTTAAAAGATGCACTGAAGCATCCGAGTTGGTCAATGGGGCAAAAAATTACCATAGATAGTGCTACAATGTTCAATAAAGGGCTTGAGCTTATTGAAGCGGTATGGCTTTTTTCAGTTTCACCTGATATGATTGACATTGTTGTTCATAGAGAAAGTATTGTTCATTCGCTTATTGAGTATGACGATAATTCTGTTATTGCACAGTTAGGTCATCCGGATATGCGTTTACCAATACAATTTGCATTAACATATCCAGAACGCTTTGAGTCTCCCGAAAAACAACTTGATTTGTGGGAGATTGGAAATCTTACATTTTATAAACCAGATTATGAGAATTTTCCTTGTATGGATATTTGTAAAAATGCAATCAAAGCCGGTGGCTTAATGCCAGCAGCTGTTAACTGTGCTAATGAAGAAGCAAATCTTCTTTTCAGACAAGGTAAAATTTCATTCAATGATATTCCTCGTCTTATTGAAGAAGCTTCAAAAACATTAAAGAATAATCAAAATTATTCATTACAGGATGTCTATGACACAGATGTTTTAATGAGAGAAGCTGTTAGAGCTTTAGCTTCAATATAATTCTTTTTGGAGATGATTTCAATTAACACTATAAATATTGCAGAAACGATTTCAAATGTCTGGGGTAATGTGTGGCCTTATTTAGTAGCGGTATTACTTTTTGGCGTTATTATTGCAATTCACGAGTTTGGTCATTTCTTCTTTGCTAAATTATTCAAGGTAAAGGTTAATGAATTTGCTCTTGGTATGGGTCCTGCTATTTTGAAGAAAAAAATTGGTGAAACCCAATATGCGCTCAGACTTTTTCCAATAGGTGGTTTTGTCAGTATGGAGGGTGAGGATACCGAAAGTGATGATGACAGAGCGTTTAATAAGAAGAAACCATACCAGCGTTTCATTATTGTTGCTGCTGGTGCAATTCTTAATTTAATTTTAGGTTTAATTGTTGTTGCAATTTGTATCTCGATGCAAAACCTTGTCGGTTCTCGCGTAGTTCATAGCTTTGATGAAAAAGCAATCAGTTGCAATTATGGTCTCAAAGAGGGCGACGAGATTATTAAAATTAATAATACCCATATTTATTCTAGCCGAGGTATTGGTTTTAATATGGTTCGTGATACAGATAATAAGCTTAATTTAACTGTTATTCGTAATGGTGAAAAGGTTGAGCTTAAGGATGTTGAGTTTAGACAATTTGAGCTCGATGGTAGAATGTATATTGAACAGGATTTCTATGTTGTTGGTGAAGAGCATACATTTTTTAATGTTATTAAAAATTCAGTTTTAGATTCCGCTTCAATTGTTCAAATGGTGCGTTTAAGTTTAGTTGATCTTTGTACAGGAAAATATGGAATGAAAGATGTTTCAGGTCCGATAGGTACAATTTCTGCAATTGCAGATTCAACAGCACAAGGTCCTACAGCAATCGATAAATTATTTACCGCTTTAACACTTCTTTCATATATTACAATAAATGTTGGTGTATTTAATCTTCTTCCTGTACCGGCACTCGATGGTGGAAGACTCTTCTTCATTTTTATTGAAATGATAAGAAGAAAACCAATAAGCCCTAAAAAAGAGGGGATTATTCACACTGTTGGTTTAGTGTTATTGCTTTTGTTTATGTTAGTTGTTTCAATCAGTGATATAATTAAAGTTTTTTAGGAAAGTGAATTTTTATGAGTATCAGAGCTTCAAGACAAGTTAAAATCGGTGATAAAATAATCGGTGGTGGTGCACCTGTTTTAGTTCAATCTATGCTTAATGTTCCAAGTGAAGATTATGAAAAGAATTTAGAACAGACTCTAGCTTTAGAAAAAGCTGGTTGTGAAATTGTAAGAATGGCTGTGCCGAATCTTGAGGCAGTCAAGGTATTAGGTAAATTAAAAGAAAATACATCTGTACCACTTGTAGCAGATATTCATTTTGATTATAAATTAGCATTAGAAAGTCTCAGTGCTGGAGTAGATAAAATCAGAATTAACCCTGGTAATATTGGTGATTTCTCTAATGTGGAAAAGGTAGCTTCTGCTTGTGCTAAAAGAAATGCGCCAATAAGAATTGGTGTTAATTCTGGCTCAGTTGAAAAAGATTTACTTTTAAAGTATGGTGGTGCAACACCAGAAGCAATGGCTGAGAGTGCCTTTCGTCATATTGAATTACTTGAAAAATGTGATTTTTACAATACAGTTGTTTCAATTAAATCCTCTGACGTAACAAAAATGGTTAAAGCTTATAGATTAGTCGCAGAAAAATGTGATTATCCATTACATTTAGGCGTTACCGAGGCGGGTACAGAACGAGGTTCTCTTATTAAATCTTCAATAGGTATTGGTTCACTTCTTTTAGATGGTATTGGTGACACTATCCGTGTTTCTATTACAGATACACCAATTAAAGAGGTATATGCAGGATTTGATATTTTAAAGGCTCTCGAATTACGTGTTGAAACTCCAAGAATTGTTTCTTGTCCTACTTGTGGCAGAACAAAAATAGATTTAGTTTCACTTGCAAACGAAATTGAAGAAGCTGTAAAGAATATTAAAAAGCCTATTAAAATTGCTGTTATGGGGTGTGCCGTTAATGGCCCTGGTGAAGCTAAAGAAGCTGATATTGGGGTTGCTGGTGGTAACGGTGAGGGTCTTATATTTAAAAAGGGCGAAATTTTGAGAAAAGTGAATGAAAAAGATATAGTTAGTGAATTATTAAAGGAAATAGAAAGAATATGAGCAACTTATTTTTAGATGTATTTGGGGAGTATATAAGCGACCCAAGATACAGAGATATGTTAAAGGAGACAACTTTTACAGACCTTTACATACATAAGGAAGATTTGAAGTTAACAGCAAATCTTCATTTTAAAGAATTTAAAAATATTATGTGTCTTAAAGCTACTGCAAATGAAATTAAACTTGCTTTAAGATTTAAAACAGTAGAGTTTAACTTTTATTTACCTCCTGAGGCGTTAGATTACAGTTGTTTTCCGATGCTTTTAAAGGTATTAAAGGTTAATGTTCCTCAGACAAATGGTTTTTTAGATAACTCAGAGTACACTTACGAAGATGATACATTAACCATCAAGTTTTTGTCAGGTGGCTGTGATATTTGTAAAAATGCTGCTGCTGACACATTTTTAGAGAATTATATTTTTGAGCATTTTAATAAAAAAATAACTGTTTTACTTGAAGGTGAAAACAGTTCAATGGACGATTTCATTAAACGACAGGAAGAAATTGATGCTGTAAACAATCCTGTTGTTGATTTGTCTCAGCCGAAGGAAAGACGAGTAATAGAGGGTATTCCACTTTACTTAGAAACTGCAACGCCGATTTTTGGTAACGCTATTAAAAAAGACCCTGTCAGTATGAAAGAAATTTCTCCTGAAGATGGCGAAGTTGTTGTATGGGGTGACGTCTTTAAATTAGAAAGCAAAGAAACTAAAGATGGCAAGCGTTTAATTCTTGAATTCAATGTTACAGACTATACTTATTCCTACGGAGTTAAATTCTTTGATGAAAAAGAGAATTTAGAGTCCTTAAAAAATAAATTAAAAGATGGTCTTACAGTTTTAATTCGTGGTACAATTATTTATGACGATTATAAAAAGGACTATATAATCCGTCCTAGAGCTATGTCAACAGTTCAAAAATTTGAAACTACTGACGATGCAGAAGAGAAGCGTGTTGAGCTTCATCTTCATACAAATATGTCCGCTATGGATGCTATGAGCAGTGCTAAATCATTAGTTAAAAGAGCTATGAGCTGGGGTCACAAGGCAATAGCTATTACTGACCACGGCTGTGTACAAGCTTTCCCAGAGGCCTGTAACACTGCAAGAGGAACTGGTTTCAAAATTATTTATGGTTGTGAGTGCTATCTTGTTGATGATTATAATGAGGATGGCACCAAAAAAGATGTAGAAGAGATTAAAAAATCTCAGAGCTATCACTGCATTTTACTCGTTAAGAATAAGGTTGGCTTAAAAAATCTTTATAAGCTTATTTCGGCTTCAAACTTGGATTATTTCTATAAAAGACCAAGGATGCCAAAAAGTCTTATTGAAGAGTTGCGCGAAGGATTAATAATTGGTAGTGCTTGTGAAGCGGGTGAACTTTATTCAGCATTTCTTAAGTGTAAAAGTCCAGAAGAGCTTGTTAAAATTGCGGAATTTTATGATTATCTTGAAATTCAACCGAATGGCAATAATAGCTTTATGATTACCAAAGATGATGAAGAGTACGAAAGAGTTAACTCGTTTGCAGATTTAGAGCAAATTAATCGTGAAATTATTGCTTTAGGTGATAAATTAGGTAAGAAAACTGTTGCTACTGGTGACGTTCACTTCTTAAACGAGGGTGATGCAAAATTCAGAGCGATTTTACAAGCTGGTCAAGGCTATAAGGATGCTGATAATCAAGCACCACTTTATTTAAAAACAACTACCGAGATGCTTAAGGATTTTGCATACTTAGGCGAAGAAACTGCAAAAGAAGTTGTAATTACAAATACAAACTTAATTGCAGATATGATTGAACCTGATATTCTTCCTATACCTGATGGTACATTCAACCCTGAAATTCCTGGTGCTGAAGAAGACTTAACAAAATGCTGTTGGGATAGAGCAAAGGAATGGTATGGTGACGATTTACCAGAGGTTGTTTCAGATAGACTTGAAAGAGAGTTAAAATCAATTATTACAAACGGCTTTGCTGGTCTTTATATGATTGCAAGACTTCTTGTTAAGCACTCAGAAGAATGTGGATATTATGTTGGTTCCCGTGGTTCTGTTGGTTCTTCTTTTGTTGCTATTATGGCAGGTATTTCAGAGGTTAACCCACTTCAACCACATTACCGTTGTGAGAAATGTCGTTATACAGAATTTTTCTTACACGGTGAATATGGTTCTGGTTTTGACTTACCACCTAAAAATTGTCCTAATTGTGGTGAACCACTTTATCGTGACGGTCACGAAATTCCTTTTGAAACATTTTTAGGTTTCTTCGGTGATAAGTCACCTGATATAGACCTTAACTTTGCTGGTGAATATCAGAGCCAGTCTCACAGATACACAGAAGAATTATTCGGTAAAACCCATGTGTTTAAAGCTGGTACAATTTCAGGTGTTGCAGAAAAAACCGCTTATGGTTATGTTAAAAAATATCTTGATGAGCGCGGTCTTACATATACAAAGGCAGAAATTGACAGATTAACTTTAGGTTGTACAGGTGTTAAAAGAACAACTGGTCAACACCCTGGTGGAATGGTTGTTGTTCCCAATACTTATGATGTTGAAGATTTTACACCAGTTCAGCATCCAGCTGAGGATAGCTCAAAGGGAATTATAACTACTCACTTTGACTTTAACTCAATGCATGATACATTATTAAAGCTAGACGAGCTCGGTCACGATGTTCCTACAATTTATAAGCATCTTTATGACTTAACTGGTGTCGATGTTATGGATATTGACATAAGTGACAGAAAGCTTTATGAACTTTGTACTTCACCCGCACCTTTAGGTGTTACGGAAGAAGATATTCTGTGGCCTACAGGGACACTTTCAATTCCTGAAATGGGTACTGATTTCACAAAGGGAATGCTTTTGGAAGCTAAACCACAGACTTTTGCGGACTTAATTCAGATTGCTGGTCTTTCTCATGGTACGGATGTATGGCTCGGAAATGCACAGGAGCTTATTAAAGCTGGTACTTGTACAATTTCAGAAGTTATAGGTACTCGTGATAGTATTATGGTTTATTTAATGCACTGTGGTCTTGAGCCAAAGCAGGCATTTGATATAATGGAAACTGTTCGTAAGAAAAATAAGTACCTGAATGATGAAATGAAAGAGATAATGAAATCTCATGATGTTCCTCAGTGGTATATTGATTCTTGTGACAAAATCCAATATATGTTCCCTAAAGCTCACGCAGCTGCATATATTATTGCATCATTAAGACTTGCATGGTTCAAGATATATTATAAACTTGAGTATTACTGTGCTTATCTAACTGTTCGCGGTGGTGATGTTGATGCTGAATCAATGTCAAAGGGGAGAGATGCAGTTAAAATGCTTCTCAAATCAATTGAAGCTAAGGTAAAAGAGGGTACAGCTTCAAACGTTGAAAAAGACAGACAGACAATAATGATGATTGTTCACGAAGCTATGGCTCGTGGTGTTGAATTTTTACCCATCGATATTTATAAATCAACCGCTCATTCTTATGTTCCAGAGGGTGGCAAAATAAGAATGCCTTTCTCAGCTTTACCTGGTGTAGGTGATGCTGCGGCTGAACAGCTTGCAAATGCAAGAAACGATGGTGGTCCTGAATTCTCTTCGATTGAAGATTTTGAAGACAGAGCTAGAGCTGGTAAATCTACAATTGAAATTTTAAGAAAATGCGGTGCTTTTGGTGATTTACCAGAAAGCGACCAGATGTCATTATTTTAGTTGAAAATTAATCAAATATATATTTTTTAGGAGTGTGTTTATTATGGCAATCGGTTCAATTGTGGCTAGCGGTGTTGGTATTGCTGCAGCTGCGGGTGTAGGTGTAAGTATGTTAAGAGCGGCTACAACCTATAAAGCAAAGCCTATGAAAGATGCAGATGGCTATCCAGTAGAAAATGCTGATGTTGAAAGATACATAAACAATCTTTCAAAAGCAATCCAAATTCCAACAATTTCAAATTTTAATGATGATTTGGTTGATTGGTCAAAATTTGATGAGTTTCATGCTTTTTTGGAAGAAGCATATCCACTTATTCACTCAAAGCTCGAAAAACAAATCATCTCTAAGAAGAGCCTTGTATTCCATTGGAAGAGTGCTCATCCAGAAAAAGAACCGATTTGTATGCTTGCTCATCAGGACGTTGTTCCTGTTTCAAAAGGTACTGAAGAAGACTGGACTTATCCTGCATTCAGTGGTACTGTAGCAGATGGCTTTGTTTGGGGTCGTGGTGCACTTGATATCAAAAATCATCTTATCGGTGTTATGGAAGCAGTTGAAACTCTTCTTGAAGAAGGCTATGTTCCAGAAAGAGATGTTTATCTTTGCTTTGGTCATAACGAAGAAGTTATGGCAGAGGGCAGACATTCGGGTGCTTACTGCATTATGGAATATTTCAAGGAAAAGGGCATTAAGCTTGATAGTGTAATTGATGAAGGTGGTGCAATTCTTCCTGTTAATGTTAAAGGTGTTATTAATAAGAAATTAGCAGGTGTCGGTGTTGCTGAGAAAGGTCACGTTGACTTTGAAATTTCTACTTTTGCTAAAGGTGGTCACTCTTCACAACCACCAAAGCACACAGCATTAGGCAGACTTGCTAAAATTATCTGTAAACTCGAAAATAATCAGTTTAAAGAAGAAATTACTCCAATGATGTCAGCATTATTTACAGAAATTGGTAAAAATACAACTTACCCTGTAAGATGCGTAATGTGTAATGTTCCTATCTTAAAGCCACTAATCAGAAAAATTATGATTCAGATTCCACCAGCTGCTTGTATGACAAGAACTACAACTGCTGTTACTATGGCAAGTGGTAGCCCTGCACCAAATGTGCTTCCACAAAAGGCTACAATTAATGTTAACCTTAGAATTATGCCAGGTCAGACTATTGAAACTGTTGAAGCACATCTTAAAAAATGTGCTGGTAAAGATGCAGAAGTTAAATTGGTTAAAGGTAATAACCCTTCAAAGATTTCTCCAACAGATTCAAGAGCTTTTAAGGCTATTTCTAAAATCTGCAAATCTATGGATGAAGATAATATTATTGCTCCATATCTTGTTATGGGTGGTACAGACTCACGCCAGTATGAACCAGTTTGCGATAATATCTATCGTTATTCTCCATTCCCAGTATCAACAGAGCTTCTTTTAACAACTCACGGTACTAACGAAAGAATTCCAGTTTCAGCTTTAGGTGACGGCGTTGTGTTCTTCAAGAGATATATTAGAGATTTAACTAAAGATTAATGAATTTGAATTTTTGAAATTTTCGCGTTGATTACATTTAATTAAATAACAATTAAGTTCTATCTTTTTTAGTTGATGTTAAAATTGACTTTAAATGATAGAACTTGTTTTTATAAAAAAATCTTTAAAAATACTATTGACTTTAATGAAGTGAAGTGATAAACTGTTAAACAATAAAAGAATATATTGAAAGGAAACATTTTGTTTTGGTGAAAGTTATGAATAAATTTCATACAGAGTCAGTAGATACTTTGGTAAGAGGGTTATTAAAATTAGAAACCGAAGAAGAGTGCTATGCTTTTTTAGAAGATGTTTGTACAATTAAAGAATTACAAGATATGGCGCAACGCTTTGACGTTGCTTTAAAGCTTTCAGATGGCTTTAATTATAATCAGGTTTCAGCAGCAACAGGTGCAAGCTCTGCTACTATAAGCCGTGTTAATAAATGCCTTATGTATGGTAATAACGGCTACAACACAATTATTGAAAGACTAAAAAGTGAGGATAAATGATATGAGTTTAAATGCTGATATTATAAGAGGCGATGAAAAAGCAGTTTTTTCTTTACGTTCTCTTTATAGTTCATTCGGCTTCAAACAATTTCGAATGAGTAAATTTGAAGAATATGATTTATATGTAAAGAATAAGGACTTTTTGGTTTCAAATGAAGTTATAACTTTTACAGATGGCTCTGGTAAATTACTGGCATTAAAACCTGACGTTACATTATCTATTATTAAAAATTCAAAAGATTGTGGCGATAAAATCCAAAAGGTTTATTATGACGAAAACGTTTACAGAACTACTAAGGGTAATAAAGAATTCCGTGAAATAATGCAGACTGGTCTTGAGTGCATTGGTAATATCGGTGCTTATGAAGTAGCTGAGGTTGTTTTACTTGCTTTAAAAAGCCTTGAAGAGATTACCGATGATTTTGTTCTCGATATTTCTTATATGGATGTCATTCTTTCAGTTCTCTCTGATTCAGGTCTTGATTCACTTGGAACAAGCAGAATTCTTAAAGCAATAGGCGAAAAGAATACTGATGAAATTATAAAGATTTGTGCCGAAAATAATATAGATGCTGACAGAATCGTTTCGCTCGTTACAATTAACGGAAAATATGAAAAAGTAATAGAAAATTTAGAAAAACTCTGTGTTACATATAATGAAAAATCACATTTAAAAACATTTAAAGAGATTTTAAGGTTCCTTTGTAACAGCGGTTACGCTGACAAAATTAACGTTGATTTTTCAATAGTAAATAATATGAATTATTATAATGGTGTTGTTTTTCAGGGTTATGTTAATAATATTCCGTCAAGTATTCTTTCTGGTGGTCAGTATGATAATTTAATGCTCAAGATGGGTAGAAAAGATAAAGCAATCGGATTTGCAGTTTATCTTGATTTATTACAAAGATACAATAATACTGAAAAACAATTTGACGTAGATTATATTTTACTAAAAAATGATACAGACGATATTCCTGTTATTTCAAAATGTGTTGCAGATTTAAAGAAAGATAGTGCATCCGTTTTAGTGCAGAATGAAATTCCAGAAAATATTAAATATCGTAAAGCGTTTAAAATTACTGCGGAAGGGGTTAAAGAAATATGAAACAAATAGTAAACGTAGCCCTTCCTAAAGGCAGACTTGGTGAAAAGGTTTACGATATGTTTGAAAAAGCTGGCTATTCTTGCCCATCTATAAAAGAAAATACACGTAAACTTATTTTTGAAAACGAAGAAACTGGTGTTCGCTTTTTCTGGGTTAAACCATCAGACGTTGCAATTTATGTTGAACGTGGCGCTGCAGACATCGGCGTTGCTGGTAAAGATATTTTACTTGAATATGAGCCTGATGTTTACGAAATGCTCGATTTAGATTTAGGTAAATGCAGAATGGCTGTTGCCGCTCATAAGGATTTCAGAGATGATACTGATAAAACCTTAAGAGTTGCTACAAAATTCGTTAATATAGCAAAAACATTTTATAGTGAAAAATGCAGAGATATTGATATAATTAAGCTAAATGGTTCAATTGAAATTGCACCTATCTTAGGTCTTTCAGACGTTATTGTAGATATCGTTGAAACTGGTAAAACACTTATTGAAAATAACTTAGAACCAAAAGAAACTATTGTTGAGATTAGTGCACGACTTATTTCTAACAAAGCAAGTCTTAAATTTAAAAACGAAGAAATTAATAATATTAAAAATGCATTAGCGTTACAAGTAGAAGATAAAAAATCAAAGGATGACAAATAATGATTAAAAAATATAAATTCGGTGAAGTTTCAAACGAAGAAATCTTTGCACGTTTTGAACCAACTTCTTCTGTTGAAGATATTGTTGCTGATATAATTAAAAACGTCAGAGCAAATGGTGATAAAGCACTTTATGAATATTGTGAAAAGTTCGATAAAGCAAAATTAACTTCATTAGAGGTAACAGAAGCAGAAATTGAAGAAGCATTCAAATTAGTTGAACCACGTTTTATTGAAATTATTAAAACTGCCGCTGAAAATATTAAAGATTTCCACAAAAGACAAGTTCGCAATAGTTTTATAATTAACGATAAAAAGGGGATTGTAACTGGTCAGAAGGTAACACCAATTGAAAAAGTTGGTGTTTACGTGCCTGGTGGTACTGCGGCTTATCCATCAACTGTTTTAATGGATACAATCCCAGCTAAAATTGCTGGTTGTAAAGAGATTATTATGGTAACGCCACCATCAGCTGACGGTAAAGTTAACCCTGTAATCCTTGCTGCTGCTAAAATTGCCGGTGTAGACAGAATTTTTAAATTAGGCGGCGCTCAGGCTGTTGCAGCTTTAGCTTATGGTACAGAAAGTGTACCTAACGTTTATAAAATTGTTGGCCCTGGTAACGCTTTTGTTGCAGAAGCAAAAAAACAAGTATTTGGTATGGTCTCTATTGATATGATTGCAGGTCCATCTGAAATTCTTGTTATAGCTGACGGCACTTGTGAAGCAAAAAATGTTGCGGCAGATTTACTCTCACAAGCAGAGCACGACAAAATGGCTAGTGCAGTTTTAGTTACAGATAGTGAAAAACTTGCTGATGAAGTAATTGAAGAATTAGAAAGACAAATTCCACTTTTAGGGAGAGCAGAAATTGCAAGAGCTTCTATTGATAACAATGGTAAAATTATTGTCTCATCTTCAATTGAAGAAGCAGTTAAAATTGCTAACGAAATTGCCCCTGAACATCTTGAAATCTGTGTTGATAATCCTTTTGATTATCTTGATTTAATTGATAATGCAGGTTCAATCTTTATGGGTAAAAATTGCCCTGAAGCATTGGGTGATTATTATGCAGGACCTAACCACACATTACCAACAAGTGGTACTGCAAAATTCTCAAGTCCTTTGTCAGTTGATGATTTCGTTAAGAAAACACAATATACATATTACACTGCTGAAGCACTCGAAAAAGTTAAGGATGATGTTGCTTACTTTGCCGAGAGTGAAGGCCTCACGGCACACGCCAAAAGTACAACAATAAGGTTTGAAAAATAATGAGCAGATTTTTAAATAAAAAATATTGGTCTTTAAAGGAATACACTCCAGGTGAACAACCACAGGACCAGCAATATATTAAACTAAATACAAATGAATCACCATATCCGCCCTCAAAGTCTGTTTTAGATGCGGTTAATAGTGCAGAAGTCAGTAAATTAAATTTATATTCTGACCCAGAATGTAAACTCTTAAAAAATAAATTAGCAGAAGTTTATAATGTTGAAAGTAAAAACATTTATGTTTCAAATGGGTCAGATGATATTTTAAATTTCAGCTTTATGGCGTTTTGTGGTAACGAGGTTGAGGCTTTATTTCCTGAAATCTCTTATGGTTTTTATAAAGTTTACGCTGATTTATATGGTGTAAAATACACAAGAGTACCATTAAAAGATAATTTTACAATTGATGTTGACGATTATTGTAATCAGAATAAGTTTATTGTAATTGCAAATCCAAATGCACCAACAGGAATTGCTCTTTCTTTAGATGAAGTTGAGCAAATTGTTAAAACAAACCCTAATAACGTAGTTTTAATTGACGAAGCTTACGTTGATTTTGGTGCTGAGTCAGCTTATAATCTTACAAAAAAATACGACAATCTTTTAGTTGTAATGACTTATTCAAAATCAAGAAGCTTAGCGGGTGCAAGGCTCGGTTTTGCTATTGGTAATGAAGAGATAATAAAAGACCTTGAAAAAATCAAGTTTTCAACTAATCCATACAGTATAAATCGTTTAACTCTTTTAGCTGGTGTTGCCGCATTAGAAAGTGACAGTTACTATAAAGAAAATGCTAAAAAAATAATTGAAGCACGAGAATATACTGTAGCTGAATTAGAAAAGCTTGGATTTAAAATTTTGCCATCTAAAGCAAACTTTGTTTTCGCAAAAGCTGATTTTATTGGTGGCGAAGAGCTTTACAAAGCCTTAAAATCAAAAGGCATTTTAGTTCGTCACTTTACTGACGAAAAAATCAAAGATTTTAACAGAATTACAATAGGTACAAAAGAACAAATGCAAAAACTTATTGAGACAATAACTCTTGTAAAAGGAGAAGTAAAATGAGAACTTCAACTATAAAAAGAAATACAGAAGAAACAAAAATTGAACTTTCTTTAAACCTTGACGGTAAAGGCGAAAGTAAAATAGATACAGGTTGTGGCTTTTTTGACCATATGCTTACACTTTTCAGTAAACACTCTAAAATTGATTTAGATGTTACTTGCAAAGGTGATATAAACGTTGATTACCACCACACAGTTGAAGATATTGGTATTGTATTAGCTAAGGCGTTACTAGAAGCGTTGGGCGATAAAAAAGGTATTAATCGCTATGCAGATGTAATTTTACCAATGGATGAGTCTTTAATTCTTACTTCGCTCGACGTTTCTGGCAGAAGCTATTTAGGCTTTGACGTAGTATTCCCAACAGAAAAAATAGGGGATTTTGACACTGAATTAGTTGAAGAATTCTTTATGGCTCTTACAAGATGTGCTGAAATTACTTTACATATTAAAAAGATGGCTGGTGAAAATTCTCACCACATTGCTGAGGGTATTTTTAAATCATTTGCACGTAGCCTCAGAACTGCGATAGCAATTGATGAAAACTTTAAAGACCAATTACCATCAACAAAGGGTGTTTTATAATGATTAGTATTGTTGATTATGGCGTTGGCAACCTTTTCTCTTTAAGCTCTTCACTTAAAGCGATAGGTGCTGACACAATAGTTACAAGTGATAAACAAAAGATTTTAGATTCTTCAGCAATTATTCTTCCTGGTGTTGGTGCATTTTCAGATGCAAAAGAAAAATTACAAGAGTCAGGATTATTCGATGTAGTAATTGATGAAGCAAAAAAAGGTAAAAAAATCTTAGGAATTTGCCTTGGTATGCAAATGCTTTTTGAGAAAAGCTTTGAATATGGCGAATTTGACGGTTTAAGCCTCATAAAAGGCAATATTGTGCCACTCGAAGGTAAAATCTCGCCTGAATTAAAAATACCTCATATCGGCTGGAATTCGCTCGAATTCAAAAATGGTAAATCTCCACTTTTCAAATACATAAATGATGGTGATTTTGTTTACTTCGTTCACTCGTATTTTGCTACTGATTGTGATGAAAACGTAATTGCAACTTCTGAGTACGGAATAGACGTTACCGCATCTGTTCAGAAAGATAATATTTTTGGCTGTCAGTTCCATCCTGAAAAGAGTGGCGATGTAGGTCTTAATATTTTAAAAGCATTTTGTGAAACGGGGGACTAAATTATGAATATTTTTCCAGCAATTGACCTTTATGATGGAAAAGCGGTCCGTCTTTTCAAAGGTGATTATAATCAAATGACAGTTTATAACGAAAATCCACTTGAGGTTGCAAAAGATTTTGAAAATGCTGGTGCTAAATACATTCACCTTGTAGATTTAGAAGGTGCAAAATTTGGCACTACACCTAATATTGAGGTTATAAAGAAAATTGTTGATAATACAAATCTTTTTACTGAAATCGGTGGTGGTATTCGTTCAATTGAAACTGTTGACAAATACTTAAATGCTGGGCTTGACCGTGTAATTATAGGTACAGCGGCAGTTACAGATGAAGAATTTTTGAAATCTGCTCTTAAAAAATACCCGAAGCCTGGTCAGATTGCAGTTGGTATTGATTTACTTGATGGCTATGTTGCAATTAAAGGTTGGGTTGAAAAATCTAAATATAAAGCAGAAGAATTCTTTGACAAAATGACTTCTTTAGGCGTTACTACCGTTATTTGTACCGATATTTCAAAAGATGGTGCAATGAAAGGTGTAAACAGAGAGCTTTATAAAAAACTTTCAGAGAAATACAGGATAGATATTACTGCTTCTGGTGGGGTTACTGATATTAGCGATATAAAAGCATTAAGAGAAATGAATTTATATGGTGCAATTATCGGCAAAGCGTATTACACAGGAGCAATTGACCTTAAGACAGCAATCGAGGTGGCAAAATGATTACAAAAAGAATTATTCCTTGCCTTGATGTAAAAAATGGCAGAGTTGTTAAAGGCGTTCAGTTTGAAGGTCTTTCAGACGTTTCTTCACCAATAGAGCTTGCTAAATACTACAGTAATGCTGGTGCAGACGAGCTTGTTTTTTATGATATTACTGCTTCATTTGAAGAAAGAAAGCTTTTTATTGACGTTTTAAGAGAAGTTGCTTCTCAAATATTTATTCCACTCACAGTTGGTGGCGGTATAAATACTGTTGATGATTTCGACAGAGTTTTAAAATGTGGTGCAGATAAAGTCAGTGTAAATTCAGGTGCTATAAGAAACCCTGATTTAATAAAAGAAGCCGCATTAAAATACGGCGACCAGTGTGTTGTTCTTTCTTGTGACATTAAGCGTGTTAATGGTGAATTCCGCCTTTTTGCAAAAGGTGGTAGGGAAGACACAGGCATAAACGCTCTCCAATGGATAAAAAAAGGCGTCAATAACGGAGCTGGTGAAATTGTTGTAAATTCAATAGATACAGACGGTGTTAAAAAAGGCTTTGATATTGAAATGCTTAAAGCAGTTTGTGACGTTGTTAATGTTCCTGTTATCGCTTCTGGCGGTGCTGGATGCAGTGAAGATTTTGTTAAATTGTTTAATGAAATCCCTACAATTGATGCTGGTCTTGCCGCTTCAATTTTCCATTTCGGTGAAGTAGAAATAAAAGACTTGAAATTACTCTTAAAAGAGAATAAAATAAATGTCAGATTATAAATTTTGAGGTTTTATTTATGGGTTTTGATAAAGAAAGCGAAATGACTATATTAGATGAATTTATTCCTGTAATAGAGAATACATTCATCGACCAACCAATGAGCACAGAAGAATTACCAACTTTTGCTGAATCAAAAGATAAGTTACCTAAACCAATCTGGGATAATCACAAAGATTACATTGACTGCTATTGGAGAGCTTGGGAACTTGCTTTTAAAAATTTAAGAAGACCTCATGAAAATACGGGGTTTGTTTCAAATTTTATTGATACAGCTTTTGATGGTTGCACTTTTATGTGGGACTCTGTGTTTATGCTTATGTTTGGTAAGTATGCAGACAGAATTTTTAAATTTCAGGGTACACTCGACAATTTTTATTCTCACCAGCACGATGATGGATTTATTTGCCGTCAAATTGATGCAGTAACGGGTAAAGATATGTTTACTCGTTGGGACCCGTCTGCAACTGGTCCTGAAATTATGGCTTGGTGCGAATGGGAATACTTTTTAAACTTTGGTGATATTGAAAGACTTAAAAGAGTTTTTCCAGTTCTTCTTTCTTATCACAGATTTTTAAAAGAAACTCATACATGGCCCAATGGTACATATTTCTCAAGTGGCTGGGGTTGTGGTATGGATAATTTACCACGTCAGCAAAAAGGCTATTCAGAACCATTCAGCCACGGTCATATGATTTGGGTTGATGCTTGTGCTCAGGCTCTTTACGACTGCCGTGTATTAATTAAAATGGCAGAAGTACTTGGTAAAAAAGAGTATATAAAAGAACTTGACACGGAAGCAAATATGCTCTTTAAGGTTATAAATGAAAAACTCTGGGATGAAAAAACCAACTTTTATTATGACCTTTGGAAAAATGGCGAGTTTAATTACGTTCACCACGCTGGTGCTTTCTGGAATTTACTTGCAGAAACAGTTCCTCAAAATAGAGCAGAAAAGTTTATTGCTAATCTTAATGACGAAAAACTCTTTAAAACACCTAACAGAGTGCCTTGTCTTGCAAAGGATAACTCTGAATACGAGAGTACAGGTGGTTATTGGTGTGGTGGTGTTTGGGCACCGACAAACTATATGATTTTAAAGGGTCTTGATAAATATAAAAAATACGACCTTTCACACACTATAGCTATGGAGCATCTTTATGCAGTAGTTGAAGTTTTTAAAGATACAAATACTGTATTTGAAAACTATGCACCAGAATATGTAAATAACGGCAGACCATCACAAGGTAAACCAGCTATGAAAGATTTTGTTGGCTGGACTGGTATTTCGCCGATTTCAATACTTTTTGAATTTGTTTTCGGTATTAAGCCAGATGCAGAAAATAACAGAATTATATGGGATGTTACACTCTTAGATAAACATGGTATTGAGCAATATCCATTTAAAACAGATGGTGAATTAACACTTATTTGTAATGAAAGAAAATCAGAGGATGAAAAGCCACAGATTACTTTTAAATCAAATATCCCGTTAGAGTTAGAAATAATCTGGGGTAGCGAAAATAATAAACAATCATTTATTTTAAATTCTTAAGGAGAAAGTTATGTTAAATATTGAAGAACTTAAATTTGATGAAAAAGGGCTTATCCCTGCAATAGTTGTAGATTATGCAACTAAAAAGGTTTTGACCTTAGCTTATATGAATAAAGAAAGTCTTAAAATTTCTTTAGAAAAGGGCTTAACTTGTTTCTATAGCCGTTCAAGACAAGAACTCTGGTTAAAGGGCGAAACAAGCGGTAATTATCAGCATATTGTAAGTATTACTGCAGATTGTGACAAAGATGCTTTAACAGTAGTTGTTAAAAAAGATGGTCCAGCATGTCACACAGGTACAGATTCTTGCTTCAACGACTTAGTTTATGAAAATGAAGAGTTAAACAACGAATTTTCTATGGAAAATCTTATGAAAATGCTCATTGGCAGAAAAATTGAGAAAAAAGAAGGCTCTTACACAACTTATCTTTTTGAAAAGGGTATTGATAAAATTCTCAAAAAAGTTGGTGAAGAGTCAACAGAGGTTATTATTGCTGGTAAAGCAAATGATAAAAAAGAAACAATTTATGAAATTGCAGACTTGACATATCACGTTATGGTGCTTATGATAGAGATGGGCATCTCTCTTGATGAGGTTACTGCTGAGCTTGCTTCTCGTCACGTAATAGACCATAAAGTTAAACAAGAGAAAATGACTAATTGATTTTGGAGTTAGTTTTATGTCAGAAACTTCTATTAAAACCTACACTGCAGATTATATTCTCGCTAAAGCACTTGATATTGGTGAGAGTATTCTTCGTTGTGGTGGTGAGCCTTATAGAATAGAAGATACAGTTACTCGTATCTGTGTTGCTTACGGTGCAGAATTTGCTGATATATTTGCACTTCCGTCTTTGATAATTGCAAATATCAGAATGAATGATGGTACACATTCTTCACAAGTTCGCAGAGTTTACCAGAACAGTAACAATATGTATCTTTTAGAAAAAATGAATAATATTTCTCGTGACGTCTGTTCTAAAAAGATTACCTTAGAAGACGTTGAAAATGAAATTACTAAAGCAAAAGAGGGAAAACCATTCCCTGAAATTCTTTGTTATTTAGGTGGAATTTTAGGTGCTGGTGGCTTTGCGGTATTCTTTGGGGGCAATCTTTTTGATGCTTTAGTTGCCGCAATTGCAGGTGTAGTTGTTACGTTTTTTAATTTACACAAAACTGCATTTGTTAACTCAATGATTCACTCGGTTATATCTTCATTTGTTGGTGCAATTATTTCACTCGCTTTAATTTCATTTGGAATAGGGAATAATACCGATATGATTCTTATTGGTGTTATTATGTTGCTTATTCCAGGTCTTGCATTTGGTAATGCCGTGAGAGACTTGCTTTTTGGTGATACCGTTTCGGGTATTATTCAGTTAGTTCAGGCGGTTTTAACTGCTGTAATGGTAGCCTTCGGATTTACTGTTGCTATGATGATATTCGGGGGTGTATTCAGTTGAGTATGGATATAATTGTAAGAATTATTGCTGGTGTTGTGAGCACAATAGGTTTCGCAATAATTTTCAGACTCAGGGTAAAACACATTCCGCTTGCGGCTATTGATGGTCTTGTTGCTTGTGTAGTTTACTTTGTTTGTATTGAATTTATAAGTGACGATTTATTTATAGCAAATATGTTGGCATCATTTGCTACTGCTGGCTTTGCGGAGATTTGTGCAAGAATAGGCAAGGCACCAGCAACTATATTCTTATTACCTGGTTGTATCGCTTTAGTTCCCGGTGGAACTCTTTATCAGGCTATGAGAAGCTTACTTATTAAGGATTTCGATGAATTTGGTGCACAGCTTCTTACAACTGGTAAGGTTGCAATCGCTATCGGTGGTGGCATTATTGCTGTTTCGATTGTTAGATATTTTCTTAACAGCTTTAAGATAAAAAACAATAAAAAAGAACCTGCTTGATGCAGGCTCTTTTTTTGTTGTATTTATTTCTGTAATGATTTAATAATTGCTTTACATTCCTCAAGATTCATAATCTTTGGAACAGGGTAGAGTGGGTTGCCTTCTTTAAGTGCACGGGTTGCAATAAGCTCAATATCTTCATCTTTAATGCCTTCAAACTTATCAGGAATATTCATTTTTCTGTTAAGCTCTTTAATTGCTTCAATGAATTTTTCTGCTTTTTCTTTTTCAGTTTTTAAGCCATCTGTAATACCAGCAACGTCTGCTAAAATTGCGAGTCTGTGGTGAGCAGAGTCACCGAAGAACTCGAGTATGTAAGGGAGAATAACTGCATTTGCAAGTCCGTGAGGAATACCATACATACCGCCTAAGTTATGAGCAATAGCGTGAACATAGCCAACGTAAGCTCTTGTAAAAGCAATACCAGCGTAGAATGAAGCAACAAGCATATTTTCTCTTGCCTCAATATTTTTGCCATCTACATAAACCTTTTCTATATTTTCGAAAATAAGCTTTGTAGCTTTTAAAGCCGCATCTTCGGTTGATTTAACGTTACTTCTACCAATAAAAGCTTCTACAGCGTGTGTTAGAGCATCCATACCAGTTGTTGAAGTAATATGTGGTGGAAGACCAACTGTAAGCTCTGGGTCAAGAACTGCAAATTTGGGGCGGAGTACAGGGTCGTTAATTGCATTCTTTTCGTGTGTATCAGGGTTAGAAATAACTGCTGCAAGAGTAGTTTCTGAACCAGTACCAGCAGTTGTAGGAACTGCAAATATAAGTGGAGTTTTCTTTAAAACCTTTAACTGACCACGCATTGATGGAATAGATTTATTTGGTCTTGCAACCTTTGCTGCAGTAACCTTTGCGCAGTCCATTGGTGAACCGCCACCAAAAGCAATAAACGCTTCACATCCATTGTCGTGATAAAGCTTTAAAGCATCCTCAACATTATAAATTGTTGGGTTTGGCTGAACGCCATCAAAAACTGTGTATTTAATTCCTTCGCTTTCTAAACCCTCAAATAAAGAGTCAAGAAGGTGAAGAGACATAAGACCTTTATCGGTTACAACAAGTACATTATTAACTCCTTGTTTTTTTACTAAAGCAGGGAGTTTTTTTATAGCACCAGCACCTTGTAAAAGCTCAGGTGGAGTCCAGTCAAGAGCACCCATAGCAACCTTGTAAACACTTTGGTAAGTTCTGTAAAAAGCATGTGTTAAATTCATTTTTAGCACCTCTGTTATTTTTTACCTTCAATAAGGTTAATTAAATTATTCAGTAAGCTGTCAATATTATCCAATCTCTTTTTAAGACTTTTGAAAATAAATGGGAATGAATGTGATAATCTTTTAAGCATTTTTAAATGCTTCTTTTTCTTTATATCAAATAGTTCCGCTTTTCTAATTTTTAATTCGTTAAGTTTTTGTACAAACTCAGCTTTTCTTTCATCAGAAAATTCATCTATTGAATCACTCATAGAAGAAATTACAATATTTGTAAATTCAACAATATCGTCAGAAAGCTCTTTGAATTTTACAAAATATTCTCTTATACCCAAGGCATTTATAATTGTGTTAATAACGTCAATTACAAATACAGTAGTAATTATATAAACAAGTAATTTTCTTGATTCTTCATTTACCTGACTTACAAAATAAACATCGACCAAAGGGTGAACGACGTAAAGGAAAAGACAAGAACAAGTACCCCAGTAAAGAGTGTGTGTAAGACAAATTCTACCGTGTAAATTAAATGGTTGAGTTGAGTAATCCCACCAACGAGCATTAAAGGCTTTTTCCATTACAAAGCTTGTGAAATATTCAACTATATCACAAACAACCATACCGACTGTGAAAATTAAAAACTCGTTTAAATAGTCATTACTCGTCATTGACCTGAATGGCAAAAGACAAATTAAAATTGTTAAAGCGCCGACACCGTAAATAGGGCAGAACGGACCACGTAAAAAGCCACGGTTAATCCACTTTTTAGGTCTTAATGAACAATAGCACGATTCAAAAAACCAACCTACAAAGCTATAAAGGTAGAAATAAATAAAATAATCATATATTGCCATTTTATTCACCCAACCTTAATAAATCATCTAACTTTTTTCTGAAATTTTTATTCATTGAATAAGCCGATTCAATCGCCGCACAGTATTTATCCATCATAGTAACAACATAACTTTCAGGATATTTTGGGGGGATTAAAGTTAACGGCCACATATGGCGTTTAATAATATCCTGTTCTCTTTTTGTTAGCGTACCACACAAATAAAAAGCGTTATTTAAAGCAAATTTCGGATGTCTGAGACCATGTAATTTATGGCTTAAATCATCTTCGTGCCAGTCGTAGTAAAACAAATCGTGCATTGTAGCAGCTCTTGCAGTTTCTTTGTAATTAAGCCCTAATTTTCGTGAAACTAAAAAGCTTAAAAAGGCAACGCTTCTTATATGTTGTAGACGGCTTATATTAAAATGCTGAACAAAGCCTTCTAAACTTTGTAATTGTGGTGAATTATAAATATCACCAGCAACCTCTAAAAATTCATTCCACTCTTTTGTATCCATTTTATAAGCAGATACATAAGCATTAAATAATTTACCCATAATTCTTATTTAATAATCTTGTGGAATACTTTTTTACCTTTTTTAATAATTACGTAGCCCTTTTCGAAATCTGAAGCAGGAATAATGTATGACACAGTAGTAACTTTTTCGTTATCTACACTAACGCCACCTTGTTCAATAAGGCGTCTTGCTTCGCCACGAGAAGTAACAAGCTCTGCTTTAATAAGTACATCAATTATATTAATACCTTCGTCAGTAAAATCTTCAGCAGAAAGGGTAGTTGAAGGCATATTTTCTGAGTTACCACCAGCACCAAAAACAGATTTAGCGGCACTTTGTGCTTTTTCTGCCTCTTCTTTGCCGTGAACGAGAGCTGTTAATTCATAAGCTAAAATTTCTTTTGCTTTATTAAGTTCGCTACCTTCCCATGAATCCATTTTATCAATTTCTTCTAATGGTAAGAATGTGAGCATTCTTATGCATTTTAAAACGTCGCTGTCTGCAACATTACGCCAGTATTGGTAGAAATCGTAAGGAGAAGTTTTATTAGCATCAAGCCAGACTGCATTACCAGCAGTTTTACCCATTTTATTACCTTGTGAGTCTGTAAGAAGGGTAATAGTCATAGCGTGAGCATCTTTACCTAATTTCTTTCTTATAAGCTCTGTACCACCGAGCATATTGCTCCATTGGTCATCGCCACCGAATTGCATATTGCAACCGTAATTTTTGTAGAGATAGTAGAAGTCGTAGCTTTGCATAATCATATAGTTGAATTCAAGGAAGCTAAGACCTTTTTCCATTCTTTGTTTGTAACATTCAGCTCTTAACATATTGTTAACTGAGAAGCAAGCGCCAACCTCTCTTAAAAGCTCAACGTAGTTAAGATTTAAAAGCCATTCAGCGTTATTAACCATCTGTGCTTTGCCTTCGCCGAATTCAATAAAACGCTCCATTTGTTTTTTGAAGCAATCAGCGTTGTGCTGAATATCTTCTTTTGTAAGCATTTTTCTCATATCTGTTCTGCCAGATGGGTCACCAATCATAGTAGTACCGCCACCGATAAGTGCTATTGGTTGGTTACCAGCCATCTGAAGTCTTTTCATTAAAGTAAGAGCCATAAAGTGACCAGCAGTAAGGCTATCTGCAGTGCAGTCGAAACCGATGTAAAACTTAGCTTTACCGGCATTTACCATTTCTCTTATTTCTTCTTCATTTGTTACCTGAGCAATAAGCCCACGAGCAACTAATTCTTCATAAATTCCCATTAGAATACCACCTAAAATTTAATTTATTACATACATATAAAATTATATTATAAATGAAAAGGAATGTCAATATAAATATAGTGTTGACAAATCTAAAAAAAGTGCTATTATATATTAGTACGAAACTTCAGGGCGGGGTGTAATTCCCCACCGGCAGTAAAGTCTGCGAGCCATTTTTGGTTGATTGGGTGAAATTCCCAAACCGACGGTATAGTCCGGATGAAAGAAGATTTCTTGTATTTATGATATTTTCATATTTTACGAAACCTTTGTTTATTTGCCCTGAGTCTTTCGGGGCGATTATTTTTTTTGAAAGGTGTTGTATTAAATGAAAACAAAATACACAAACAAACAAAATCTCCAAAGGCTCACAACGGCAGGTGTTCTTGCGGCACTTTCATTAGTGTTAATGGTTACAATCCGCTTTCCGATTTTTCCATCTGCACCATTTTATGAGATGGAATTTTCAGATGTGCCAATTCTTTTGTGTTCATCACTTTTAGGGCCAGTTTTTTCAATTGTAACACTCTTTGTTGTTTGTCTTATTCAGGCAACTACCGTAAGTGCTTCAAGCGGTATAATAGGCTTCTTTATGCACTTTGTTTCATCAAGTCTTACTATTTTAGTTGTTTGGTTCATAAGAAAGAAGATTGATGGTGTGAAGGGTGTTTTAATTTCTAATGTTTTAGGTGTTATTGTTATGACACTTATAATGATTCCTATGAATATGTGGATGGTTTCAAAATTTATGGGAATTGACGTTCAGGGCTTTATCAATGGCTTTTTGGCAGTATGTGTTGGCTTTAACCTTATTAAAGCAACAGCTAATCTTACAATTTATAGTCTTATTTCACCAATTATCTGTAAGGAATTCAATAAGTTATTTAACAAGTAAAACTTGAGTGGGGAGTAGAACTTCCCACTTTTTTCTTTTTTGACAAATATTATTGAATTCTTTTTTAAAAACTATTGACAAATCCTTGTAAACTTTATAAAATCTATACACAGTATTATTCTGTGTAATTATGTAAAAAAATAATTTTAGGAGTTGTTTTTATGGTTTTTGAGAAACTTAAAACAATCATTATTGAAGAATTTGAAATTGAAGAAGAACTTATTACAATGAACACTTCACTCACAGACGAGCTTGACATTGATTCTCTTGACCTTGTTGACCTTGTTATGACTGTTGAAGATGAGTTTTCTATTGAGCTCCCTGATGAAGCATTAGAGGGTATGAAAACTATTGGCGATTTAGTTAAATATATTGAAGAAAATTAATTAGAAAAGAGTATTATTATAATGGCAGATCAGAAAAAAATGGTTGAAGCAATCACATCTATGGATGTTGACTTTGCTCAATGGTACACAGACGTTGTTAAAAAGGCTGACCTTGTTGACTATTCAAGTGTTAAGGGTTGTATGATTATCCGTCCTTATGGCTATGCAATCTGGGAGAATATTCAAAGAATTCTTGACGGTCATTTTAAAAGAACAGGTCACGAGAATGTTTATATGCCTTTATTTATTCCAGAAAGTCTTTTACAAAAAGAAAAAGACCACGTTGAAGGCTTTGCACCAGAAGTTGCATGGGTTACATATGGTGGTAGTGAAGAGCTTGAAGAAAGACTTTGCGTAAGACCAACTTCAGAAACACTTTTCTGTGAGCACTACGCTAAAATCATTCAATCACACAGAGATTTACCAAAGCTTTATAATCAATGGTGCAGTGTTGTCCGTTGGGAAAAAACAACAAGACCATTTTTAAGAACAAGAGAATTTTTATGGCAAGAAGGTCACACAGTTCACGCTACTGCTGAAGAAGCTATTGTTGAAACAGAGCAGATGCTCAACATCTATGCTGACTTCTGTGAAAAATCTCTTTGTATGCCAGTTGTTAAAGGTAAAAAGACTGAAAGTGATAAATTTGCCGGCGCAGTTTCTACTTATGCTATTGAGGCACTTATGCACGACGGTAAAGCTCTTCAGGCGGGTACATCTCACTACTTTGGTGATGGCTTTGCAAGAGCATTCAATATGACTTATCAGGATAAAGAAAATAAGCTTTCTTACGTTCATCAGACATCCTGGGGCGTTACTACAAGACTTATTGGTGCACTTATTATGTCACATGGCGATAATAATGGTCTTGTACTTCCACCAGACGTTGCACCAATTCAGGTAGTTATTCTTCCTATTGCTCAGCATAAGGAAGGTGTGCTTGATAAGGCTTACGAGTTAAAAGAAAGACTCGCAAAATCTTTCAGAATTAAGGTTGACGATAGCGAGAACTCTGCTGGCTGGAAATTCGCTGAATACGAGATGAAGGGCGTTCCGCTTCGTCTTGAAATCGGACCTAAAGATATTGAAAACAATCAATGTGTTTTAGTTCGTCGTGATAACAGAGAAAAAATCTTTGTTTCTCTCGATAATCTTGAGGCTGAAATCACAAAAGCTCTCGAAGATTTTGCTAAAGCAATTTATGAAAAAGCACTTGATAACTTAAATAAACACACATTCGCTTGTACTACAATTGATGAAATCAACAAGGCACTCACAGAAAACGGCGATGGTTTCATTAAGGCTATGTGGTGCGGTGAAGAAGAATGTGAAGACAAGGTTAAAGAGCTCACAGGCGTTGGCTCTCGTTGTATTCCATTCGAACAAGAAAATCTTTCAGATAAATGTGTTTGTTGTGGCAAACCAGCTACACAAATGGTTTACTGGGGTAAGGCTTATTAATTAATATAAATAAGGCTGTTGCAAAAGTTGCAATAGCCTTATTTTAAATGGTGATAAAATGATTTATACTGGTTTAACTAAAAAAGCGTTAAAACTCTGTTTTGAAGCACATAAAGAGCAAGTTGATAAAAGTGGTATGCCTTATGTGTTTCATCCCTTTCATTTAGCAGAGCAGATGACAGATGAAGCAACAACTGTTGTAGCACTTCTTCACGATGTAGTTGAAGATACAGCTATCACCTTTGAGGATTTAGAAAAGCAAGGCTTTAGTGTTGAAATTATAAATGCTTTAAAGCTTCTTACACATGACAAAAATACACCTTATATGGAATATGTAGGGGAAATAAAGAAGAATAGCATAGCAACAAAAGTAAAACTTGCAGATCTAAGACACAACAGCGATTTATCAAGACTTGACATAGTTGACGAAAAGGCATTAAAGCGAAAAGAAAAATATGAAAAGGCAATTAAGTTTTTAGAGGAATAAAAAAGCACCCAGCATCATTTTTGATGATGTTGGGTGTAATTTTTAACCATTTACAAGGTCTTTCATACTATAAATTCTTGGTGTTTTGCCGTTTAAGAAGTTTGCAGCGTTAACTGCGCCTTGTGCAAAAATCGCTCTTGAACGGGCAGAGTGGCTGAGTTTAACAATCTCGTCGTTACCAGCAAAGATAACTTCATGCTCACCAACAATATTGCCACCACGAATTGAATGAATACCAATTTCTTTTTCGTTTCTTTTTTGTCTCTTTGAGTGCCTGTCATATTCATAATAAACGTCAGGAAGCTCTTCTTTTATTGCATCTGCAAGCATTAAAGCAGTGCCACTTGGTGCATCTAACTTCTGGTTGTGGTGTGCTTCAACAATTTCAATGTCAAAGTCACTACCTAAAACCTTTGCTGCAGTCTTTGCTAATTCACAAAGAAGGCTGACACCCATTGACATATTATAAGAAAAGAAAATTGGAATTTCTTTTGAAATTTCTTCAACAACTTTTATTTGCTCATCTGAAATACCTGTTGTTGAAATAACAACTGCTGTGTTTGTAGATTTAGCGTAATCTAACATAGACATAAGTAATGCAGGATTAGAAAAATCTATAATAACATCAGCTTTTACCTGAACTTCGGAAAAAGTTTGAAAAACAGGGTAACCCAAAGTAGAATCTTCAACAATATCAACACCTGCGACAATCTGGCAATCATCACGTGTGCTTATAATATTTGTAACGGTTCTGCCCATTTTACCACAACAACCGCTTAAAATAATCTTTGTCATTTAAACTTCCTCCGAATTTTTTAAATCAAGTTATGATTTTTTAAAGCCTTAACTAAAATCGCTTTATTTTTTTCATTGATAGGGGAAAGTGGCATTCTACATCTGCCAACGTCTTTACCCATTAAGCATAACGCTTCTTTAACTGGAATAGGGTTAACGTCACAAAACAATGCATTACAAAGGTCAAGATATTCTAATTGTAACTCTTTACTTGCTTTAATGTTGCCATCAAGAGCAAACTGTGCAATATCGTGAGTAACCTTTGGTGCTACATTTGAAAGAACAGAAATAACACCAATAGCCCCAAGAGCCATAAATGCAGTAATCTGGTCATCGTTACCTGAATAATAGTTTAAGTTATCCTTACAAAGTGCAACAGTTTTAGCGAATGCAGAAATATCGCCATTTGCCTCTTTAACACCATTAACTAATGGTAATTTTGAAAGCTCTAAATAAGTTTCAGGTAAAATGTTAACACCAGTTCTACTTGGCACGTTATAAAGAATCATTGGTGTTGAAACACGCTTTTCAATATAACTGAATGATTCAATCAAGCCATCTTGTGATGCTTTATTATAATAGGGGGTTACTGTTAAAAGACCGTCAACCCCACATTTTTCAGCATCATTTGAAAGAATAACCGAATGCATTGTGTCATTACTGCCGGTACCTGCAATAACAGGAACACGACCATTTGTAACATTAACCGCAACTTTTATAGCCTCAAGATGTTCGTCATAAACGAGAGTTGATTTTTCGCCTGTTGTACCGCATACAACAATGGCATCTGTTCCATTTTCAATTTGTTCATTAATTAACTCCTCGAAAAGTGGAAAGTTGATTTTAAGAGTTTCGTCCTTAAAAGGTGTAACAATTGCAACACCTGCACCTGCGAAAATAGGTTTTTTCACAGTATGACCTCCCAAAAAGATTTTTATTTATTATTAGTCCATATAACCTTCTGCACAGAGAAGCTCAGCAAGAAGAACTGCACCGCCAGCAGCACCTCTTAATGTGTTGTGTGCAAGGCAAACGAACTTATAATCATATTGTGTGTCTTCTCTGAGACGACCAATAGAAACTGCCATACCATTTTCAAGGTTTCTGTGAAGCTTTGTCTGTGGACAGTTATCTTCTTCAAAGTAATGAAGGAATTGCTTTGGAGCACTTGGAAGCTCTAATTCTTGTGCTCTGCCTTTGAAATCAGCCCAAGACTTAATCATAGCTTCTTTTGTAGGTTTCTTATTAAAACGAACAAATACTGCACCCATATGACCATCAGAAACAGGAACTCTGATACATTGAGCTGTGAAGTTTGGAGAAGTAGCAGGAACAATTTTGCCATCTTCAATTTTACCCCAGAGCTTGAGTGGTTCTTTTTCACTCTTTTCTTCTTCGCCACCAATGAATGGGATAACGTTATCTACCATTTCTGGCCATCTTTCAAATGTTTTACCAGCACCAGAAATTGCCTGGTATGTACAAACAAGAACATCTTTTACGCCATATTCTTCGTGAAGAGGGAAGAGTGCAGGAACGTATGACTGAAGTGAGCAGTTAGATTTAACTGCAATAAAGCCACGTTTTGTGCCAAGACGTTTTCTTTGTGATTCAATGATTTTAATGTGGTCTGCATTTAACTCAGGCACAACCATTGGAACATCTTCTGCCATTCTGAAAGCACTGTTATTTGAAACAACAGGGCATTCTGCTTTAGCATATTTTTCTTCAAGTGCTTTTGTTTCTTCTTTGCTCATATTAACTGCGCAGAATACAAAATCGACTGAAGAAGCGATTTTTTCAATGTCTTTTTCTGCATCAAGAACAACCATATCTAAGTATTTTGCTGGTGTTGGTTCTGTCATACACCAACGGTCGCCGAGTGCCTCTTTATAAGTAACTCCTGCTGAACGAGAGCTTGCAGCAAGAACTGTAACATCAAACCAAGGATGCTCACTGAGAAGAAGAGCAAATCTTTGACCAACCATACCAGTTGCTCCGATAATACCAACTTTGTACTTTTTCATAAGTACACCTCCGGATTTCTAAAAAATACTTGTAAATACGAAATAAATAGATTATAATATACCTCGCTTACATACCGACATATAATAACATAAAATGCGTTTGTGAGTCAATAATTTTTTACTATTTAGAAGGTACTTTTAATGAATAAATCAGATTTTTTCTACGATTTACCAGAAGAACTTATTGCACAGACTCCTTTAGAGCCTCGTGACTCTTCTAAAATGATGGTTTTATCTAAAGAAAATGATAATATTTTACATAAACATTTTTACGATGTTTGCGATTATCTTAATGAAGGGGATACCCTTATTTTAAATAACACACGTGTACTCCCTGCAAGAATTTACGGCGTTAAAGAAGAAACTGGTGCAGTTGTTGAATTCCTTTTATTAAATCAACTTGAAAATGATGTATGGGAAGCACTTGCAGGCCCTGGTAAACGTGCAAAAGTTGGTACTGTTTTCTCATTTGGTGAGGGCATTTTAAAATGTGAAGTAACCGAAGTTTTAGAAAATGGAAACAGAATTATAAAATTCAGTTATGATAAAAATGATAATTTCTTCAACGTTCTCGATAAAGTTGGTGAAATGCCTTTACCACACTATATTACAGAAGAATTACAAGATAAAGAACGTTACCAGACTGTCTATTCTAAAGAATTAGGTTCTGCCGCAGCACCAACTGCTGGTCTTCATTTTACAAATGAAATATTAGAAAAACTAAAGGCGAAAGGTGTTAATATTGGTTATGTAACACTTCACGTTGGTTTAGGTACCTTCAGACCAGTTAAAGCCGAAAAAATCGAAGACCATAAAATGCACACAGAACATTACCATTTACCAAAAGAAACTGCCGAACTCATTATAAACACTAAAAAAACAGGGGGCAGGGTAATTGCAGTTGGTACTACAAGCTGTCGTACACTTGAATCTGCTGCTACATTCTGTGGCGAAATTAAAGAGGATGACAGAAACACTGATATTTTTATTTATCCAGGGTATAAATTTAAGTGTATAGATGGTTTAATCACAAATTTCCATTTACCTGAAAGCACTTTAATTATGTTAGTTTCTGCATTCTATGGCTATGATAAAACGATGAAAGCATATAAAACTGCAGTAGAGGAAAAATACAGATTTTTCTCATTTGGTGACTGTATGATTATTTTATGATTAAAATATAAAGGAATTTTATTATGTTTAAAGTATTAAAAACAGAAGGAAAAGCCCGTTTAGGTGAATTCACAACAGTAAAAGGCGTTGTAAAAACTCCTGCGTTCCAGAATGTTGCTACTTGTGGTGCAATTAAGGGTGGTCTTTCTGCTTATGATTTGAAAGATATCAACTGTCAGGTTCAGCTTTGCAATACTTACCACTTACACGTAAGACCAGGTGACGAGCTTATAAAAGAACTTGGTGGTCTTAATAAATTCACTGGTTGGGATGGACCAATTCTTACTGATAGTGGCGGATTTCAGGTGTTTTCACTTGCAAAGCTTCGCAAAATCAAAGAAGAAGGCGTTACATTTAATTCTCACGTTGATGGTCGCAAAATTTTTATGGGTCCAGAAGAAAGTATGAGAATTCAATCTAACTTAGCTTCAACTATTGCAATGGCTTTTGATGAGTGTGTTGAAAACCCTGCAACCTATGAATATGCTAAAGCATCAGCAGAAAGAACTACGCGCTGGCTTGTTCGTTGTAAAGAGGAAATGGAAAGACTCAATTCTCTTCACGATACGTTAAATAAAAAACAGATGCTTTTTGGTATAAATCAGGGTTGCACATTTGATGATTTGCGTATAGAGCATATGCAGAAAATTGCAGAATTAGACCTTGATGGCTATGCAATTGGTGGTCTTGCTGTTGGTGAACCAAAAGAAGATATGTACAGAGTTATTTCTGCAGTTGAGCCTTATGCACCAAAAAATAAAATCCGTTATTTAATGGGTGTTGGTACACCAGGCAATATCTTAGAAGGCGTCTCTCGAGGTGTAGATTTATTTGACTGCGTAATGCCAAGCAGAAACGCTCGTCACGGTCATATTTTTACATGGAATGGTATAATGAACTTAAATAATGCCAAATATGCTAAAGACGACAATCCAATTGATATTAACTGTAATTGTCCAACTTGCCAGAAGCATTCACGTGCATATATTCACCATTTAATTAAAGCAAAAGAAATGCTCGCAATGAGGCTTTGTGTTATTCATAACTTATATTTTTACAACAATTTAATGACAAGAATTCGTGAAGAGTTAGAAAATGGCACTTTTACTGAATTCAAAGAAAAATACACAGATTTACTTGATTCAAGAATATAAAATAATTAAAAAAAAGACTTGTATAATTTGTAATAAACAGTTATAATACTGTGGTATGTTAATTTATGGAGGAAAAAATTATGGATTTATTAACACTTAGCTTAAGCTCTTTATTTGGTGGTGGCACTGCTGCCAATGGTGAAGGTGCTACAGGCACTAACCCAATGTCTTTAATTATGATTGTTGGTATGGTTGCTCTTATGTACTTTATGGTGCTCCGTCCACAGAAGAAGAAACAAAAAGAAGAACAAGAAATGCGCGATTCTATTCAGATTGGTGACGAAATTACTACTATCGGTGGTATTATGGGTAGAGTTGTTACTGTTAAAGATGACAGCATTGTTGTTGAAACTGGTACAGACCGCACAAAACTCAAAATGCAACGTTGGGCTATTCAGACAAACGAAACCGCAAACGCTCGTATGGCTGCTGAGAAAAAAGCTGCAGAAGATGCTAAAAAAGCACAGAGCGAAAAGGCTGCTATTGATCAGGCTGTAAACGGCAAAAAGAAAAAGACTAAAACAGTTGAAAACAAAGGTGCTGTTGAAGAACTTAAAGCCGAAGAAGAAGCTAAGAAATCTGACGAAGAATAATTTTTCATAAAAAAACTAACCTCTGCATATCTTTTATTAAGAATATGCGGAGGTTTTTTTATGCCTGAATTCAAACTGAATAAAAACTCTAAGAAAATTTCAATTATACTTAAGTATTTACCTTGCTTTTTTAAGGGTGCAATTATAATGTTTGGTGGAATACTTGTCCTGACATTAGCATATTATAAAATATCACAAAAATCTGATGTGTTATATTATTTATGCTATTTATTCTTTGCATTTGGAGCATTTGTTACTGGTAATTCAACCTTTCACAAATTGGGGGGTAGAGGAATTGTTTCTGGAACATTAGGTGCGTTACCATTAATGGTAATTTCACTTAGTTTTATTTTAATCTTTAGCTATAAGACTGTAACACCATTTATTTTATTAACAATTCCTGTTTTTATGTTATTCGGTGCAATTGGTGGAATTGTTGGCTCTAATGCAAAGAAAAGATATTAAAAGGAGATTTTAAAGTATGTTGAAAAAAAGTGTTGTTATAAAACGAAAGAAAATGAATATACCACGTTTCAATTATAGAAATCTCGTTTTTTATATCCTTTTCATTTGTGGTCTGATAATTGGTGTACTAACAATGCAAGGTGAAGAAAATTCATTAAAAACAGTTTTTTACGAGTTTTTTAAGGATTATTTAACTAATAAATCACAAGAAAACTTTTTAAATAACTTTATTGATGCATTAATTTTTACTACTATATTACCATTTTTTACATTTATTTTTGGGCTTTGTGCAGTAGGAGTACCAATAATTATTGCCATACCCACACTTTCAGGAATCACGGTAGGTATGCCAATTGGTTTTTTATATTCTTGCTATTCTCTGCAAGGGTTAGGGTATGCAACGCTTATAATAATTCCGAGCGTCGCCATAGTTATTGGTACACTTATAAGATGTTGCACAGAAGCAATAAGAATGTCCATTGAAATAATCGCAGATATAAGCGGTTACCAAACAACAAGCAAAAGAAACGAGTTAAAGGATTATTGCTTAAGATTTGTTGTATTTCTTATACCATTGATTTTATCAGCTCTTTTAGAAGTTGGTTGTTTTAAATTGTTCAGTGGATTATTTTCATTCATCTGAATCATCATTATTTATATTTTCGATTTTTTGTGGTCGGGGAGCCTTTATGTTACTTAAAGGGTTTGCCTCGGCTGCATTTTTTAATTGCTCATCAACTATATGTGTATAAATCTGGGTTGTATTAAGGTTTTCGTGTCCCAAAATTTCTTTGATTGAAAGCACATCAACATTACCGTGCTGATACATAAGTGTAGCTGCGGTATGTCTTAATTTATGTGTTGATAAATCTCTGTCAGCAAGTCCAGCTTTAGAAAGGGTGGATTTTACAACAAATTGAACTGTTTTAGGACTGATTCTACCTTTTTGACGGCTTATAAATAAAGCATCCTTGTCCTTGACACCATCAACAGGTCTTACTGGTAAATACGCGTTTATAGCATCTACACACGCATCATTTAAGTAAATTGTACGCTCTTTATTACCTTTACCAGTAACGGTTAATGTATTATTAGTACGAATATCACTAAGATTAAGAGAAACAAGCTCAGAAAGACGTAAACCACAATTTAAAAACAGGGTAATAATGCAGTAATCACGCTCTTTAAATTTGCCATCAACAGAATTTAAAAGTGCCAAACTTTCTTCTAGAGTTAAATATTTAGGTAAAGCTTTCTTGATTCTAGGAGATTCAAGCTCTTGAAGGGGATTGTCCTTAAGTAGTTTCTTTTGAACTGATAAATATTTGTAAAAAGCTCGTAATGTAGAAACTTTTCTGGAGCGTGTTCGCTCATTATTGTTTCTATTAATTTTACAATATGTAAGAAACATATATGCATCGTTAAGTGTTACTGACGAAATTAAATCTAATGATATATCTGAAATATCAATTTCATCATACAGAGTTTCTTTATTAACAAGTCCACGGATTATTTTAAGATATCTAAAAAAAGTAGACAAGTCATTTGCATATTCGTTTACGGTTAACTCAGAACAGTTACGAATAACGCTATAATAATTTAAAAATTCAACCACAATTGGTGGTAAATTATCAAAATTTTCTCGTTTCATAGTAAAAGGGCACCCAAATCTTTTTGTTTTAATTTTATATATCGACTTATACAAAAGAAAGATTTTGTATAAGTCGGGTAAGGGGTTATATAAAAAAGTGCTTCACATATCAATATATAAAGTTATAACAAGATTTCCATATATCTTATAAAATTCAGATATGTTAACACAAAAACACTTTAATTGGTACTAGTCTTTATCTTTATATTTCTTCATACAAATTAATATTGCAACTGAAACTACAACCATTGTTGCTGTATAACCGAGCTTTGCAGCAGCGTTTTTTTCAGGATTCTTTGAATTCTTCAAATTAATCAACCTTTCTCATCGAATAGAAATTTTGCTCATTAGGTCTTGTTCATTTTAAATATTTCTATTCGATTGTATTTTTAAGAATTTCTATCGTTTGAGCTTAAATTTGCTCAGTAATTGGTATAATTGAACCGATATCAGTTAATTTATAAGATTTATCATAAATAGGTTTAACATTGTGAGTTTTTAAGAAATCTGAGATTTCTGTATAACTAGGATGCTCTTCTATATTACCATTAAAGAAAATCTCGTTTTTGGAAATTTTACCAGAAGCTCCACCTAAAAAGCCAAAATGCTTATCAGAAAGCTTTATAAAATCAGGTTTTATTTTTAAAACTTCTATTTGTGAATTATTTAACAATCTCGCGATTCCATTATCTTCTGTTATAATTGCATTTTCACTAACGACACAAATTGAGCATTTAGAATAGCCTTGCTTTATATTAATAAGCTTCAAGCTATTATTATTTGCAATAGATAAGATTTTTTTAGATGTGGAATCGAGCTTTGCAATAAAACAATCATTTAGAAATACACAATTCATTAAAATATCG
>JAZLAG010000027.1:0-39883 GCA_045613085.1 Acutalibacteraceae bacterium | reverse complement strand
GTACTCACCGGACGACCATTTCGCAAACCTTAAAAGAGCTATTGCTGCTGTTGAAGGTAAAGCAAGAAGAGTTAACGTTATTATGCCTATGCTCTATGAAGGCAGACAACACAAGCGTTCAAGCCGCGAATCACTTGACTGTGCACTCGCTTTACAGGAACTCTGCCTTAATATGAATGTTGAAAACATCATCACATTTGATGCTCATGACCCAAGAGTTCAGAACGCCATTCCGCTTAAAGGCTTTGAAGATGTTGCTCCTACATATCAGATGATTAAAGCATTAACAAAGAACTTTAAAGATATTAAAATTGACCCGGAAAACCTTATGGTTATTTCACCTGACGAGGGTGGTATGGGCAGATGTATTTACTACTCAACAGTTTTAGGTGTTGACCTTGGTATGTTCTACAAGCGTCGCGACTATTCAAGAATTGTTGATGGCAGAAACCCTATTTTAGCACACGAATTCTTAGGCGATAATGTTGAAGGTAAGGATTGCCTTATCATTGACGATATGATTTCTTCCGGTGACTCAATGATTGAGGTTGCTACAAAATTAAAGGAATTAAAAGCAAACAGAATTTTCGTTTCTACTTGCTTTGGTCTTTTCTGTAACGGACTTGAGAACTTTGATGAGGCTTATGAAAAAGGTCTTATTGATGGTGTTTTCACAACAAACTTAGTTTACAGAATGCCGGAATTATTAGAACGCAAATGGTACTTTGAGGTTGATATGAGTAAATATTGCTCACTTATCATTGACACATTGAACCACGACCGCTCAGTAAGTGTTCTTCTTAATCCTGTTGATAAAATCCAAAAACGCCTTAAAGAGCACAAGGAGGCACAAGAAAAAGAAGAACTTTCACTTTTCTCTAAATAAGAATAATTGGTCAATAGTTATAACGTCAAAAACCTTTATAACTATTGACTTTTTTTGTTTATTATAGTATTATTTTACTTGGTATTTAATACTCTAATTTCATTTATGGGGGTCTTTCCTATGATTAAACAAAGAAAAATTGCAAAATATGTACTTTTGCAAATTATTACTCTCGGTATTTATGGTCTTTTCTTCTGGTCTGACTGGACTGAAGACCTTAATAAAATGTGCGAAGATGATGATAAGGAAAGTGCAAACTACATACTCGTTTTCATTCTTGATGTATTCAGCTTAGGTATTTACTCATTCGTATGGAACTACACACAGGCTGAGAGAATGTATAGAATCGCTCCTCGCTACGGCATCGAATTAAAACATGGCGGTTCTTATGTTCTCCTTTTAAGAACAGTTCTTTTCTTCTTACCTGTTATCGGTTCTGTTGAAAGAATTAAATCATTCAATGCTCTTGCTGTTGCTTACAATGCAACTCTCACTGAAGAAGAGATTCTTGCGGCACAGGCAAAAGAACAAGAAGAAACAAAAAAGAAATCAAAAAAAGAAATCAAAGCAGACAAGAAAGCTGCAAAGAAAGAAAAAGCATTAAACAAAAAACTCGCTAAATTAGATAAAAAATCTGCAAAAAAGGCTCCCCCTATTGAAGAAGATGACGCAATCATTCCCACAGACGCTGGCGTTTTACCAGGTCTTACAGATAATCAAAAGGTTGATATAACCACTCCTGTTAACTCTGTTGAAACCAAAGAGGTTGAAGCAGAACCAACACCAGAGGTTACTTTTGAAGCTCCTGTTTTCGAAAAGGTTGACCCTGTAACATACGCTCCTGTTGCTACAGATGCTATTGAAATCCCAGCTGCTGAAGAGCTTGCAAAGACTCTTGTAAAAGAAGAACCAACAGAAGTAACATTTACTGAACCTACATTTGAGGTAGTAGAAGAACCAGTTTATGAAATAGCTGATATTGAAATTCCTGACCTCACTTTCACAGAAGCTGTTGAGGTTGAAGAGGTAGAGAAAATTACTTTTACCGAACCTGCGGCTTATGAGGTTTCAACCGAAATTGCTGATGTTACTTTTATCGATGATGAAGAGTTAGTTCCATCTGCAAAAGAAGAGGTTTTAAAGCAAGCAACTAAATCTGTTGGCACAAAAAGAAATGTAAAAGAAAAGGTAGCAAAAGAACCTGTAGCTAAAAAATCAACAAAATCAGCTGAAGAGAAAGCAACTAAAGCTACTAAGGAAAAGAAAGAAACCGCTACTAAATCAACTAAAGCTAAAAAAGATACTGCAACTAAATCTACTGCAAAAAAAGAAACAACTACTAAAAAAGAAACTAAACCAAAAACAACAAAAGCTCAGAAAGAAAAAGCAAAAAAGGAAGTTGAAAAAATCGTTGAAGAGGTTAAAGTTGACGATTTAACATTTGGTGAGGTTACTTTTGAAGAAGTTAATCTTGAAGCAGATATTTTAAGCGAAATCGCTGAAATCAGCAAAGCAAAGAAATAATTTATTATAAGCCTTCCCGTTAAATTTCTGGGAAGGCTTAATTAAAAAAGGTAGTACTATTATTATGAATAATCAACTCAAATTTAAAAACGGCAAATTCAAAATAATGGTCTTGGGCGACATTCACGAAAGACTTGTTATTGAAACACGAGAGGACGAATTAAAGCAAAAAGATGCTCATAAGCTATTCGAGATGGGTGTTAAGGCATTTCAGCCAGATTTAGTAGTGCTTTTAGGTGACACATGCAGTGAATATCAGGAATGTGACAATTATACACTTCTTCATAAGCAAGCATTAGAGCGAATTTTAAAACCTATTTTAGATGCAAATGTTCCTATGTGCTATTGCCTTGGCAACCACGAGCACGATGCAGGTCACGAAAAAGAAATTGTTGAAGCCTACAGACAAATTGAAAATTTCATTGGCGTTAACGACGAAAGTGCGCCAGGTGACTTTAACTGCAACATTTTAGTTAAAGATTCCAAAGGTGAAAACGATATATTAAATCTCTGGTTTATCGACTCAAACAATTTAGCAGAAGACCAAAGCGTTTCAAAATATGACTGGGTGCACGAGGACCAGATTGAATGGTATGAAAAGAAAGCTCAGGAAATAAAAGATAGTCATAATGGTAAAACTATTCCTGCTATCCTCTTTCAGCATATGCCTGTTATACAGGAGTATGAGCTTATGAGAGAAGCTAAACCATATGAATTTTTCTGGTCTGTGCCAGGCTTTATAGGTCCATTAGAAAAGAAAAGATTTGTAAAAAAAGATAGTGTTGAGGGTTATCTTGGCGAAGGTCCTTGCTCCCCTGCTATTGATAAAGGTCAATTTGCTAGTTGGAAAAAAGTCGGCGATATTAAAGCCGCTTTCTTCGGACACGACCATCTCAACGATTTTACTGGTGTTGTTGATGATATTATTTTAGGGCAGAATAAAACCTCTGGCTTCCACGCATATACAGATGGTTGTAAAGCTACAATAAGAATGATTACTATTGATGAAGATACTCCTGATAAAATCAGCACTAAAATTTACCATTTTAAAGATTTAGGGCTCAGAAGTGAAAGCTTAGGCTTTATTCAAAGGAATTTTAATGACAGAACGCTTTTAAACACTAATAAGGTTGTTGCCGCTGGTCTCGTTGTTGGTGGTGCAATTGGTATTGGTGCTTTAATAAAACATTTTATGGGGTGAAAATTATGGGTATAAAAAAAGTTATTGCTTTAGCAAGTGGTGCTGGTTTAGGCTATGTGGTTGGCAAAAAATTCTTAAAGCAGGATTTTTGTCCGAAATGTGCAGTAAACAAGGTTATTTCTGCAACTAAGGTTCAACCACTTGAAAAAGAGCTTTATAACAATGGTGTTGCACTTACACCACCTATGGGCTGGAGTAGCTGGAACACATTCCGTCACACAATTGACGAAAGCCTTATTAAAGAAATAGGCGTTGCTATGAAGAAAACTGGTCTTTTAGATGCAGGATACAAGTACATTAATCTCGACGACTGCTGGCAAAGCTCACTTCGTACTAAGGACGGCAAGCTACAAGGAGACTTAACCCGATTCCCTAGAGGAATTAAACCACTTATTGAGGACTTGAATAAAGACGGATTTAAAGTAGGTCTCTACACATCAAATGGTACTCTCACCTGTGAGGATTTACCAGCAAGTCTTTATCACGAAAAGGAAGATGCAGACACACTTGCAGAATGGGGCGTTGAATATTTTAAATATGACTTTTGCCATAATGAGGTTATTCCGTCAGCTTCACCTGCAATTGATAAAATCTTTATTGGCACAAGCGATGGCAAGGATTTTATAGAAATTGAAGCAGAGCACGGCACTCTTAAAGGTGGTGCAAAGGTATTCAAGGACGATAATTTCAAAAGTGGATTTGTTGTTGGTGCACTTTGTGCTAATAATGGCTCGCTTATTTTTGATACTATTGATGCACCTGAAACTGCTGAATATGTTTTAACAATAGTATTCAAAAAGGGTGGTTTCCAAAAGAAATTCTTAGTTTGCACAGTTAACGATACCGAAGAATACGATTGCTACTTTCCATCATCAAAAGGCTTCACACCAGATGGAAGACTTCAGGTTAAAATCAAGTTAAACAAAGGCTTGAATACAATTAAACTCCATAACCCTGTTGGCTCACGCATGGACTCCGCTGCAAGACAATACACAAATATGGGACAGGAATTAAAACGAGCAACAAAAGAATATGCCGAAAGAAATGGCGTAGAAGAAAAGCCAATTTGCTACTCGATTTGTGAATGGGGTCTTAACCAACCGTGGAAATGGGGTTCAAAAGCAGGCAATCTTTGGAGAACCACAATGGATATTAAGCCTAACTATCCATCACTTTTATATTGTTACGAGTTAAATGTAAGACTTTATAAAAATGCGGTTCCTGGTGGCTGGAACGACCCAGATATGCTTGAGGTTGGCGTTGGCTCTCTCTCAATGGAAGAAAACAGAACACACTTTACTTTATGGTGTATGATGGCCGCTCCTCTTATTTTAGGTAATGATGTAAGAAAATTCTTAAAAGAAGACGGCTCAGTTGATACTGAAAATAAAGTATTAGAGATTTTAACAAACAAAAATCTTATTGCTATCGACCAGGATAAACTCGGTAAACAAGCAAAAAGGATTTTTACAGATGGCGTTTCAGATATTCTTGTAAAACCACTTGAAAATGGAGAGATAGCACTTTGCTTCTTTAACAAGGGTAACGCTCAAAGGGAAATGAGTATTACTTTCAATAAGCTTCATAACGATATTTATGTAAACCTACCAATAGTAGATGAATATGAAGCAACTGACCTTTGGACTGAAGAAACTACAACTCTCAAAGGCACAATTTCAACAAGCGTTGCACCTCATGGTGTAATGGTTTATAGAATAAAAGCAAAATAAAGGAGAATTTATAATGAACAGAGCATTGTTAAAACAAAATGCAAAGAATAGTTTCAAAAAGAAATGGTTTGAATCAGCTATAGTTGCACTCATTATGAGTGTTTTTGCTGGGGGTTCTTCTTTTTCTTTTAATTTAGGTTCTGGTGATTCCGAACCAATTTACGAATACTCAGCAAATTCATTCGGCGAACTTTTTTCTATGATACCTCCAGAAATACTTTATACATTTATTTCTGTATTCACAACAGTTACAGCTGCACTTACAGTAGCAGGAATCTTTTTAGGACCGATTTTTACCGTTGGTGGTAATCGATACTTTTTAAAATTGAGAAAAGGACTTCACACTGATATAGGCGAAGTTACTGGTAACTTTAAAGATGGAAACTACTGGAATATTGTAAAAATATCTTTTGTAAGAGGCGTGAAAATTTTACTTTGGACTTGTCTTTTCTTTATTCCAGGAATTATTAAAACCTTTGAATATTATCTTATCGACTATATTTTAGCTGTACGCCCTGACATCGACTCAAAAACTGCATTTAAAATGAGTAAAAAGCTTATGGATGGACATAAAATGGATGCATTCGTTCTTGGTCTTTCATTCTTAGGCTGGAACATTTTAGGTGGCTTCACCTGTGGTATTTTAAATGTTGCGTATGTAAACCCATATATGTTTGCAACATATAACGAATTTTACTGCTATGTAAGAGAAACTGGTATTCAGAATGGTATTATCACACCTATGGATTTACCAGATTATCAAGCACCTTTTGATAACAACTTCAATATGAATAGTGGTTTCGGCTTTAACCCACAGGCACAAAGCTTTAATCAAGGGTATCAAGAAAGTTTTAACCAGCAACAAGAACCAGTCCAGACACCATTCTGGCAAGAGTCAAATCAACCAATAGGCAACATTGATAATATGCCAACAGAAGAGCCTGCAACAGATGCAGAGGCTAAAGAGGTTGAGTTTACTCAGGTTGATGAGAATAATGATTAATTCTTAGGAAATAGAAAACAGGAAACAGAGAAAAACAAACTCCGTTTCCTGTTTTAATTTATTTACTACTCATTGCTTTCTATTTTTTCTAACACCTTTTGTTTCTCTAACACTCTAACTAAAACAAACGCAAGAATAAGCCCTGCTACGCCTTGGATTAAGTTCATTGGGATATTGGCAAGTGATGCAGAAAAACCATACATAAATCCTTCAAAAATGTAATAACCGAGTACCATCCAGAGTTCTGCTAAAACGCCTGACAATATTTTCTGGAAGTTTGGTTTATTTGATTTTAAAAGCTTAGTTACAAGGTAAACAACAAGCACCATTAAGCCTTTTATAATAAACGTTGCGGGTGCGTATGCTGTGTAGCCTGAAAGAATATCGGCTAAAGCTGAGCCGATACCAGCGGCTAAAAAGCCGTAGCCACAAGGCAATGTGAACGCCGCAACAAGAATTACACAATCACCTAAATTTATGTAGCCATTAAGCGGTGTCGGGATTTTTATAACCATTGTCGCAACACAAATCAAAGCGGCAAAAAGTGCTGATATTATTGTGAGTTTAAGTTTTTGATTTTGCAAGGGTATTCCTTCTTTCTTTTATATTGCTAGAAAACTGACCACCAACTAGTCCCTAAACTCTAGTTCCTAGTCCCTGAGAATGGAGAAATCTTTACAAGATTTCTCCATTTTCAATAGCCATAATCTGGTCTACTCTTCTCTGATGCCTGCCACCCTCGAATTCAGTTGAAAGGAACACATCAACTAATTCACAGGCTGCACCACCGCCGATAACTCTTGCACCCATACAGAGTACGTTAGCATCATTATGTAAACGGGTGAATTTTGCACTGAAATAATCTGAACAGCAAGCTGCGCGGATACCTTTAACTTTATTAGCTGCCATTGAGATACCAATACCCGTACCACAGCAAAGAATTGCTTTGTCTGCATATCCTTCTGTAACCTTAAGGCAAGCTACTTGTGCAAATTTTGCATAGTCAACAGAGTCAGTTGAATGTGCACCACAATCAATAAACTCAATATTTTTTTCTTCTAAAAACTTTTTAATTTCTTCCTTTAATGGAAATCCTGCATGGTCTGATGCAATAGCTATCATTTTAAAATCCTTCTTTCTAAAAATTATATTTGAAAATCAACTATTTTCTTGCTTTTTCTTTAACTCTCGCTCAGCTTGTGAGAGCCTTAAATATTTTGGTACTAACATATCTGATGAAACTGCATTGTTTCCATCTTTTAAAATTAGTTCTTCTGCAATTAATGCAACTGATGAAGCACTTTGATAACGAATTGTTGGTGATGCAATTGAAATACTTTCTAAAACATCTTTCATTTTATTATAGCAGACGTTTGCACCATCGCCTATTAAAACTATTTGTTTATCTTGCGTTTTAAGGCGTTCTGTAAGCTCATCTATAGTAATTGCTTCATCTTCTGTTAAACGCTTCATTTCGCCATTTATACAATCAAACGTAGCCGTATAAACCTGATTGCAACGTGCATCCATTACAGAAACAGCAATAACACCTGTATTTTCTAAAGGTTTTGCTATTGCCTCTAAGGTTGAAACACCAACACATTTTTTATTTAATGGGTCACATATACCCTTAACCGCCGAAACACCTATTCTTACACCAGTAAATGAACCAGGTCCGTTTGATATTGCAAGGTAGTCAATATCATCAATTGCAACATCTGCTTTCTTTAATGTACTTTCAACCATTGGCATAAGTGTCTGGCTATGTGTAAGCCCTGTGTTTGAGATTTCAATAGCAATAACCTTACCGTCCTCAACAACAGAAACAGAAGCACTCGTTGCAGAGCTTTCAAGACCAAGAATCTTCATAAATTTTGTCACCACTTAATTTAAAAATACGGCTATTATCTGTATCACCGCGTTCAATTTCAATCCTGATATAATTTTCAGGTAAGGCGTTTTCTATATTTTCACTCCACTCAACCGCCAAAACTGCATTCGTGTCAAGATAATCAAAAAAGCCAGTTGAACACAAATCATCAAAGGCGGAGATTCTATACATATCAAAATGATAAAGTTTTTTACTGTTGCCGTATTCATTAACAAGAGCAAAAGTGGGGCTTGACACTTCGGCGTTTATACCCATTCCCTCACAAAGTCCTGAGGTAAAGGTTGTTTTACCCATACCAAGACCGCCGAAATATGCAATAACTTCGCCACCCTTTAAAACGGCACCAAGTTTTCGTGCGTATTCAATTGTTTCCTCATACGAGGCGGATTTTACTGTTATCATAATTTTAACATTTACCCCACTTGAAATTAAACTTTATTATATGTATAATAATAACAATATTTCTAGATAAAATCAAGGGGGCAAGGACTTGAAAAAGTTTTTTTCTTTAACTAAAAGATTTATTCAAGAAACTGACAACTTGTTATTGATACTTATTATTGCTACATCTATCTTTGGTATTCTTATGGTTTACACCACTACGCGTTGTCGTTTAGAGGATGGTCAGGTAATAGCCCGTGATGCTACAGTTATGATTGTTGCAGCAATTTTAGGTATTATTGCAACGCTTGTCATTTCGGCAATAGATTACGAGCTGATTATGAAGCTGTGGCCTATTATCGCAGGTGTCTGTGTTCTTCTCATGTTTATTACACTTGTATTTGGTGTTGCACCAGATGAAAGACCTGACTCAAAATGCTGGCTTCCTATTGGTAGCATTTACTTTCAGACCTCAGAGCTTGTAAAAATCGGATTTCTTATTACTTACTCTATGCACTTGGAGCTTTTAAGGGATAGAATAAACACCTTAAAATCTATTATTGCTCTAGGTATTCACGCTGTTATTCCTATTGGTCTTGTTATTCTTACCGGTGATATGGGTTCCGCTCTTGTTTTTATTATTATGACTATTGGTATGCTTTTCTTTGCGGGACTTCACTGGGGGTATTTTGCTGGCGGTGCTCTTTTAACAGTCGCTGCCTCACCTCTGATATGGATGTTTGTGTTCAGCGAATATCAGAAAAACAGATTTTTAGCCCTTTTCCGTCCGGAACAATTTTCTGATGAAAGCTTCCAGCAATTATTAGGATTAAACGCCTTAGGCTCCGGTGGTTTTTTCGGTACAGGATTCACAAAAGGCGTTTACACACAAGGCGGTATTGTTCCCGCTAGTGAGAACGACATGATTTTCACTTCTATAGGCGAAGAAACTGGATTTTTTGGTTGTCTTGTTGCTTTAGGCTTGCTTTTTGCAATAGTTTATAAAATGGTAAAAATTGCAAAAAGCTCAAGGGACTTTTCCACTCAGCTTTTCTGTTACGGTATGGCAGTTATGATTTCTGCGCAGGTGCTAATTAACATTGGTATGTGCCTGATGATTTTACCGGTTATTGGCATTACATTACCCTTCTTTAGTGCCGGTGGCTCAAGTACGCTTTGCCTTTACATTGGCATAGGTCTTGTATTCAGCATTTATAGATTCAATCGTTCAAGAGCCGCAGTCAACTTCCGTCTCAGTAGAATTTCAACACCATTCTCAGAATTCTAAAACAAAAGGAGCTGTTAAAAACGCTAAGTTTTTTACAGCTCCTTTTTAGGGGATAGGAAAAAAAGATGCAGAACGGACAAATCGAACAAAAACAAGGCTTCAGTCTTGTTTTTGCTTGCCCGAAGGCGTACATTAGTACGTCGAGTGGTGAGATTTGTTCGTAGCATAAAACGAAAAAATTTTTATGATTTAAGTTTTTAGATGATTTATAGGAGTTCTTACAGGTATCAGTCCTGCAGGAACCTCTTGATTTATATAGTTTTATGCAATCTGCGCTTTTTTACATCCCCTTTTGCATATACAAGCTATAAAAAAGAATAATATATACTACCATATTCTAAGGCTGGTGTATATTATGGATTTTATTAAAACCTTAAAAGAAAATATAAACTGGAAGCTACTCATAAAAAATTTAGCAATTCCGCTTTTGGTTGGTATTGTTTCAGGTTTCTTAACAAAAGATGCAAATGCAGAATTCACAGCAACTGCTATCCAACCCACATTTACCCCGCCACCATGGGTATTCCCTGTTGTCTGGACTATTCTTTACACTCTTATGGGGATATCTGCTTATTTAATTGAAATCACACCATATAACACAGGTAAAAAGAATCAGGCTTTAATTATCTATTATATAAGTCTTTTCTTTAATTTCTGTTGGTCTTTTATTTTCTTTAGTTTCAGACTATATCTGTTTGCATTTATATGGCTTTTAATGTTATTGGCATTAGTAGTTATTTATACAGTAAAATACTTCAAAATAAACAGGATTGCAGGTTATTTAAACATACCGTACATTATCTGGCTTATTCTTGCGGGTGCATTAAATTTCAGTGTATATTTATTAAATTAGGTGAAGAGAGTGTCCGACACTTTTAGTGTCAGACACTCCCTTGAATTTTTATTGTTCTTTATTTCTTTCGTTATACTCTTTTTGTGCTCGTTTTTCTTCACGACGCTCTTCTCTTAATTCCTTTTTAGTAGGAACAGGAGCTGGTGGTGTATCAGTAAGCTTCATAAAGTCGATTTTTGCCATTTGTGTTCTTGGAAGCTTATCCATAATTGTAATTGTTGATGGTTGCGAGAATTTTTCGAGTGTTTTTTTACAATACTCTTTTATATCCTTAGTTATTTCATCGTGATTAGAATCAGGATTTTTAAGAGAAACAAAAAGTCTTATAACAGGCTTTGCATCAATATAACCTTGAACGGCACAAGCCTCATTAATATAATCAAGCTTTAAAATTTCGTTTTCGATATCATTTGGATAAACATTGTAGCCTGAAATAATAATCATTCTCTTTTTACGACCAGTAAAGAAGAAATAACCATCTTCGTCCATATATCCAAGGTCACCGGAAAGCACCCATTTATTACCCTTACGGTCAAAATGGAAGCAATCGTCACTCTTGTCTAAATAGTTATTCATTACAGTGTCGCCACTTACAACGATTTCACCGATTGTATTAGGCGGTAATTTTTTGTGTCTGTCATCCCAGATTTCAACACGCAACTCAGCAAGAGGACGCCCAATTGAATTCTCTTTATATGCACCAGCAACATTTGCAGTACATACAGAAGAAACCTCTGTAAGACCATAGCCTCTTAAAAGTTTACCTTTACTACCCCATTTCTGAAGCACAGAGTTAAATTCATTAAGGAATGTTTCGCTTACCATATCGCCACCCGCCCAAAGCAGACGGAGATTTTTAAGATGTTCACCTTCAAAGTTAGAGGCTTCATACATCTTTTTGAACATATTCGGAACACCCAAAACGAATGACACCTTATATTTCTTTAAATATTTATTAGCCTTTTCAGGTGAGAACTGTGGCATACCAATACAAGTAAAGCCGGCACACATACTAAAATGAAAAGCAACGCCCAAACCAAAAGCATGGAAAAGAGGTAAAACAATAAGCGAAAATTCTTCACCAGGTCTGTGTGGTGAGTCTAAAAAGCTTAATTTAAATGCAAGTGCATTTAAGTTATTTGAAGAAAGACATATTGTCTTACTTTTACCGGTTGTACCGCCACCATGAAGATAAACGGCTGTTTCATCACCATTATTCTGAACGGCTTTTGTTATAAAGCTTAAATGAGTAACTGTATTATAAGAAATTTTCCTTTGATTTGTAATTTCAGCCTTAACCTTTACTTTTTCAAAAACCTTAAACACTGGTTTTGCTACTGTACTTACATAGTCAGATGTGCTACAAACAATTGTAATCCCAGGAAATTTATCAAGAACATCCTTACATGGCTCCATAATCATATCGTAAACGAAAATAGCCTTTGATTTGGTTGTTTCTAAAATTTCTTCTAAAATAGCAGGAGTCATTAAAGGGTGAACTATATTTGCAATAGCACCAATTTTATTAACCGCATAAAAAGCTGCAAAGCTTTGTGGGATATTAGGGAGAAAAATTGTAACAACATCTCCCCTTTTTATATTATTCTTATCAAGATAACCCGCAATAGCGTCTACATCCTTCAAGAATTTTTTATGAGTAATCATATTACCATAATTTTCAATTACATTATATGAACCAAAATCTTTAGTACACTCTTTAAAATAGAGATAACAGCTTTGATTGTTAGGTCTAATCATAGAAAATATCCTTTCAAAAGCTCAAAATTAATTCAGTTTATTATACCACAAAAATAAATACTTTTCAATATGAAAATAAATGAAAGAGTGTGGCAAAAACCACACTCTACTCTTTTCGACTATTTTTTATAAAGCTTTAAAACTTTCAGGAGATTTTCTTCTTCAATTGGTTTAGAAATATGAGCGTTCATACCTGCTTCTTTAACCTTTTTGATATCCTCCTGGAATGCATTGGCAGTCTGAGCGATAATTGGAATACTTTTTGACATAGGGTGGTCAGCCGACCTTATTGCCCTTGTTGCATCGTAGCCGTTCATCACTGGCATCATAACATCCATTAAAATTAGGTCGTAGTCACCCTCATTTGATGCTAAGAATTTTTCAACAGCTTCTTTACCATTTTTAGCAACATCTGCAGAAACTCCTGCATCCTCTAAAAGCATTAAAGCAACCTCGATATTAAGCTCATTATCTTCAACCAAGAGCACCTTCATACCAGATACATCTATAGAGTCGTCTCTGACACGCTCTTTTGCAGCATCGCAAACAACACTCAAATCTGTTAATTTAAGTGTTAAAGTAACTGTAAATGTACTACCTAAACCTAAGGTACTGTCAACACTTATTGTGCCGCCCAATTTTTCAACATTATTCTTAACAATTGACATACCCAGACCTGTACCAAGACGATGTTTTCTCGCCTCAGAATCGTCAATTGAGAACGGGTCAAAAATATGCTCCAAATAATCCTTATGCATACCTATACCAGTATCTTTTATGGTAAAAGCGTAAGTTGCTTCGTCTTCATCAAACGCAAGCTCTTCTGCTTTAAAATAGATATAACCATTATCGGTATATTTAACCGCATTACTTAAAATATTAAGAAGAATCTGACGAATATGAAGCTTGTTACCTATTACACTGTCGTGCTTAATATTTGAAAAATCAGTTTTTAATTCAACCTCTTCTTTTTCGCTTAATTGTCCTTTAATAATTGAACAACAGGTGTCAAGCATACAACTCATAGGGAATGGCTCGTCTTTTTCTTCATTAAGTCCTGTTTCAAGCTTTGTGATGTCTAAAATATCATTAATAAGTCCTAAAAGATGCTCTGCTGACATCCTGATTTTTTTGTGGCAATCCTTTAAAATCTCTGGCTCATCTCTATGCCTTTCAGCTTTACTTATCATACCTAAAATTCCATTGATTGGTGTTCTTATGTCGTGTGACATATGAGAAAGGAATTTTGTTTTTGCCATATTGGCATTTTTTGCCTCTTCAGCAGAAGCAGCAAGTGCCTCTGAATACTCTCTTTCTTGTTTTAAAAGAATGTTTTGGTTTTTAGACTTATAAATATAAATTACAAGTGATAAAACACCAAAGCTTATTACAAGTGCCAAAAATGCTGCGGTGTCAACAATTGCACTGGCAAAGTCAATCGTTTCGGCACTAACAAACTCCTCTGGTACTACCATAACTAAATCCCAGTTATTGTTACGCATTGGCTGTACTGTTATAAAATACGTTACATCTTCATCGAGAAGTTTTATAGCGGTAACGGAGCTTTTGTCGTTCTGTATATTTTCTTCAATTTCTTCTATTGTATTACCATTTACCCTTTCAACATCAGGGTAAATATCCATATAATTAAATCCTTTTAAAAAGTCGTATTTCTGTGACTCGCTATAAATGTTAACGCCATCATCACCACGAATGAAAATACTATTTTCGTTACCATAGGCTTCATTATGAAAGATTTTTTTGTAATAATCCATCTCCCAGAATACTGCGGTATGAGTAATTACTCTGCCGTCACCTAATGTTACGGGCATTTCATTTTTCATAATAAATGCCATATATTCAATATCGGAATCTTCAATAGGTTTTAAAATTTCCAATGTTTTTTCGTTGATTTCATCAACCTTTAAACCACCTAGTGTAAATACCTTTTCATCTTCATTAGATGCAAAAACCTTGCCATCCTTATCTACAATACCAAAAACGAGTCCATCCTTACCCAGTTTGTTTTCCATAACAGTAATCTTAGAAACACATTCTTCTGTAGTAAGACTGTCAAAACTTGGATAACGCACAGACATAACCTGTAATAGTGCCCATTGCTCATCAAGAGCAACATCAACGGTTTCTGTTATTTGTGCAGCCGTTTCATTTAAGTGATAGGCACGCTCTTTATAAACCATCTGACTAAATTCATAAATATAACCTATAACAGCAATGGTACCTAAAACAAATACGACCGCACTTAAAATTATTGTTACAATCTTCCATTTACGATTTATCTTTTTTTGCACTTTAACACCACCACAAGTTATTATTAACCTTGAGCAAATCTATTTCTATAGAAATCGGTAATACTACCCTTACATTCACGTGCCAATTTATAAATTTCGTCTGAGAATGCACCAGCATCAACTGATAACTGGCTTATTGCAATATTAAAGTTCTGTCTTGTGAAATCATCTAATTTACAGAAAATTTCATCAAACTGTGCAGCGAATGCACAAATTTGTGCATGAATTGGAGTTTCTTCTGCAGTTAATTGATGTGGGAAGCCTGTTCCATCAGCTCTTTCGTGGTGATACATACAAATATCTGTACAAACAGAAATAAAGTATGAACAGCTTGGGGCAATATTCATTCTCACAAGCTTTGCACCCGCGATTGTATGCTTCTGATACATTCTGTAATCGCTTTCATTTTTCTTAGGAAAATCAATACATCTGTCAGGAATAGTCATATAACCTAAGTTATAAAAATACGCCGCTGTTGTAATCATATTGATTTTTGCTGGCTCATATTCATCGCCTACAAACTGTGCACCATATTGTGTTATAAGAATTCTCGTAAGCTCTGAGACTCTTTTAAAGCGCTCGTCACTTACACCTTTATTTTTTAAGTATTCTTTATAAATGCCCTGAAGTCTGCCAATAAACATATTTGTATCGTTAATATCAAATTCCTTTAAAGGTCCGACATCATGCTTTATATTTCGTGGTTCAATATCTAAGAGTGTATGTACCTTTTCTAAAACTGTTTCAGCATCAAATGGTTTTGAAACAAATGAGGTTACGCCAAATTCACCCGCACGGCGAACATTCTCCTTAGTAGCCTCTGCAGTCATCATAATAATAGGTAACTTCTCAACCCGATTAGTTTCCATAAGCTGTAAAACGGAGAATCCATCTATAACAGGCATCATAACATCAAGAAGCATAGCATCATACTTTTCTTCTTTTTTATCAAGTAAAGCAAGTGCCTCATAACCATTTTTTGCATCAGTAATCTCAAAATGATTTTCTAAAATATGATGAAGAATTTCTCTATCAATAAAGCTGTCATCAGCTATCAATAATCTTTTTTTGGTTTCTGCCACAATAATCGTCTCCTACTCAAGCTAAATTTGTTTTTATATGTTCAACAAGATTTTTTTGTAACTCTTCAATTTTCAAATATTCATTAAGTGCTTCATCAGGATTGCCCTGTCTTAACAAATCAACAATTTTTGTATAACTGTTATAAAGCGAATCGAACGAAAGATTTGCCGTAACACCCTTTATTAAGTGGGTTCTCTCAATCGCCTTTTCTACTTGTTTTGTCTCTAATAAAGATTTACATTCATTCTCTTCAATTACTTCTGGAAATTTAGAAATAAGTCTTTTATAAAAATCGGTTTTTCCTTTCATTCTGTTAAGACCGATATCAACATTACAACCATATTCTTTAAGTGATTCTAAGAATTGCATAAAGCACCCCTATTGTTATTTTTGCATAAATTTTTTATTTTTTCGCACAAATAAATGTTAATAATTTATCAATTTAAATATACCATAAAAGTCAGTTTATGTCAACAAAAAAGTGTGGCTAGTGTGGCTAGTTGCTAGAGATTAGGTGTTAGGAAGCAAGGAAACAGGAAACAGAGAGAACACACTCCGTTTCCTGTTGTTATTTATTCAAGTATAAGTAAATTGATTAAACTAAAAACCAGAGGTGATTTTTTAAATAAACTACCTCTGGTTTTTTTGCTGATTTCGATTTTAAAATGTGTGAAAATTGTTGATAATCAAGGCTTTTCAGACTCAATCATAGAACCGTCCCCTGATTTTTTCTCAATGTCTTTCAATATCAGAAATTTCATTTACTATAGTTAAATACGATTCTTCATCACCTAATAAATTACAAATGTAGGCTTGCAAACTTAAATTGGACAAAAACGATTCTTTGCTATGTTTTAGTGACTCGTTTTCAGTTTTCTTTAAAACATCAATCAATTTTAATAATTGCTCTTTGGTATATTCTCGGGTTTCTAATTCAGCACTTAAATAATAATAAATAGAATTAATATCAAAAATTTCATTTTTCAACTTATTAAAAGTATTTTCAAACTCACTATAACTAGATGTGTGTAAAAGGGCAAAACAATAATCTATTTTAAAATTATCAATATGCTGTGTTGCTATGAATTCACTTTTTCCAGATTTAGTAATGTAATCATAAGCAATATTATTTTCTAAATATAACGGATAATAAATTAAAATTCTGTCATAATCATTGTAGCCATATAATTCTCTACAAAGTTTATACAAATTATCGGTATTTGGCTCCTCAACATAAAAACTTTCATACCCAGAAATCAACATTTCTTTATCATCATTTTTTAATGTTAACCAAAATGCAAAGAGTGCGATCAATATTACAAAAATGAGTAATACTTTTTTTAAAATTTTCATTTATTTATCCCCCTTTCATCGCCATTGTATAGTTTTCTACATAGGTTTCAAGAAAACTTTTCTTTTGATATGCTTGAAAAGGGTGACCTGTCGAATAAAGTAAATCAATCTGCAATAATAAATTAAATTGAAGAAGATGGTTAGCATCATATCCATAGTTGCTAAAATCATATTCATAAGCAGTTTCTAGCACAGACAACAATACTTCTAATTCTTGTTTAGTTAAATCTTCACTATCACAAAAAACAGTTCGAAATGCTAAAAATCTTGAATCATCATTACAATAATTTTGATAAAAATCATTAAATAATTTTTCAAATGAAATATAGTCTTCATTAATTAAGTATGTTTTTAATTCCAAAAATCTACAATGACTATAAGTTTGTGAGTTCAAATATTCCGATTGTTTATTTATTGGTTCGCCTTCTAAAACAGCAACTGCCAATTGTTCGTCGGAGCATAAAAAAATTTGATCGCAATAGATTTTTACTCCAAACAATAAAACCAAGAATACTATTACATAAATAATTCCTTTGTTTAATATTTTCATAACAAATCTCCTTAAGGCATACAAAAACCCATTGCAAAACTAATCATAATTCCTCCATAAGAATCCAACAATACTCCGAAGAATGCAGGATCTTCAGAAGAAACATTTTTGGCAAAAATAGCAATATCCGATTCAGTAACATAAGACAGGGGACGGTTCTATGTCTTATGCCGTCCAAAGCCTTTTTATTGATTTAAATATATCAAATTTCGCAAAACAAATCAACTAATTTTGAAATCTTCAACATAAATAAGAAAAAGTGTTGAAAAAAGCTCAGTTAACTGACTTTTTTAAAATCAATTAACTGAGTTTTTTGTTTAAAAAATTATTCGGTTTTTGGGTAAGACATAGAACCGTCCCCTGTCTTACTCTGTCTTACTTACTGTCTTACTATTCTGTGTCAATCAAATAAAATTGCCGAACTAAATCATTTGTATAGTGTCCACCCAAATATTCTATTTTCTCGGTTTTAAAATCATATTTGAAAACAAGTGCATATGCACAACCATCCCAACGATGAATTCTACAAATGATATAGATGTGTTCGTTGATAAACTGAACATTATCAAAAAAATAAGTGCAAGCATTTTCTCCGTTTACTGTTTGGTTGTTGTATTTCTCAAAAATGATTTTAGCCACATTACTTTTTTCAACCAACCCTGAAATCGTCAAAATACGGGTTTGGTTATTTTTAATTATTACTATTTTTTTATAATCTTCTATATCATAATGAAAAGTTTCAGTTGGATGATTATAATCATTATAATCATAAACATTTTTTTCTTTGGTTTCAATATTGTATTCAACTAACTTTGAAAAATCTGTTAAAACTATTTTTTTATTATAATAATAACCATTCCTTTTTTTGTAGCATTCAGAAAGATTAAGTTCAAATTTGTGTAAACTTTCGGATGCAAAAACTTCATCACTAATCACATTTATATTGCTATCATAGTTTTCAATAGTTGCTATACACCAATGAAGATTATCATTTTCTACATATTGATAACTAAAATAAAGCGTTTCACCTATCAGTACATATACCTGTTGGAGTGATTTATTATCTTTTTGAAGTAATTCACTTAAATCTAATGAAGAATTTTCATCAAAATAACAACTACCCAAGTGTACAAACTTCAAATCAGAATTATTGGTTTGAAGATCATTCAACTTAGAGTTTGAGATAAAAAACAGATTACTACATATAATTATTAAGAAAATTATAGACATAAGAATAGGAAAAAAGACCCATTTTACTATTCGCATCAATACCACCCCAACTAGGTAAGACAGGGGACGGTTCTATGTCTTGCGCCATCCTGTGTCTTTTCTTGATTTGAATATAACAAATTCAACAAGATTAATCAAGTAATTTTACAATCTTCAACAAAAACCAATAAAAGTGTTGAAAAAAGCTCAGTTAACTGACTTTTGAAAATCAATTAACTGAGTTTTGTTTGTTTTACTTGCAACTTATAAATCAAACGCGCAGACCCTTCAATTCCGAATTACGCATTACGCATTCCGAATTATAAAATCTCAACTGTTCCGTCTTCGTAAACCTTGATTTTATCGCCAGTTTTAACTGTGTTCAAGAACTCTTCGCCAAGACAGTCAACTGTAGGCATTGGAGAATCTGTCCAAACTGCTGCTAAAACTGCACCAGCTGCTGCGAGTGAGTCAATGTGCTCTGAGAAGAGCATACAAGCAGGAGCTCTGTCCATAGCTTTTGCACAGTAGAGAACCATACCACCTGTTGTTGAGCCAATTGTCTGTGGAAGACAAAGAGCTGTACCAACCATTGGTTGTTCAAAAATATCTGTGTTGTTCTGGTCACCGCATTTAGCAGATTTATCACCAAACTGAAGTGCATTCTGGAATGAAGCAAGGGTATTGAAACCATTGTGAGATACAAGAGCAGTTGCTTCAACTGTACCCGGTACTACCGGACGACCTTTAAATGTTTTCATCTTATTTTACCCCCTTAGTAATTATATCAAGAATCTCATCATTTGTATAATAACGAGAAGTTGTATATGTTCTTAATTTGTTTGAGTTTGTAATAACCGGCATTTTCTTTGCGAGTGGGTTATTCATATACATAAGTGGGCAAATATAGCTGAGAACTACACCTGTTGCTTCAAGCTTTGCAGCGTATTCAGTTGCTTTGAATTCTTTAACAACTGCAGGAGCAGCAGTAAATACTGTAGGAATTGAAACCTTGGTTCTGCCGTTTTTCTTCAAAGATTCAACAACATTGTCTGTCCATTCTCTTAACTGTGCGTGAGAAAGATGTGGGCAACCAATAAAGCAAAGCTTTGGTGTTGCATTCTTATCTTTCCACATAACAGGATAAGAAGCCTTAACTCTTTCGAGTTCAGCATCATCAATAACATAAGTTTGTGCGCCTTCTGCAATAAGGCTTTCACCTAATTCAACTGCTTCTGGTGTAAGACCCTCAATATGATAAAGACCAACTGCACCATTAGAAGCTGTAGCTGCACCAAAATCCTTAAGATATGCTTTAGCATCATCGTCTAATTCAGAGCCAATCCAGTTTGTAAGGTTTTTAACGAATGGAACATCTTCCATAACCTTCATACCGATAGCACTACCAAGAACCTGTGCCTCTGGCTTTTTAGTTGTTTTAACTTCTACAACCCAAGTAGCTTTTCTGCCTTCGTCAGTAACAAGACCGAAATATGGCACGAAACCAACAATTGAACCCATAAGCTCAATGATACCTGAGTTACGGTTACAGCGAGCACCTAAAACTGAGTTAGCATAAACAACCGCACTTGACTCAGCCCAAGAAAGAACATCACCTTTTTTAGGAATGTTACCAACCTCATTCATATAGCAAGTACAAGTGTAAGCCTCATCACTTACAAGACCTAACTTTCTGAGTTGCTCATCATAACTTGCTTGTTTTGAGTACATAAACTTCTTAAAAACAACATTTTTAAGGAAGTCTGATGGTACTTCTGGAGCAAGTGGCTTTGGGTCAACGCTAAATTTTTGTTTAGATTTAACGCCTGCCTCAATAAGTTGTTCCATAAGGTCATAAACAGGTGTCATAACCTTAAGACCGAAGCTTGTTACTAAATGTCCCATTTCGCTTGTAACAGGAATCATTTTTGTAGCACCGAAAGCTTCACCGTACATAACGAGAGTTTTCATAACTTTCGCCATGGTTTCCCCTTGTTGACCATCAAGAATGGCTTGTTGTTCAGGGGTAAGTTCCATTTTTGTATTCATTTCTTTCAACCCTTTCAGCTGATTATTATAAACTAAATTAAATATTTCTCGCACAGCGATAAGCTGAACGAACCGCCTCAAATACTCTGGCAGATTTAAAACTGTCGCCGATATTATAAATCTCTTTTGCAGCATGGCCTTTAACACATTCATAATAAAGTTCTGAATCTGAGGCTACGCCTGTTGCGAGAACTACCATATCGCAGAAAATTGTTTTCTCTTTATAATCATCACCGATTTTTGTGAGAATGTCAAGAGGATTTTTGACATTTTCTGGCAAAATCGGTTGCCAGGTAACATAAGGATCAGGCACATTTTTGTGTATATTTTGCAATACGCGGACTTTGTTACCGTCTATTGAAAGAAGCTTTGTGCAGTTGAGAAGTTCAACACCCGCATCTTCCAAATAGTGAATTATGTGACCTCGGTTAGCCGTACACGCATGGTTCATTATGTATTTATCCATTTCAAGAACCGTAACATTTTTATTATACTCATATTTAAGAAAATACGCAGTTTCAGCACCGACCACGCCACCGCCGACAACTACTATATTCTGAGCATTTTTAACAAGCTCTGGTTTTCTTAAAACCTCAACTGCAAAATGAACATTATCTCCATCAATGCCCTCAACGCGAGGTCTTAACTGTTTAGCTCCTGTTGCAACAAAAATTGCATCATAGCCTTTAGCTCTTAAAGACTCCATTTGTGCATTGCCCTTTATAACTGTAAAATCACTATTTTTCTTTAGATTGACTACTACATTATAGAGGTAATCGAGATAATTATCAACTTCATATTTAATTCTGGCCTTACTGCCTGGAATAAGATTCCCACCAATCTCCCTTTTTTCATAAAGGTCAACAGCGTGTCCCCTTTTAATAAGTGTTTCTGCCGCAACAACACCTGCAGGACCAGCACCGATTACTGCAACATATTTTTTCTTCTCAGCCTTAGGAATTTCGCGTGAATATTCCTCTTCAAAAGCAGTTCTCGGATTAACCGCACACTGTGGGTGACCGCCCTCAACAAATTCGTTAAGGCAAGCCTCTTGACAACCAATACAAGGTCTTATATCCTCAACTTCGCCGTTATATGCTTTATTGCACCAGTCGGGGTCAGCAAGTAAAGGACGCCCCAACATAACCATATCGCATTTATCGTCTCTTAAAGACTTCTCAGCTAAATCCGGGTAACCCAATTTACCTACCGCAACAACAGGAACAGGAATACCCTTGTTTGATTTAATCTCAAAATCATCGAAGTAGCGTTTCACAATTTCTGAAATTGCGAGATAACAGCCTGACGGCATTGATGCCGGTGGATGTGGAAGCCACCAGTTGTCGTAGCAACCGATGTCAACATCAAATATATCAACACCCGCTTCAACGAGGCTTTTCATATATCTTAAAGTATCGGCAATTGTTCTGCCGTTTTTAAACTTCTTTAAAGATGAAACAGCGTCCATTCGCTCTTTGTATGTTTCATTAAGCGCTAATGATAAATCAATCCTGTACATAATCGGGTAATCATCACCGACTCTTTTGCGGATTTCTTTAACCATTTCAACACCGAATTTTTCGGGGTTTTTAAACTTACTAAGCTTTCTGCGATTAAATGCTGGGTTTGTCATTTGCTCTAACAAATAACCCTCGTGACCATGGAGATAAACACCATCTATATTACAAGCTTTGGCATCTGCCGCACCCTGTCCTATATTTTTTATAATCCTCACAAGTGATAAATCGGAAAGTGGCAAGCAAGGAACTGCACTCATATACCAGTTAGGATTTAATGATGCACTACGTGGAAATTTAAACTGAGTAGTAAGGCACTGTGGATTTCCCACCCTACCAAGACCTGGTGTTAACTGAATAAAAATATTAGCACCATACGAATGACACATAGCCGCCAAATCACGCCAAGGTGCAAAAACTGTTCGGCTTCTGTCTATTCGAGGAAAGTATGACAACTCCCCTTTTTCTATGAGAGATTTATCAATACCGAATGAAACAGGCACAAGACCTGTAGTTATAAGACCAACGCCACCGCGGGCACGCTCTTCAAAATATTTAAGCATTTTAGCACTTGGCTTACCAGTTTCGTCGCACATTGAAATGTTGCCCATAGGTGCCATAACCACCCTATTTTTTATCACTAAATTATTCACTCTTATAGGCGAAAACAATTTAGTATAAGGGTAAAGCTCTTTAGTCATTTTAGGAGTATCGTACCCTTTTTTCCACCAATCGCCGAAATTCTCGGTAAGTTCAAGCAATTTTTTATCAAATTCCAAAAAGGTACACCTCCCAAATAAATTATATCCTTTTAATTATATCATAAATTTCCTAAAAATAAAGAGTTTAACTAAAAAATAATCAACAAATTTTACACTAAAATAAAATCCTGTGGTGAAAGCAAAATTCCATCTACTGTTACAACAGAGTCGTTATAATTAACATAAACAACCTTGTTGTAGCCGTATATAATTTTATAAACACCTGTAAGAAGCTTTTCGTGAGATGTTATAGCCATTTCCTGAATAGCTTTAAGCCCCTTGAGTTTTGAATAATATTGTGCAGTAACAGTAGCATAAGCACCATAAGACAAATCGTTACATTCTTCATAAGTAAAGAGGAAAGATGGCACTGCACCTAGCTCTACAGATTTCAAAACAGAATTCCATCCACCCTTTGTTGCATTAACTGGCTCACCGCCATAAACCAATGAACCGTGAAGCACCATTTGCAGAATCGGAACGCTGGTTACCCCATAGCCACCATCAATTGAGCATTTATCTGGAACACTATAAACTGCAGAAGCACCTTTCATAAGCCACAATGAAGGCTTATCCAACATCAGACCAGAACCTACAGAAAGAGCTGACACCTTTTCCTTAGTGAATTCAAGCATCTCTTGTCGGTCAAGATTTTTATTCGAATCAGTAAAAAGCAAAAATGATGCATCATTAAGTGCAATATTTAGATTTTCGGTTGATGCTGAAAGTGAATATGCAGAAGAAACATTTTTACCAAAAACAGTGCTATCTGAAACAACACTTTCTACATTTTCCTTAGCCATATATGAATACAAATCGCCATAAAGCGAAGTTTTCACTACGCCACTTGTACCTGCAAGGGCGGTGCCACCAGAAAATGTGTTAATATCTACCCAGACAGAGCTTCTTTTATCGCTTGCCAATTTACAAAGCCCTGACAAGCCCTCACTACCGCCAAGAGATTTTAGCACTGGACTTTTTGAAATAGAATCGCCTTTAAGCCCGCCATCCAAAGCACCCGAAAATCTGAGAGCAACATTTCTCACACCTTTTGAGTTTAAAAGACTGATAATTTCAGTAGCATCCTCGAAAGTGGTATATGCTTTGCTATTTCCCTTCTCACTACCGATAACATTCACAAAAAATGGCAAATCACCAAAATCGTACTGCACATTGTCTGAAAGATAATCTTTTTTTACAAACAAATCACGGGCAATTAAAGCCAGCGTACTATATGAATTAACCTCGGTATCACTAAACACATAAGTGAGTGCAATTTCGCCCTCGTAGCTGTCAGAAATTTTAACAGCAGATTCAGTAGATGAATACGGAGTAAGGGTAAATTCAGAATAAATATTGCCTGCACCCATTTTCTTCTGACGATTACAATTTATTGTTGCAAGTGCCTCGCCCTCCGAAATTATAACACAGTTAGTGTTTTTGCCATCCGAAAAGGCGTAACAAGGTATAAACGCACCATCATTATAATCAGCGACAGAAATATCGCTACCATAAACAGGAAGAGAGAGTGAAATTTTTTCTGGCACCTCGACAGATAAATCAATCAATGCCCCCGAACCATCAGGAACTAAAAAATGCTCACCATTAAGTGCATCGCGAACCGAAAAAAGCCCTGGTAATATTGCTATTTTTTCAACAACAAGACCACTTGAAAGCTTTATTTCCCTGCAATTTATCGACACCTTGAAATTCCCGTTTTCTGTTGAAAACATAACAGGAATTTCTATTGAAAACCCGTTTTTTTCAAACCCTTTTTTTGCACTTTCTTTATCTTTAAAAAGCGAGAATGTAATTTTAAGAGAATTTTTCTCCTCGGCTATTTCGAAGGTTTTGAAGTCAACACTGTTATCGGTAGAATTCATAATATAAGAATTACCTTTTCTATCACGCACAGTAAGCGTTAAAATCGCAGATTTTTTGTCATCCGCAGCAGATTTACCACAAGGCATAAAATATCCTTTTGACGCTGACTTTTTTATAGCAACAAAAGCATTATCAGGATTATAAACAAGCATATTACCAGCATTATCTGTAACACCCTCTTTGTATCCTTTTACATCATCTTCAAAGGTAGATTTTTCGTTAGTTAGTACAATCTGCTCTGTAACACCTTTCTTCAAAAAAAGCAATGCACAAACAACTGCTGTAGCAATTAATACCACAACAACAGAAATCACTATAGAAATTTTTAATTTTTTACTCAAATTCACTTTTTTCATTTTAGAATCCTTTATTTATGTTTATCTTTTTGTTGTATCTATGATTATCTTATTTATCATATCACTCTTTAATGCTACTGTCAAACAAATTTGGCGTACCATTTCTTTAAAAAAGTGTAAATTATATATACATATATAACAAAATTAAAAAATACTCTTGTAAAATTCATTGTTTTAGTATAAAATAGGTGCGTTATGTGTATTTCTTTTGAAATACAAAAAGCAAATAGAAAAGGATGAATTCGAAAATGGATAACAACGAAATCAAGACAAACGCTGAAATCTATCGTGAACAGCGTAAAGAACGTCTCGACAAAGCATCTAAGAAAAAACATTCAGCAAAGAAAGATAAAGCTGTAAGAATCATTGTTAAAACTCTTGCTATTATTCTTTGCGTTTCACTTGTTGGTTGGTTCGCTGGAAATATGCTTCTCAATGTTTTCAATGTTCCTCAGAAGGTACTTACTGTTGCTTCTTATGATGATGACAAACTTACTGGTGCAGAGTTCAACTACTACTATATGGCACTCTACAACCAGATTTACCAGATGTCTTATGAGTATGAAAACATGTACTCAAGTTATGGTTCAGGCTATGGCTCATACTTCACAGGCTTTGATATGTCTAAGGACCCTGCAGAGCAGGAATATCCTTATGACGATGCTCCAGAATCAGTTGAAACATGGGCAGACTATTTCAAAGAAATGGCTTCTACAAGAGCTTTCCTTATGAATGCTATGTATGAAAAAGCTACTGGTGAGGAAGCTGAAAAAGAAGGCTTTGTTATTTCAGATGAAAAGCAAAAAGAAATTGATGAGCAAATCGACGAAACAATGAAAACACTCGAAGAGAGTGCAAAAGAAAATCAATTCTCTTTAGACAACTATATTGCTCGCGTTTGCGGTGAAGGTCTTTCAGAAAAATCATACAGAGCTTTACTCCAGAAGGATGCCGTTGCACAAGAATATCTTTCATGGTATCAGGAGCACTTAACAGATTCTTACACTAAAGACGATGTTAATGCATATTTCAACGAGAACAGAGCTGAATTTGTAACTGTAAGTGCCAGAGTTTTTGATGTTTCTTATGCAGAAGCAGAAGAAGGCTCAAAGGACCCAGTTTACACAAAAGAACAGGCTAAACAAAGAGCTGAAGAATTCAAATCAAAAATCACAAACGAAGCTTCATTTGCTACTCTTGCAGAAAAATACGCTGCACCATCAATGGCTGAAGCATATCAATCATCAGATGCTACTCTCGTAACAGATGCCCATGCTTCTGATATTTCTTCAAGTGAAGCGGTTACAAACTGGCTCTTATCTGAAGAAAGAGTTGCTGGTAACACAGCAGTTATTGAAGACGAAGAAGCTCAGTGCTTCTACATCATTTATCTCGTTAAGCCTGCTACAACAGACACCTCAGTTGCAAGCACATCAGTTCGTCACATTCTCAAACAAGCAGAAACAACTGATGCAGAGGGCAACGAGCTTGATGCAGCAACAATCGAAAAGAACTTTGAAGCTGCTAAAACAGAAGCTGAAAAGCTTATGAAAACATGGAAAGACAATGGTGCTACAGAAGAAGCATTTATCGCTCTTATTGCAGATAACACAGATGATACAGCTTCTATTGAAACAGATGGTCTTTATGATGATGTTTCTGCTGGTGGTCAGTATGTTGCTGAATTCACAAACTGGGCTATTGACCCAGAAAGAAAACCTGGTGACGCAGACCTTGTTAAAACTGAATTTGGTTATCACTTTATGTACTTTGTTTCTGCATCAGACTATCAGGCTTGGGAAAGCGATGTTCGTTCAACAATGGCAAGTAACGATTACAACGCTTTAGTTGATGGTATTTATGAAGATATTGAAGAAAAAGCAGAAAAGAACGATACATTCTTAAAATTCTTCTCTGACAGACTTCAGAAAACAATCTCTATGAGATATTAATTTTTAATTAACATAACAAAAAATCAACCAGTCCGAAAAAGACTGGTTGATTTTTTGTTATGTTATCATTTTTTGAAAAAAGTTATTAGCATTATTATAAAATATATCGTCAATCAAGCTTTTGCTAAAACCATCTATTATAAGCGAATTATAAACGAATTCCATACTCTCAAGACCGTTTATTCCCTCTGTTAAATCGCAACCATCAAAATCACCACCAATTGCGATTATTTTTTCGCAATTCTTATTTAGAAGATAATCTAAATGAACCTTTAAAGCATCTAAGCCACTCTTATCATTAACATTGAAAAAATCCTTACAAAAATTAAGACCTATCAAACCATTTCTTTCTTTTATTATTTCTATTTGTTCATCAGTAAGGTTTCGTTTTCTGCCAAATTCATTACTCACTATATCAGGATTTGAGTGACTAGCAATAAACGGCTTTGTTGTTGCTTCTGCCACATCAAAAAAGCTCTGACGATTAAGATGCGAAACATCAACAACCATTTTAAGCTTTTCCATTCGCCTTAATACACTTTTTCCAAAATCGGTAAGCCCTCCATTTTCACAGAATGCCCCCGAAGCAATTTCATTCTCTGCGTTCCAGGTTAATGTCATAACCCTTACACCACGGTCGTAAACATTGTAAATTTCATCAATATTCCCACCTAAAACGGCTCCGCCCTCAACTGCTAAAATAGCTTTATTTCGCTTATCATCTTTTTTAGCGCTATCAAATTTCACAATCAAATCTTTATTTTTTGATATTTCATCATCAAAATAATCGCATACTTTATTAAAGTAGTTTATAGCTTTCTCTTTTCTCAATTCATCAGGAATCCATATTGCAAATACTTGAGCATACTCACTGAACACTTTGCTTTTTTCCAGCGAAACATTAAACCCATTACGCCTTAAAGATACTTTATTTTTGTAGCACTCACCTATTGTGTCACAATGCAAATCAAATAACTTCATATTAAAACGCCCTTTCAATATGATTAAGACTCACAATATTTTTTTCATTCACAATAATTTCAATAATATCGTAACGCGGTAATTTATCTATTTTATACCGTTTCATATATATTCCCGCACTATTTACAATATTCTTCTCTTTATGTACTCCAACCGCACTAGATGGCGGCAACATAGCTCCTTCTGTACGGGTTTTAACCTCCACAAAGCAAATGTATTCACCTTTTTCTGCTATAATATCAATTTCACCCGCATAGGTTCTGAAATTAGCACTTTTTATAATATAGCCATTTTCTCTTAAATATCTGGCAGCCTCCTGCTCACCAAAAGCACCTAATAATCTACTGTTCATAGTTCTCTGTTATTCACCTAAAATTTTCTTTAAAAAACTTCTTCTGTGTACATCTGACACACCATATTTCTCAATCATTTCATAATGAAGCTTTGTACCATAGCCTTTGTGCTTGTTAAATTGGTATTCAGGATATTTTTCACCTATCTCAAGCATAAATCGGTCTCGGCTAACCTTAGCAATAATAGAAGCCGCTGCAACTGAAATACACTTGCCATCACCTTTTACTATTGTTTCTTCCTTTACTCCTGTTTTGGGGTATTGGTTACCATCTATATAAGCAAAATCAGGTTTTACACCTAAACCTTCAACCGCTCTTCTCATAGCTAAAAAGGTTGCATTTAAAATATTAATTTCATCAATTTCTTTTTCAGTTGCAATACCAACACTGTAAGAAACTGCATCTTTTATAATATCATCATAAACCTCGTCGCGCTTTTTCTCAGAAAGCTTTTTAGAATCATTTAACACAGGGTGAGAATAATTCTCTGGCAAAATAACTGCTGCCGCAAATACTGGTCCCGCAAGGGGTCCGCGACCAGCTTCATCTATTCCACAGACTACCTTGTATCCCTTTTCGTGTGCTTGAATTTCGTAACTGTAATCTAACATAACATTCTCCTATAAAAAAACACAAAGTCGGGTAAAAACCCGACTTCTATTTTACTCGTATTCTCTTGGATATTCAAGAGTTAATTTACCTAATTTTCCAGCTCTGTATTCATCAAGTAAAATAACAGAAGCTCTTTCTGTATCAATTTCGCCGCCCGAGATTAACATTCCGCGTTTTCTGCCAATCATCTCTAAAATCTCATAATCCTCTTTGTCAGCAAAATCCGTGATTTTAAAGCGATCAGTAAGTCGCTGAGCATAATCTGTTTTTAAAACTGTAATAAGCTTTAAAGCGAGAGTTTCACTGTCAAGAACCTCATCCTTAACCGAACCTATAAACGCCAATTTATCGCCTACCTTTGGGTCATCAAACTTAGGCCATAAAACACCAGGGGTATCTAAAAGCTCAATACCATTACCAACTGCAAACCAACTGTTACTGCGGGTAACGCCAGGCTTATCGGCAACCTTTGCTCGATTTCTGCCCGCCATTTTGTTTATAAATGACGATTTGCCTGTGTTGGGTATACCAACAACCATAACTCTGAGTGGCTTTCCAGCCATACCCTTTTCGGAATTCTTTTCGAGTTTCTCTTTTAAAATTTCACGAACCAGTGGCAAATAATTATTTAAAGCTTTACCTGAACGACAATCTACAGGCAAAGCATATATTCCCTTTGATTTATAATACTCAACCCATTGTTTTGTTGCATTTTCATCTGCAACATCACACTTATTAAGAAGAACTATTCTGGGCTTATTACCAATCATTTCAGAAAGCTCTGGGTTAGCAGAGCTCATAGGAATTCTTGCATCAACAAGCTCCGTCACTAAATCAACAAAAGGCAGACTTTCTTTAATAAGTCTTCGGGTTTTTGCCATATGACCAGGAAACCATTGAACAATCTGCTTTTGGGAATCTGTTTTCTGCTCCTGATTTTGATTCTTATTTTTCTTGTTTTTATCGTACTTTTTACTCATAGTCATAAATATCAAAGCTACCAAAAGGTAGAACTCTTATAACGGCTTTACCTAAAATATATCTCTCATCAACTGCGCCAATAAGTGTTGAGCGTGAATCGGTTGAATGATTGCGGTTATCGCCCATACAGAAAAGCTTACCCTCAGGAACTGTATAAGGAAATGGAACATCATCGCTGTTCTGCAAAATGAACGCTTCATTTATATAAGGTTCTTCTAACGCAACTCCATCAACATAAACAGTAGAAGATGCATAATCAATATCCACCGTCTGACCCTCAGTTGCGATAACACGCTTTATAAGTGGCTCATTAAAATAGTTTGGCTCAGTAATAACAACAATATCGCCATAAACATATTCTTGTCTTTGCATTGTTATAAGCCAGTCATTTTCGTGAAGAGTACTTTCCATTGACTGACCCTTTACTCCTACAAGGCGGAAGAAAAACGTAAATATAACTGCAATTATAATGAATGCTGACATTATAATTGAAGCAAAATCGTAAACATTAAGCTGAAGCTTTTTCTTTTTATCGACAACCTCTGTCTTACCATTCTCTTTCTTTGCAGTTGTATCTACATCCGTAACAAGAGCGTCTTGAGATACCTCTGTATTCTTAGAATCAGCTTCTATATTAGCTTCAACCTGTTTTTCAAGTTCAGATGACATATTACTCGACCTTTCCAAATGGGAAAATTCCAAATATTACTTTACCTACTATGTAGCGCTCATCAATACAACCGATTTCAGTTGAACGACTATCAAGTGATTCTGCACGGTTATCGCCTAAAACAAAAACTGTGCCTTCGGGAACTGTTATAGGGAAAGCAATATCAAATTGTTGAAGAGTTAACTCATCAGTATATTCTTCTTCAACACCATTAACAGTAACGATACCAGTAGTGAAATTTATATCCACCTTGTCACCGCCAACTGCTATAATTCTTTTAACAATAGTTTCTTTTATACCAGCTGCACCTGAAAGAACGACAATGTCGCCCCTTTGAGGTTCATAGCCGGTTGCAGAAATAATGATTTTATCACCATTTTCGAGAGTAGGCATCATTGAACGACCACTTACATTTACAATTCTGAAAAACAATGTAAATACTATGGTAATTACAAGTAATGCGGCAACAATAGGCTCAAGAATATCAAAAATGGTCATATTTTCTTTTTGTTTTTTTGATTTTTTCTTTCCTTTTTTATCTTCCTCTTCGAAATTAAAATTCAAGGTTGTTTCCTCTGCTTTACTCATTATTCTGCCACCTTTCTTATATAAGAATTACTAAATTATAGACTTAGTAAACAATGAGGGGCAGATTTCCACCTGCCCCACGCTTTGTCTGGCATTAGCCAATTTTTTCTTTAACCTTAGAAGCCTTACCAACTCTGTCACGAAGATAATAAAGTTTTGCTCTACGAACTTTACCGTAACGAACAACTTTAACATCTGCAACGTTTGGTGAGTTTACAGGGAATACTCTTTCAACACCAACGCCGTAAGAAACACGACGAACTGTGAATGTTTCTGTAACACCACTACCATTGATAGCAATTACAGTACCCTCGAAAACCTGAATTCTTTCTCTGTCACCCTCGCGGATTTTAACGTCAACCTTTACAGTATCACCAACAGAAAAAGATGGTTTTTCAGCCTTAAGGCTGTCTTGTGCAATAAGTTTTAATGCGTCCATATTAAACCTCCGAATTTTTTCAAGCGTTCATTCTGCAAAACAGAAGCGGACCGCCAGCTTTAATGTTGCCATTAACTGCCGTTGCAATCTATCAATTACAACGCACACATAGACTTTAGTATAATATCATAAACTTAAATAAAATGCAATAGAAAATGTTAAACAAATAAAAGTATTATTTAATCAGTGTTTTCAACTATTTTAACTATAGGAATAAATAATTCTGCAGTAAATCTATCCTTCTTTTCTGAATAAGAGAATTCTATATTCAAAGATTTACAAAGTCTTTCACAGGTTTTAAGCCCGATTTTTGAGCTTTCCACTGGATTATCTTTTTGTTTTATAAAGTTTATAAGCTTAACATTTATAAACTGACCATTTTTTGTGACAGAGGCTACCACGGGTTTGTTAAAATCAGCATATTTTTTAATGTTAGAAAAAAGATTATCAAATACGCGTTTTAAAACCAGAACATCAACAGAAATTGTAATATTATTAATAAGAATAGTTGACGACACCCTTGTGCCATTTGACTTTATTTCTGCTAGCGGCTCGCCTATTAACTGACCTAAAAGAATTGAAGCGTCTTCTTCGGTACAATTAACCTCTACTTCGGGTTTACCATAAACTAACGAATATTTAAACAACTCGTCTGTAAGCTCTTTAAGTCTATAAATTTTTTCACGACATTTATCTAAATAGCTTTCACACTCTTCTTCACTTGAATATTGCTTGTTGTGAAGAATATCAGAATATCCTACAAGAGAAGTGAGCGGATTTCTTATATCGTGAGAAATTGAGGTTATAAGCTCCTGGTTGGTCTGCCAAGCCTTTTTCTCACTTTTGATTTTATCAACGAGCGTACTTCTCATAAGCTCGATATCCTGAGAAAGAATTGTAACCTCATCTCTACCATCAAGAGTTATTGGTTTATTAAGGTCACCCGCACTTACGTTAGAAACCTGCTCAGAAATATTTTTCACTCTTAATCTCAGACGGTTATTAAAGCCACTTGTGATTGAAAAGAATACAACAAAAAATATTGTTGCCGAAATACAAAGAGCAATAGTGGTATAAACCTGTGAGTATTCGTGACCAATAGTAACCGCACATACACCATCGCGGAATGCAACAGAATAAATAGTTCTGTCATAGTTACTGTACAAATTACCCTCACCTAAAGAATTCTCTAAAAATGAATTATTGTCGGAATTATTAAACGTTCCATCATTTTCCACATTAGGTATAACAGTGTCATTACCACTTATTTCAAAATCCTTTAAAAACACTTTATCTTCTCTGTAAATTGTGAGATAAACATTATCGTTATACTGACTTATCCATTCATCAAATTTTTCTGTTTCAGTTGATGCTACATTGTTTTCTTCAACAAACGTAACGAACGATTGATAAAGCTCCACATCACGCTCGGCTTCTGCTTCTTCACTCAGAAAGAATTCATCGATAACCAAATTACTGATTTCAAAAGTAATCATAGAAGAAGCAATACCCAAAACAAGTGCCAGAAGCACACAGAGTACAATCCTGGTTTTGAAGGATACAAACTTTTTACCATTTACTCTTTTTCTTGAACTAGTCAAATTGGTACCCCTTTCCCCAGATTGTCTTTAAAAACACAGGATTTGTATGGTCATCTTCTATTTTTTTACGAAGATTTAAAATATGAACCATTATTGTGTTAGCTGCAGACGCAACATATTTTTCATCCCATATAGCTTCGTAAAGCATTTTTGTATCAACAGGCTTACCTCTGTTTTGAATAAAAAACTTTAATATATCGAGTTCTGTATCAGTTAAATTAAGCAACGCACCTGATTTATAGGCACATCTTCCTGACTCATCTATTATAATTCCGTCAGCCTCACTGCTCTCCTGCGTTCTACCCGAATATTCACGATAACGCCTGACTAAAGAATTAACTTTCATTAAAAGCTCATTTTGCGAAAATGGCTTTGTTAAATAATCATCGCCACCACTGGCATATGCCTCTGCTTTGTCACTTTCCTGAATTTTGGCGGTTAAGAATAATGCAGGAATTTTACTGAACTCTCTTATCTTCTTCAAAACCTCAATACCATTCTTACGAGGCATCATAACATCTAAAATAATTAAATCCATTGATGGATTTTCTTTTAAAATATTTATAGCATTTTCACCATCTGCAGATGAAAAAACATCGCAACCATTTGATTTTAGCAAAAGCTCTAAAATCTCTCTTATATCTGGCTCGTCATCAACAATTAAAACTTTTCTTTGATTCATAAGAATACCATCCTAAAAAAATGCTCCCCGAACTTAGCATTCGGGGAAAGTTCTCCTAGTATTATATGACATTATGTCAATTTATTCAAGTACCAGATGGAATAAAAAGCATTTTTATATTACCCGTAGTATCGCCCTCAAGATTATTTTCTAAAACGATACTCTCAACTGTTGTGTTGTAGCGTTTTGCAATATCCCAAAGACTTTCTTCAAACTCTGGGAAATAAATAGTTATAGCACTATTTATTGTTTTCTCGCTCTTTTCACCCTCACAAATATCTGTTACAACACTCAATTCAGTTTCACCAAAAACAGAGCAATTTATCTGCATTTCTGCCTTAACATCTATTTGGTCTTTATTCTTTAAAACACACTCAAATGAAGAAACAGAAACACTTGGTACACAATCAGTTTCAAGAGAAGTACATTCAGCTTTCCTTTCATAGCGGTAATCAAGCATTTTTTCTGTTGTTACAATACCACCCTGAGAATCCCTCAAAAGCATTATCACCTTTAAAGAACCTGTTACTGCTATAATGCCGTCACCAAATGAAAGGGCTGGTTCACTTTCTTCGCAAAATGCATCCAAGACACAATCGACACCTATTTTGGATACATCAATGTTACCTTTATAAATATATGTATCTCGTATTGCATCAAGAGCAGAATAAAATTTCATTTTACTATAGGTAAGATTTATTGCACCGTTTATTGCATACGCGTCGGTTATAACACACAAATCCTTTTGCTCCCACATTGTGATACCAGCGTTTATAGAAACAGCGACATCAAGACTTCTGCCCTCACTCTGAGAATCGTTTTTGATAATTACATCGACTGCAGTAATATCCAATGTCACATCGCCGGTAAAATGCTCCTCCATACCCTCAAATTCTAAAATCTGATTTATAGGTAAAATTCGTCTGACCTTTTTAATTGTGGTTTTATCTTCATTAGGTACAAAGGCTATTTCTACAATAGTTTCGCCCTTAATCATAAGCTTATTACTGATTTTTCTTACTTCACCTAAAACTGAAACAGCATTTGCCCTCACTAAAAATGCGGCTGTTTCATTTTCCAGATTAAATGTATCACTCATCGAAAACATTTTACTTTTTTTACAACCTAATGACATAGCAGAAATTTCTTGTTTTCTTTCTTCTATACCCTGAGAATTACCCAGAAGCAAAATACTTTCTTCTATTTTACTGTAAGCTGAAATCGTTATGCCGATACCCGCTTTTATTTCTGCTCTTTTTGTATTGGTTGCTCTGCAATTTACAAACTTAAGTGAAGTTTTTACTCTTACATCCTCTGCCACAGGAAACGCAGAGTTTTCGCAGTATCTTGTAAAGGAACGCACCTGAGAAAATGTATAAATACAATTATCGCTACCCTCATAAATCATAGTGAGCTCACAGCTTCCGTCAACTGTTACTCTTTCTCCTACAGTCTGAAATGAATTGATTTTCGGAACTGCTTGTGACCTGATAATTCTTAAAATCTCAGGCATATATTCAGGCAAAGAAAGTTCAGCTTCAACGCACTCCTCAATAGTAGTGTCATAAGTTCTTTTTAAACTGCAATACTTTTCATTTTCTAAAGCTATATCCATAAAATATAAACTCCCTTCAAATATTCTATAAAAATATATGAAAGGAGTTATGTAATTATTCGCTTGTTGTTTCTTCTGTTTCTTCAAACACAGGCTCATAAATTGAATTATAAAGCATTTCACGGTTTTCACTTAAGTTTAATACAATTGAAGAACCATCCCATTTAGACTCAAACCACCAAGTATCTTCAAATGGTAATTGTTGAGAAACCAAAAGTTTGTCCATTTCTAAGCCTGATTTTGAAACACAGGAAATCATACTCAGAATAAGACCTGTAAATTCAGATTTACTTAAAGATGTTTCTATATTAGGCGCTACATCCTTAGCAGTAGAAATAAGACCGAAAATATTACCAGTTATGAGCTCTTTTTTAATATTTTCTGCGATTGCTGTAATCACCTTTCTTTGACGATATGTTCTCATAAAGTCAGAGTCAAGTTTTCTTATTCTCGCATACCACAAAGCCTGATAACCATTAAGATGAACGCTTTCACCACTCTGGAACTCATCGGGCTTCTTTTCACCTTTATAATTATGACGATTATTTATGTAGTCAGCCTCGTTTTCGGTAACCTCAATATCAATACCACCCAAGCCATCGACAAGGTCTGTAAACATATTAAAATCAACTACAGCATAGCCGTCAATTTTAATATGGAAATTCTGCTCAATTGTCTGAATTAAAAGGTTCGCTCCACCCCACGCATAAGCGGAGTTAATTTTTGCCTCACATTCCCCAGGAATGTCAACATGAGTATCGCGAAGTACTGAGGTAACGATTACCCTACCAACCTTTTTGTTAACAGAAATAATCATAATACTGTCACTTCGTGAAGCACCGCCCTTTGCCTTGTCAGCACCTATAAAAAGAATATTTGTGACATCACTACTGCTGTTAAGCACAGACATATCTTCAATATGCTCTATTTCCTCACCTTTAGTAAAGTTATTTACAATACCATTAGCTGAGCTTAAGAGCACACCGCCGAATGCAATTACAAAAGCAAGAAAAACTGCCAGAACAACCATAAGTTTTGACGGCTTATTCTTTTTCTTTTTTTGTTTTACTAATTTACCACGTCTTGCCTCGTAATCTGAAATTTCATCTTCGTCTAAATCCATTTGGGGATTTTTTTGCACTACAGGAGCCTGACGAGTTTTTGGAGCAATAGGAATATCCTCATACTCAGGTTCGATTCTTCGTGAAGTTCTTAACTGAGACATATAAATATCGCTATTGCTATAAACATCCTCATATTGGGTTTTACTGTTATCTATTGTAAAAACATCATCTGGCTCATTTTGTGAATCCGAAAAAATATCCTCATATTCACCTTTAAATGACCTGTTATTAACAGTTCTCTCTGAGGAGCTAAAAATATCGCGATTTTCCGCTTCTCTATTAATTTCAGATTCACTAACCTTTGTTTCGTTTAACAAATCAAGATAATCTGTGTTTAATTCTCTGTCGTCGTAATCTTTACCAAGATTACCAAATGAAAATTCATTATCGTTAGCCATTTTTTAACCTGCCCTTAATTCTTCTATTATCTGATTAAAGATTATATTAAAAATAGACTGCTTGTTCTTTTCTGTATTCTCAATACTTCCATCAGAAATTCTCATAGCAAAAGAAAGCGAATTATCTATAATAAAGAACCACAAAACATCGTAGTTTATTTTATTATAAAGCCCAAACTTTTCTGAAATAGTATTGATTGTGCTCATTATAGTATGATAATGGTCGTTATCTTCTGCGTGGTCGTGACTTATGTAAAGGTTGGAGTTGCGGAAGTTTTTATAATATTTTGTTTTGGTAGGGTTCATTAAAAGAAATTCAAAATACTTGGTCCAGATATTCCACACACTTGCTTTAATATCTGTTTCATCTAGCTCAACACTTTTAATATACTGATATATTTCGCTGTCGATATGATAATAAACTTCTTTTTTGAGTTCTTCTAAGGTATTGAAGTGCTTAAAAATAACACCCTCAGAGCATTCGCATTTTTTAGAAATGGCTTTACTGGTCATACCATACATACCATTCTCTGCACCAAGCTCTGTTACACCTTCAATAATTTTTCTCGAAGTTTCAGACACACTATTCACCTGCCAAATAACATATTCTTAAACATTTTAACATATTTCTACTTATATTTCAACAAAAAAATGAACCGATAAATTTCAAAGTGAAATTTATCGGTTTATAGAATTTTTATATTAACTTCAATCTATTTTTATTCCCCAGCTACTTTGTTTTTCTTTGTAGCAAATATTAATTCACGCAATGCAAATACACATAAAGAAATATTTACAATACTTGTAAAAATAAAATAAATATTACCAAAGAATTCAATGTTAGCCATTAATGGAAGGAATAAAATTTGCGCAATTACTGCAATAATAAATACAATAGATATTTTTCTTTTATTTTGGTTAGCAATTAATTCAACTATTGTTAATGCAAGAACTATTGCCCAGAAAAGATAAACAATCCAGCTTTCGCCCGCATTATGATTAAGGCTTTCGCCAGTAATATTATAAATCAATACACCAAACCACCTCGGCATAAAGAAACGCACAAACAAAAAACCTGAAGCAAGTGACGAAAGTGCTAATAAAACTTTATTGATTTTTTTCATATTCTAATCGCCCCTCACTATTTTAACTTTCATAAAGAAGATTTCTGTCATAGTCATATAATTTCAAATCAATTATATTACCAGTTTCGCTTATATCAAAAGAACGAAGCATCCATGTGTTGTCATTTCGCATTACTTTACCTTTAAACGTTTCAATTTTTCCAGAAATCGAAACTGTACATTCATACCAGAACACATTTAATTCATTAAGCGAACCATAATATAAACGAGTTGCTACATCTTCTTTTTTATTTTTATCATCAAACGTAAAAAACTCGAAGGAATTTACACCTTTATCATCTTCTAATGATTCATTTTGGGTGCTACTCGCAATAAATTCACGTCGTAAGAAATCCAATTCATTCACAAGAAATTTTTCTTTGAATATAAAAATTTCTTGTGGTTTTGTTGAATCACCATCTCCCGCAACCCAATATAGATATGTTTCTGTATAACGAGGGTCACCACTTACACATTCGAAAATCGTAGCATTTCTTTCTGTATTTTCTTTACAGTACTCAATACATTTTTCACCCGGAATAGTTGTTGAAAAATATTGAATAAAAACAGCACTTGTTATTACTGTTGCTAGTATTACTACTGCAACTATTGCAATAATTATTTTCTTTTTCATATTCTAACGCCCCTTATTCTGTAGGTAAATCTACAGAACCACGAATTTCTGTAGCAAAGTCAATATCATAAGTTCTTTGTTCAAGATATTCAACTTCTTTACCATTCTGTGTAGCTGTACCAAAATATGTCACAATTAACTTACCATCTTCTTCAACAACATTTACTTTTACATTGTAAGGTTGTTCATAGTTTTCAAGGAATGCAAGGTAATCAGCTTCAACAGATTCATTAAATTCATGAGCTTTTTGAGAAATCGTTTCGTTTTGAATAAATCTATTTTGGGTTAATGTTACAAACATTGGAGTATCATAACCACCATGCTGCATCATATCAATTTCTGCAACTGGATTGTTATAATCCCATACTAATACACTACCAGCAATTAAAACTACCACAACTACTATTGCTATAATTATTTTCTTTTTCATATTCTAAACTCCCCTTAAAAGTTTATTTTATTGTTTTTGCAAATTCTTTTGCTGTTTCAAAGTCACACTCTATATAAAAATAATAGTGTGTTAAATTATTTCTATATTCA